>JAABRD010000021.1 GCA_011391085.1 Thiotrichaceae bacterium | reverse complement strand
CTTTGACCGGTGCGATGATTTTACCACGCTTCCAGAAGCGAATAAAGACCAAGTTTGGACTCTGGAAAAACGGTTGTTAGAAATCTCCGACGCGGCCGCTTACGTTCACGAAGGACTGATGGAACAAGAACGCATTTTAGTCAAACAATCCGTTCTCATTGGACACGGTGTTGACTATGACCAATTTGTATCAGCCCGTCCCGTCAATGGATCGCGTTGCCCCCTTCCCAACTCCTTGCGTGACCTTCCCAAACCTATCATTGGCTTCTATGGTGGCATGGACGAATATCGCATGGATGTGGAACTGATGATAAAAATTGCCCGGCATATCTCGCCTGGAACCTTGGTTCTCATTGGTCCCAAACAGATGGATTTATCTCGTGTACTGGCCGAACCGAATGTGGTTCATATTGCCCAAATTCCACCTACTGAACTGCCTAGCCACGCGGCGCATTTTGACGTTGGAATCATTCCCTTCCTTCAAAATGATTTTAACAAGATGTGTAATCCGACTAAACTGAAAGAATATTTGGCCGCTGGCTATCCGATTGTGGTTATGAATCTACCTGCGTTTGAACCTTATCAGTCGTTGATTTGCACGGCTAATTCTCATGCAGAATTTTTGGACGGAATCGATAAGGCTTTGAAAGAAGATGACCCGTCTCTCATCTCAAAACGACGGGCTGCGGTGGTAGGGAGTAGTTGGGATAAAGTGGCCGCTAAGGTTGGCGAGTTATTGGCGGTGCCATGAGATAGTGGATAGTGGATAGTGGATAGTGGATAGTGGCCGTTCGTGGGAAAGTGTCAGTTTAAAGAAACTAAGTTTCTTGAAGAAACTTAGTTTCTGGGAGATTGTAACTTCTTCAATTCCATCTCTAACCATCCTCTCTCTTTTTCTCCATTGTGGGGTAGTTGACAATCAATTGGGAAGTAAAGAAACACTTGCCCACCCTACCTGGCCTCAAACTCCCGTGAAGAAACTAATAAAAGTTGTTATGGAAAGTACCTGTATATCTCTTTTCTATGTAAGACTCTGGTAAAAATAACGTACTCTTCAGTTATCTCAATACCGATTCGATAATCACCAGCACGGATCCGATAAAATGTGTCATGCCCTCTTAGTTTCTTAAGATTGCTTAACGAATAAGGAGTACCGGCTTGTTTGATTTCAGTTATCACCTTCTTGATTTTTTTCAAGATTCCCGGTTCGCGGAGATGGTTCAAGTCTTTTTCAAAACTGGTTTCATATTTGACTTTCACGAATCCTCCTCTAAAAGTCTCAATATCCGATCTTCACTGACAAACTCATTGGTTCTACCTTCGCGAATCGCATTTGCCAAACCGATTTCTTCCATGGCTTCCATCAGAATATCAACAAAAACCTCGCGCCGCTGTTGTATCAGTTCCAGGATGACTTCCATCAGTAATTCTCTGGTCTTGACATCATTGATAATGAGTTCCATGACTGTTTCCTCAAATGTTTTCGTGTTCAATTTCAGTGCCAACATTCTTCTTATTTTTCCCCATCCCTTCCTCTTCATTTGTCCCAGCAGACGGCTTCGGCGCCGGCACCACCATTCGCAACCCCAGTTCAAAAACCATCGTTCCACGATTATAACTGGCATTGATTTCTGTCACTTGTGCCTCAACAAAAGAATTTTCGATTCGAGAATGGATGTTGGCACCGGTTGCCAGTTGCGAAGGAGGAGAAGAGAAGATTCTATAACCGGCTTGTTCCAACCACATTCGAATATTTCGCCAATTGTCAACTTTGTCAGAAGATTTATTGACCAACACTTTAATATATTGATATATTGTTTTAGACAAATCGACCTCCGTCCCCTTAACATTTTTATGTAGCTTATCCGCTATTTCCGCTGGACTGTAACCACAGAGGAGTCCTCGCAAATGCACTTTTTCTCCAGGCGTGAGATGTTTGCCTTTCACGGCGGCCAAATCTTTATAGAGTCGAATTAAGTTCCAGTGAAACTCGGCTTCGGTGAACTGTTCGTCGATGTGTTTTCTCATGGTGTCAGGAATTTTAGAAAGATTTCTAGTTTATCGGGATTTACACAAATTGAGGTGGTGAGAAACTAAACCAGACCATATTTTGAGTTTAGGCAACGGCCACCTCCACTCTAGTCATATAAACTTCGTCGCTTAAACGGCGTTGTATTTCTGAAGCATTCGCACACTCCAAAAACAATTCTAACGCTTCGGTCAAATTATCTTGTGCCTCTTCCACCGTTTTACCCTGACTGGCAATATCCAGTTCTGGACAGAAGGCAGTATGCCAGTGACCTTCATGTTGTACAATAGCCGTAAGATTGTCTCATCTCTTCCTCCAGTGCCCGTTGTGTTGTGCCGACCGGTATGATTTTAGGGTTGGTAACCACTGTCACTGAAATGGCCATCAGTCAAGGGAACCTGTAAAGAGAAACAGGCAGATGCTGAAAATGTTTGTCAATGGTTAAAATAGAAACGGCATGACGTTGCGCAATGATGGCGATCAGTATATCCGTCAAGGGTAAAGTAACCCCCTTAGTTCTCAATTGTTGTGACAATTGACCAGCATTTATCCAATCTCTTTCCTCCATGGTTAAGTAATGAATGGAATGAAGCAATTTTTCCACCCGTTTACTCTCGGTTTCGGTTTTGATACCTTGTAATAATTCTGCCATGATTACTCCCGTGATGGCGGCTAGATTATCCTCAATTAATTGGGTCACGGTATTGCCTAATGGTCCGATTTGAAATTTGAAAAAATCAATCCAGACACAAGTATCTATCAACACTCGCTTCACTGACTTAACTCCAAATTGCGTGAGTGTTGCCAATTATCCTCAATCGCTACAGCACCGCGTAACGTCAATAATTCTTGGCGTTGTTGAGAACGAATATATTCGCAAATGGCGGAATGAATAGCTTCCTTCTTAGTTTTGGCTTGGGTATAAGATAAGAGTTCTTCCACTATCGAATCTTCCAGCCTAATGGTAGTTGTTATCATTGGAATTCTCCTTATCAAATAACAATTCTGGTCACCGCGTTTTGGGAAGGTGGGAACGACAATCGAACGAAGCCCCTCCAAATTTTTCACTTCTCCCTCATAATCCTAACGGCAGATTATCTTCCTTCGCCAACCACTTCTGTTTCTCGGCTTCAGGTAACCCCTCCAGATAACTGTTTCCCTCGTTAAACCATTGATTAGCTTCTTCATAGGTGGGTAGCGGAGGTGGAGACCAAAAATTTAACCAGGTAATGGCCATCGTCCAAAGTACCCAAACGGTGAGAAGAACGGGCAGAACCAGGAGTGCCACATACACAGGCACAGCCCTATCTAGTAGGGTCGTTCTTTCAACAACCTTAGTCTGCCACCCTTTTAGTTTCCACCGCCACTAAGTAATATCTCAAATTATCTGGGCACACGTCATAACCATTGGGCCAATAGATTCCTCGTCCATGGTCACAGTTCTGAACTTGTCTAAAATACTTTGGGTCCAACAATGGCCTTGTCAACGCTTCTTCTTGTTTGAGAAATTTTCTGAAGTCTATGGTCTTTTGACAACCATCATTGAAAATCAGATGAATGCAATAGTTATCGAAGACGGTCAACTGAGTTATTTTCACCATTTGAGTTACTCCAATGATTGAATTTTGTCTAAAGGTTCAGGGATTCTAGCCTTATTCCAGTTAGCCAAGAGTTCTTCACGATGTTCCAACGCCCATTCCACTACCATCATCCTGGCCCTTTTTGGCAAAGAACCTTTGAGAATTTGAAGAGAATGAATATCAATAATGGCTTCTTGGTCTTGATATTCCGCATGGAAATGGGGCGGATTATGGTCATTGAAGAACATTTTGACGATGATTCCGTAAAATCTACAAATTTCTGGCACTCTGTTAAATCTTCCAACGTTGATTGGTTTGTTTCCTGAATCTCAAAAGTTTGTGATTAACCGTTCCAATGTGTCACCATTGCTAAGGTCAATATTCCTAGCCTATTCCTAACCAAATAACTAATTAAGGCTAGTTGATTTAAAGACGGTTCGTCCCCAACGCGGCAGAATTTTATTCTGACATGTTTTACCTGAATTTTCAAATTCCTAGCCTAATCCTAGCCTAATTCCTAATTTAGGATAGTTGACTTAGGGGAAAGATGACCCCAGGGGCGGCAGACTATAGAGTCGAAATTAAGTTCCAATGAAATTCGGCTTCGGTGAACTGTTCGTCGATGTACTTTCTCATGTTCAAGTATCTTTGAAAGATAACTAGCCAATTTCTAGCTTAATTCCTAGTGGAGGTTAGTTTTGATTGGAGGATGGCGCACCCATATCAAAGTTATAGACAAAAAACCATTTGACTAAATTATAACGAGGATGATAAACTTATCAAGGAAGGCCATGAGTTGTAAAGATGGCACAAAATCTTAAAAGCAGGTGATAAAATGAAAAATAGTTTAGAAACACGTTTGAATTTTATGAAAAAGTTAGCTATCAATGTTGGCAATTTTACTTTACAAGGTTTAGGTAAATGCCAATATGTTGAAAAAGCAAGTAAGTATGGGTATGATGTGTTGACAGAATTTGATTCTGGTGCTGAAAGCATGATAAATCAAGCTATTACAGAACAATATGGAGAAGCGATTATTAGCGAAGAGTGTGGATTATTTGGTGACAAAGAACAAGCCAGATAAAAAGTGTGGATAGTTGATCCTATTGACGGTACTCTTAATTTTCAACATGGTATTCCCCTTTATGGTATAAGTATAGGTTACTGTGAAAATGGTGTTCCTGTAGCAGGAGTTATTTTCTTACCTGCTTTAGGAGAACTTTTTTTTGCCAGTAAAGGGAATGGGGCATTTATTTACAATACCAAGACACAAGAGGAACGAACAATTATAGTGGATAAAGAAGACGATTTTAGAAAGTTAATAATAGCAATGGAAGGTCAGGAAGCTCTGCAAAAAATTGTCCACTCCTATTTTAATGCGGGTTTTTCTCATCGTTCTTTACAAGTGTTTAGATGCGCTACATTTAGTCTTGCTTATTTGGCGTGTGGTCGCATACATTTGTATGTTAATTCCATGCTTAATCTTTGGGATTGTGCAGCAGGAGAAGTAATTATTCAGGAGGCTGGTGGATTATCTTGTAAAAATATGCAATTAACGCCTGTTTTTCCTTATGGTGTAAATACATACTTGAATTTAGACGCTGAAAAGCGTAAAGTTTTTAGACTTAATTTAATAGTAGCATCCGTAGAACAAAACTTAAAAATCTTTTATAGAGAAGTTAGTAGGTAAATACAAATGTACGATAAATTATCTTCAGAAGAAAGAAGTAAGCTACCAAGTTTTATTATTGGTGGAGGGATGAAATGTGGAACCACTACATTGCATAGGATATTAAATCAGCATAAGAATGTTTTTATTCCAGGTTCTGCGGAGGAGGAACCCCATTTTTTTTCCATTGATGATATAGAACAGAATCCTGATTTCTTTTTAAAAAGTCAGAGGGGGTGGGATTGTTTGGATTTTGATAAGAATTTTGGTAAATATTTAAAATGGTACTTAACTTTTTTTGGATATGCACAGGAGAATCAATTGATTGGTGAAGATTGTGTTTCATACTTATCTTCAAAGAAAGCACCTGAGAGGATTGCGTCCCTCTTACCAGACGTAAATTTGATATTTATGCTTCGAGACCCTGTAGAACGTACTTACTCGCAATATTGGCACTGGGTGAAAACCAATCGTGCCATTTATGATTTTGAGAACACGCTACAATTTTCTCCTGGCCATACCTGCGGATTTACCGACGGGACAATATTGCCTGTTTGGGATTTTGTCACCGGCACAGAATGACGTGTTTGAAACCTTGGAGAAATGGTTGTGGGTGATGGAGATGAAGTGTCTTGAAATACAGTAAAATAGATAAACTAAACTAGGGGTACAAAGCTCCGCTTTATGCTCCTGGTTTAGGTACTCCTTAAAGTTTATCTGGGTCAAGGCCCAACGCCCGCAATTTCTCGGCTAATTGTTTGGCACGTTGACGTTCTAACAACACTTGTTGACGTTCTAACAACACTTGTTGTTCGGCCTGCACGGCCCGTTGGCATTCCGACAACGCCTGTCGTTCGGCCTGTACCGCCCGTTGGCATTCCAACAAAACTTGTTGTTCGGCCTGTACCGCCCGTTGGCGTTCTTGCTTGGTCAGTTGGCGTTCTTGCTCGGCCCGTTCCGCTAACGTTGGCAACCACTGACCGTCAACATCGTGCCACCGTAACCATTGACGTTCCCAGCCGTCATATTGACCTTTCCAGCGCCGCAGTCCTAACTGGACTTCCGGTAGCCACAGAGTCTGGGTGGAGGACGGTTGCTGGACATAACCCGTTGGCGTTAATTTGAAAAACTGAACTTGATTGGTCTGACGACTAAACACGACATAATAGGGAATCTGAAGAATGTTTTCATACACTTCCCATTTGGTTGGTGGTTTCTGCGGAAGGGACGCCGTGCGTCCCAAATCCTCGTCTTCGGTGCCAGCGGAGAGTAATTCGACCACCAACAGGGGAATGACTTTTTCATCCCAGACCACATAACTATAACGTGACTCACGACCTTGATACAACGGTGAGAGACCCACCACCGCAAACCAATCGGGTCGTTTATACCACTGTTCATGTTGACGGTCATAGTATAAATTCAAATCCGCCGCCACGAAGAAGTTATCACTGGTATAGGTGGGCGGTTGGAAAGTTTCTTTCAACAATTGCGGTTGTTGGTTATGAAAAGTATCAGGCACGCCTGGGTCCTCTGGGTTATCACTGGGCAAGTCATACATCGTTGGCCACGGTTTCTGGGACCGACTGGTGGTG
The DNA here is from genome assembly GCA_011391085.1 of Thiotrichaceae bacterium. Lineage (GTDB taxonomy): Bacteria > Pseudomonadota > Gammaproteobacteria > Beggiatoales > Beggiatoaceae > JAABRD01. Next base: position 77,709 of record JAABRD010000021.1, on the reverse strand, counting down.
GCCTCCAGAGACGGTGAATAGGAGTCTAAGAACATAACAGCAGACATAATAAGGTATACCTCGTGGTGTTCAACAATTCGGTCATGATAGAATAGCAGGGTTTGAAGAGGAGTGCAACGGATTGACGGGATAAACGAATTAATCATGCACTAACTCGTTGATTTCTAAATTCGTGGTACTCAATCCGTTGTACTAAAATCCGTTGTACTACCACTTAACTTTATAAGAGAACAAATATGAAAAACTTACTCAAACTCAACCTCCAATCCTTAGCCCTTTGGCTACTCCTAATCCACGCCGCCTACCGATTGGAACAATTGGGTACCCTTCTACGGTCAACAAACAAACTGTTACCCGCCTGCTTTTTCGCCTGATGTTTGGCTTCCGAAGCCATTGCGGCAATGTCGTGGTAAGAATAGCAAGCCTCCAAATCAGGGGTGATAGCACCGATGGATAAAGACAATAATGGGAAAAAAGTTTCTTGACCTGCGCGGTCGACACTCCGAATCCCCCCTTGGGCACAGTCTCCTTCACTATAAAACGCTAACACCGCGGTTTCAAACTTCTTCAACATGGCGGTACAACGAGTTTGCCAATCGTCACTTTGCATGACTAAAATAAAATCATCTCCTCCGACATGACCGACAAAGTCTTTTTGAGGGGAGGTATGAGTGACTAAAATGTCGGCCACCGTTTGAATCACCAAATCTCCCTTGCTGTAACCATACACGTCATTGAACGGCTTGAAATTATCCAAGTCGTAATAGCACACGGTAAAGGGCAAACGTTGGCGTAATAAACTCTCGATGTGTTCATAAATGGGCACATTGCCTGGGAGAAGAGTCAACGGATTGGCGTAACGGGCATTCCGAATTTGCAAGTCCGTGATTTTCGCCAGTAAATCCATCACTCGTCCGATGCCACAATATCTCCCCCGGTCATCAATGATGAAATCTTGATTGGGCATCAGTTTAAGATTCGCTGTCAATTGTTGACTGGCTTCCTCCAAGGACAAATTAATGTCCAAAATCAATTGATCTGTATCCATAAACCCGCCAATCGGTTTGCGCCCATGGAGTTCCCGTCCATACCGAGTCAAAAACAAGTCAATGAAATTATGGCGCCGCACAATCCCAATGGCCGCGTGCAAGTTGTTGATCACTGGAATGGAATGAATATCTGGATTGGCATGAAAGAGGTCCGCTACTTTTTCGACTGCTTCCGTGGGGCGAATAACAGGCACTTCTACTATCAAACAAGCGATAGTTTTAGAACGTTGGAAAGAGTAGTCTGGATAGGGACGTTGGTGTGGGTCAAGAAACAATTCATTCGGTATCACCACCGGTGGAGTCGCCTGCGGAGGGGCAAAATAGTTACCTTGTCCAAGATGGATTCCCAGCCCCCAAAGTTCCTCAAAATCCGTTTCATTTTCAACGCCTTCTGCAATCATTTGGCAGTTGAGACGCATGGCAATATCGCGCAGGGAACGCACAAATTCTTTTTTACCCAAGTCCGCCTGAAGGTTTTGAGTAAAGTAATGATCCAGTTTCACATAGTTCGGACGCAATTCAGACCATAGACGTAAATCCGAATGTTCCGTGCCTAAATCGTCTAAGGCAATTTGGCAACCTAAGAGACGATAAGATTGGAGGATGTCGTTGATGGTTACAATTTGTTCAGGACGGTATTTTTCACCAACCTCAATCACCAATTGGTCAGGTGGCAAATGATAGTGATTGAGTACCTCTAACAGCGATTGAGAATGAAACGCGGGTTGTAATAAACTCTTGAAACTGAGATTGAAAAACAGTTTGCCTGCCAATTGAAGTAGTTGAAAGTGTTTGACGGCTGTGTTATAACAGACCGTCTCTAATTCTAGCAGACGGCCACATTTGATGGCCGCATGAAAGAGGGCAAAGGGGTAGTGCAAGCGGCTATCCGCAGGGCCGCGAATGAGGCATTCATAACCAAGAATCCGTTGGTCAACAAAAGACACCACAGGTTGATAGAAGGGTATCAATTGACGGTCTTCAAGAATGTCGAGTAATTCTTTAGCAAGATTAGCTGAAATGGTTTGATAAGACATTCTTCATCACCTATTGAAATGATAGAGTGATAGAGATTAGTGGAGAAAGATGACAGGTTTATGACAAATGAACTTATCCCAAAAATAAAAAATAGAAATGGGCCCCGATGGAGTGGAGGCTTTAGCCGGCTGGCGGTAGGTACACTCCATCCCTCAAGAGGGGGGCGCCTACCGCTGGCCGGCTAAAGCCTCAATGCCATTAAGTTAAGGAAAACTCCGGTGGAGTGGAGGCTTTAGCCGGCCGGCCGTAGGCATCACCCCCCCACTCAAATTGCGGGGCGCCTACCGCCGGCCGGCTAAAGCCTCCACTCCACCGTACCTTAACTTAATGGCATTGCGGCTAAAGCCTCCACTCCACCGTACCTTAACTTAATGGCATTGCGGCTAAAGCCTCCACTCCATCGGGGCAACCCCTAATAGTAGGCGGTAAACACCTGGTTCATGATTCATGATAAGTAGTGAAGCAGAAATTTTCTGGTATAATGACGCCTTTACCCTCACCACCCGACCCCTCTCCCAGAGGGAGAGGGGAGAAAACCACTGAGGTTGCCTGTCTCCCCTCTCCCTCTGGGAGAGGGGCCGGGGGTGAGGGCGACGATTGAAAATACCGTAAAATTTCTGCTTCGGTACTTATTACAAAGAGTTACATCTACAACTATGTTAACAACCCCCATCTTTTTAGTCGGTGCCGAACGGTCTGGCACCACGTTATTGCGCTTAATGTTGGATCATCATCCACAAATCGCTTTTCACCATGAATTTGAATTTGCCGTTGATCAACTCGATGAAGCGGGGAATTGGCCTGCGTTATCGGCTTATCATGAGTATCTAGCCACGCACCGGATTTTTGCACATTCGCGCTTCACCATTGACCCTTCGTTAAGTTACCCGGAGTTGGTTAACAGTTTTTTATTGCAAAAAATGCAACGGGATCACAAACCGTTGGTGGGTGCTACGGTTCATTATGAGTTCCATCAGTTATTGAAGATTTGGCCACAGGCGAAATTTATCCATTTGCTTCGGGATGGCCGTGATGTGGCCCGTTCCACGATGGTAATGGGCTGGGCTGGAAATATGTTCACAGGCGTAGAACGCTGGATAGAGGCAGAACAGTTGTGGCAAACGTTGAGTCGTCAGTTGTCTGCCGACCAACATATTACGGTGCAATATGAACAACTTGCGCAACACGCGGACCAGGTGTTGACGCAACTTTGTGAGTTTATCGGCGTACCTTTTACACCTGCCATGTATGATTATGCCACTCGTAGCACGTATAGTTTGCCCAATCCTAAGTCACTTAGTCAGTGGCGGAAGTTGTCAAACTATGAAGTTCAATTGGCGGAGTCTCGAATTGGCCTATTGTTATCAGAACGTGGTTATCCCTTGAGTGGGTTGCCACCTGTATCGAACACTCCCTGGTTACGGTGGCGTTTGCAAGTTCAAGACCGGTGGGCGAGAAGACTGTTTCGGTTACGTCGTTATCCTCTACGCTTGTATTTAAAAGAAAGTTTGGCACGCCACTTGAAATTGAAAAAGTGGCATTCGCAGGCGTTGTTAGAAATTAATACGTATGATGAACGGCGTATAAAATGAGATAAAGCGAAGCACTCTCCAGGAGTCCAAAGCGACGCTTTTCCCTCCTGGACAACTCTCCCAAATGCTTGAAAAAGGTAAATCTATCCCAATATATATTCTCGGCAAATTTATAATAAATGTATAGGTTTTGGCGCCTTTCTGAAAAATTGAAACTCTCTCTTGAAACTCCAATTTGCCACCCCTATATATTTTGCCAGCAACAGGTTTATCTCTAACTATGAGTTAAGGAGGTCAATTATGAGTATGTTACGTCATTATGAACCTTGGAGTTTGTTGGACCAATTTCGCAGAGACATTGAACAGGTGTTGGCACACACTGGAAGCACCCAAACGTATGGGGATTCTGCCGTCGCCACCAGTGCCTGGGTGCCTGCCGTTGACTTCAAAGAAGAGGTCAACCAGTTCATCATAGAGGCAGATATTCCGGGGGTGGAACCCAAGGATATTGAAATCTCTATGGAGGGTGGTGTGTTATCTCTCAAAGGTGAACGACGGCTGGAAAGCCGGGAGGATGGTAAAGATTACCACCGTGTCGAACGGAGTCGTGGGGTCTTCTATCGAAGGTTCAGTTTGCCTGACACCGCCGATGCCGAGAAGATAGCGGCTAGTGGTAAAAATGGAGTGTTGCAAATTCGCCTTCCTAAGAAGGAAGTGGCGAAACCTAGAAAGATTACCGTGCAAGCCTAAGAATGTGTCACCGAAACTAGGTTAGAACGTTGGAGTAATGACTTTGGCCGTGTGGTTATACTCCAACGTTTCATTGGGTGGTGCAGACTTTTAAATCAGAACTGATTTGTATTGTGGACACCAGTGGTATAATGGTTTACCGCAGTCCCCAACGGGCATTTTTGACCCCCAAAACGTTATCTGAATCAGACTAAGCACCAGAAAACTAAGAAGAACGGCGCCTCTGAACGGCGCCTCTGAACGACGTTCGGGTAGTGATGCAATGTGGGTGATATGTTTACCCTCACCCCCGGCCCCTCTCCCTCTGGGAGAGGGGCCGGGGGTGAGGGAAACTCTATGAATATCACCCAGATTGCATCACTACCGGCGTTCGTAAGATTTTCGAGGATCGTCCGTAAGGGCGTGGGAACGAGAGACACGGTGGTCTCGTGCCCACGCTTCCCCCTACCATCCCCTAACGTGACCATGAAACACACCTCCCCCGCTTCCAAAACGCGCTGGCATCATCTGTTAGGCAAACTGTTGGAAGAGTTGCTAACCCCTGTGAATATTTCGGTATTCACCGACTTTGCGGTGATGAGTGACACCCCGCAGGCGGACCTCTTATTACTGCGCCGATCCGCCTCTGTTTGGACTGCCGCACAACTGGCGCGATTGCCAGATGGAATCCGAGATTGCCAGGCCGGTCAAATTTTGATAGAATTTAAGTATACCGAATCCTTTAATGAAAAGGCGTTGCTACAGGCATTGGGCTATGACACGTTTTATAAACGCGCCAAAGACTTGACGGAGGCCGACGTACAAACGTTTTTGGTGGTTTCAAAAACGTCTGCGCCCGCCACGGTAGCTGACTTTGGGTATGAGGAGTCTCCTCTGCGACCGGGCGTTTTTTATACTCCACAACGTGGTTTTCGCAACGTCATTTTGATGTCTTTAAATGAGTTAACGAATGCCCCTCACAATGCGTTTTTCAAATGTTTTACCAGTCGCAGGCAGGAAAAACGAAAAGCGTTTGAGTTATTAAAGCATTCTGGTCTCAGGGCCCTGACGCTTCGGTTAGAACAGTTTCTGGCCGGGCTGTGGGAATATTGGTTTCAGCTAAAAGGCGAAGACATGAAAATTGAACTTACCCCCGAACAAGTGATAGAAATGGGGAAAATGTGGGGAGACGTACATCTCTCCTTGTTACCCGTCGAACAACGGCTGGCGGGATTGACACCCCATGAAGTGTTGAGTCGGTTCAAACCTGAAGAACGAGTCCGTGGCTTAACCCCGCAAGACGTGTTAAGTCAATTTAACCCGGAAGATATTGAACGTTATCTGAATCAGATTAAGCACCCGAAAACCAAGCAGAACGGACCCTCTGGACGACGTTCGTAAGGTTTCGACGTTCCCCTCTACGATGGCGTGGAAATGAAGAATGGAGAATGAAAAAAACCAGATTTTGGTCCCCATTATTCATTAGTTTCCACGCCCCTGAATTTCTCATTTCCACCATCTACTATGTTCACTTCTCCGCTTCCCCTAAGTCTCTATATTCACTTCCCTTGGTGTGTGCGCAAATGTCCCTATTGTGATTTCAATTCCTATCAGATGGAACAACAGCGTCTTCCAGAACGTGAATATATTGCGGCGTTGTTAGCCGATGTAGAACAAGATTTGCCCCAGGTGTTAGGTCGTCCAGTGAGAAGTATTTTTATGGGTGGTGGTACACCCAGTCTGTTTTCACCAGAGGCGTTAGATAATTTATTAATAGGTCTGCGGGCGCGTCTGTCTATTCAAGCGGAAGCGGAGATAACGTTAGAAGCGAATCCCGGTACCGTGGACAGTACCCGTTTTCAAGAATATCGAAAGATAGGAATCAACCGTTTGTCGATAGGTATTCAAAGTTTTGAGGCGGCGGCATTGCAACGGTTAGGACGTATTCATAATCGTTTGGAAGCCTTGGTTGCCATTGACAATGCCAAGCAAGCGGGATTTGATAATTTCAATTTGGATTTGATGTTTGGATTGCCAGCCCAAACGGTGGCAGAGGCGTTGGCAGATTTACAGGTGGCCATTGCGGCTTCACCGTCTCATCTGTCTTGGTATCAGTTGACCATTGAACCGAACACGGGGTTTTATAAGCATCCACCTGCTAGTTTGCCTGACGACGAGGGGTTGTGGGAGATGCAAGTGGCGGGACAGTCTTTGTTAGCAGAACATCAGTTGTTACAATATGAAGTATCCGCTTATGCTAAGGAGGGACGACGTTGTCAGCATAATTTGAACTATTGGAAGTTCGGTGATTATTTAGGGATTGGGGCAGGGGCTCATGGTAAAATGACGAATGTGAATCAAGGTACGATTTCTCGTTTCAGTAAACAACATCGGCCTGATCGTTATTTAAAATTTGCAAACTCGGTGGCTGTCATAGAAAGTAGCACTACGTTGTCCAGGGAGGAGGTGATATTGGAATTTATGATGAATGCGTTGCGCTTATGTGAAGGTTTTACGATTCAGGAGTTTTTGGAACATACAGGATTGTCTGTCGAAGGTCTTGACAGATCGTTACAACCGGGATATTCTCAAGGTTGGTTAGTGCGTCATGGTGAGAGGATTCGGACGACGGCGAGGGGGATGCAGTTTTTGGATGAATTGTTACGGAGGATTGAGGTTTGAAAACGGGTAGTGTGGTAGTAGTGGAGTGGAGGCTGTCGCCGCAATGCCATTCAGTTAAGGAAAACCGCCCCCGAAATTAAAATATAGGTGGACTAGAGGCTAACGCCTGTGGGGGCGGAACATAATTGAAATCGCGGGGCCCCGCCTCCGGCTAAAGCCTCTAGTCCACCTGTAGTTTAATTCGTTCGCCACTTCAACTCCCGAACTTAATGGCATTGGGGGGCAGGGGGGTGATGGTGTGTAAAATCAAATAGTTACAAAAACGGTTGCGTCAGTCCTAGTTTTAAATCTCGACTCTCTTTTCCATAGCAATGGCAGACAGATTTATCAGCGCCAGACAAATTCCCCAAAACAAATACATGGGCAACAAATATACCGCGGAACTTGGGCTGATTCCTGCGAGGCCAAAACCTATCAAGCCGATGCAAGCAGCCATGGATAAGGAACCTAGTAACTCGTCCTCCAATTTTCTGTAAATGTCGAATAATCTTTTCATCATGGCCAGTGACCAGAAGACGAATCCTGAAAAGAAGACGAGTCCGCCATCTACTAACAATTCTAACCAAAAGAAATGTAGGTCGTTAATTTGTTCTTTGCCAACGCCACCTTGCTTGGCAATCAAGAATTTGGAATTTCCAGCCCCCACACCTAACACTTGGTGGTCTTTAAATAACCGCCAACCTTGTTGAAGCAACTGCACTCGCACGTTCACCGAATTGCTGGTCCATAATTCTGTATACGGCACTTCACAGGCACTGATAAACGCTAGGTCATGAATTTTCTTATGGTCCAGACAGACATAATAAAAGCCGTCCGTGGCAATAAAACTAAGTAGCAAGAGGAGAAACCCATTGACGGCATTTCTTTTTGCTACCTCTCCGGAGAAACAAAGTTTCTGTGCAAATGCCAGAAGGTACAACACAAATATCACACACAAGGTTATAAAACACAATCGCGCACTGGCGGCCACGACGATGATGATGATGGATACCGTGAAAAATAGTTTCATCCATTGGTTTTTCATGATTAAGGCAAAGGGAAACAATAGGCACATCACGGCGCTTAAATTGTTGGGATTCCATTGAAATCCAGTAGGCAAGGAGAAAATGTATTGTGGAGTCGCCGTTTGCAACAAATCCGCGAGAACCTCTGGCGTTAGGTACAGTGGTCGGCCAAAGTAGGGGAGAAGAAATGAGTATCTGGAAATAGGCCAGCGGAATGGGGTAACCACTTCCAATAACGAAACGAGGATTTCCAGAGATAAAAACAGTGCTATGCACGTCAACACATATTTGAGTTGTTGTATACTTTTCACATACCAGGCCACGGATAGCGCAATAAAACTTCCCAAAATCAAGTAGGTGGTGAAATACAGGGCAGCCCCTTTATCAGTGGCCCAAACGGTGGAAAGTAAAAACCATCCGACCATGAAAAAGAAGAATCCATAGAATGGTGTAGGTTGTTTCAGGTGGTTTCGGATTGTGGGGGTACGAATCCATTTTCGACCATAGTGTATCACTAGATAGGCACTCATGAGGTGGAAAAAATAAACCACGGAATAACTGAGTCCTAGACCAATGATGACTGAACCGAGAAAGAGGCTAAATCGCTTGTCATGCTTTAGCATTTCAATTGCATCGGTAATCAAACCTTTACACTCAAGCCATTCGTTTTGTAACATACGGTTTAACATGGTGATCATAATTTGTAGTCAGAAACTCCGTCCCACGCGCCTATGTTAGGAACAGGTAGTGTGGTTCAGGAGTCCAAAGCGTCGCTTTGTTTGGGACCTGTATAAAGCGACGCTTTGGACTCCTGGGAACGCGGTGTTTGGGACCCGGACAAAGCTATGCTTTGGACTCCTGGGAACGCGGTGACAAAGCATTGTTTTGACGAAAAAACTTTGTTTCTAGTGGGAAGGTGTTACCATAATAGTTTAGCCACTTCCCCATATTCTTTCACAAACTGCACGTTCACTCCTTCTCGGACATACCCTGGCAAGTCATCAAAGTCACGTCGATTGGCTTCGGGGAGAATCAAATCGTAAATTTTGACTCTTCTTGCTGCAATGACTTTTTCACGAATGCCACCAACGGGGAGAACTTGGCCAGTGAGGGTTAGTTCGCCAGTCATGGCCATAATTTTGTCGACGGCTTGACCTTTGGCTAACGAGAGTAACGAACTGGCCATGGTAATACCGGCGCTGGGGCCATCTTTGGGCGTGGCGCCGGCGGGGACGTGAAGGTGGACGAAGGCGTTTTCAAAATAGTTTTTGTCAACGCCAAACGTTTCTCCTTGAGAGATAACGTAACCGTAGGCAATTTCTGCGGATTCTTTCATTATGTCGCCCAGTTGACCGGTGAGTTTGAAGCCACGAGTGTATTTGTGAACGCAGATGGCTTCGATGCTAAGGGTGGCACCGCCCATGGGGGTCCAGGCCAGTCCCGTGACGACGCCCACGCCTTTGATGGCTTTCTCATTCTCAAAGAGAGGTTTGCCTAAATAATCGTTGAGATTATCAGGGGTGACCGCGATGGGAAGGGTGGCACCTTCCAAGAATTTTCGGGCGGCTTTCCGGGTAATCGTGCCGATGCGTTTTTCGAGACTCCGTACTCCTGCTTCTCTGGCATAATCTTCAATGATTTTGGCTAGACAGTCATCGGGGAGGAGGATTTGGTCGGCTTGCAAGCCGGATTTATCAAGTTGTTTTTTGACCAGGTGTTTTTTAGCAATTTTGAGTTTTTCACTGGCCAGATAGCCTGAGAGTTTGATAACTTCCATGCGGTCCAAAAGAGGGGCCGGAATGGTATCCTGTTGATTGGCGGTGCAGATGAAGAGAACTTTGGAGAGGTCAAAGCGGACATCTAAGTAGTGGTCCAGAAAGTCAACATTTTGTTCGGGGTCCAGCACTTCTAACAGGGCCGAGGCCGGGTCGCCCCGATAGTTTGCGCCAATTTTGTCAATTTCGTCTAACATGATAACCGGATTAGCATGTTCGACTTCTTTCATGGATTGAATAAATTTGCCCGGCATGGCACCGATGTAGGTGCGACGGTGGCCTTTGATTTCGGCTTCATCATGGATGCCGCCCACCGAGAAGCGATAAAAGGTGCGTCCAACGGTGTTGGCAATGGAACGTCCTATGGAGGTTTTGCCGACGCCGGGGGGGCCTACGAGGAGGAGAATAGTGCCGTTGATGCTGCCTTTGAGTTTGCCGACGGCGAGAAATTCCATGATGCGGTCTTTCACGTCCTCTAAACCTTCGTGGTCAGCATCTAACACTTCACGGGCATGAGGGAGGTCGAGTTTATCTTCTGAATGTTTGCCCCAGGGCATGAGGGTTAGCCAGTCCAGATAGTTGCGGGTCACTGCGTATTCGGCAGATCCGACTTCTAGCATCGACATTTTTTCAATTTCATCATCAATGCGTTTTTGGGCCGCTTCGGGGACTTTGAGTTCGCTAAGACGTTTACGAAACCTGTCAATTTCGGTCGTGCGGTCATCTTTTTCAATGCCCAACTCTTTTTGAATCACTTTGAGTTGTTCACGCAGGAAAAAATCGCGTTGCTGGTTTTGCATTTTTTCTTCCACCTGCTTGCGAATTTCTACCTGGGCTTTGGCCAATTGCAATTCTTTGTTGAGGAGGAGAAGAACTTTTTCCAGGCGTTTGAGGATATGGGTCGTGTCTAAAATATCTTGCAGTTCTTCTTTAGTAGAAGTGGTCAGACTGGCCGCAAAGTCAGCCAGTGGCGAAGGTTCTTCAATACCAAACCGTTCCAGAAAGAATCTCAGTTCTTCGTTGTAAAGGGGATTGAGAGGAAGTAATTCTTTGATGGTGTTAATCACCGCTAGAACATAAGGTTTGATTTCTTCGACATGGTCATACCGGGTTTCCGGATGAAAGGAGGCCCGGACCACAAAGGGGCGTTGCGAGGAGACCCAGTCTTCGATGCGAAACCGTTCAAGTCCTTCGACGACAATTTGGAGTTTATCCTCGGCTTGGGCAATGCGGTGGAGGCGACAGGCGGTGCCCATGAGGTGAAAATCTTCGGTTTGAACGTCATTCACGTTGTCTTTTTTGGATAAGATCAACCCGATAATTTTCTGGGGCGAATTGGCAATGGCTTTAACCGTTTCAGCCCAGGGGCCGCTTTCCACCACTAACGGAATGATTTGATGTGGGAAGAAGGGACGATTGGAGAGGGGTAAAACGTGAATAATATTGGGCAAAGCATCTTTGTAAGAAATAAGTCCCGTATTACTGCTTTGGGAGGCTTCTGAAGAGGCATCCTCTGCTTGCAAAGGAGATGAGGGGTCTTCAGGGAGAGTAGCGGGTTTAGTGTCTTCCTGAATCATGGAACTGGCGAGTATCTCGTCAAGAGTTGGGATGTTTTCTTGTTCAGAGGTAGCTGGTTCTTCAGAGGTACTGTCAGAATTGGTTGGTTGTTCTAGTTCTAATTCTTGTTCAGGGGTCATGTTAAATTATCCGGGTTGAGGTGTTGGTTCGTGTGTCAATTTGTCGGAATCAGAATTGAAGGTGATATTGTACAGGTAATGGTTATGGCCGTTGGAGTACGGAATTTATTCCGTGTTTAGCTGTTGGAGTACGGAATTTATTCCGTGTTTAGCTGTTGGAGTACGGAATTTATTCCGTGTTTAGCTGTTGGAGTACGGAATTTATTCCGTGTTTAGCTGTTGGAGTACGGAATTTATTCCGTGTTTAGCTGTTGGAGTACGGAATTTATTCCGCCGGAAACGGAATGAATTCCGTACTCCAACGGCCACGGAATAAATTCCGTACTCCAACGGCCACGGAATGAATTCCGTACTCCAACGGCAGCGGAATGAATTCCGTACTCCAACGGCAGCGGAATAAATTCCGTACTCCAACGGCAGCGGAATGAATTCCGGACTCCAAATGAATTCCGGACTCCAACGGCCACGGAATGAATTCCGTACTCCAACCGTTATTTTGCACACCGTTTACTTTTGCTTAATATATCCCCATTGAATCAATTTGTTACGGGCATGTTCGGCTTGTTCGCCATCATTGGTAAGTTGCAGATAACGGGAGTATTGGGATGCCGCTTCATCTTTCTGTTGCATCCCTTCAAGGGCAGCCCCCTTTAAGAAAAACGTATTCGGATTGCCTGGCAAGATTTTTTCATATCGTTTAAATTCATGATAGGCTGTTTCAAAATCATCATTCATCATTTGGGCAATCCCGTTGAGATGATATGCCTGGGCTTCTGTGGGATAAACCTGTTTGGCATGTTCGGCATATTCCATCGCTTCCTCTGGTTCTTCTTGGGCAATCTGACATTTGGCCATCATCACCAAGCCTACATAGTCATCAGGGGCCCGTTTCAAAGCCTTGCGAAAATATTGTTCTGCTTGGTCAAATTCTTCGTCTTTCATGGCCCCGTCCCCCTGTTGCAGGGCCTCAATGGCACCCTTGATAGCGCGAAGATTGGCGATGTTGTCTAAGTAACGTTCTTGATTCAAGGAGAACTTTTGGGCGGCACGATAAGCCGTCGTTGCAGATACTTTGGCGGTTTGATAGCGTTCTTCACTCATGGGGTGAGTGGCAAACATGGTTTCAATGAGATTAGGTTGATGTTTGGACATTTTCCTAAGTTCCTCCATCAGTCCCACCATGCCAGTTGGGTTATAGCCGACTCGTGTCATATATTCCATACCGAGTGCATCCGCTTGACGTTCATTGTCTCTGCTATAATGTGCTAGTAACATCCCCGCCCCAATTTGACCACCAAGTTTTATCCAAGGGGCATATTTTTTATGTTTAGTTTCTACATACACGGTGCCAATCGCGAGGGCGGCCCCAAGCAGTAAATTGGTACTCATTTGGGAGGCGGTATGACGGGCATTGACGTGGCCAATTTCATGACCCAAGAGGGCCGCTAATTCTGCCTCATTATTGAGTGTTATTAAAATGCCACGAGTAGCAGCAATGCTACCGCCGGGGAAAGCATAGGCATTGGCATAGGTGGCATTCACACAACGAAATGAATACGGCATTCGCGGACGATGAGAATGACTTGCCAAATTTTGACCGATTTGAGTGATATAATGGTTCAGTGGACGGTCTTGAACTGCACCATAGTCAGCGGAAAATTGATGGGGCGAATTTTGTCTATCTAGCTGAATTTCACTGGCTTCCGAGACCAACATAAATTCGCTTTTGCCTGTGACAGGATTGACAGCGCATCCAGTGATAGCCATACTAGCGGTAGTGATAGAGGTCAGCCATAAAAAATCGCGGCGTGTCATTTTTCTATAGTAAAGACGGTCATCAAGGTGATGTGACATAAATGTTTTCCTCATCTGAAACATACGAATTTGCAAAAAATTGCGTGTCTTAAAATTCAGGGTTTAACGAGAAATGGCGACGAGAATCTAAGTTTCTTAAAGAAACTTAGATTCTGTAGTGTGGTTGCATAAGTCTTCATTTAATTTATTCAATTCACTCAGTCTCTAAAAAGATTTGCATACCTGATGCCAATCAAAATTAAGTATACATCAATTTAAACGGAGTCCAAAACACGTTTTGGACCGTCTAAAACACGTTTTGGACCAACATCCGACAGTTTAATTATTAACCAAAGGAGAAGCCAATGAAAATCATTGCGATAGGAGTTCATTCGGCATTTGCCACAGGAACTTTTGAAAAAGCTATTTCTTCCAAACAGGCCATTGAAATGGCTTTAAAAATAGCACGAACAACCGAATTTAAAGAAGCGTCTGAAGAGGCGATTGCCGCGGAAATTAATAGATTGAGTCAATCGGTCTATTTGCCTAAATGGCAATCTAACTTCCTGATTGAATTTGATATGCCAGGCAAACGCGGGAAAAGTCCATATCGTTTGCTGGTGGACATGGGAGGAGATGCTAGACACGCCCTCAAGGGACTTGGATTGACTTCCTCGGATATAGACGGCGTGTATATTTCGCATCCACACAACGACCATATTGGGGGCATGGAGTATATGTCCCTGACGACTTTTTTTAATCCGTTCTATGTGCCTGCAAAAGTGGAATGGCTGAATAAACAATTCATTGCCGACAAGCTGTTTTTGGAACCGCAATGGGGGTCCATTCCGCCTGGCAATACTAAACCCGACCTGTTGATTCACAAAAAAGTGTTGAAACCTTTAAAGCGTGCGCTAGGACCTGGTTTAGACACGTTGCAAGGGGTCCCCGACGTCACTCTGGATACCTACTTTGATGTCCATATCATCGGCAAACGGCGCAATGGGCAAACTAAAACGCATGTCTTTCAAGATGGAGGCGGGGAATGGACGTTGACTCCTCTGTTTGCCATGCACGTTATTTCCAGTTCTGAGGAAATGCCCAGTTATGGAATTAGCTTGCAACATTCCAGCGGTTACAATGTCTTGATGCCCACCGACATTCAATCTGCGATTCCTCCCCAATTGGTGGGACACTACAAGCGGGCGAACCAAATTTACATGGATTGCGAAACTTCCCCGTTCCCGTCAGGCGTTCATCCGCATGTTTCCGATTTAATCAACAAATTGGATCCCGAAATCCAAAAAAAATGTCTTCTCTATCATTATGATGCCGTCCCGCAAGTCCCAGAAGGAATGTTTTGCGGAATTCTCAAAAATGGCGATTATCATATCTATCCACCCTCTGAATCGGGATTGTAACAGCCTCCCTCGGCCATGAAGATTTTACCTCGAGAAAACTCTTATTTTCGCATACCCATTCACGTCATTACAGGCTTTCTGGGCAGTGGCAAAACCACTTTGTTGAATCAATTGTTACCCCAGGCAGGAATGCAACAAACCGTCGTGATTGTGAACGAAGTTGGAGAAATTGGAATTGATCACCTTTTGGTACAGGCAACCACGGAAGACATTCTGTTGTTGGAAGGCGGTTGCCTCTGTTGTTCGGTGCGTAGCGATTTACTGAAGACTTTGGAGGAACTCTTTGAACGACGCCAGCGTCAAGACCTTCCTCCCTTTCAACAAATTCTCCTAGAAACCACGGGCATCGCAGACCCCGTTCCCATTCTGCGGACGTTAAGTACCGACCCCTGGGTGGCTGCCCATTATCGTTTAGAAGGAGTCATCACGACGATAGACGCCTTGTATGGAGATAAACAATTGGACGACTTTGAAGAATCGGTCAAACAAGCCGCCCTTGCCCAGCATCTCGTCCTGACGAAAATTGACTTGGTAGAGAAGGCCACTTTGGACGGCTTAACCCAACGTCTGCAACGTCTGAATCCTACCGCGGTGATATATGCCACCAATCTCCTTGGACCACCGTTGGAAGCAACCACCTTGTTGAAGACTCACGCTTATCATCATACCCATTTCCAGCTTCAGGCAGAACATTGGCTAAAAGCCGATGCCTACTTGAATCTGCAACCAGAGAGACAGGGTCAAATATTTCCACCGAAATCCTCTGAACAGACATTCCGACATGATGCTTATATTCGAACCTTCTGCATCGAACGTAACGAACCTTTGCATTGGCTGACTTTAGAACGCTGGATTCAACAACTGACGCGCTTGCGCGGTCAAGACTTACTGCGTATCAAAGGCATTGCCTACACGTATGAAACCGAGTTACCCGTCCTCATTCAAGGCGTTCAACATACTTTGCAACCCCCCGTCACCTTAGATGCGTGGCCCACCACAGAACGTCGGACCCAAATCGTTTTTATTACACGCAACATCGAAAAACAGGTTGTAGAAAAATTGCTAGAGACCCTAATAGACAGCAAAACGCCTGTAGAAGTCTGCCAAGCAGCCCTGATATTGTTAAGCCAGGCATCACCCCTCCAGGGGGAACCACCGGACTAGAGGCTTTAGCCGGATAACGGGGCACGTCACCGGCTAAAGCCTCTAGTCCAGCGGTCGGATTTCCCTCGTTCCCACGCGCCGGCGTGGGAACGAGAAACGAGAAACTAAGTTTCTTAAAGAAACTTAGTTTCTTTGAGATGTTAAGCCACCGCCACCTTCGCCTTCTCTGCCAATGCGGCAAACCCTTCTTTGTTGAAGACGGCCAATTCGGCAAGCATTTTCCGGTCAACTTCGACGCCTGCTTTACATAAACCGTCAATCAACCGACTATAGGACAAACCGCACTGTCGTGCTGCCGCATTAATCCGGGCAATCCACAAACTACGAAACTGACGTTTCCGCTGTTTGCGGTCCCGATAGGCATACTGGCCCGCCTTCGTAACCGCTTGTTTAGCAATACGAATCACGCTTCTGCGGAAACCTCGATAACCTTTGGCAGCATTCAAAATCTTTTTATGTCTGGCGCGTGCCGTGACGCCACGTTTCACTCTTGGCATGTTCTTGATTCCTCACGAGTAAGGCAATAAATGTCGAATCATACCCTCATCGGCATGATTTACCAATATAGGGGCACGTAAGTGACGTTTACGCTTGGTACTCTTCTTAGTCAATATATGGCGACGGAAGCTTTGACTACGTTTAAATCCACCACTAGCAGTGCCTTTAAAGCGTTTCGCCGCCCCGCGGTTGGTTTTCAGTTTTGGCATCGTAATACTCCATTTAGGGGTATGTGTTTGTGTTAAAAATTAGTTTTGGAGTTTTTTAGGAGAAATCAGCATCACCAACTGACGCCCTTCAAGTTTGGCATGTTGTTCCACAATACCATATTCTGCCAGGTCAGTTTCCAAACGCTTTAGCAACTGTTGCCCCAAATCTTGATGGGTCATCTCTCGGCCACGAAAGCGCAAAGTAATTTTGGCCTTATCTCCTTCCTCTAAGAAACGTATCAGGCTTCGCAACTTCACCTGATAATCACCATCGTCCGTTGTTGGTCGCAATTTGACTTCCTTGACCTGGACTTGTTTCTGTTTTTTCTTAGCCGCATGGCGTTTTTTGTTTGCCTCAAACAAATACTTGCCATAATCCATAATACGGCACACCGGTGGTTTCGCATGGGGTGCAATTTCCACCAAATCTTGTTCGGCTTCTTGTGCTTTGAGTAGCGCATCTCGGGTCGAAATAACCCCAATTTTTTGACCCTCAGCATCGATAAGAAGCACTTTGTTTACGTTAATTTCTTCGTTAATGCGAGTGCGTTTTTCTGTTGTGACGATGTAATAGCCCTCCTAATGAGTGGATGTCGAGTATTGAAGTCTATGAAAATCAATAGGTTTATCTAAAACTGTCTCGATTATACCGGATTTTACCACGGTTTGTCAATAGTGACAGACAAATCCGCAAAACGTATACTTAATGTATAGTTTATTCAAAAGTGAGTGTACTTGATTTGACAAATAGGAGTCAATAGGAATTACGACAATATTTTTTATAAAATTTCTGAAAAGTAGATAACATGGCAAATAAAGACAAAGAAAAATTCATTGATTGCCATTGAGTTAGGTTTATTTATGGGTCTATAATTGATGTTGAAAGGTAATGACAAAGTGCATGACGCAGGCGGTCACTCAACAAATAGCGCAAGGTCAAATAACCTTCTATATTATTAACGTAATTATAAAGAGGAAATAAACAAAATATGACGGACTATCCTAATCATTCAAAAGAAACTCACTCGTCTCCCAGTACTTTAGACAATGCCAAAGAGTTAGGCAAGTTTGCCGGCGGTGGTGCCTTGGCAGGTGCCGGGGTTTCCTATGTGGTTGGTGGAATGGGATTGGCCTTTATGGGCACTGCCGTAGGCATTGGAATGTTACCTGTGGTTGCAGCTGGTGCAGTAGTGGGCACTGCCGCCTATGGCGTGAAGAAAGCATTGCTTGACTCTCCAACCTCTACTGATCCCAATCAACCTTCTACAGTAGCGGTTGTCACTGATACGGTCAGTAATGCTGCCACTCAAGCGGCCAATACCGTCTCAGAATGGGCTTCTTTGGCCCGCCAGAAGATTAAACGGACTGACGACAAACAAGGTGAGGACAATGGCCAGAAAAAAACCTAATGTCTTCCAAACCGCTGTGCGTACTTTTTTACGCGAACTCGTTGGCGCCAAACCAGCCAGTCCCTATCGACGCCAACCTATTTCCAAATCACTACGGTATCGAGTGTTAGAACGAGATGGTCACAAATGCGTCATTTGTGGCCGTTCGGCCAATTCCTCAACACCAGTAGAATTACAAGTGGACCATATCATTCCCGTTTCCAAAGGAGGCACCAATCGCTTTAAGAATTTACGCACGTTGTGTACAGACTGTAATTTAGGAAAAGGGGCAAGATGGAATTTGCTTTAGATACTTTTCTATTTTCGCCGCGTTCCTACCATGTCAGGTCCGCGGCGGTTAGTCCAGTAGTATTCCTCTAAAACCAACCAGCTTGTACCAATCAAACAAGCATTATAAGGACAAAACCACTTACCATGAACCCACTCTTAACCATTCAAGAAGCCGCCACCTTTGCCAGTGAATACCTCAAGAAGAACGTCACCGCTTCTAATATTTCCTACCTTCTCAACTACGGGAGGATTCCGAAACTCAGCGAAAATGGCACCATTCTCGTTGATCGGCAAACGCTGATTGACTATTATCAATCCTACTATGGTCAACGGCAAACCAATTGGAAACAACAGTTGGGTGACGACCTCAATTGGACGTTGAGTTTTGAACACCTGAAAGAAGCGGAAACCACCAAACATGTGCATCGTTTGCATCCTTACAAGGGCAAGTTCATTCCGCAATTGGTTGAATACTTCTTAGATGACCACACCGATGAATGTAAACGGCAAACTTTCTTCCAACCCGGTGACATCGTGTTAGACCCGTTTTGTGGCAGTGGCACTACGTTGGTACAAGCCAATGAATTAGGGCTTCATGCCATTGGCATTGACATTTCGACGTTTAACACCTGGATGGCCAATACGAAGGTGCAACCGGTAGATTTGACAACGTTGTACTCTCATTTGGAAGAGATTACAGAAGCCCTGGAACAGTTTGTGGAAAACGAGAAACATCTCCTTTTTGAAGACCGTTTAGCCGAATTTTTGAACGAGTATAACCGTCAATATTTTCCTTCGCCAGAATTTAAAATTAAGGTTCGCCAGCGGCAGATTGAGGAACGACAATATGCGGCCCACCATGAACCCATTGTGTTGGCTGAGTATCAGCGGCTAGTGTCGGAATTTGGGATAACGCTTGAACCAACCCGGCAAGATACTTTTTTGGACAAATGGTATTTACCTCCTGTTCGCCAAGAGATTGACTTCGTGTTTAAGCAACTTCAAACCGTTCAATCTTCCCCGCTTTACCCAGTATTAGCACTCATCCTAAGCCGCACCATTCGCAGTTGCAGGGCCACGACTCATGCGGATTTGGCGACGTTAGTCGATCCAGTTAACACCACTTATTACTGTGCGAAACATGGTAAAATTTGCAAACCGTTGTTTTCGATGTTATCATGGTGGAAACGATATAGTAAAAACACGTTACAGCGTCTCGCCGAATTTGCCAAACTGCGCACGAATACTTATCAAATTTGCTTGAGTGGCAACTCGGAAACGCTAGATGTTTTTTCTCAATTGGAACAAGCACATCCTACCTTTGCTAGGTTGGCCAACGGGCAAAAAATCCGTGGTATCTTTTCCAGTCCTCCGTATGTCGGGCTGATTGACTACCATGAACAACATGCGTATGCGTATGAGTTATTTGGTTTGGAACGCCACGATGAACAAGAAATTGGGGCATTGTCCAAAAAACAAACGAAAAAAGCCCAACAGGAATATGTCGAAAGAATGGCTAATGTTCTGATTCATTGCCAACCCTTTTTAGCCAAGGACTTCGACATCTTTTTGGTGGCTAACGACAAGTATAATTTTTATCCACAGATTGCGGAGACAGCGAATCTCCAGATGGTTCATCAATATCGGCGTCCCGTCTTAAATCGTACAGAAAAAGATAAAGGGGCTTATTCAGAAGTTATTTTTCATTTAAAGGGGAGGTAAAATGTTAGAATATGGGAGTCCAACTCTTTGAACTTATCCCAAAAAGGTACCGCGGGACTAGAGGCTTCAGCCGGTGGTGGGTTCACTCCTTACCTGAAAACGTGCTAACTCCCACCGGCTGAAGCCTCTAGTCCCGCGGTTGCCACTGGTTGAAGGCTTGCGGTTGCTACCTCTAATCCAGACCCTATTATCCATTATCCATTAAACTATGGAACGAACCGAACAATTATCTCCTCTACAAAAAGCCGCGTATGCTTTAAAAGAAATGCGTGCTAAATTGGATGCGCTAGAACGCGCCCAGAATGAACCGATTGCGATTATTGGGATGGCTTGTCGCTTCCCCACCAACGCCAATCATCCCGAAGCGTTTTGGGAACTGTTACGAGAAGGTCGCGATGCCGTGATAGAAGTTCCGCCTGAACGGTGGGACTCGTTGGCTTACTATGATCCCAATCCAAATGTCCCTGGCAAAATCAATATGCGAACTGGCGGGTTCTTAACCAACATTGACCAATTTGATGCCCATTTTTTTGGCATTTCACCACGCGAAGCCACTAAACTGGATCCGCAACATCGTTTATTATTGGAAGTGAGTTGGGAAGCGTTGGAAAATGCCGGTCAGTCACCGGCCCAGTTAGTTGGAAAGCCAACGGGGATGTTTTTGGGCATTACGTTTGGTAACTATGGCTACTGGCAAGTGGGTGGCAATCCAGAGAAACTCGATACCTATACAATCACGGGCAATGGTTTCTCCTTCGCATGTGGACGTTTGTCTTATTTTTTGGGTATTCAGGGACCTAGTTTAGCCGTTGATACCGCTTGTTCCTCCTCCCTGGTGGCCCTTCATTTGGCTTGTCAAAGTTTGCGGACGCAAGAATGCAATATGGCAATCGTGGGCGGGGCACAATTGACTCTCTCCCCCGAATTTCACGTTTCTTTGGCCAAAAGTCAATCGTTTTCACCGTCTGGACACTGCAAAACGTTCGATGCCTCGGCAGATGGTTTTGTTTTAGGGGAAGGGTGTGGCGTTCTGATTCTGAAACGGCTGTCAGAAGCGCAGGCCCAACGAGATCATATTCATGGTTTAATTTTGTCTGCTGGCGTCAATCATGATGGGCAAAGCAGTGGTCTGACCGTGCCCAATGAACAAGCCCAAGAAAATCTGATTCGGCAGGTGATAACCAGGGCCAAGGTCAATCCAGAAGAGGTGAGTTATGTGGAAACCCACGGTACCGGCACCTCGTTAGGTGACCCGATTGAAATAGGGGCACTGGCTTCGGTATTTGGCAAACGTCCTGCTGACCAACCATTGATTTTGGGCGCCGTCAAGACGAATATTGGTCATTTAAATGCCGCGGCAGGAATGGCAGGGGTCATCAAAACGGTATTGGCGATGCAACATGAAGAAATTCCGCCTAATTTGCATTTTAAGACCCCCAATCCACATATCAGTTGGGACCGGTTGCCTACCAAAATACCTTTAGAAGTGCTTCCTTGGCCACGTAATAAGCAACGTCGTCTAGCAGGTGTCAGTTCGTTTGGATTGGGAGGTACAAATGCGCATGTTTTGTTAGCAGAAGCACCTCTACCAGTCCCTGTGGAAAAGAGTGTGGAACGTCCTCAGAACCTGTTCACATTGTCTGCTAAGAGTGAGTCAGCGTTGCGAGAATTAGCCAAATCTTATCAAACGTATTTGCAATCGCCAACCAAGGCAGAATTGGCAGATATTTGTTTCACCGCGAATGCCGGGCGTTCTCATTTTAACTATCGGTTTGCCGCGGTGGTGGATTCTGATGAACAGTTGCAACATCAATTGACGGCTTTGGTGGAAACTAAAGAGGTTACGAAAGACCTGACAGTTTTTTTAAACCTGTCAGGTCTGACGAATAGAAAACCATTGAAGACGGCTTTTGTGTTTAGTGGAAATGGGTATCCCGGAATGGGGCAACAATTGTATGAAACGCAACCGAGTTTTCGGCAGACGGTGGAACGTTGTCAGGAATTGTTACGCCCGGCTATGGATAACTCATTAACGCGGAGTACGGAATTAATTCCGCACTCCAGATTGAGTACGGAATTAATTCCGCACTCCAGATTGAATTTTTGGTCTGCTACTGAAGAATTGTCACCCGTGGCAACCTTTGTGATTGAATATGCGTTGGCGGAGTTATGGCAAGCCTGGGGAATCAAACCGACGGCGGTGTTTGGGCACGGTGTGGGTGAGTATGTAGCGGCGTGTGTCGCAGGTATCATCACGTTAGAACAAGGACTGCAAGGGGTCACTCAGGGTCTTCCCTTACCTGCGAATCGTTCCTCCGCAAAGCTACTATTTGTCAGTTCTTCGCAACCTCTCACTACGTTGCTTGAGAAAGGTTATAATTGTTTCTTAGAACTGGGTTCCTCTGCTGTTTCACCCGTGCAAGAGGTGCTGTGGTTATCTGGTTTGACCAAGGAAACATCGGATTGGCAAGGATTGTTAAAGAGTTTGGCAAGTTTGTATGTGCAAGGGGCTAATATTGATTGGTTGGCCTTCGATAAAAACTATTCCAGACAGCGGGTGCCTTTGCCAACTTATCCGTTTCAACGGCAACGGTATTGGATTTCTAAGGAGGAGTTGCAAGTTGGGGAACCCAAAACGAGTTTGGAGATTCCAGCAATTTCCACGTCTGAAGCGACCCCGACTCCTTTGGAAGTCAAATCAGAACCGGTGGCGCCTGCGGCGACATCCACTCCACCGACGATTCCAAAGCTAGACACTTCCCCAGTTTTCCTAAACCTTCAAGGTTTAGGAAAGCTAAACTCGCCCGTTACACCTCCTCTGGCCCGCCTGATGAGTCAACAATTGCAAGCTGCTTCCGAGGCGGTCTCTCAAGTGGTGTCTCAACAATTGGCCTTTTTGCAAAAACGTGGGGGAGTGACTCTGTCTAAACCGCAACCACTCCTTGATATTCCACCGCAAAATGACATCCCCAAAACCACGGTGTCACCCACACCTCCTGCGGAACCGAAAGAGGTTATCACACCGGTGGAAACGCCCCTCATCTCTTCTGAAAAGGACGCTATAACAAAAAATACAATAGTTCCAGAGGAGAAGACAGCGGAAGCCTCTCCCCCACTATCCACTATCCACTATCCGCTATCCGCTAGTAAGTTACTCCTCCTCTCGGCTTCGTCAGCACCGGAGTTAGAAATTGTCACCACCCAACTGATTGAACAACTGCAACAACCAGCGGTTGATTTAGCAGACGTTGCCCGACAGTTGCGAGAACGTCAAGTGTTTCCTCAGCGTCGCGCCTTGGTATGTCAGAACACTGAGGAGGCGATTCAATCTCTGCAAACGTTAGATCCAAAACGGGTGATGACTACCATTTGTGATTCTCGGCACCGGCCAATTCGTTTCATGTTCCCCGGCGTAGGGGACCACTATGTTAACTTGGCGAAAGGTCTCTATCAGACCGATGCCTATTTTCAACAACAGGTGGATGAATGTTGCGACATTTTGTTACCATTGCTAGGTCAAGATTTGCGCAACATCCTCTATCCTAACACGGCGGAACCGGCGGAGAGTGGGAAGACACCACGGTTTGATTTTAAGAAGATGTTTAACCGCGGTCCTGCTGACGAGGCGACGCAAACTTTGAATCGCACGATTTTCTCGCAACCGGCCGTGTTTATGATAGAATACGCTTTGGCCAAATTATGGATGCACTGGGGAATCCAACCACAAGCCATGATTGGTTACAGCATTGGTGAATATGTAGCCGCTTGTTTGTCTGGAGTGATGAATTTGCAAGACAGTTTGCTACTAGTCACCCAACGGGCGAAATTGATCCAAGAGATGCCCGCCGGGACTATGTTAGCCGTGCCGTGGCCGGAAACCAAAATCCTCCCCCTGTTGGGAGAAGAGTTGTCGATTGCCATCATCAGTACACCTTCGCAATGCGTAGTAGGGGGTCCCCCTTCAGCTATTGCGCAGTTAGAACAACAATTGCAACAGCAAGAAGTGCTATGTCGACGCATTCAAACGACTCAGGCGTTTCATTCCAAGATGTTGGTCTCCTTGCGAGAACCGCTGACTCAGGTCATCAGTCAGTTCGTTCTCCAACCACCTCAGATTCCATATCTCTCCAATGTGACGGGAACTTGGATTACGGAGAGTCAAGCCATGGATCCGCATTATTGGGCGCAACATACTTATCAAACGGTACGGTTTGCCGACGGTGTGACAGAACTGTTACAAACGCCCAATCAGATTTTGTTGGAAGTGGGGCCAGGACAAAGTTTAGGGAGTTTTGTGTTACAACATCCGGCGTTTGCCCAAAGTGAGGGAAGCGTGGTCTTGCCGTCGTTGCGTAGCATGTATGACAAACAGGCAGATGAGGCGTTTTTGTTGACGGTTTTGGGCAAACTTTGGTTGAATGGGGTGAACATAGAAATGTTTGAAAGTTAACCACTTTCACAAAGTTGTCAAATCTGTCGGAATGTTTGAGATTTGATAACTTACCTTACGCAACACACAGAAACTAAGTTTCTGGAAGAAACTTAGTTTCTCACCACCCCTTGCGTAAAGTGACTTGATATAGTAATATTCATTCACCTTTGTACCATTTTGATTTAAAATGTAGGGTGGATTAAGCAAAGCGTATCCACCACGGGTTATAGAATTTAGTGGATACGCTTCGCTTAATCCACCCTACAGGGAAACCGAGAAGGTACAAAAGTAGATGAATATCACTATAACTTTCTAAAAGTTGTCAAATCTCACTAAAAACACTCAAAAAAATTACTGAGTAAATTACCCACCAGAATGGGTAATTGACGCCCCTCGACTTTTTATCATTTTGTCCTTACATTAGAGAACGCATTGTACCAAATGGAACGTGCATGTTGTTTCTAACTTTATAGACAACTATAAATCCTAGTTAAAATACAGAATATAGTGGGGTAGTGAGGCAGTGTGGGTTCTTTGTCTGAACTCTGATTAGTCAAGCCTCCTTTCAGAGTCCTCATTTAATCATCTCAATCAGAGTTCCAGACCGACGCGAAACCGCGCGATATTTCACCCAGATTGCATCACTACCTATAGTGGGTCTAGTTTTCATGGCATTACTGGGTTTTTCTTTGAAAAACTCAGTTTCTTTTTTACTATTTCGATGACTATTCACGTTCTTGACGGATTTAATTTGGTTGACTAAAGACTGTGGTGTTTGGGTAGGGTAAAATCATTTTTGAAAGAGAGTTGACAAACGTTATTAAATATTGATAGACTTTTTCCGTTTGTAGAAGACGTTCACACCTAGACCTTTGAGGTCTTCGTGTATAAAAAATCAACATAACCCTCCGTTGGGAGGAACATAAAAATATTAAGGAGAACCACCTATGAGAACGAGAATATTAAACTCCGTTGCTGTGACTTTGCTATCCAGCGTACTTGTGATCCAGTCGCCCTGGGTGAATGCCCAAGAACATGACCAATTGGGTGATCCAAACTTCGATCCCCCCATTGCCAATCCAGCCTATCCAGAAGGAACCGGTCTGCGTGTGGTGATTGACGAAGCCCATTACAATTGGCATACCGTGGATGGCCGCTTCCAGCCTTTCACCAAAGTGCTTCGTAAAGATGGTTATCTGGTTGAGGGACTGAAGGAAAAGTTGTCTTTAGAGGTCCTCAAAGATGTGGGTGTCTTAGTCATTTCTAACCCCATCAATGAAGCAAACAGCGGTGGTATGGAAAAGTGGGTACTCCCCACCCCCTCTGCTTTCACGACAGATGAAATCGATGCCGTGGTGAATTGGGTCAGTGAGGGCGGTTCCCTTCTGTTAGTCGCAGACCATCTGCCCTTCGGAGGGGCCGCCGAGGAACTGGCGTTGCGGTTTGGGTTTATCCTGGGCAATGGCTATGCGGTACGGAATACTTTTTTCCAAAACCCAATGGCCCCCGATGCTAACCTCATCAAGTTTTGGCGCGAAGATAGCACGGTGCCAGCGGGAGATGGTTACCTCCAAAATCATCCCATCATCGAAGGTCGTGACGCTTCTGAAAAAATTGAGTTTGTCACGTCCTTTACCGGCGAAGCATTTTTGACCAAACCCGGTACTCAAATTCGTCCCTTGATGGTATTAGGGGAAGGTGCTAAACAAGTTCTCCCCATCGACCAAAACTTCAACACCTGGCCATCCAAGACTAACCCCAAGGTATTGGGAGTCCCAAGCACTTATGCCGAGGGGATGTTGCAAGGTGCGACCTTAAACTTCGGCAAAGGCCGCATGGTGATGATGGGAGAGGCCGGGATGTTGACGGCCCAATTGGCTGGCAATGAACCCAACATCTTCAAGATGGGTATGAACAATTCCGAGGCGCCCCACAATGTGCAATTCCTCTTAAACGTCATGCACTGGCTGACTGGAATCTTGCCCAATCACACACCCAAGAAGAGTTGTGAAGAGTTAGGGAAATCCGCCGCTACCATCATCGATGGTGACTTAACGACTCAGATTCCCTGTGCCACCTACAAGACGCCGTTTGGGGATATGTTCCTCAATATCCTCCTCCACCATGTTCCAGACGAGAAGGAACCGTTGCTGTTTAGGGTGAAAAGTGCGGTAGAGGTGAAGGAATAACGCCGGCTGGGGAAACCATGAGGAAGTACGGAATGAATTCCGTACTCCAACTTAACGGAATGAATTCCGTACTCCAACTTAACGGAATTAATTCCGTACTCCAACTTAACGGAATGAATTCCGTACTCCAACTTAACGGAATTAATTCTGTACTCCAACTTAACGGAATTAATTCCGTACTCCAACTTAACGGAATTAATTCCGTACTCCAACTTAACGGAATGAATTCCGTACTCCAACTTAACGGAATTAATTCCGTACTCCAACTTCTTAATTATTTGAGAGAGAAATTATGGACCTTCAAATCATTGGTGTTATCGGGGCCGGCGTCATGGGCGTTGGGGTAGCACAAAACTTAGCGCAAACAGGTCACCGCGTCATCCTGATCGACATTTCGGATAGCATTTTAGAACGTGCTAAACAAGAAATTCGAAACAATATTCGTTTTCAAGGTTTCTTTAACAAAAAGAATGCCGAAAACTTAGACAATACCTTACAGAAAATCACCTTCACCACGGACTATCAGTTATTTAAAGATGCCGATTTTGTGGTGGAGAACGTCATCGAAAAATGGGAGATTAAAAAACCTATCTATTCTCAAATGGATGCCATCTGTCCTCCCCGTTGTGTGTTTGCAGCGAACACGTCTGCCATTTCGATCACTCGTATTGGTTCTGCCACTCAACGCCCGGCGCAAGTGATTGGGATGCACTTCATGAATCCCGTCCCCATGAAGAAGACGGTAGAAGTTATTCGTGGCTACCACACTTCTGAGGAAACGATTGAGATTGCGAAAAAATTCTTAGCCCAAATGGGCAAAGATTGCATTCTCGTCAACGACGCCCCTGGCTTCGTTTCCAACCGCGTCCTCATGTTGATGGTGAATGAAGCCATCTTCCTCGTCCAAGACCAAGTGGCCACGGCGCAAGATGTGGACCTCATTTTCAAGAACTGTTTTGGTCACAAAATGGGACCGTTGGAAACCGCGGACTTGATTGGATTAGATACCATTCTCTATTCCATCGAAGTCTTATATGAAAGTTTCAATGACAGCAAATATCGCCCTTGTCCCCTGTTAAAAAAGATGGTGGATGCCGGCTTACATGGCCGCAAGAGTGGACAAGGTTTTTACACCTATCAAACCACGCGCTAACAATTGAAGAAACTTAGTTTCTATGGAACTGTCAAGCCGATAAAATAAAGGTACACACGATGACAACAACTGACATTCTGGAGAAGACGAAATCGTTTCTGGCACAATTTATTAGTGTCCAAGTCGGAAACGATGACGACCTGTTTGCATCAGGATTAGTCAACTCCCTGTTTGCCATGCAACTGGTACTCTTCGTCGAAAAAGAATTTGGTGTCAAGGTGGAAAATGACGACCTTGATTACGACAACTTTAGGACCCTCAATGCGATTGTGGGGTTCATTCAACGAAAAATGAAGTAAAGAGATTTGACAACTTTTCAAAAGTTGTCAAATCAATCATTTTCCATTTTCCATTTTCCATTTTCCATTAAAACATGGACCTCGAACTCACTTCTCAACAAAAACAGCACCAAGAACAATTCCGCGCCTTTGTCACCCAAGAAATGGCCCCGTATGCGGACCAATGGGACCAGGATGAACGCATTCCTTCCGAAGTGATTCAGAAACTGGCCAACCAAGGTTACTTAGGCGCCATCGTGCCCTCCGAATACGGAGGACCTGGCATGGACGCCCTCACCTTCGGTCTCCTCTGCGAAGAAATCGGCGGCGGCAGTGCCTCCTTACTCAGTTTAATCACCGTACATGGCATGGTTTGTCAAGCCTTGTTAAAATGGGGAACGCCCGCCCAAAAAACGCAATGGCTCCCCAAATTAGCCACGGGCGAAGTCATTGGCGGTTTTGGTTTGACCGAACCGAACGTCGGTAGCGACGCTAAAAGTATTGAAACCACGGCGACTCATGTTGACAATGCTTATGTTTTAAATGGCGAAAAGAAATGGATTTCATTTGGTCAAGTCGCCAACCTATTTCTCATTTTCGCCCAATGTGAAGGCAAACCCTCCGCATTTTTGGTGACACGAGACCGTCCTGGCTTCTCCACCCTACCGATTAACGGCTTGTTAGGTTTTCGGTCCGCCATGTTAGCGCAACTCTTGATGAAAGACTGCCGCATTCCCGAAGACCATCTCGTCGGCAAAATCGGTTTCGGCTTCTCTCATGTCGCCGGCGCCGCCCTTGACCATGGCCGTTACTGCGTCGGCTGGGGTTGTGTCGGAGGCGGTCAAGCCTGCCTAGATGCTTGCCTGTATTACACGGGGGAACGTAAACAATTTGGCGGTTTCTTGAAAGGCCATCAACTGATTCAACAGATGATAGCCAATATGATTACTCAAATTAAAGCGGCCCGGTTATTATGTTACCATGCCGCTTATCTGAAAGACAAAGGCGACCCTTCCTTGATTATGGAAACATCGATAGCCAAATATTTTGCTTCCCAAATGATTAACCAAGTTGCCAGTGATGCCGTGCAAATTCACGGTGCCAATGGATGTAGCAGTGATTACCCGGTGCAAAGATACCTGCGGGATGCCAAAATCATGGAGATTATTGAAGGCAGTTCCCAAATGCAACAAATTATTATCGCCAAATCAGGTTATCAAAATTTCCTCTTAGAAAAGAGAAAAGCGAGAAGACATGACGACGCAACTCAATCCTAATTCCAATCCCAGAAGTGAAAAAAAGGTCAAATGTGTGGTCTGGGACTTAGACAACACCGTCTGGAATGGCGTATTGTTAGAACATGACCAGGTGACTCTACGGGAAGGTGTCATTGACATCATCAAGACGCTAGACAGTCGAGGGATTCTACAATCGATTGCCAGCAAAAATGAATTTGACCCGGCGATGGCCAAACTGCAAGCGTTTGGATTAGCTGAATACTTCCTGTATCCTCAAATTAACTGGAACTCCAAAGCGCAAAATATTGAAACGATAGCCAAGCAGTTGAACATTGGTATTGACACCTTTGCGTTTATTGATGACCAGGCATTTGAACGGGAGGAAGTGAGTTTCTCGCAACCCCAAGTGCTATGTATTGACGCTGCCGACCTCCATACTATGTTGGACTTGCCACCCCTGAATCCCAAATTTATCACGGAAGATTCTGCCAAACGCCGCTGGATGTATTTAAGCGATATGAATCGTCAACAAGTGGAAGACAGTTTTGTGGGACCCAAGGAAGAATTTCTGGCCACCCTGAACATGGTGTTCACCTTGAGTCGGGCCAAGGAGGAGGATTTAAAACGGGCCGAAGAGTTGACGGTCCGCACGAATCAATTGAATACCACGGGTTATACTTATTCCTACGACGAGTTAAACCAATTTCGTCAATCGGACCAACATCTGCTGTTCATTGCCGGCTTGGATGACAAATATGGCACTTACGGCAAGATTGGGTTACTGTTGATAGAATGTGATAAGGAGGTATGGACTATCAAATTGTTACTGATGTCTTGCCGCGTGATGTCCAGAGGCGTGGGCACGGTAATGATTAATCACCTTCGCAATGAAGCGCGGAATAAAGGAGTGCGTCTGCGTGCCGAATTTATTTCCAATGACCGGAACCGAATGATGTACATGACTTATAAGTTCAATCATTTTAAAGAAGTGGAAAAGGTTTACGACAGGGTGATATTGGAAAATGATTTAAGTTTGGTGCAACCGTTTCCTGGGTATTTGACGGTTAGGATTGAGTAGGGATGGTAACGATAGGTAGAAACCGAGTTTTTGCATCACTACCGCAAAATAAACGGTGAATCCCAATGGTGCAGATATTGCGCCTGAAACGTTGTATGAAGATGGACAAAAATTAAGTTCCTAAACCTAAGAAACTAAGTTTCTTCAAGAAACTTAGTTTCTGTTATTCATTATTCATTATGTTCCCTTCCTATTTAGAAGAAGACGTCACTTTTCTCGACACCGCCACCTACATCGACCCCCGTAGCAAAGGCTACGCCGGGGCCCTATTCGATGGCCGTTATGTCTATTTCGTGCCCTGTAACAATGGCACCCCATCTGGTCAAGTTCTCAGATATGACACTCGACAAGATTTTCTGAGTGCCTACAGTTGGTTATTGTATGACACCACGCATGTCCATCCGAACAGCAAAGGGTTCATCAATGGTAGCTTCGATGGACGCTTCCTTTATTTCGTGCCTTATTACAATGGCAAGCATCATGGTCAAGTGACATGCTACGACACCAGAGAAGAATTTACTGACGTTTATAGCTGGACGGTGTTCGATACAACTCAACTGCATCCCCATAGCAAAGGATTCATAGGCAGTGTCTATGATGGCAGATACGTTTATTTCGTTCCCTATCAACTAGACTTTCAAACTGCCCATGGTCAAGTGACTCGTTACGACACGCGAGGTGACTTCACCAACCTCTATAGTTGGGAAGTCTATAATACCACCTACATTCACCGCCAGAGTAAAGGCTTCCATGCGGGAGTGTATGATGGACGCTATGTCTATCTCGTTCCCTATATTTCCGCTTTCAACCCCTTGACACATCATGGTCAGGTCACTCGTTACGATACCCAAGGTGGTTTCACGGAAGACTACAGTTGGGAAGTTTATGATACTACCAAGGTTCATGAGAACAGCAAAGGGTTCATTGGTGCCGTGTTTGACGGACGATATATTTACTTCGTCCCCTACCACAACGGCATTTCCAGACAGGGTCAGTTCACCCGTTATGACACCCAGAGTCAGTTCACGGAGAAGCATAGTTGGGAGGTTTATGATACTACCCAGATTCACCCGAACAGTCGAGGCTTCTTCGGAGGTATTTTTGATGGCCGCTATATCTATTTTGTCCCCCACTGTCGTGCCCAAAATGTTTATCATGGGCAAATCACTCGTTATGATACCCAAGGAGAATTTACCAACCCAACCAGTTGGAAAATCTATGACACGACCTCGCTTAACGAAAACAACAAAGGGTTTATCGGCGGCGCCTTTGATGGCCAATTTATTTACCTAGCACCGTATGAAACCGAAGCGAATAAACATACGGGGCAGGTGTTAAGATTGAATGTGAATGCCACTGCTGCGATTTGGGAATAAAAAACGTTGAAGTGGAGGCGTTGGAGTGGAGGCTTTAGCCGGTGGGGGTTGGCACCAAATTAAACATCGCGGCATCTCCACCGGCTAAAGCCTCCACTCCAACCTTTCAAAGGGGTTACAAGAATCTCAAGGCGGTATAAAACTATCCTTCAGGCCATTATGTCAGCCTCAATTTTAAAGACAACTCTTAAACATAAATAATCCAATGTCAACTACTACCCCAGACCTCTCATCACCTCCATCACAACGCGACAGCATCCTTTCCACCCTGCGTATTCTCCTCCCCGAAATCCTCCCGATTTCGCCCGGAGTAGAGGTCACGCAAGTACCCTTTCTCGACCTGGGGGCCAACTCTCTCACCCTCATGGAAGTGCAACGCGCCATCGAGAAACACTTTAGCGTCACCGTGGCTATTAACCAATTTTTTGAAGACTTGACCACGTTAGAGGCTGTCGCCAGTTATCTGGACCAACATCTCTTCCAACAAGAAACCGAGTTTTTGGAAAAAACTCGGTTTCTGTCAGCGTCGGCACCTCAAGAAACCGAGTTTCTTCAAGAAACTCGGTTTCTGTCAGCGTCGGAAGGCACCGAATTGGAACAGATTTTCGCCCACCAACTCCAGGCCGCTTCCAACGCCATTTCTCAAGTCGTTTCCCAACAATTGGCGTTTCTACATACCAGCGGATTGGTACTACAACCTTCTGCACCACCAGTCGCGGTTGCACCGAAAACTACGGCAACCACCGTTAAGGTTGAAAAAACTGAGAAGGTGACTCCTCCTGCGTCGGCACCACCTGCCTCCTCCCCTTCGTCAGCCACTTCTCCACAATATCTATTGACCCCACTAGAGATTCGGGCCCGTGGGTTGACCCCAAAACAACAGCAACACTTAGAAGCCTTGATTGAACGCTACACCAAGCGCACGAAAACGTCTAAACAACTTACGCAAAAATATCGTTCCGTATTAGCCGACAGTCGCGCTTCCGTGGGGTTTCGCTTCACCACCAAAGAAATGCTGTACCCTATCACTGGCCACCGGGCGCAGGGGTCACGAGTTTGGGATGTGGATGGTAACGAATATATTGACATCACGATGGGTCAAGGAGTCAACCTCTTTGGTCATAACCCTCCCTTTCTCCTCCAAGCATTGGCAGAAGTCATGCGCGAGTCACCGCAACCAGGTCCTCCGCGTTCTCCCCTGGTTGGGGAAGTCGCCCAATTGATTACGGAGTTCACGAAATTGGATCGAGTGACCTTTACCAATTCTGGTACTGAAGCCGTGATGACTGCCCTACGAATGGCCCGGTCCGCCACAGGTCGGCAAAAAATCGTGATTTTTGAAAATTCCTATCACGGTCATTCTGATAGCACTATGGTCAAACCAATGTGGGAAAAAGGAGTGTTACGCACCGCCCCCGTCACTCGCAGTGTGCCTCAAGGTATGGTAGAGGACATGATAGTGCTAGAATATGGTAGTGACCAAGCCCTTGACTACATTCGCAAACATGCCACGGAACTGGCAGCCGTGTTAGTCGAACCCGTCCAAAGTCGGCATCCCAGCTTACAACCGAAAGAGTTTCTGCAACAGTTACGACAAATCACTAAGTCTGCCGGCGCGTTACTGATGTTTGACGAAATGATTACCGGTTTTCGTCTCCATCCCGGTGGGGCCCAAGCGTGGTTTGGGGTCCCTGCGGATATTGCTACCTATGGCAAAATCTTAGCAGGTGGTTTGCCCATCGGCATCGTGGCCGGGAAGGCAGAATATATGGACACCATTGATGGAGGGATGTGGGATTACGGTGACAATTCTTATCCCACGGTGGAACGCATTGGCTTCGGAGGCACCTTTTGTCAACACCCTTTGGCAATGGCAACCACTTTGGCGACCTTGAAACATTTAAAGGCGCATAGTCCCACGTTGCAAGAGAACTTGAATTGCCTCACCACCCGGCTGGCCACGGAATTGAATACTTATTTTGACCAAGAAGAGGTGCCCATTGCCATTGAACATTTCGGTTCACAATTTCGGTTTAAATACGCCGGTAATCAGGAACTCTTGTTTTATCACATGATGGAAAAGGGCGTGTTTATTTGGGAATGGCGCAACTATTTCTTATCTACCGCCCATACGGAAGCGGAGATAGACCGGGTGATTGAGGTCGTCAAGGAATGTGTGGAAGAACTTCGAGAAGGTGAATTTTTTCCGCCCAAACGTGAAGAGAAAACTGTGTTAGTGACCCAAACCGCCCCCCTCAGTGAGGCGCAAAAACAACTGTGGGCGTTAGCACAAATTATGCCCGCAGGTTCACAAGCCTATCATCTCTATCTCACCGTGCAACTGGAGGGCACCTTGTCGGTCCCTGTCTTACGTCAGGCTTTGCAGCGCGTGGTTGAACGCCATGAAGCCTTGCGTACTGTGATTCGAACGGAAGGACAAGATATTTGGTCGTCGTCTTCGGTGGAGTTATCGGTAGTGAATTTCTCCGCAACTGCCAATCAAGCGGTACAACACTGGTTTGCCCAAGACACGCAAACTCCTTTTGACCTCACTCAACCTCTGTTTCGGGCATATTTGTTAAAGGTAGCAGAACAACGACATTTGTTAGTTTTGACTGCCCATCACCTCATTTCTGACGGCATGTCCTTGGATATTGTGCTTCAAGAAACGGCCAAATTCTATTCGGGTCTATGTCAAGGCACTCCTGTCACATTACCTCCTCCTTTGCAATATCGGGAGTATGTGCAATGGCAAACGGAACACAGTCCCACGCATCCGCACGCCAGTTATTGGCTAAATAAATTTGCAGGCACCTTGCCCGTGTTAGACTTGCCCACGGACCACCCGTATCCACCGCTTCGGTCCTATCAAGGGCGTCGTCAAAGTTTGCGGTTAGACCCACACGTTTGTTCCCAAGTTAAACAACTCAGCCAACAACAAGGATGCACCTATTTTATGACTTTCTTGGCCGTGTATGCCCTCTTTCTGCACCGCCTCACCCATCAAGACCAAGTTGTGGTGGGAATTCCTACCTTGGGTCGGTCTCTGAAAAGGAGTACCCAACTGGTTGGTTATTGTACCCACTTGTTACCTATCCAAAGTGTCCTCCCCGACGGGTCGCAAACGTTTCTCACCTATCTGAAAACGTTGCGTGGTGTCTTATTGGAAGCCTATCAACATCAAGATTACCCATTTGCCTACCTCATCAATCAACTGAAATTGCGACGTGATGGCAGTCACTCTCCTCTGGTGGCGACGGTATTCAATTTGGATCGACCAGTCGAAGCACCGCGATTACACGGTTTGCAAGTCACCTGGCAACCTCGTTCAATTCAGTATACTGCCTTTGACCTCACTTTCAATTTAACCGAAATGGGTCAAGACCTGTTTTTGGAATGCGATTATAATATCGATGTGTTGGAAGACTCTACCATAGCCCGTTGGCTAGGTCACTTCCAAACCTTATTAGCCGGTATTGTGACTCAACCTCAGCAAGCGGTGTCTCAATTGCCACTGTTAACCGAAGCCCAACGTCATCAAATCTTGGTAGCATGGAACAATACTCGGGCTGACTACCCGCGTGACCAATGTTTTCAACACCTGTTTGCTACCCAAGTGGAGAAGACACCAGAAGCGATAGCGGTGGTGTTTGAAGACCAGCAGTTGACCTATGCCCAATTGAATCAGAAGGCCAATCAGTTAGCCCATTATTTGCAAACGTTAGGCATTTTGCCAGATACTTTGGTAGGCATCTGCTTCGAACGTTCTATCAACATGTTAGTAGCCATTTTAGCTACGCTAAAGGCAGGTGGTGCCTATTTACCACTAGACCCCAGCTATCCGCCGACACGATTGGCGTTTATGTTGGAAGATGCGAAGGTGCCGGTATTGTTGACTCAAAGTCATCTCCTCAACCATTTACCGTCTCACTTGGCCCAAGTTCTCTGCCTAGATACACAATGGGATACCGTCTCTTCGCAACCTACGACTAACCCCCACAGTGCCACCACACCGACCAACTTGGCTTATGTGATTTACACTTCCGGTTCCACTGGGAAACCAAAAGGAACGATGATTGTTCACCAAGGTCTAATCAACTACCTCAGTTGGGCCGTCAAGGCTTATGACGTGGCCAACGGGGCCGGTTCACTGGTGTATTCGACCATTGGTTTTGACGCCACCATCACCAGCATTTTTGCCCCCTTGTTAGCGGGTCGTCCTGTGGTTCTCCTCCCAGAGAAGGAACAAGAAATTGAAGTGGTGAGTACCACTTTAGTATCTCACCTTCAGGCCCAACGAAACTGGAGTTTGGCTAAAGTGACGCCAGCCCATTTAGAAATTCTCAATGCCTTGTTACCCAAAGAACCTCTACAACCTTGTCGTTATCTCATTCTCGGTGGCGAAGCGTTAACTTGTAAAAGCGTCTCCTTTTGGCGAACCTACGCACCGAAAACACATCTGATTAACGAATATGGACCCACGGAAACGGTAGTTGGATGTTGCGTCTATGAAGTCAATGACCAAACGCCTCAAGAAGGTACCGTAGCGATTGGACGCCCCATTGCTAACACCCAACTGTATATTTTAGATGCGAACCTGCAACCGGTTCCCATTGGCGTACCAGGCGAGTTATACATTGGAGGAGATGGGTTGGCCCGTGGTTACTTAAATCGCCCTGACTTGACGGCAGAAAAGTTTATTCGTAACCCATTTATTCCTAACTCAACTAACCGTCTTTACAAAACCGGCGACCTAGCCCGTTATCTGCCCAATGGCAATCTGGAATATTTAGGACGCATTGACAACCAAGTGAAAATCCGTGGTTTCCGCGTTGAACTGGGCGAGATTGAAACCCTTCTCCTGACGCATCCCCAGGTGAAAGAAAGTGTCGTCAGTGTCCATCGCCTGTCTTCTCAAGACTTGCGCCTCGTCGCTTACTTAGTGATGAACAATCAAACGCCGGTGACCGACACTGAATTACGTCACTTCCTGTTTGACAAACTGCCCGAATACATGGTTCCCACCGTTTTTATTCGATTGGAAACATTCCCACTGACTCCCAATGGCAAGGTAGATCGAAAAGCGTTACCTCTTCCAGAAGGCGTTCGTCCTCAATTAGAAGCCGAGTTTGTCTCTCCCAAAAACCACTCCGAACAACAGATTGCCCAAATTTGGCA
This sequence comes from Thiotrichaceae bacterium, assembly GCA_011391085.1. Taxonomy (GTDB): domain Bacteria; phylum Pseudomonadota; class Gammaproteobacteria; order Beggiatoales; family Beggiatoaceae; genus JAABRD01. Next base: position 40,794 of record JAABRD010000021.1, on the reverse strand, counting down.
AGACCTTCTCAAACTGAAACGAGTCGGCATTTATGACAACTTCTTTGAACTGGGTGGCCACTCCTTGCTGATTATCCCATTACGGGATAAATTGCAACAGACGTTTAACCGTGAAATTTCGCCAGTCGATTTATTTAAATATCCGACGGTTCACACGCTGGCCCAATTCTTAACGCAATCTCCTTTAGACTCTCTTCCAGGAGTTCAAGGCACAGCTTTGACCCCTCAACAACTGGCCAGTCGTCAGAAACAGGCGTTTTTGAAACAACAAGCGCGGCGTAAAAATTAGTGTCAGCTAGGGTGCGTTTTACGTGCTGTTCTCACCTCATTGGCGTCCCCCAAAATGGTGCATGGGACGCACCCTACTCACAAAAGATAAACAAGTATATGATGAAACCCATTGAAACCCTACTACGTCAATTAAATCAACTAGACATCCATCTCTGGCTAGAAGAAGGCCACCTGCGCTACAATGCCCCCAAGGGGAAGTTAACCGCGGCCTTAAGGGAAGAGATTGCACGGTCTGCGGAGGAAACCTCCAAAGGGTTGGAATGTAAATTTCGCTATAACACCGATTTGTTTGAAGAGACCTCGATTAAGTGGAAGTGTATAAAGCGAATGTCAGAACGCATTATGTAGCAGTGTTGGCAGAACGGTTAATGACTCACCTTATGCGAGAAGTAGTAAGAAACTAACAGGAATGGTAAGAAACTGAAAGGATTAGTAGGAAACGAAGTGATTTGACAGATTATAGTGATATTCACTTCTTCTTGTACCCCCCAACCCCCCGTACACGGGGGGAGTGACCCCTACCCCTGCGTGCTGGGGGGCTGGGGGGGTACAAAAATGAATGAATATTACTATACTTCGTTTCTGTGGCGCCTTCGGCCAGAGAAACTGAGTTTCAGTCGTGCCGTTGCGTAAGGTGAGTGATCAATTTACTTCTGTTTGACACTCTAACTAAACTAGATATATACTACCTTGCCTTGTGTGCAACACCTATTTTAGTATGTAAATCTACCTAAGCAGTAGAAGCGTTGAACTAGAGGCGGACGGCGGAGATCACAATGGTAGATTAGAAGCTTCCGCCGGGAGGACAGCCACCGCGGTGGACTAGAGGCTTCCGCCGGCAAACAGCGATGGACTAGAGGCTTCCGCTGGTGGCAGTCCCCCCGGCGGAAGCCTCAATGCCATTAAGTTAAGGAATATTCAAGGACTGCCAGTCCTGACCCTCGTGCTACCAACTCATTCCTTAACTTAATGACATTGCGGCGGAAGCCTCTAATCCAACACTGCATTCACCTATTAGAATAGGAGTTGCACACAAGGTAGAATTTGATTCTGCCATCCATACTTTATTAATACATATTTTTTTAGTTAAATAGTTATGCAATGCACTTTACTGAAAACCAAACTACACCGCGCCTGCGTCACCCACGCGGAATTGGATTATGAAGGGTCTTGTGCCATTGATAGCCAATTGTTAGACCTGGCAGGCATCTATGAGTCTGAACAAATTCAGATCTATAACGTGAATAACGGCGAACGTTTTACCACGTATGTCATTCGGGCCCAAGAGGGTACGAGAATTATTTCCATCAATGGCGCGGCGGCCCACAAAGCCCAACCGGGACATCGCATTATTATTTGCGCCTATGTGGCCCTGACTCCCCAAGAAATCGCTTTACATAAACCCACGATCATTTATTTAGACGAGAACAATCGAATTACTCAAACTCGCCATGCGATTCCTGTGCAAAAAGCCACTGCGGCTTAACAGCAGAAAATTTGGTAGTGTTGCAAAGGTAATAGTTATGGGTTTTGGAGTACGGAATTAATTCCGTTTCAAGCGGAATTAATTCCGTACTCCAACGGAATCAATTCCGTACTCCAAAACCGCTATACCATTACTTGTACAACACTACCTATGACACCACCCAGATTCATTCGCACAGCCGCGGCTTCTTTGGTGGTATTTTTGATGGCAGACACATCTATTTTGTACCTCATTGTCGCGACCCAAATGTCTATCACGGGCAAATCTCTCGCTATGATACCACGGGAGAATTCACCAATCCGTCTAGCTGGAAAATGTATGATAGTGCCCAACTTCACGAACACAACAAAGGATTCATTGGGGGTACGTTTGATGGCCAATTTGTTTATCTGGCGCCGTATGAAACGGAAGCGAATAAACATTCTGGGCAGGTGCTAAGAGTGAACGTGAATGCTTCCGCGATTTGGGAATAGCTTCCCAGGAGACTCAATCAGTTTTGAAAATTCGTCAAGTCTTGGTAAAACCATTACCAAGGACTTGCCTAGAGGCTTCCGCCGGTGAAGTACCACTGCCACCGGCTAAAGCCTCTAGTCCGGCTTCGACTACTCATTATTCACTATTCATTAACTATGACCGAACAACTACCTTCTCTAGCCATTATTGGCATCAGTCTTCGCGTCCCTGGTGCCCAACAACTTGAACAATTTTGGCAAAACTTACGCAACGGTGTTGAGTCGATCACTCATTTTGATGACGAGACACTACGGGCCGCCGGGATTCCAGAAGAGTTCCTAAACGACCCTCATTACGTCAAAGCCTACGGACTGTTAAAAGGCGTGGAAGAGTTTGATGCCTCCTTTTTTGACCTCACGGCCCGCGAAGCAGAAGTCATGGATCCGCAACATCGTCTCTTCTTAGAATGTGCTTGGGAAGTTCTGGAACACGCAGGTTATGATTCAATCTCTTACCCAGGTCGAATTGGCGTTTATGCCGGTGCCGGTCTCAATAGCTATCTGATTAGAAATCTAAGTTCCAACTTTGATTCTATCCTAGAAACCATTGGCGGTTGGGCAATGGTGATGAGTAATGACAAAGATTTCATCCCGACGCGAGTGTCTTATAAAATGAACTTAACAGGTCCCAGCGTCTGTGTGGGCACCGGTTGTTCCTCCTCCCTCGTCGCGGTAGCCATGGGTTGTCAAAGTTTACTCAATTACCAATCGGATATGGTGTTAGCTGGAGGAGTCACCATTCAACTTCCGCAAGTCACTGGCTACTGGTATCAACCCGGTGGCATTATGTCCCCCGACGGTCACTGTCGCGCTTTTGATGCCCGCGCCCAAGGGACGTTAGATGCCAATGGAGTCGGTATCGTATTGTTGAAACGATTGGAAGACGCGCTTGCAGATGGAGACTGCATTCATGCCATCATCAAAGGGTTTGCGATCAACAATGACGGGGCTGCTAAAGTCGGTTACACGGCACCCAGTGTCGATGGGCAAGCCAAAGTCGTGGAAGAGGCATTAATGATGGCTGATGTGAATGCGGATACCATCAGTTATGTGGAAGCCCATGGAACTGGCACAGGTTTGGGGGACCCAATAGAAGTGGCCGCGTTAACTCAAGCCTATCGGCGTAGCACCACAAAAACGGGATATTGTGCCCTTGGGTCGGTGAAATCTAATTTAGGACACTTAGACACTGCCGCAGGCGTGGCCAGTCTTATCAAGACCGTGTTAGCCTTGAAACATCGTCAAATTCCGCCCTCTTTACATTTTGAACAACCCAATCCGAACATTGACTTTGCGAACAGTCCTTTCTATGTCAATAACCAGTTGACCGAATGGCAAACTCAAAGTGGGCTACCGCGGCGGGCCGGTGTCAGTTCCTTGGGAATTGGAGGAACGAATGCCCATGTCGTGTTGGAAGAGGCGCCTTCACAATCTCCCTCTGGTCCTTCTCGTCCTTGGCAATTGTTACCGTTATCGGCTAAAACTGCAAGTGCCCTGGAAACGATGACACAAAATCTCTTAGCTTTCCTAAGCCTCGAAGGCTTAGGAAAGCTGCGGGAGGGCGACCCACTTCTAGCAGACTTAGCTTTCCTAAGCCTCGAAGGCTTAGGAAAGCTGCGGGAGGGAAACTCACTCTTAGCAGATATAGCCTACACCCTGGCAGTGGGTCGTCGTCCATTTCAATATCGGCGCCTCGTCTTTTGTCAAACCGTTGAACAAGCTAAGAAAGCGTTACAGACCAACAGTCCACAAAGTGTCTTCACCCACTCCTCCCCAGAGGGAAAACCGCGGCCTGTCATTTTTATGTTTCCAGGCTTGGGTTCTGAATATCCCAAAATGACTGCGGAACTGTATCGAGAAGAACCGTTGTTTCGGGAACCGATTGATAAGTGTGCCGAGTTGTTGAAGCCTCATTTAAAATGGGATGTGCGAGACGTGTTGGGGATGAGAGAGGGACAAAGCTACGCTTTGGACTCCTCGACGGCGCCAGTGACGTTGTTTGTGGTGGAGTATGCGTTAGCCCAATTGTGGATGAGTTATGGGATACAACCGGATGCCATGTTAGGATACAGTCAAGGCGAATATGTGGCCGCTTGTCTAGCGGGAGTGGTGTCCCTAGAGGAGGCATTGGCCATGATGGCGTATGCAACCACCTTGCTGCCACAATTGACGGAGGGACGAATGTTATCTATCCTCCAACCAGAATTGGTGGTACGTTCTTGGTTAGGACCCGAATTGTCCCTAGCCGCAGTCAATGGCGTTTCCCAATGTATCGTGTCAGGCACACCATCAGCCGTTCAAAAACTTCAAGAACAGTTGCTATCACAACAAGTTCAATGCTACCTGATGACGGCCAGGAAACCGTTGCATTCGTACTTGATGACACCCTTAATGGTACCTTTGTTAGAAAAAATCCAAACCTTGTCATTGCAACCTCCAAAAATTCCTTGGTTGTCAAGTATCACGGGCACTTGGATGACACCGCAACAAGCCACTGACCCGCGTTATTACACGCAAGTGATTAGTCAAACCTTACGATTCAGCGACACGGTCCAAAGGCTGTTTCAAGAGGAGAAAGAAGCGATTTTGTTAGAGGTCGGTCCGGGACAAGTGTTGAGTCCACTGATTTTGCAACATCCAGACCGTCCGCCTGAACAACAGGTTTTGTCAACCTTAAAACCGCCTCAATATGGGCAACCAGAGTTGTCTTCGGTTCTGACCACATTGGGACGGTTGTGGGTAGCTGGTGTGGAAGTGAATTGGACAGCGTTTTATGCCAACGAACAACGGCAGCGAGTGCCGTTGCCGACCTATCCGTTCGAGAAGCAACGGTATTGGATAGAACCGAATCAAGGTGGAAATGGTGCGTGGGACGCACCCTACGCTAATCCAGAAATGGTCGTCAAGAAATCAGATATAGCGAATTGGTTCTATGTTCCTTCGTGGCGACGTTTACCGATTTCTAACTTGACTTCCATCACCTCGAAAGCCAGTTGGTTAGTGTTTTTGACACCAGCGGACGACCTAACTTCTCTGTTAGTAGAACAGTTAACACAGGCTGGGCAGGAAGTCATCACGGTACAAAGTGGGACCCGTTTTGCCCAACTGGGGCCGCAACGTTATGTCCTCAATCCGTCGCAACCTGGGGACTATCAGACCTTGTTGACGACGTTGCATTCTGTGGGGAAAGTGCCTTCTCAGATAGTGCATAGTTGGTTATTAACGGAAAACCTGACAGGTCTTCAAGACCTGTCAGGTTTGATAGAGACAGGCCCTTCTAAGGAAAACCTGACAGGTCTCGAAGACCTGTCAGGTTTGAGGAGGGAGACAGTTTTGATGGAGAAAGGCTTCTACAGCGTATTATATCTCTGCCTAGCCTTAGCCAAGCAAATCTGGACGACCCCGCTGACTTTGACCATCATTGCCAACCATCTCCAGGAAGTGATTGGTACCGAATCCTTGTGTCCAGATAAATCCCCGGTATTAGGTTTGCTAAAAGTGATTCCGCAAGAATATCCGCATATCACTTGTCGAAGCCTGGATGTGGAAGAACCCGCGACCAAATCAGATAAGGAGAGGTTGGTAAAGCAACTGTTATTAGAATTACAGACTACTTCGATTCACCGCACCATTGCTTATCGAGGGACCCATCGGTGGGTACAAACGTTTGAACCAATCAGTTTACCGGCGGAAGCCTCTAGTCCAGGTCTCCCATTTCGACAAGGTGGCGTCTATCTCATCACCGGTGGTTTAGGTCAGATTGGGTTACTGATAGCAGAATACTTAGCGAAAACTTTCCAAGCAAAATTAATTTTGCTAGGACGTACCCAATTGCCTCCGAAAGCAGAGTGGACGCAATGGTTAGCCACGCATGAGGAAACCGATAACGTCAGTCACAAATTGCGTAAGGTGCAACACCTTGAAACTTTGGGAGGAGAAGTGTTGTTAGCCAGTGTCGATGTCAGCAACCTCCTCCAAATGCAAGCCGTATTTACCCAGACCGAAGCGCAATGGGGAACAGTTCATGGCGTGATTCATGCGGCAGGAATTGTAGGAAAAGCTTCGGTTCGCACTATTGCTGATACGGACCGCGCCTACTGTGAACAACATTTTCAAGGCAAGATAGAAGGACTCAAAGTGTTGGCAGAAGTGTTGCAGAATCGTACTCCTGACTGGGTACTGTTATTCTCTTCCCTCTCTCCCATATTGGGAGGGCTAGGATTTGCTGCCTATGCGGGCGCGAACACATTTATGGATGCGTTTGTGAATCAACGACATTCTCAAGGAACCGAGTTTTTGGAAAAAACTCCGTTTCTGCCCAGATGGATAAGCGTAAATTGGGATGACTTGGAATTTGATGACAAGCCAGTTGACCATGCCAAAATGGGGGCACAACTCAGAAGTTTGGCTATCAGTTTCCAAGAATTCCTTGAGGTGTGGCCAAGAGTGGTAGCGTGCAGTGCTTCAGAATCGCGCTTGATAGTATGTGCGACTCCCCTGCAACCACGTATTGACCAATGGGTGGAATTTGATGTTATCGCCAGACAGACGGCGACGGAAGCAAAATCTCAAGCGCGTCATGCACGTCCCAACCTGTTGAACCCTTACGTACCATCGCGTGATGAATTAGAAACGGCATTGGTGGTGATTTGGGAACGCTTGTTAGGAATGAGTCCTATTGGGATTTATGACAATTTCTTTGAACTGGGTGGCAATTCTTTACTCATCACTCAAATGGTCAGTCACATTCGGAAAACTTTCCAAGTGGAGTTATCACTCACACAACTGTTTGAAGAACCGAGAGTGGCTGATTTTGCAGAACAGATTAAGGTTCTAAAGTGGGCGACGAAAGCTAAACCATCACAAGACCAAGATGCGGAAGAACGCGAAGAGGGGGAGTTGTAATAGTCAGGCGATAATTTGGAGTCCGGAATTTATTCCGTTTCAGGTGCGGAATCAATTCCGGACTCCAGCGGAATAAATTCCGGACTCCAGCGGAATAAATTCCGAACTCCAACAGCAAACAAAAATCACAAGAAGGTAAACCAATGAAACCCATTGAAACACTCCTACGTCAACTCAATCAACTCGACATCCATCTCTGGCTAGAAGCAGGTCGCTTGCGCTATAGTGCCCCCAAGGGGAAATTAACTGCGGCTTTAAAGGAAGAGATTGCCCAGTCTAAAACTGACCTGATTCGCTTCCTCGAACAGGTGGCGAATACTCAAGTCACGGCAGAAGTTCCCATTCCGCCCGTGTCTCGTCAAGAACTGTTACCTCTCTCGTTTGGGCAACAACGACTGTGGTTCCTCAATCAGTTGGAACAAGGTCGGACCGCCAGTTATAACATGCCGCCTATCGTGGTAAAAATGGCAGGGCCGCTTCAGGTAAAGGCGTTAGAACAAAGTGTCAATCATCTCCTGCAACGCCATGAAATATTGCGCACGTCCTTTCAATTTCAAGCCGGGCAACCGGTGCAAGTGATTTCTCCGCAGATGACTTTAGAACTGCCTATCGTGTCTTTGGCAGACCTTCCAGAATCGCAACGGGACGAAGACATTCAACGTCTCACTCGCGCCCAAGCCGAAACTCTCTTCGACTTGACACAACCTCCCCTGTTTCGGCTTCTGCTGGTCAAACTTAGCGAGTTAGAACATGTTTTGATTCTCACCCTCCATCATATTATTTCAGATGCGTGGTCATTGGGGATTTTGGTGCGTGAATTGTCAATTCTCTATAACGTCTTTGCTACCGGCGGTCAGACTTCGCCGTTGCCTCCGTTGGCTATTCAATATGCGGATTTTGCGGTTTGGCAACGGCAAAAATTGAGTGGTGAGTTTTTGGATAAACTTCTCCATTACTGGAAACAACAACTGGCTGGGATTCCGGCGTTATTGGAATTGCCCACCGATTATCCACGGCGGTCGGTGCAACGTTATCGGGGCAAAACGGAATACTTGTATGTGTCAGCAGAGGTTACGCAACGTCTTCAGCAGTTGAGTCAGCAGTCTGGTGTGACCTTGTTTATGACCTTGGTGGCAATATTTACGACGTTACTGCATCGCTATACCGGTCAATCTGACATTGTCATTGGAACGCCCATTGCCAATCGCATTCATAGTCAAACGGAACCGCTGATTGGGTTATTTATCAACACGTTGGTGTTACGAATCAATTTTGAGGGTAACCCCAGTTTTAACGAATTACTCCAGCGGGTGAAACAAGTCGCCTTGAATGCTTACGCCCATCAAGATTTACCCTTTGAGAAATTGGTGGTGGAGTTACAACCGGCCCGGAATTTGAGTCACACGCCGTTGTTTCAAGTGTGGTTTGGCTTACAAAACACGGCTGTGGAGGAGATAAAATTAGCCGATTTGACTCTCACGCCCTTGCCTACCGAGAATTTGAATGCGGTGTTTGACTTAATCTTAGTGATGGAGGAGACGGTCCATGGGTTGGAAGCAAAGTTTCGTTATAACACTGACTTGTTTGAAGAAGTTACGATTAAGCGACTGATTGGTCATTATCAACTGTTGTTGGAAGGTAGCTTGACCCAACCTACTCAACCGATTCATGCGTTACCGTTACTGACTGCCACGGAAGTGGAACAATTTCGGAAGTGGAACCGCACAGAGGTGGATTACTCTACCACCGAAAGTATTCAGCAATGGGTGGAAGCACAGGTGGAAAAAGCACCGAACGCGGTGGCGGTGGTGTTTGAGAACCAAACCTTGACGTACCGCGAATTGAATCAAAAAGCCAATCAACTGGCCAATTATTTACGCAGTTTAGGGGTGGTCCCAGATACGTTAGTGGGTCTCTGCTTGGAACGTTCTATGGAAATGGTGATCGGTTTGTTAGGTATCCTAAAAGCCGGCGGGGCTTATGTTCCGCTTGATCCCACTTATCCGGAAGCACGGCTGGAATTTATGTTGGAGGATTCCCAAGTGCCTATCTTGTTGACTCAGTCCCATCAGAAACTCAGTTTTTTGAAGAAACTGAGTGTCTCGGCAAACCTCACAGTGTTTTGTTTAGACACGGGGAATGAGACGTTGTCAACCTTCAGCCAGGACAATCCCGTGCCGGTGGTGACGCCTTCGAACTTGGCGTATGTCATTTATACTTCCGGTTCAACCGGGAAACCGAAAGGGGCGTTAATTACGCATGACAATGTCACGCGCCTGTTCGCTGCGACACAACCTTGGTACCACTTCAATAACCAAGATGTGTGGACTCTCTTCCACTCTTATGCGTTTGATTTTTCCGTGTGGGAAATTTGGGGGGCTTTGATGTATGGGGGCAAATTGATTGTGGTGCCCTATTGGGTGTCTCGTTCTCCCAAAGCCTTTTATGAGTTACTGGGGACCCACGGAGTCACAGTTCTCAATCAAACTCCTTCGGCGTTTCGTCAACTGATGGTGGCCGAAGAACAGGTCGATCAGCCGACAGATTTGAAGCTACGGTATGTGATTTTTGGAGGTGAAGCATTGGAGTTTCAAAGTTTGAAACCCTGGTTTGACCGACATGGTGACCTGCGTCCGCAATTGGTGAATATGTATGGCATCACAGAAACCACGGTGCATGTCACGTATCGGCCACTGTCTCTTCAAGATTTAAACAGTCCGGGCAGTGTGGTAGGCATTCCGATTCCAGATTTGCAAATCTATATTTTGGATAATTATCTCCAGTTGATGCCGATTGGAGTGCCAGGGGAAATCCATGTAGGAGGTGCCGGGTTGGCTCGCGGTTACTTGAATCGTCCCGATTTGACCGCGGCGCGGTTTATTCCGAACCCCTTTGTTCCATGGGCGCGTCTTTACAAAACAGGCGACTTGGCGCGTTATCTGTCCAATGATCAGTTGGAGTATTTGGGGAGAATTGACAATCAAGTCAAGATTCGTGGGTTTCGCATTGAATTGGGTGAAATCGAGGCAGTCTTGGTGCAGCATCCTCTCATTCGAGAAGCGTTGGTCATTGGTTGGGAAGAGAAGACCACGGCTTCGTTTAAAGCGACGCAACGGTTAGTGGCTTATCTGGTGAACACCGCGCCAGTCACGCCCCGGGAACTGCGTCAGTTCCTCCTCGAAAAATTGCCGGAGTATATGGTACCCGCCACTTTTATTATGTTGGAAGCCTTCCCGTTGACGGCCAATGGTAAGGTGGATCGGCGGGCATTACCTTCGCCGGAGGGAACTCGTGAGTATTTGGAAACAGCTTATGTAGCGCCGCAAACGGAGATGGAACGATTGATTGCCAGGTTGTGGACCGAAGTGTTAGGGGTGGAACGGATTGGCATCCACGATAACTTCTTTGAGTTGGGTGGTGATTCCATCAAGGTGGCGATTTTCGTCAATCGTTTGCAAGAACAACTCAAGAAAATTGTGCATGTCGTCGCTTTATTTGAGGCGCCTTCGATTGCCGATTTTATGGTGTATCTCAACCAACATTACCCGGAACTCCTCTCCCCTCCCGGCACGATTACGGAGGTGGTGCAGACGGTGGATTCAGCCAAAGTGGAACATATTCGTCAACTCATTTCGCCATTACCATTGCCACCGGTTCGCGTTCCGAAAAATCCACCGGCCATTTTTGTGTTGTCACCACCACGGTCGGGGACGACTTTGATGCGAGTCATCTTAGGAGGGCATCCACGTTTGTTTGCGCCACCAGAATTGGAACTGTTAAATTTCAACACCTTGTCAGAACGTAAAGACGCCTTGAGTGGGCGAAATAGTTTCTGGCTGGAGGGGACGTTGCGGGCCATCATGGCAATTCAAAATTGTGATGCTGACGAAGCGAAGCGACTGATGACTGAATACGAAACGCAAGGGTGGACGGTTCAACAACTGTATCGGCAGTTGCAAACGTGGTTGGGAGACCGCCTCTTGGTCGATAAAAGTCCTTCTTATGCGTTGGACCGCAATGTGTTAGACCATGCGGAACAATATTTTGAGAATACGTTGTATATTCACTTATTACGGCATCCGTATGGAATGATTCACTCGTTTGAGGAGGCCAGATTGCATCAAGTCTTTTTCCGGTATCCGCATACCTTTTCCCCGCGAGAACTGGCCGAGTTGGTGTGGCTGATAAGTCACCAGAATATATTGGAATTTCTCCAACAGATACCTGCGTCTCGTCAACATATCGTGAGATTTGAGGAACTCACACAACAACCGCGTCAGGTGGTAGAAGGTATTTGTCAATTTATCGGATTAGAGTTTCATCCTGAAATGCTGAAACCCTATCAAGACCAGAAGCAACGGATGACCGATGGCATTTATGCGATTTCCAAAATGTTGGGCGATGTGAAATTTCACACTCACAAGCAGATTGATTCGCATACCGCAGAACGTTGGAAAGAGACGTATACCAAGGATTTCCTGAGTGACCTCACTTGGGAAATGGCCCGTCACTTGGGTTATGAACGGGAGTCTTCCGCAATTTTGACGACCATTCAGGCGATTCCGCGCACGGAGAATTTACCCCTCTCCTTTGCCCAACAACGACTCTGGTTCTTGTATCAACTGGAAGGTCCGAGTGCGACTTACAACATGACTGCGTCGGTGCGTTTGGAGGGTACTCTGAATGAACAGGCCTTGCAACAAAGTTTTGAACTCATTGTGCAACGCCATGAGAACTTGCTGACCTGCTTCATCACGGTGAATGGTGAACCCTCTGTGCGAATTGCAGAAGAGGCAAAAATGACGTTGCAGGTCGTGGATTTACGCATCTTTGGACTAGAGGCTTTAGCCGGTAACATGCCACGTTCCCCCAATCCAGCCGGACTAGAGGCTTTAGCCGGTGACATGCTACCGCCACCGGCTGAAGCCTCTAGTCCAACGTTAGCCGGTGACGTGCTACCGCCACCGGCTGAAGCCTCTAGTCCGGTGAGGTCTGGTATCTCTGAGGTACAGGAACGTGAGGTGCAACGTCTGTTACGTGTGGAGGTTCAACATCAATTCGACTTGGAACGCGGTCCCCTGTTTCGTGCTACCTTGTTACGACTCCATTCGACTTTTCACATCTTGTCGTTAAACATGCACCACATCATTTCAGATGGTTGGTCCTTGCGGATTTTGATTCAAGAGTTGGTCACTCTATACAACGCCATTTCCACCAATCTCGACTCTTCCGAGGTGCCACTCTCCACTCTCCACTCTCCACTCTCCACTAAGCAACCACTCTCCACTATTTTGCCTCCTCTGCCAATTCAATATGTGGATTTTGCGCAGTGGCAACGGCAGTGGTTACAAGGGGCACGGTTAGCACAACAAGTCAATTATTGGAAACAACAATTGACGGGGGCGCCGGCGTTATTGGAATTGCCAACGGATTTTCCACGGCCACCCGTGCAACAGTTTCGCGGCGCCAATGCTTACTTTCAAGTACCATTGGAAGTGATGCAACCGTTGGAACAGATAAGTCGGCAAGCCCAAACGACCTTGTTTATGACTACCTTGGCCACGTTTGCTATCTTGTTGTCGCGCTACAGTGGGCAACGAGACATCGTGATTGGTTCTCCTATTGCGGGGCGGACCTTAAAAGAAATTGAACCGTTGATTGGTTTCTTTGTGAACACTTTGGTGCTACGTCTGCATTTGGAGGAGAATCCTACTGTGGACGAGTTTCTGCAACAAGTGCGACAGGTCACATTGGGGGCTTATACGCATCAAGAGATTCCATTTGAACAGTTAGTGGAGGAGTTGCAACCTGCGCGATCCTTGAGTTACTCGCCGTTGTTCCAAGTGATGTTTATGTTGCAAAGTATGCCGTTGTCTCCCTTGGAATTGGTCGGCTTGTCCATGACTCCGCTGATGCAAGATAACGTGATGGTGAAATTTGACTTGACGGTTAGTTTGGAAGAAACGCCACACGGGTTGTCAGGGACGGTGGAATATAATTCGGATTTGTTCACTGCTACCACGATTCAACGCCTGATCAACCACTATCAAACGTTGCTGACGAGTCTGGTGTCGCATCGGCAACAGCCAGTGTTGCAGTTACCGTTGTTGTCGGTTGCGGAGGAACAGCAAATTCGAGTCACTTGGAACAACACTCAAGTTGCCTATCCCACTCATCAATGTGTGCATCAGTTGTTTGAGTCTCAAGTGGAGAAGACGCCAGACGCCATTGCAGTGGTCTTTGAGGAACAGACGTTGAGTTATCGACAGTTGAATCAACGGGCAAATCAGTTAGCCCATTATCTGCAAACGTTGGGAGTGCAACCAGAAACGTTGGTAGGTATTTGTGTAGAACGTTCTCTGGAAATGATGATTGGGTTATTAGGTGTCCTCAAGGCCGGCGGTGCTTATGTGCCACTTGACCCGGCGTTTCCCAGTGACCGGTTAGCGTTTTATGTGGAGGATGCTAACGTGACCATTTTGGTGATCCAGTCCAGTTTGAAGGAACTGTTTGCCTCGCCATCCATCCAGCGAGTGTGTTTAGATACCGGTTCTCACTTACTGGTTCAACACTCTCCAGACAATCCGCGCAGTGGCGTGACGCCTGCAAATTTGGCGTATGTGATTTACACGTCGGGTTCAACTGGGAAACCCAAAGGAGTGATGATTGGTCATCAAGCGGTAGTGAACTTCTTGTCCTCCATGCGAGATAAACCAGGATTGACTAGCCGTGATGTGTTAATGGCCGTGACGACCATTTCGTTTGATATTGCCGGACTGGAATTGTATCTGCCTTTGCTGGTGGGGGCGAAGATTATTCTGGCCCGTCGTGAATGGGTCACCGACGGTCCCCAATTGTTAGATAAGTTGATGTCTTCTGGCACCACGGTGATGCAAGCCACCCCGGCGACTTGGCGGTTGTTGTTAGCATCGGGATGGGAATCTCCATTACCATTGAAAGTGCTATGTGGAGGTGAGGCGTTGACACGGGAATTGTCTAGTCAATTATTGGACAAGAGTGGTGCAGTGTGGAATCTCTATGGGCCGACGGAAACCACGATTTGGTCAGCGGTGCATCAAGTTTCCCACTCTTCTGATTGGGACTCCAAGGAAGTTGTGGAACCGTTGGGGTACCCAATTGCGAATACGCAATTTTATATTTTAGATACTTATTCTCAAGTCGTCCCAGTCGGTGTGGCAGGTGAGTTACATATTGGCGGAGATGGATTAGCCCGTGGTTATCTGAATCGGCCAGAATTGACTGCGGAGAAATTTATTCCACATCCATTTAGCAACGACCATGCGGCTAAAATTTACAAGACGGGGGACTTAGCACGTTATCTCCCCAATGGTAACATTGAGTATTTAGGACGGTTGGACAATCAAGTGAAGATTCGTGGCTTCCGCATTGAACTGGGGGAGATTGAAGCGGCCTTGGTTCAACATCCTTCGATTCGTCAAAGTGTCGTGTTAGTTCATACCGATACCACAGGTGAGAAGCGGTTAGTGGCTTACCTGGTGATGTCTTCTCCGGACTTGCCAGTGGATGTGACGGCAGTGCGGGAAGTGTTGAAACAACGCTTGCCTGATTATATGATTCCTGCTGTTTTTATCTCGCTACCTGCGTTTCCTTTGACCCCCAATGGGAAGGTCAATCGGCTGGCATTGCCAGCACCTGAAGCAATGGCAAGACAGTTACGGTCTCATTATGTGGCGCCGCGGGACACGGTGGAATTGCAACTGGTGCCAATTTGGGAAGACTTGTTGAATGTGCATCCGATTGGGATTCAAGATAACTTTTTTGAATTGGGTGGACATTCGTTATTGGCCGTGCGTTTGATGGCGCAGATTGAACGGCAATTTCAGAAGCGGTTGCAATTGGCTAGTTTGTTCCAAGGGGCGACGATTGAACAACAAGCGCGGTTGTTACATCAGCACAGGGAGGAGGCGTGGTCGGCGTTGGTTCCGATTCAACCCAAGGGGAGTCAACCACCTTTCTTTGGCTTGGCTGGGGCAGGCGGACATGTTCTCTACTTTTATGAATTGGCACGGCACTTGGGTTCGGATCAACCGTGTTATGGTCTGCAACCGCGAGGGTTAGATGGTGACAGTTCTCCGCATCAAACAGTGGAGGAGATAGCCACGTATTATATTGAAACGATGCGAACGGTGCAACCTCAGGGTCCCTATCGAATCGGTGGCCATTCTTTCGGTGGTTGGGTAGCTTATGAGATGGCCCAACAGTTGCGCAAACAGGGTGAAGAGGTGGCGTTGTTGGCGATTTTAGATACGCCCGCACCGCGTCCTGTGAAACCGCACTCGGTGCAAGATGGTTGGGATAAGGCGCAGTGGTTAACACACTTGGCGCGGATTATGGGACATTTGTATCATGTCACCCTGTCAGTCACCGAAGAGACGTTGCGTGAGTTGGCACCTGAAACGCAATTGCGCTATGTACATGACCAGTTGAAACAAGCACAGATTCTGCCAAATGAAGCGTCTATCAAACCTTTCCGAGGAATTGTGGAAGTGTATAAAGCGAACGTCAGAACGCATTATTATCCCAAAAACGTGGAACCTGTCACCCTCACGCTGTTTCGGGCGCGGGATGCACAACCTGACACGCTGGCGGTGGAAGAGGCACAGAATCGGGAATTGTGGAAGGACCCAGCGTATGGGTGGAGTGCGTTTGGGGAAGTGACGGTTATGGAGGTGCCGGGAGACCATTTGACGATGTTGAATGCGCCGCAGGTCGAGGCGTTAGCCGGGCGGTTAAGAGAGAGTTTGCAGAGACGTTAATTGTCATAGCCTTGGACCAGTCCACACGAACCAAGTCATCAGGGACACCAATGATGCAATCCCGGCGTTTGAGCATTAGCCAATTTCCCCAAATTGACGGAAACAGACATATCTTTAACCTCCTCATGGGAAGACAGAACGGTGGGTTGCGGAGACGCTGACGGAGTGCTTGGCAACAATTGACGGGCTTGTTCCAAGGTGACATAGTGTTTTTGCCATAACCACTGCGCAAACTCTTGCTAGAGTTGCGTGATGGTTAACTGGGTGGTTTGTAAAAAATCATCTGGGATTACTAAAGTCATAAGATTACGTTCTTGGTGATGATGGACTTGGTAAGTATAATCCTGTCGAAAAAATTTGCAACTTTCCAATTAAAAAGACCTTGAAGGTTTTCAAAACCTTCAAGGTCTAGTAGGGTGCGTCCCACGCACCTTGCTTCGGCAACGGGCTAGTGGTGCGTAGGACGCACCCTACACAGCTGCGGTGGCGGTTGTCCTGGACTCTGGCGGTTACTCTGGCGATAACTTTGCGTTTGCTGTTTTCGAAGTTTTGGAAGCGGCGGTGGAGGTCGTAAAGCGTCCAGAGCTTCATAAATTTGTAGTGATTCCGAAACGTTGGGTCGTCGAACGTTCGTTCGCCTGGTTGGGTCTCTTCCATGCACAATGTCATAAACAGATACACCAACTGGAAAAAGAATCTGAATTTGCAAAATTGCAAAAAAACTTAACGTGGAGGACTGTATGAAAATGGAAACTAGCCTCCTTAAACTTACTAAATTAACAGCGGTCATGGGTCAACCTACCTAGACCGACACTTTTGAAAGCCGTGTGAGACGAAAGTATCACGCACAGTTTGGTGGGGTAACTAATTTCTAGTGGAAGATGATACAGAAGTCTGTACACTAGAGAAGATTTAGTTCTCTATCACCATCTGGACCAATGGACTTTTGTTATTCAATCTCTTGTGGATTGGCCTCTGGTAACGTAAAATAAAACTGACTACCTTGCCCCATTTCACTGTCAACCCCGACTTGACCGCCTAATCTTTCTGCAATTCGTTGCACAATGGACAATCCTAAACCATGTCCTTCGACCTTTGAGTGCAAGCGTGTGAACGGGGTGAATAAACGTTGTTGGGCTTCGGGAGATAAACCTTTGCCGTTATCCTTCACCCAAAAACGTACTGTTCCATCTGTAGATAAGTCGGCGCCGACTTCTAGGTGCGGTGGTTGTCCTCCATACTTCAAACCATTGCTAAGGAAGTTAAACCAAATCTCTTCCACCCATGGGGCATAACCGACTGCTACAGGCCACTGATTGGGAACGAGAATGTGACCTTGGTATTCTTTTACCATTAAGGTTAACCGTTGCTGAACTTGATGAACGATTTCCGCCATGTTCAGTCGCTGAATATGTACTTCACTTTGCCTAGACACGCCGGCTAACATCAGCAATGCTTCAATAAGGTTAAACATCTTGTGACTGGACAGGAGTATCATTTTGAGTCGTTTTAACGACGTGGCATGATGGTTGGCACAGTCTTCGGATAACAGCAAATCTGCCAGGGTGTTAATCCCACACAACGGATTTTTAAGACCGTGGGCTACGGTATGGGCGAACGCATCCAATTCCAGATTGCGCCTTTCCAGTTCTCTCGTGCGTTCTTCTAACAAACGAGTACGTTCTTGTAACTGTTCATTTTGGAATTGAATCTGTTTCTGTTGCTGACGAATTTTCAAGTGTGTGTGAATTCGCGCTAACACCTCCTCTTGTTGAACCGGTTTAGTAATGTAATCTGCGGCCCCCTGGCGGAAACCTTTGAGTTTATCGACGGTCTCGGTCAAGGCCGTCATAAAAATCACTGGAATGTCTCGCGTGTTTTCGTTAGCTTTGAGTTTTTGACAGACTTCGAAACCATCCATGCCAGGCATCATGACATCTAACAAAATGAGTTCTGGTTGCGCAAACTCGGCCGCTTGAAGACCTTTAGGTCCATTCTTGGCGGCCAAGACTTTGAAATTCTGTTTGGTTAACAAGTCAAACAGCATCAATAAGTTGTCAGGTAAATCGTCAATGATTAGAATGGTATTTTGAGATGACGTAGTGTTGTTCATAAATTTTTATATTGATGGAAAATGGAGACTGAAAAAGTCAAAACTTCAGCCGGTGTCGGGATTAGAGGCTTCCGTCGCAATGCCATTAAGTTAAGGAAAATACCGGCGGAGTGAACGCCGGTGGAGTGGAGGCTTTAGCCGCAATGCCATTAAGTTAAAGTACGGTGGAGTGGAGGCTTTAGCCGGCCGGCAGTAGGCATCACCTCACACTAAAATTGCGGGGTGCCTACGGTCAGCCGGCTAAAGCCTCCACTCCACCGGAATTTTCCTTAACTTAATGGCATTGAGGCTTCAGCCGGTGGAGGGCACTACGATTTCAATTATCTTCTGCCCCCTCCGGCTA
This sequence comes from Thiotrichaceae bacterium, assembly GCA_011391085.1. Lineage (GTDB taxonomy): Bacteria > Pseudomonadota > Gammaproteobacteria > Beggiatoales > Beggiatoaceae > JAABRD01. The sequence goes on along the minus strand of JAABRD010000021.1, from coordinate 22,346 downwards.
AAGCCTCTAGTCCACCTGTCGATTCATTTCAGGGGCTGTTTTCCTTAACCTAATGGCAATGTGGCTAAAGCCTCCACTCCACCTTCGCATCATTCAGATTACATGAAGGATTATTATTTTGCAAATAATATTGACTCGTTGAAATATCAGGACTGGCAGTCCTAGAAGAATGTTCCTGGCCGGCTACAGCCTTTAGGCCGGTCTTCATTATTCATTATTCATTACCCCTCCCCCCTTGACATTCTCCGCAAACTCCATAAATATACAAGCAATGATCGGCAATATCAAATCCTTTTTGTTGGGCAATAATACGTTGTCGTTGTTCAATCACTTCATCCACAAACTCGACAATTTTACCACACTTGGTACATACTAAATGGTCATGATGACAACCTTCATTTAATTCAAAAACCGATAACCCTCCTTCAAAGTGATGACGCACCACTAAACCGGCCGCTTCAAATTGAGTCAGCACTCGATAAACGGTGGCTAAACCGACATCTTCTCCGACTTCCAGTAAAATTTTGTAAACTTCTTCTGCGGTCAGATGACGTTGCTTATGACTCTCTAACAATTGTAGAATGCGTAACCGCGGCACCGTCGCTTTTAAACCAACTTTTTTAAGTTCCTGAGTTTCCATTGCTGTTTAACCTCCTTCTTAATTGTTCTTCAAAATGATTATGTGTATGAAACCCAAATTTTTTCTCCTCACTCTCAGTCTTGCCAGTCTGTTTCTCACTAACTGCGCGATTTATAAAATCGACGTACAACAAGGCAACGCCCTCACTCAAGAGATGGTGGACCAATTGGAACTCAATATGTCCGCCAGAAAAGTTCGCTTCCTGTTAGGTACGCCCCTGTTAGTTGATGTCTTCCATCCCAAACGTTGGGATTATCTCTACAGTTTTCAAAAAGGGGCTGGCAACCGGGAACAACTTCATGTCGCCTTGTTTTTTGATGAACAAGATCGTCTTGTCAACATCCAAGGGGATGTGAAAATCAGCCCGCGGACGAAGCAAAAACTGTCTCCTCCAGTGGAAGAGGAGTTTGAACCGCCGTTGTGATTGAAGTGGAGTGGAGGCGTTAGCCTCCACTCCGCAGGCGTTAGCCTCAATGCCATTAAGTTAAGGTACGCTGGAGTGGAGGCTTTAGCCGGCCGGCGGTAGGCGCCTCGCAATTTGAGTGGGGGGATGCCTACTGCCGGCCGGCTAAAGCCTCCACTCCAACGGGGTTTCCCTTAACTTAATGGCAGTGAGGCGTTAGCCTCCACTCCGTATGCCTCAACATTTAAGTAGAACTTTTCACTCCATCGTCTTCCCTTCCGTCGCCCGTTGTTTGCGAATCTGTTTTGGGTCAGCAATCAAGGGTCGATAAATTTCCACTCGGTCCCCTTCTCGAAGAGGTGTATTCAATGCACAAGGTTTGCTAAAAATTCCTATCTTGTTGCCTTGACCCAAATCAATCTCTGGGAACAGTTCCAAAATATTAGATTTTTCAATAGCCTGTTGCGCGGTTATCCCTTCCAGCACTTCTACTGAAATCAAGACTTGTTCCTCTGGTTTGGCATAAGCCACTTCGACACGAATGTTTTTAAGACTTTCCATATAATTCTTCAGCTCGTTTCACAAAAGCATCCACTAAGGTATTGGCAATCTTGGTAAATGCCGGTTCTAACGCCAGTCGCAGCAACTTGTTAGAAATCTCGAACTCCATACTTAACGAGATTTTACTGCCCTTATCACCCAAGGGTTTGAAATGCCAAAACCCTTGCAACTGACTAAACGGTCCTTCGACCAAACGCATTTCAATCCACTCATTGGGTTTGATGATATTGTTGGTGGTAAACGACTTTTCTAACGCGATGCCCCCCATGGCAATGGCAGCCACAATGCCTGTCTCAGTGCGAGATAACACTTTGACTGATTTGCACCAAGGTAGAAACTTGGGATAATCCGCAATGTTATTGACCAAGACAAACATATCTTCTACTTTATGGGGAACTACCGCAGATTTATGAATGTGTTTCATAATGACAATCTCCTCCAAATTTCGTTTTTATTATAGGTGTTTATTGTAACACATATCGATTTCAAAAGTCAGTACCCCCATGACCCCCAGGTCACGGACAACAGAGATGATACCGTGAATATTGGCCTATTGCTGGTTCTAAATCAAATATGCCTCCCGGAGATTTTCTTCCAACTCTTCCAGTGTCTCCCCTTGTGTCATAATCTCTGGATGTTCTAAAAATTTACCTAGCCAAAACGGGTCACTTTTCCAGTAAATCATGGTCTGTTTAATCTTCATCATAACATTCTCCGTTTTTCTTTACGCAACCCTGTCAAAGAAACTAAGTTTCTTTAAGAAACTTAGTTTCTCATCGTTTTCTACATTTCCTACATTACACCGCCACTATCGGAATCACTTTGTCCACAACCTTCTTAGCCGCTACTTGATACTCATCAATCTCATGGAAGTTCAAATACCGGTAAATGTTATTAGACAACGGTGCAATCGCGCTGACGTTTTGTTGATACTCGGCTACCGTGGGGATATGTCCTAACTTCGCACAAACCGCGGCCAGTTCCGCAGAGGCAAGATAGACGTTGGCATCTTTGCCTAAGCGGTTGGGGAAGTTCCGAGTGGAAGTGGAAACCACGGTGCTGGCGTCTTTCACCCGCGCTTGGTTGCCCATGCACAGGGAACATCCTGGCATTTCGGTTCTCGCCCCGACTTTGCCAAAGACCGAATAAACGCCCTCCTCCACCAATTGATGTTGATCCATTCGAGTGGGTGGAGTTATCCACAGCCGGGTAGGAACGTTGGTTGCGCTTTCTAATACTTTGCTGGCAGCACGGTAGTGACCAATGTTGGTCATGCAGGAACCAATGAATACCTCGTCAATCTTGACGCCTGCTACCTGAGATAACAGCTTCACGTCATCTGGGTCATTCGGACAAGCCAGCACAGGTTCGCGAATCTGGTTCAGGTCAATCTCAATGACTTCGGCATATTCAGCATCGGCATCAGGTGCCAGTAACACGGGATTTTTCAGCCACTCTTCCATCGCCTGAATACGTCGTTGTAACGTCCGGGCATCGCCATACCCACTGGCTATCATCCATCTTAACAACGTCACGTTGGAAGTGAGAAACTCGATAATCGGTGCTTGGTCTAAGTACACGGTACATCCATTGGCAGACCGTTCCGCCGAGGCGTCAGCCAATTCAAAGGCTTGTTCCACCTTGAGATGGGGGAGTCCTTCAATCTCTAACACGCGGCCTGAGAAGACATTTTTTTTGCCTTCTTTGGCCACCGTGAGGAGACCTTTTTGAATAGCCACGTAAGGAATTGCGTTTACTAAATCGCGCAACGTAATCCCCGGTTGCATTTGCCCAGTAAAGCGGACGAGAACCGATTCTGGCATATCCAAAGGCATCACGCCTAACGCGGCAGCAAAGGCAACGAGACCGGACCCGGCGGGGAAGCTAATGCCAATGGGGAAGCGCGTGTGAGAATCACCGCCCGTGCCAACCGTGTCGGGGAGAATCATGCGATTTATCCAAGAGTGAATGATACCATCTCCAGGTCGCAAGGAGACGCCACCACGAGTCCGAATGAACTCTGGCAACTCGTGTTGCAACTTCACATCCACGGGTTTAGGATAGGCGGCGGTGTGACAAAAACTTTGCATCACCAAATCCGCGGAGAAGCCTAAACACGCCAGTTCTTTCAGTTCATCACGAGTCATGGCACCGGTGGTATCTTGAGAACCGACCGTGGTCATCTTAGGTTCGCAATAGGTGCCGGGACGTACTCCTTTGACCCCACAGGCTTGGCCCACCATTTTTTGGGCGAGGGTGAAACCTTTGTTGGTCTCTTTGGGAGACACTGGCCGAATGAACCGTGGCGAAGCTGGTAAGTTCAACGTTTGACGGGCTTTGTCAGTTAAGGAACGGCCAATAATCAAAGGAATCCGTCCACCCGCCCGAACTTCGTCAGACACTGTAAGAGGTTTCAGTTCAAAGCGACTGACTTCTTGACCTTTATCGTTGACGATGCGACCTTGGTAGGGATAGAGGGTGATAACGTCACCCGTGTTCAACCCGGTGACATCACATTCAATCGGTAACGCGCCCGAATCTTGGGCGGTGTTGAAGAAGATCGGGGCAATTTTGCCGCCGAGAATGACGCCGCCTTGCCGTTTGTTAGGAACGTAGGGAATGTCCCGTCCCATATACCATAGCACGGAGTTGATAGCGGACTTGCGGGAGGACCCGGTGCCCACGACATCACCGACATAAGCCAGTGGATGACCTTTTTGTTTCAACGCTTCTATTGTTTCCAACGCCCCTTTCAGACGACTCCCCAACATGGCTTTGGCATGGAGAGGAATATCAGGACGACTCCAGGCTTCCGAAGCGGGGGAGAGGTCGTCAGTATTGGTTTCCCCAGGGACTTTAAAGACGGTCAACGTGAGGACCTCAGGTAAAGTTGGTTTGGCAGTGAACCATTCTCCTTCGGCCCAAGAATGCAGGACTTTTTTAGCCCATTCATTGGTGTTCGCTTTGGTCACCACATCATGGTAAGCGTCAAACATGAGGAGGGTATGAGACAATCCTTTGGCCGCCAGGGGGGCCAGAGTGGCATTGTCCAACAAATCCATGAGAGGTTGAATATTGTAACCGCCCAACATGGTGCCGAGAAGTTCGGTGGCATGACTGGGGGTAAGTAGCGGCGACGTAGCCTTGCTTTTGGTAATATCGGCCAAAAAACTGGCCTTGACATAAGCGGCCTGGTCCACACCGGGGGGGACGCGGTGCGTGAGGAGGTCGATAACCGTTTGTTCTTGACCTTTGGGAGGGCTTTTTAACAGTTCCACCAGTGCGGCCATTTGTTCGGCATTTAACGGCAGGGTCGGCAGTCCTTGACTAGCGCGTTCTTCAAGATGTTTTTGGTATGCTTCTAACATGTGAATGGTTCTCTAAGAGAGGATAAAATTGTATAAATAAATTAAGTCTTTAAAAATCATTATACCATGTTATGTTGCAGTACAACAATAGGTACGTCATTTATGCTTATTTATTGGAACTATATGGCTTTTGGAGTACGGAATTTATTCCGTTTCAGGCGGAATAAATTCCGTACTCCAAAAGCTATGATATTTCCTTTTGAATCATTTTAGAGTAAACTTGGCGTTTAAGGTAAGTTATCAACACTGACAGGAGGAAGCAGAAAATGCCACCCGATTATTACAAAATACTTGGAATCAACCATGTGGCTGACCTTCAGGAAATTAAACAAGCGACCCTGACTAGGGCTAATGAAATAAAAACCGCTTTTGCCGTTTTATCTCAGGCGGACACACGCACCGCTTATGATGCCAAACTTGACCAGGGGCCGCACAACCATTATGCTACTCTGGCGGTGAGTCGAGAAGCTAATCTCGCCCAAATTAAAGCCGCTGCCCAAGCGAGAATAACTGAAATAAAAGAGGCTTATGAGAACCTCTCTAAGCCTGAAACACGCGCTACTTATGACTCTCAATGGCAACCAGCCAAACCAACCTCCTCAGTCACACCGCCCAAGCCACCGCGATTAGAGAACCTGTTTCCGCCTGCCACACGCGCCGCGGCTGACTCTCATTGGCCACCAGTCAAACCACCCACACCAGTTGCCCCAGAGATTGAACTGGCAACTCGTGGTACACGTTTGAAGGCCGTCATCTATGATGTTCTTATCATAGGAGTTCTATTGGTTTTGAAGTCCATCTTTGCAACCGACCACCTTATAGAACAGTTTGTACCCACTGCTTCTTTTCTGGTGCCTGTGATAGGTGTTATCCTGACCAACCTGGTGCTACTCTATCGCCATGGCCAAACCCTTGGTAAGCACATCTGTTCCGTAAAAATGGTCAATGCCGATGGCAGTCGGGCAGGACTAGGGATTCTCTTGGTGCGAACTGTAGTCGCTGTTGGTATACCATTACTCGCGGCTATTCTTCTTATCAAGGGTTTAGCTCCCCCAATAATCGGTACTCTAATGGCAATTGCTTTACTTATTGACTCGTTGTTCATACTCCAAAACTCTCGACGTTGCTTGCATGACAGGATTGCCAAGACGATAGTGGTCAAGGTTTTTCCTGGTGAAGCCGCCGCGCCCGTGTTAATAGGGCGTCAGAAAGACGTCGCATATAATGTTACATATAAGTTTATGGAGATTATAGCGAAGGTGGGTTTAAGTTTTGTCCCTTTTGGCTCCCTGATGTTCAAGAGGGATGAACAACGTTCCACTAACATTGAAATTCCTCCTGTCACCAGGGTTCGCCAAGGACCCCCTGCTAGTAAAGGCATCCTCTTGCTTTTAACTCTCTTCTTAGGCTGGATGGGGGCACACCACTTTTATTTAGGCCGTTATGCGCGGGGTACATTGTATCTCCTGTTCTTCTGGACGTGGCTCCCAGGGCTGTTTGCACTCATGGAGTTTTTGATGTTTCTCTTTACCAGTAGCAGTTCCATTAAAAACGATTACACCGCCGATAACTCTGTGGTAGCTTTCTTATTCATACCTGTTCCTGTCGTTTTCCTAGGTTTCTTGGTCATTGCACAATGGACTGCCTACACCGATGACTTGAAACGCGGTATCGAACGCGGTAAAGTGTCTGAAGTAGTAGAGTTATTGAATGGTCTGAAAACGCCTGCGGAACAATATATGGCAACTAAAGGACAATTTCCGTCCGCGATAGAAGAGATGACTAAGAAAACTTCAGATCATGATATTGCTATTCTCGCTTCCAACCCCGAAGAGTTTTATTTTGAGGCGACCATGAATCAGCAGGATAGTGTTCTGGCAGGCAAAGTGGTCTGGTTAATCTTTCATCGTGACTCTAAAACTTGGTATTGTAGAACGTCCTCCCCTAATAATGGGATACCGCCGGAATACTTGCCCACTGGGTGTAACTCCTCTACCGTAGAAGTCATCGCCAACAGCGATTACTGGAAGCGTGAGAAAGTGTCTAAGGCCATCCAGTTGTTAGAAGAACTGAAAAAGCCTGCGGAACAATATCTGGCCGTGACAGGCGAGTTTCCACCGACGATAACACTTCTGACGAATAGAACTTCTGGTAAGTACACGGCTAATCTGGTCTCCAACCCTGAGCATTTTTATCTGGAAGCAACTATGAGTAAGGAGGATACGGTTCTGAGTGGCAAGAGTGTTTGGATAATTTATCATCCAGACTCGAAGACTTGGGATTGTAGTGCGGCTTACCCTAATGGGATACCGCAGCAATACTTGCCCAGTGTTTGTCAGTCCTCTCCAGCAGAAATAACCGCCAACCTCAATTCCTGGCGGCGTGCGGAAGTGTCTGAAGCGATACAGTTGTTAGAAGAACTGAAAACACCTACAGAACAATATCTAGCTACTAAGGGCGAGTTTCCACCCACGATAGACGTGGTGACGAAGAAAACGGCCGGTAAGTACACCGCTAATCTAATCTCCAACCCCCAGCAGTTTTACTTTGAGGCGACCATGAATAAGAAGGATAGCGTCATGGCCGGCAAGGTGGTCCGGTTAAATTATTACCTAAACACGAAGTTGTGGAGTTGTAGTGCGGCTTACCCAAAAGGGATACCGCAACAATACTTGCCCAAAGTTTGTCAATCCTCTGACGCAGAAATAATCGCCATCATCAATCCCGCGATGCGTGATAAACTGTCTCGTAGTAAAGTATCTGAAGCGATATGGTTGTTAGAGGGAGTGATGAAACCGGCGATGGAAGAATATATAGCCGAGGAAGACCAGTTTCCACCTGCACTCGAACTGTTAGCGCTACTCCCGGATACGAATAAAGCGTCAATTAAGTACACCGCTAGTATCATCCCTAACCCAGAGGAGTTTTATTTAGAGGCAACCCTCAAGAAGGAGGGTAGTGTTCTGGCAGGCAACGTGGTCCGGCTAATTTATCATCCCAAGTCTAAGACCTGGAGTTGTAGTGCGGCTTACCCGAATGGGATACCGCAGCAATACTTGCCCGATGTTTGCAAATTACCTGCCGCAATAATAGCAGCCGCAACCTCAGTTGACGACGACAACTTGAAAATTGAGAAAGTGTTGGATGCCATCCAGTTGTTAGGAAAACTGATAAAACCTGCGGAACAATATCTAGCCACTAAGGGCGAGTTTCCACTGACGATAGAGGTGCTGACCAAGAAAACGACCAGTAAATACACCACTAATCTGCTATCCAACCCTCAGCAGTCTTACTTTGAGGCGACCATGAATCAGGAGGATAAAGTCCTGGCGGGCAAGACGGTCCGGTTAATTTATCACCCCGATACGAAGACTTGGCGTTATAGTGCGGCTTACCCGAATGGGATACCACTAAAATACTTGCCCGGTGTTTACCAGTCGCCCTTCACCATCGTACCCAAAGCGCCGGCACCGGTCACGCCAAGCCACCAAGTCGCGCCCCCCCTGCCCAAAGTACCAGAAGCGCCGCCGGTCAAGCCAGGCATCAATATTTTGAAATGTCTATTACGCAGAGGACGTTGCTAGTAGAAGTATTGAAGCGCTGATGACACTGAATTTCTCGTTTCTACGCAGAAACGTAGGAACGAGAAAATGATTCGCAGGTAACTGACCTATTTAAGGAGAAAGCAGAAAATGCAACCCGATTACTACCAAATACTTGGAATCAGCCACATAGCTGACCTTCAGGAAATTAAACAAGCGACCCACACTAAGATTAATGACATCAAAACGGCTTTTGCCGTCTTGTCTCAGACTAAAACACGCACCGTGTATGATGCCAAGACCAACCTTGGGCCATACAACCACTATGCTACTTTGTTAATCAAGAAGCTCACACCCACCGCCGACATTAAGGCTGCGGCCCAAGCGCGACTGAATCACCTAAAGGAGGCTTATGAAACTCTCTCCAAGCCCGAAACTCGCGCCGCTTACGACTTTCAATGGCCCGCCACCAAATCACCGAGACCGCAACCACCGCTAATACCTCTCCCGCCTAAGAGGGAGAACATCATTGTTGAACAGAAGCCCAGGCCTCCTTCTGACAGGAATAAATCTCCGGCGCCTCCCTCTTCTTCACCTCCCATATCTCTTACTAACGCGGCTAGACATACCACCGCGATGGAACTAGCCACATGTGTCAAACACACAGTCAGTCCGAACCGTACCCGTAGGAAAGACAGAAACTCGACCGAGATGGAACTGCCCACCGGGATGGAGCTGGCAAACTCAGGTACACGTTTGCGGGCCGTCATAGTGGATGCTTTTACCGTGGGAGTCCCCATTATTTTCTGGTCGTTCTTCAATTCCTTGACCTTCCAGAGGTTGGTCTCTGGAGAAATAACTGATATTTGGGTAAAATTGACTGTATTGATGATTATAAGTGTCCTCCTGACCAACCTGGTGCTACTCTATCACTATGGCCAAACCCTTGGTAAACGCATGCTCTCCATAAAAGTGGTAGAAGCGGATGGCAGTCGGGCAGGTGTATCACGGATTATTGGCGAGTTTTGGTGGCTCAAATTATTTAATCCACGGAAGAATCTTGCCAAGCCTAGAGATAACGGGTTTTGGTGGGGCGAAGTATTAGACGGTATGCGCCAACTGGTCATCGGCTGTACGAATTTTATCGGCTTAATTACCATCAGTTGTGTGACAGTTTTTTTCGCACCTCGTGCCACTGTCAAGGCCATTGTGGATGGTCTTCAAGAGTCATCCGACAGCACTCTTGCCGATACGATAGAGGTAAGAGTCTTTCCTGGCTACAATGACGCACCATATAGGTCTCCAGCAGGCGTAAGAGTCTCCAGTACTCTAATGGTCGTGATATTCGGTTTAGTCGCTTGGGAAATGATCACAGCCCATACCGATTACGTGAAACGCGGTAAAGTATTGGAAGCAATCCAGTTATTGGAAGGTCTGAAAGAGCCTGCGAAACAATATATGGTGGCTAAAGGTGAATTTCCGCCTCTGATAGGCTTTCTGACGAATAACACTTCAGGTAAGTACACGGCTATTCTGGTGTCCAATCCTAAGGAGTTTTATTTGGAAGCGACCATGAGTTGGAAAGATAGTGTCCTGGCGGGCAAGACGGTCCGGTTAATTTATCACCCAGGCACGAAGACTTGGAGTTATAGTGCCAATCACCCTGATGGGATACCGCTAAAATACTTGCCCAGTGTCTATGAGTCACCCGCTACCACCGTAGTAGCAGCCACCACACCTGCTGACACCGATGACTTGAACAGTAACTACGTGTTGGAGGCTATCCAGTTGTTAGAGGCACTGATAAAACCAGCGGAACAATATCTGGCCACTAAAGGCGAGTTTCCACCGACGATAGACGTGCTGACCAAGAACACGGCTGGTAAGTACACCGCTAATCTGGTCTCCAACCCTCAGCAGTCTTACTTTGAGGCGATTCTGAAACAGGAGAATACGGTCCTGGCAGGCAAGACCGTCCGGTTAATTTATCTCCACGACACGAAGAGTTGGAGTTATAGTGCGACTCACCCCAATGGAATACCGCTAACATACTTGCCCAGTGTTTACCAGTTACCTGTCGCAACCGTACTAAAAGCGCCGGCACCACCTGTCACGCCAAGCCGCCCAGTCGTGCCCCCGCCAACCGTACCAAAAGCGCCGCTGAGTATGCCAGAGCGCCTCATTTTTAAATGTGTATTACGCAAAGGACGTTGCTAGTAGAAGTATTGAAGCGCTGATGACACTGAATTTCTAATAAACTCTGCGTAATTAGTGTTGGTAGCGTAATCTGCGGTTCAGACGTTCTTGTAGGGTGGATTAAGCGAAGCGTATCCACCAAAATTCATAAAAGGTGGTGGATACGCTTCGCTTAATCCACCCTACTTTCTAAAGTTCCGAATGCGGACGCCGAAGACCCGCCCACCAGAAGGCCGTGTACATGTCATGTAACTCCTCATCTTGCACAGAGTTCTTGAAATTGGTGTAATCAATATTCATCAACCTATTAAGGACGATCTTCGCGAGTTCATCCTTCTTGACGAATACACGATACTGGTAATCAGAGTCATCTGACTCTACAATTTTCTGGTTTGGGAAAATGTTCTGAAGGTCTTCCTTCGATCGTGCCCGAACTACGAGACTATGCCCTGTAGGATCATTCCAATCCTTGACAGCGCTGATAAATCCATCGTTGAAACAAAGCCACATAATATATCTCATCATTTAAGGTAAGTTTATAATATCATGAGTCTTCGTAAGATGACACTAGCCACCCTACATAACTAACAGAATAAATTCCGTACTCCATAAAGCTATGATATTTCCTTTTGAATCATTTTAGAGTAAACTTGACAAAAAACTAAGTTTCTTTTAGAAATTTAGTTTCTGTGTTGACAACCAACCAATTACATTCACCCAATCCCAAGGAGAAACTTCATGCAACAGGCAGACATTGGCTTAATCGGACTGGCCGTAATGGGACAAAATTTAGTCCTCAATCTCAATGACCACGGTTTTAAAGTCGCGGTATTCAATCGCACCGTTTCCAAAGTGGATGACTTTCTCAATGGCCCCGCCAAAGGGACGGCAGTCATTGGAACGCATTCCTTAGAACAATTTGTAAAGACTCTCAAAACTCCGCGTATTATTCTCCTCATGGTGAAAGCCGGGGCCGCGGTGGATCAGTTTGTTCAGCAACTCGTCAAATATTTGCAACCTCACGATGTTATCATTGACGGTGGCAATTCCCAATTTTCTGATACCCTGCGACGGCTTCAAGAAGTCACTCCGTTGGGTATTCTCTATGTAGGGGCTGGCATTTCTGGAGGAGAATCGGGGGCTAGATTTGGACCTGCTATTATGCCTGGTGGTAATTCTCAAGCCTGGCCCACCATTCAACCTATTTTGCAAGCCATTGCGGCTAAAGTGGAAGGTGAACCTTGTTGTCAATGGGTTGGCGACAGTGGGGCGGGACACTATGTGAAAATGGTTCACAATGGCATTGAGTATGGTGATATGCAATTGATTGCCGAAGCCTATCATCTCCTCCGAGAAGGGTTGGGATTGCCAGTTGACCAGTTACAACATCTCTTCTCTGACTGGAATCAAGGCGTCCTCCAGTCTTATCTTATCGATATTACCAGTCATCTCTTAAAAGTCAAGGAACCTGACGGGACGCCGCGAGTGAACCAGATTTTAGATGTGGCGGAACAAAAGGGGACAGGGCAATGGACGGGAGTAGAAGCCCTGGAATTGAGAATACCCGTCACCTTGATTACGGAAGCCGTGTTTGCCCGCTGTCTGTCAGGGATGAAGAACGAACGGGAAGCGGCCTCGAAACTCTATTCATCTCAGCGCAAACCGTTTCAAGGAGACCGTGAGGCTGTGATAACGGCCGTTCACGAGGCCCTGTATGCGTCCAAAATTATTTCTTACACGCAAGGCTACATGTTGATGCGTCAAGCGGCCCAACAATATGGCTGGCAGTTACGCTATGGTGACATTGCGATGATTTGGCGAGGGGGTTGTATCATCCGAAGCCGTTTTCTAAACAATATCAAACAAGCGTTTGACAAGAATCCCGAATTGCCGAATTTGTTGTTAGATGACTTCTTTATCAACGAGATTAAGAAGGCGGAAACGGGGTGGCGGAAGGCGGTTATGTTAGCGATTGAACTCGGCATTCCCACGCCCGCGTTCTCCTCCGCGTTGGCTTTCTATGATGGCTATCGTTGTGAACGTTTGCCGGCCAACTTGTTGCAAGCCCAACGAGACTATTTTGGGGCGCATACTTATGAACGGATTGACCAGCCGCGGGGGACATTTTTTCATACCGAATGGGCGACGGGGCAGGAAGAGAAGGTGAGTTGAAAAACAGCTACGCTTTGAACTCCCCTCCAGGAGTCCAAAGCGTAGCTTTGTCAAATTTCGCTTTGAACTCCCCTCCAGGAGTCCAAAGCGTAGCTTTGTCAAATTTCCCCAGGAGTCCAAAGCGTAGCTTTGCAGGTCACGGACAAAGCTACGCTTTGGACTCCTGATTGATGTCACGGACAAAGCTACGCTTTGGACTCCTGATTGATGTCACGGACAAAGCTACGCTTTGGACTCCTGATTGATGTCACGGACAAAGCTACGCTTTGGACTCCTGATTGATGACTAAAGAATATTACTATTAACACCAAAGACCATTAACCCATGTCGGAAATCCCCCTCACAACCTCGCCTCCTCCATTTACCGGCGAACTCGACGAAACACCTCGCGCCCGGTTTGAGGGGGGTACGATTGTTCTGGAGAACGTGCCAAATACCGTGATGCCTCCCCCACCTCCTGCATTTCGCTGGTTACAAGGCAAATGGCGGTGTCGAGGGGCCGACTATCGTTGGGTATATCAGTGGCTAACTCAACTTCACATTCGGAATCAGGTCCCCCATTGGCAAAAATTATCTTTACACTTCCAAGACCGTTGGCAACTGCATTCCTACCAAACTGAAGCCATTGAAGCGTGGTTAAAAGCCGGTTGTTGGGGGAGTGTGGTGTTACCCACAGGGGCTGGGAAGACGGTCTTGGCATTACGTGCGATGGTGCAAACAGGCGTCAGTACCTTGATCGTGGTGCCCACCATAGATTTGTTGCATCAATGGTATACTCGTCTGGAAAATGCGTTTGGTCTGCGCATTGGGGTTTGGTATGGGTTAGAAAAGGAGGCATTGCCGATTACCGTTACGACTTATCCAAGTGCTTGGGCACATGCCGAGACGTTAGGTAACTTATTCAAATTGTTAATTTTTGATGAAATTCATCACTTACCTGCGCCTTCTTGGCATGAAATTGCTTTGATGTGTGTCGCCCCCTATCGTCTGGGATTAACGGCAACGTATCCACGTCCAGAGTTTTTCCGTCCGTTCTCTTCCAAAACCAAATCAGTGACTTCGGTTTCTGAACCACCGCCATTGTTTGGTGCCACTCATTCCGATGACCCTGTGGCATTATTGACCGAGTTAGTGGGACCTGTGGTCTATCAGAAACAGATTGATGAGTTGACTGGAGACCAGTTAGCCGAATATCGGACGCAACGGATTTGGATAGATTTATATGAGGAGGAACGGGTAGCTTATCAAAATGCGTATGAAACTTATGTCGGCTACATTCGTGACCATCACCTTCGGGAAACGCATGGGACGCGCTGGTGGCATGAATTAACTCGTCGCAGTGCCCGTGATGTGGAAGCCCGGCGGGCGAAAGTGGCGGAGATAAAATGGAAAGATATTGTTCAACAGGCGCAAGGGAAGTTAGATATTTTAGACCAATTATTACGTGAACACCGTCAGCAACCGATGTTGATTTTTACAGCCCACAATCATTTTGCTTATCGTATTTCACGTTTGCATTTGATTCCTGTGATTACTCATCAAACGAAGGCTGCCGAACGGAAAGCGACATTGGAAAAATTTCGGGCGGGAGTTTATCGTGCTATCGTCACTACGAAAGTTTTGAATGAAGGCATTGATGTCCCAGAAGCAAAGGTCGCCGTGATTTTAGGTGGGAGTGCCAGTGACCGTGAGTATATACAACGGTTAGGACGAGTGTTAAGGAAACATGGGAATGCAGAAGCGGTGTTGTATGAAGTGGTGGCTAGAAATACGGCAGATGAGAAGATTTCACAGAGGAGACAGCCGAGAGGATAGTGGGTTTTAGTGGATAGTGGATAGTGGATAGTGGATAATGAAAAATCAGTGGACTAGAGGCTTCAGCCGGTGATCAGGGTGGACTAGAGGCTTCAGATCAGGGTGGACTAGAGGCTTCAGCCGGTGACGTGCCCCGCCTTCCGGCTAAAGCCTCTAGTCCCGTATGTTACCCGGCTGAAGCCTCTAGTCCCGTATGTTACCCGGCTAAAGCCTCTAGTCCCGTATGTTACCCGGCTGAAGCCTCTAGTCCCGCATATTATCATTCTCCGTTCTCCACTCTCCGTTCTCCACTCTCCACTCTCCACTCTCCACTCTCCACTCTCCACTAAAACCACTCTCCACTATGTTAAAATCCGACCTCATTCTTCCCCGTCTTAAAAAGCGTAAAGAGGACATCATCCCTTTGGCGTTGCCAGCGGATTATCATTATTTGGCGATGGCCAACGAGTTGACTCAATTGGTCAGAACCTACATTGGTCGAACCCGTGGTGAGTTGGCAGAGGCATTGCGTGCTTACGAGGGAGATAGTGTAGAATATCCCATCATTCGTGGACTCTTCAATGTCCTGGAAAATCGCTGTCAGTTTGGTAATACCCCCGCCGTGGATCCAGTCAAATTACGCACCGCTTTATTTGAAAAAGGACCAGTTACGTTGAAACCCGATTTGTTGACCACCACGTCGCGTTTGCAAGTGGTCACGGAAACGGCGGCCCAATTTGGTATCCTACCCAATGAGGTCGAGGTCGCTTTATTTGCAGATTTGGCAGAGGAAAGAATTTTACTCGGTTTTGGAGAACCCGTGACGCCAGGGGATTTGATTGCCCGGTATAATTTGGAAGTGGCACGCGGTTTGTTATACTGGGCACGAGACGTGCAAATTACGGTACATGATACTTATAAAGATGTGTTCAGATATATCAAGTTATTCAAGTTAATGCACACGGTTCACCCGATTCTACCACAGGGATACCAAATCAGTTTGCATGGACCTATTTCACCGTTTGTTAAATCTACAATTCGTTATGGGTTACAATTTGCAAAATTTTTACCTGCCATGTTATTATGTAAAAGTTGGCAGATGGTGGCCGACGTTCAGCCCCCTGCTACTCACCGTCCGTTGCGATACACACTAGATGACCAAACGGCGTTACGCACGCATTTTAAAGCCTCCAAATTGTTTGACAGCAAACTGGAAGCCGATTTTGCAACGGAATTTGAAGCCAAATATACGGGTGCTAAACGTCAATGGGAACTGGTACGCGAGGATGAGGTGATTGTGGTAGGCGATACGGTCATTATTCCAGATTTTTCTTTTACCCATCGTAAAGATGGACGACGGGCGTTGATTGAAATTATTGGTTTTTGGCATCCGCACTATTTGCAACGCAAACTTTCAAAGATTCGTCAAGCCCAGCGAGAAGATTTGATTTTATTGGTATATGAAAGTGCCAACGTGGCAGAAGGGGTATTTGAAACGGTTGAGGCTGGTGAAGTGCTAACATTTACGAATAAACCAGTCTTGAAACAAGTGTTGGCAGCGGTGGAAAGATGTGCTAGGGTGCCAAGTTATATGGTGAATAGTAAAGAGTGAACCGATTATTATTCATTATTCGGTAGTGATGCAATGTGGGTGATATGTTTACCCTCACCCCCCGGCCCCTCTCCCAGAGGGAGAGGGGAGTGTGGCGGAACCAGAGGTTTTCACCCCTCTCCCTCTGGGAGAGGGGCCGGGGGTGAGGGCAACATGAATATCACCCACATTGCATCACTACCCATTATTCATTGTTCATTATTCATTATCCAAATATGAGTCCTACAACTTCACGCAAAGATACTATCTTAGTCGTTGACGATATACCCAATAATGTCAGCGTATTATTTTCCTTTTTAAGTAAATCTGGTTTCAAAGTCCTCATTGCCCAAGATGGCAAACGTGCCTTGCAAACGGCTGAACAAGCCCATCCAGACCTGATCCTCTTGGATGTGATGATGCCTGGTCTGGACGGCTTTGAAGTGTGTAAAATATTGAAATCACAAGAACATACTAAAGATATTCCGGTCATTTTCATGACGGCACTGGTTGACACGGTTGATAAATTAAAAGGGTTTCAACTGGGTGCTACTGATTATCTCACCAAACCAGTTCAACATGAAGAGGTGTTAGCCCGGATTACAGCCCACCTCAATGTTCATAAGTTACAACAGCAACTAGAAGAGAAAAACCAGTTATTACAGAGTCAAGCCGTTGAGTTAGAAAAACGTAATTTGGAATTGGAAGCCTTTGCCCGTACAGTGGCCCATGACCTTAAAAATCCCTTGAGTGCGATAATTGGGTTATCCGATTTGTTACTGGTAGATTGTTCACTAGATACGTTGCCGACAGCCGATGCGTTGGAAAATTTGAAATTTGTCTCCCACGCAGGTCAAAAGATGTTGAACATTATTGATGCCTTGCTGTTGTTAGCCAATGCCTCCAAACAAAAAAATATCAATCTTCAAACCTTGGACATGTCTCAAATTATCCAGGAAGTGATTGAACAACGGATGGCTTATATGCTTAAAGAATTTTGTGGACAGTTAAAATTGCCTTCTATCTGGCCCATGGCCCAAGGTTATGCGCCTTGGATAGAAGAAGTCTGGGCCAACTATATTAGCAATGCTTTAAAATATGGGGGGCAACCTCCTCAAGTGGAACTGGGGGCTGATATTCAAAACAATGGCATGATGCGGTTTTGGGTCAAAGACAACGGTCCAGGTCTTTGCGAAGAGGCAAAAGCGCAATTGTTCACACCCTTTACGCGTTTACATAAAGACCGGGCCGAAGGGCACGGGTTGGGGTTATCGATTGTTCAACAGGTGATTGACCGATTGGGTGGACAAGTGGGGGTGGAAAGTACGTTGGGGCAGGGGAGTGTGTTTTATTTTACGTTGCCGGCGAGTTGACTATCAGACCAGGAGTCCAAAGCGTAGCTTTGCCAGGGGGGCAGTTTTGGAGTACGGAATTTATTCCGCCTGAAACGGAATAAATTCCGTACTCCAAAACCACTATAACGACATCATAGAAACTAAGTTTGTTTTCCGAAACTTAGTTTCTGAAGACAGTTCTCAACACTCCACAAAAAACATCTTCATCTCCCCCTTCCCCTTCACTGGCAAGGTCCCCCGTTCCACCACTTCAAATTTCCCTTTCACCAATTCATAAGTCACTTCCGACATATTAATTTTCATTGGTTCTGATAACGATTCCATTCGGGAAGCGGTGTTGATGGTGTCACCAAATACGTCATAAATATATTTTTTGACACCCACCACGCCACCCACGACTCGACCTGTGTGAATCCCCACTCGAATTTCCCACTTCACCGATTTAAGTTGATTTCGGTGCCTCAGATAGGTGATAATCTCAATGGCCGACTGCACCATGTTTTCTGCATGATTCGGATTCCCGTCGGGCATTCCACACACACACAAATACGCATCCCCAATCGTTTTGATTCGTTCACATTGATGTTTTTCAACAATATTGTCAAAAGCCGTAAATATCTCATTCAACTCATCTATCAACGCTTTGGGTTCCAGTTGTGCTGACAGTTGGGTGAAGCCTACGATGTCGGAAAAATATACGGTGACATTTTCAAAACTTTCAGGGGTGGTGCATTGTTTCTCTTTCAAGTCATGGGCTACTCGGTACGGTAAAATGTTTAACAACAATTTGTCCGATTTGTCCTTTTCCAAACGAATCACTCGGTGCGCTTCCCGCAGTCTCAAATTGGCCTTTTTGGACATTCGATACAGGTGATATAACACAAACATTAACATCAGCACCAACGCAAACCCGCCTAACAAGGAGTTTCTTTGCAATTTTTGCCTAGCCAATTCTAACTCTTTAAAATCGCTTTCGCGTTCCAACTTCTCAATTTGCCGTTGTTTCTTTTCGGTCTCATATTTCGTCTGAAAATCCGTGACTTTCTCCAACATCTCTCGAAAGATACTGTCCTTCATGGCTGCCGATTTTTTGATAAATTCCAATGCCTTCTGGTAATCCCTTTGGGCTTCGTACAAATCCGAAAAGAACTCATAGTTCTCCCGAAAGAACTCCTTGGTTTTCACCCCCTTCTCTTCGGCAAACCGGAGGGCACTACTCAAGTAGAAATAGGCTATTTCATATTTTCGTAGCCTGGTGTAAGCCTGCCCCAGATTGTTAGACACATTGACCACTTCAAAGTTGTCACCAATCTTTTGCCACATTTTCAAAGAACTCAAGTAATATTCCACTGCCTTTTCATAGTCCTTTGAATCTCTATCCTTATACACAAAACCAAGATTGTTTAACACCTTAGCCAGACCACGGTCATCACCGACTTTTTCGAGAATGTCTAATGACTTCAAGTAATATTCCAACGCCTTCTCCAAGTCATTGGAAAAATGATACACAATCCCAATATTGGTTAGAGAATCAGCAATGTCTTCTTGATTCCCCAATTTTTCCCGAATGGCCAGAGCTTTTTGTAAAAAAGTCAACGCTTTATCGTGATAGCCTAACCAATCATAAGCAATGCCCAAATTATGCCAGGCCTTTGCCAACCCTGGTTGGTCACCTAACTCCTCGTAAATCTTGGACGACTTACCACAGTATTCCAAGGCTTTGTCATAGTCACTCAAACGCCATTGGGCAATGCAAATGTTGGTAAAAGACTCTGCCATTTCCCCTTTATCCGTCTGTTTTTGACGAATTTGCAAGGACTTAAAATGCAATTCCAACGCCTTTTCATAATCCCCTAAATGTTGATGGGCCTCTCCCAGATAGGTTAAAATCGTGGCGGTGGCCTTATCATCACTGCTATTCTCAACCAGGACAAGGGCTTGATCGCCATATTCGATACTCTTCTTTGGCGACGTTTTTGCATAATATTTGGCCAAGTCTTTTAACGCCTCGATCTTTTTGTCATCGGATAGAAAAGGTAATTGCTTTTCCAAATTTGAAATCGTATCATCCGCTAATAAAATGTTTGAAAACAAACAGATAAACAAAAATGAAGATTTTAGTATGTTCATGGCTATTGGCACGGGATGGCAAATTTTATATTTGTGACACTCTTGATACGTTTAAAAGACAGTGATAGAGTATATAGTAGTATTCCTGTTCTCTTGTACCCCCCCAACCCCCCGCACGCGGGGGGGAGTCATCCACGCCGCGGGTAGGAGTCACCCCCCCGTGTACGGGGGGTACAAGTGATGAGGAATACTACTATATCATAACCAGGAGTTCAAAGCGACGCTTTGGACTCCTGGTTGTGGAGAATAACCAATTCGTCATTTTTTTTCAACACTCACTTACCTAAAGGAATCCATCATGGCTAGAAACATGTGCAAATCCGCTAAAGAATATCTTGACACTCTCAGTCATCTCTGTCACACGATTGACCATCAGGCTATCGACGCCTTGGCCAATCGCCTCCTCCAAACTTGGCGAGAGAACCGCCAAGTCTTTGTCTATGGTAACGGCGGTAGTGCTTGCACTTCCTCCCACTTCGTCATTGAACTGCTTCTCACTTCGGGAATGGACAAAGCCAAAGGGTTACGTGCTATCTCGTTACCAGACAATGTGGGCGTCCTCACGGCTTTGGCCAATGATACGTCTTACGACAAAATTTTCTACTACCCTCTGGTTTCTTACGCCCAACCTGGTGACGTTGCCATTGTCATCAGCGGTTCTGGCAACTCTCCCAATGTCCTCATGGCCACGCAATGGGCTAAAGACAATGGTTTATTCATTGTGGCCCTGACAGGTTTCAATGGTGGCAAACTCAAAGACTTGGCAGACCTGCATATCCACATTCCCAATGATAACTATGGTATCATTGAAGACCTCCACATGTCGATTGGCCACATCGTCGGTCAAGTTCTCCACCACGCGATAGCCGCAGAAACCGCCAAATAATCCATGACACGCACCAAAGCCCTCCTCCTTGCCGCAGGTCTGGGGACCCGACTTCGCCCATTGACTTATCATGTCACCAAATGCCTGGTCCCCATTGCAGGACGACCCTTGCTAGACTATTGGGTGGATCAACTCGTCGCCGCCAATATTCAGGACGCTTTGATTAACACCCATCACCTAGCAGACCAAGTACGCGCCTATCTTGACCAAGTCAACGGGCGCGGTCTCCTCCATTTGGAAGAAACCTATGAACCAACACTCCTTGGTTCGGCGGGAACGTTGGCGGCCAATCCGCACTTTGCCGATGACGCCGACGAGATTCTCATCATCTATGTCGATAACTTCAGCACAGTGAATGTCAAAGACCTCCTCACTTTTCACCGTTCCCATGATGACCCTTTGACCATGTTACTCTTCCATGCCCCCCATCCGAAAGCCTGTGGCATTGCTGAGTTAGATGACCAGGATCGCATCATTGGTTTCCAAGAAAAACCGCAACAGCCGGTGAGTGACTTAGCCAATGCCGGGGGTTATGTCGTCAATGCCTCCACTTATCGCGAAATAGCGGCCCTGCAAGCATTTGACTTGGGCTTTGACGTGCTTCCCAAATACATTGGCAGGATGCGCGGCTTCGTTTGGGAAGGGTATCATCGCGATATGGGAACGTATGCAACCTATTTACAAGCCCAACGGGATGCGGTGGACCTTCTGCAACGTGCTGGGAAATGGACTGGACAACGACCTGCTGTCTTCCTAGATCGAGATGGGACTTTAATTGAACAAGTCCACTATCTCTCGCGTCCAGACCAAGTTAAACTCCTTCCTGGCGCGGGCGAAGCCCTTCAACAACTTCGGCAAGCCGATTATTTATGTGTTCTAGTCACGAACCAATCTCCAATTGGTCAAGGACTGTTCACGGAAGACGACCTCAGTGAAGTTCATCTGGAATTGACGAAACAACTGGCCCAACATGGCACCCAACTAGATGCCTTTTACCATTGCCCGTCTGCGACACAACTGCGCAAAGACCGCACCACCGTGGAATATTATGACCGCAAACCTGGCCCTGGCATGTTATTTAAAGCTGCCCAGGACCTTCAAATTGACCTGACTCGTTCGTGGATGATTGGTGACATGGTAAGCGACATTTTAGCTGGCTACCATGCCCACTGTGGCGGATTAATCTTTGTTGAAACAGGCAATGGACTAGAAGGGCAAGACATACCGGCGCAGGTGCAATTTCACAAGGTGACTGATTTTCCAGCGGCAGTTAGACTCATTATGACTAATCAATGAAAAAGTGGTTCAGGTAGTTCAGGTAGGGTGGATTAAGCGATAGCGTATCCACCACGGTTGAATAGTGGATAGCGGAAATGCTGGTGGATACGCTTCGCTTAATCCACCCTACCTGGCTACCTATCCGCTATCCACTATTCACTATCCACTATTCACTATGACAACCTCCTCCCACACACACTGCGACGGCGTTATCCACTTTGGCAACGTCGACTGGTGGTATCACAATCGCGGCCACGCTTCGGTACGTATGGCGACGCGCCTGGCCAAACGAGTTCCGACGGTTTGGATAAACAGCATTGGAATGCGTCTTCCCATTCCTGGCAAAACCGAAATTGCGTTTTCCCGCTACTGGCGCAAACTCAAAAGTCTCACCCGCGGTCTCAAACGTGACCCGGAATCGGGAATGTAT
>JAABRD010000020.1 GCA_011391085.1 Thiotrichaceae bacterium | reverse complement strand
GGGGGGAACGGCGGCACCAGTGGTTTTCTCCCCTCTCCCTCTGGGAGAGGGGCCGGGGGTGAGGGTAAAAATATCACCCACATTGCATCACTACCCAATTTACCAACAATATGCTTGACCCACAACTCATACGCACCCAACTAGACGACCTCACTCAAAAACTCTTCCTGCGCGGTTTCATCTTGGACCATGCCCGTCTCGCTGAGTTAGAAGCCCGTCGCAAACAAATTCAAGTGGAGACGGAACAACTCCAAAGTGAACGTAACAAACGTTCCAAAGCAATTGGCCAAGCCAAAGCCAAAGGAGAAGATGTCACGCCTCTGTTGGAAACGGTAGCCCAATTGGGCGAACAACTCAAAGCCAGTGAAATGGCTTTAGAAGACATTCAAACACAACTCAATGACATCCTCCTGGGGATTCCCAATCTCCCCCATGACACCGTTCCTATTGGCCGCACGGGAGATGACAATGTCGAAGTTCGTCGCATTGGCACCCCCAAAGAATTTGCCTTTCCTCCGCTAGACCACGTTGACCTGGGTGCGAAATTGGGACAACTTGACTTTGAAACTGCCGCTAAAATTGCTGGCGCCCGGTTCACCCTCATCCGTGGTCCGCTTGCCCGTCTGCACCGCGCCTTGACCCAATTCATGCTAGACCTGCATACCCAAGAACATGGTTATACCGAAGTCTATGTGCCCTACCTTGTCAACGCCGATAGTTTGCTAGGCACCGGTCAACTCCCCAAATTCGCCGAAGACCTCTTTCATATCCCGCTACAAAACTACTACCTCATTCCCACCGCTGAAGTTCCCATCACCAATATTGTCCGCGACTTGATTTGGAAAACCGAAGACCTCCCCGCCAAATTCGTGGCCCACACACCCTGCTTTCGTAGCGAAGCGGGAAGCTATGGCAAAGACACCCGTGGCATGATTCGGCAACACCAATTTGAAAAAGTCGAAATGGTGCAATGGGTCAAACCTGAAGACTCCTACACTGCTTTAGAGGAACTCACTGCACATGCAGAGACCGTTTTACAACGGCTTGAACTACCTTATCGGGTGGTCAGTCTGTGCACCGGTGACTTAGGTTTTGCCTCGGCCAAAACTTACGATTTAGAGGTCTGGCTACCAGGTCAACAACACTATCGTGAAATCTCTTCATGCAGCAATTTTGAAGCCTTCCAAGCCCGCCGTCTAAAGGCCCGTTATCGCGACCCTAATACCAAAAAACCTAACCTCCTCCATACTCTCAACGGTTCCGGTTTAGCGGTAGGACGTACTCTAGTGGCTATCATGGAAAATTATCAAGATGAAGGGGGACGCATTTTTATTCCGCCTGTGTTGCAAAATTATCTGGGTGGAAGGACGCATATTCAGTAACAAGAAACCTACTGCTTTGCAATGGTGAGGCAATATGAGTGATTGCCCTCACCCCCGGCCACTCTCCCAGAGGGGGTGAGGGCGAAAGCTACCCCCGGCCCCTCTCCCAGAGGGAGAGGGGCGAAAGCTACCCTCACCCCCGGCCCCTCTCCCAGAGGGAGAGGGGCGAAAGCTACCCTCACCCCCGGCCCCTCTCCCAGAGGGAGAGGGGAGTAAAACCAGTGGCACTACTTCTCTCCCTACGCCCGTAGGGAGAGTGGCCGGGGGTTGAGGGTAAACATATCACCCACATTGCTTCATTCCCCTTCATTCCACGGTAGTGATGCAATCTGGGTGAAATATCGCACGGTTTCGCATCGGTCTGGAACTCTGATTGAGAGGATTAAATGAGGATTATGATAAGGAGGTTTGACTAATCATAGTTCATCTGAAAATCATTCTAATCAGAGTTCAGACAATGAACCCACATTGCTTCATTCCCCTCCATTCCCCTCTCCAAAGGTCATCGTGTTTGTACTTTTGCCAACGCTTCCAAAATGCCATCAATATCATATTGACTGAGAAATTCTTTCAACATCTCTGCCAAAGTTTGATGTTGTGATTCAGGAGATTGACGTAGCTGCGTTATCAGGTGTTCCATTTCGGTCAACTCATTGAGTTCAGCGGCTTCTTGCAAGCGGGCATGTAACTCTGTGGGTAAATAGATTTGAGTGAGGTCAAGGGCTTTCGAAGTCTCCTCTGTCACAGTCGTTTCTTCAGGTTGCTTATATTCAAATTCGACATCTAAGAATTTGGCTAAACAATCATAGACTTCTTCAAATCGGAAGGGTTTAGAAATGAAGTCATCAAAGCCTGCGTCTAGCATTTGCTTGGTTTGATGGCGCAGGGTGGAAGCCGAAATAGCAATGCAAGGGACCTCTCCTTTCGCAAATTGTTGGCGTATGTGACGCAACGCCTCTGTGCCACTCATCACGGGCATCCGAATATCCATAAACACAATGTCTGGTTTATGTTTATGGACGCCGTTCACCGCTTCTTGGCCATTGACCGCTTCTCTGACTTCGACACCAACGTCTTGTAACATGTGGGAAAGAATGTCACGATTTTCTTTCACATCGTCGACGACGAGGGCAGTGACATGACAATGAGAGGCCAGGTGAGTGATTTCAGCATGTTTAGAAGAATGACTGGCGTCTCCTTGGCCCGCAGATAATGGTAGCTGTACCGTA
The DNA here is from genome assembly GCA_011391085.1 of Thiotrichaceae bacterium. Taxonomy (GTDB): domain Bacteria; phylum Pseudomonadota; class Gammaproteobacteria; order Beggiatoales; family Beggiatoaceae; genus JAABRD01. Next base: position 84,650 of record JAABRD010000020.1, on the reverse strand, counting down.
AAGCAGGCGCCCTTGCCGACTTCAGAGGCTAAGGTTAACTTGCCTTCCATGAGTTCCACTTGCCGTTTAGTAATGGCCAATCCTAAGCCTGTACCACCCTTTTCAAAGCCGGCTTTTTCTTGTTGAAACGGTTCAAAAATGGCTTCTTGGGCGTTGGGGGAGATGCCTGGTCCAGTGTCAATCACGTCTATGCAGAACCAGTCCACCTCCGATAATTCTTCTGGAGGGGGAGGCAAGTGGGTCAGGCGTAACACGACTTCGCCTGTTTCAGTGAATTTGACGGCATTGCCTAACAGGTTAATCAAAATTTGCCTTAATTTACCTTGATCTGCATAAACTAACAGGTGTTGTTGGATGGTATCTTCTACTCGCCAAACTAGATGTTTTTGTTCGCAACGAATTTTAAACATGGCGGCAATGCCTTCAATGAGTTCATCTAAGTAAAAATTTTCAGGACGCAGTTCCATGGCGCCGGCTTCAATTTTGGAAATGTCCAAAATGTCATTAATCAGACCCAAGAGATGAGTACCGCTATTTTGAATAATCTGAATAGAGTCTCGTTGTTCTTTGGTCAGGTGAGTATCTCGTTGTAGAATTTGGGCATAGCCCAGGACGGCATTCATAGGAGTACGAATTTCATGACTCATGTTGGCCAAGAAGATACTTTTGGCTTTGTTAGCCGCCAGGGCTTGGTCACGGGCGAGGGCGAGTTCCGTGGTGCGTTGTTTGACTTTTTCTTCCAAATGATCTTGATATTGACCCAATTCTCTATCGCGCAGTTCAATTTGTGTCAACATGCCGTTGAACCCATCAATGAGGATACCTAATTCGTCTTGGTTGACTTTGGTAGCGCGTAGAGAATAGTTTTTCTGGGAGGAGACCGCTTTCATGGTACCTAGCAACGCATCAATGGGTTTGGTGATGATTTGTTGGAGTTTGGAGGCGAGTAAAAAAGCGAGTAAAAAGGAGGCTAGAAGGACGACAAAGATGATGGTAGCCACGCCAATGAGGCGGGTTCGAAGTTCTTTTAAATCGGCTTGAATGTATAGGCTACCTATCCATTCGTCGTCAATGACAATTTTTTTAAACACGTCGACATGATTCTCACCGAGAAAATAACCGTCTTGAAATTCACAAGGGTCTGGATTGACCAGTGGACAATAATATTCATTGAGACTGGCGTGGGTGGGACGAAATTTGGGGGGAAGTCCGTCTCTTTCGTAGCGGGCAAATAATTGACCATCTGCGGAAAAAAGTAGAGAGAACATGATATTTGATTTGACTTTCAAGGCAGCCAAATTCTCGTTGGCCTCCCTTTTATTATCGAAGGTTAGCATGGCTTGACTGTTTATCCCAATCAATTCGGCGAGGGTAAAGAGGTCTGCTACCATGCTACGGCGAAATGAATAGATGTCGTTGACGACAAAGGCACCGGAGGATAAGAGAAGCACTAGACCGCTGGTGAGTAGGATGATCGCTTTGAGTTTATTTTTGATGGACGTGTTTTGAATAGAATACATATTTCGGTTATCAATTGGAGGTTTACAGTGATTCTTAAACATGGTTTAGCAACCTTTGCCTTGGTCAACAATCCTGGCCAGGGCTAAGAGTCTTGAACTAATGATGAGACCTGCATTTTTGGTGGCACAAGAGTTCACTTCGATGTCAACTTTATCGGCTGCTTTGAGAAGGTTGACCATCCCACCTTGATCGGCAAATGTGTCAATGTCCCCCACGGTCAGGATTGGACTATTTTTTACCTGACTCAAGATCTGCGCCAAACGTTTCAGTTCCGTTTTGTCGATAAATAGAATGTGACATTTTGCTATTTGATTAAGGGCAACATTTTTGATCAGGGTCAGGGGACGTTTTTTGACTTTTTTATCTTTGATGGAATTAACGGCGTCCCCGAAGGAATCTTGTCCATAAAAACATATCGTTAAGGGTGTCGTGGTTTGTGGGTCTTCGCCTGGCCATTCGGTCATTTTAGCTAAATTGTAAAGAAAGGCGGCTTTAATATGGTATTCATTGGAAAATTCGGATTGTGCATAGGTAGCAGGTAGAATGCTACCTACCGTGAGGCACAACACAGTTCCTAGAATGATATTGGGTAAGTAGGTTGACATTGGGATGGATTTTATGGGAAGAAGGGTTTAAATTTTAGGGAGGTTGATAGGGATGCACAAAGTAGTAGTGATAACAGAGGCTGTACCAAATCATTACCCCACCCCCAGCCCTCCCCGCACACGGGGTGGGAGTCACTACCCCACCCCAGCCCTCCCCGCACACGGGGTGGGAGTCACTCACCCCCGTGTACGGGGAGGGTGGAGGGTGGGGTGATTGTGTAAGCTATATAGGAAACATATCCCGAAAAATCAAGGTATTTTACAGCGGATCAAAGGAAATTTATCATTGATTTGATAACGATTGTTCTGACACAATAATTCCATCACTGTCGGCATAGACATAATGGTCAGGAACAAAAGTCACGCCCGCAAAATTGACCGGCATCTGTTTGTCACCGCGGCCATGCTTGACGCTTTTTAAAGGATGCGTATTGAGGGCTTTTAGGCCGATGGGCATTTGTGCTATGGCCGCGGAATCACGAATACAGCCATAGACAATAATACCTTCCCAACCATTGTCGGTAGCCATTTTAGCCAACAAGTCGCCGACTAACGCGCAACGTAGGGAACCGCCGCCGTCCACGACTAGCACTTTACCATGTCCTTCCTGACTGAGGGCATCTTTGACTAAAACATTATCTTCATGTACTTTGACCGTGCTGATTTGTCCACCAAAATCTAGTCGCCCGCCGAAATTTCTAAAAATCGGGTCTGCCACTCTAACTAAAGTGGGGTGTTCGTCACATAAGTCTGCGATTTTATAGTTCATAGTGAATGAAAAGTGAATAATGGAGAATGGAAAATAAACAAATTATGGTGGAGTAGAGGCTTTAGCCGGTAATCGTGCCCCCTTTACGGCTGAAGCCTCTAGTCCGGTCTGCATTTTTTACAAGGCCGGACTAGAGGCGTTAGCCGCAATGCCATTTAAGTTAAGGAATATTTTGCCAATGTAGGGTGGATTAAGCGTTAGTATCCACCAATTTCGGAGGCGGTGGATACGCTGACGCTTAATCCACCCTACCTTAACTACCTTAACTTAATGGCATTGAGACTTTAGCCGGTGATCGTGCACCTTTTCCGGCGGCGGCCCCTAGTCCGGTGTTTATTTTCCATTTTTCATTATTCGTACTTGACAATTCCAAATTCATCCTTGACAATTGTCAACCGTCGACTCTTATGTTGTCAATGAGTTTTTTCCTTAATCTTAAAGAGAAACATTATGCCCTCCCTGACTCCCGTTGGTCAAGAAAAAATTAACGAATTATCACAACGATATGGTTTCAGTCATGATGCCGTGATAAATTTGTTACAAGCCTTAATCCAAGGTAATACCACCCAGGCCCAATTTAATCATCCAGAATTTGGCGGTATGGGACAATGGATGTCTGGAGGCATGATGATGATTGGCGATATGTTCAATCACACCCTGAAATCTAAGGTGAATAACATCTGTGTTGAATTATCCCAACTCATCCAATCTCATCAACTGATTCAGGTTCAGGAAACGCCGAGTTTTGAAAAACCAGCATTTTTGACCAGTAATCAAGGAAATTGGTGGCCATCAGAATTCGGTAGCCCCTCCGCCAGCGGGGCGCAAAATAATCTCCGTTATGCGTATTTTGCCAACAGTCAACGTTTGGTGATTGACATGGATGGACAAATCACTGTTTATGATACTCTCAATCATCAGATTGGTGGCGTCTCGCAACAACAGGGGTCGAATACTTCGCTGTGTTTCACCAGCCAGTATGGGACGATAAATATATCCCAATTGCCTATCGTTGCAGGAAACACCACGACAGCTACCCCAGGAGTCCAAAGCGTCAGCGTTGCCCCGGGTACCTCCCATTCTACCCCAGGGGTCCAAAGCGTCAGCGTTGCCAACGAAGATATTTTAGCTAAAATCGAAGGTTTAGCTGAGTTACACAAAAAAGGGATTCTATCGAAAAAGGAGTTTTCCGAGAAGAAAGTGGAATTGTTAAGTCGGTTATAGGATAGTCATGTTGTGGCGGTTTTGGAGTAGAGGCTTTAGCCGGTAGCAATGTTGGAGTAGAGGCTTTAGCCGGTAGCAATGTTGGAGTAGAGGCTTTAGCCGGTGGCCTTGTTGGAGTAGAGGCTTTGTTGGAGTAGAGGCTTTAGCCGGTAGCCTTTCCCCCGATTTTAACGTGGTGCCAACCCCCACCGGCTAAAGCCTCCACTCCGCAGGCGTTAGCCTCCACTCCGCAGGCGTTAGCCTCCACTCCGGTGGAACTACCGAGTTACTGCAATGGTTTAACCGCCTTCCCGTTTTTTCTCACCTCCAGAGGGGCCTAACATGGCCTGCCAAAAAGTCTTTTGCAACGCCGTCAGGGATTGCAAATGTTCTGGTAAAAAGGGTTTCAGCAACGTGACTGCATCAAAACCGTCCATTCCTGTCGTCATGTTTTTGCGAATGATTTCCAACATCTCGTTTTGCAACGATTCAATGTTGGGCAACCCCAAAAAACTACGCAACTCTTGAGGGGTGGCGTCTATATCAAAGTGGATTTTCATAAAAATTAAGTTCCTTTCGTTTCCAGGACAAAGCTACACTTTGGACTCCTGGATGAGAGATTATTCATTATTCATTGTTCATTATTCATTGAAAGTCAGTATGGCCACTGGATTAACCATAAGCGTCATCATAACATATTTTGGAATCTTGCTACTCATTGCTGCCCACACGGCCAAAAATAGCAATACTCAGAATTTTTTTCTCGCCCAACGACAGACACCCTGGTATATCGTCGCTTTTGGCATGATTGGCGCGTCTCTCTCAGGAATCACCTTTATCTCTATTCCGGGGGCCATTCTGAATGCCAAATTTTCTTATCTGCAAGTCGTGTTCGGCTACTTACTTGGCTACTTCGTCATTGCCACCGTCTTGATGCCCCTCTATTATCGCCTTCAGTTGGTTTCCATTTATACCTATTTGGAACAACGGCTGGGGCTATGGTCTTATAAAACGGGCGCCTTCTTCTTCCTCCTTTCCAGAATCGTCAGTGCCTCTTTTCAACTCTTTGTGGCAGCCAGCATTTTACAAATTGGCATCTTTGATTCATGGAACGTGCCCTTCTGGCTGACCGCCTGTGTCAGCGTCTTTCTCGTGTTCCTGTACACTTTTCAAGGAGGCCAGAACACTATTGTTTGGACCGACATCTTTCAAACTGCTTTCATGCTGTTGGCTGCTATTATCACGGTTTTCGTCATTCAACAACACCTAAATTTAACCGTTCCCCAATTGGTCACCACCGTGACCGAGAGTCCCTATTCACAAATTTTCTTTTGGGAAATCAACGACCCCCGCAATTTTTTCAAACAATTTTTCGGCGGCGCCTGCATCGCCATCGCCATGACGGGGCTTGACCAAAGCATGATGCAAAAAAATTTGACCTGTAAAACACTTCCAGATGCCCAAAAAAATATATTCTGGTTTTGCGTCCTCCTCCTCCTCGTTAACCTCCTTTTTCTCTCCCTGGGAACTCTACTCTATGCGTATGCCGAAGCCTATCAGATTGCCCTTCCGAAACGTACCGATGACCTCTATCCACTTCTGGCTTTCCAATATTTAGGTGGCTTGGCCAGTATGGTTTTTGTCCTGGGCATCATGGCGGCCACTTATTCTACCATCGATTCGGTACTTAACTCACTCACGACCTCTTTCTGCATAGATTTTTTAAATATCTATAAAGTGCCTCCCACACCCCCGGCCCCTCTCCCAGAGGGAGAGGGGAGGAGGGCGGCCGACCGACAAACCACGGTCAAAATCGTCCACCTCGGTTTTTCCATCCTCTTGGTTATTCTCATCATCTTGTTTAGGACCGTTAGCGAAGGCGACATGATTACTCGACTATTGAAAGCCATCAGCTTCACTTATGGCCCCTTGTTGGGACTCTATGCCTTTGGACTGTTGACATCCCGCCCCGTTCGAGATAGGCTAGTCCCCCTCGTCTGTCTGTTACCGCCCATTTTCTGCTTTATTCTACACGAACACTCCGCACAATGGTTAGGTGGCTACAAATTTGGCTTTGAGATTTTAATCCTCAATGGACTTTTGACTTTTTTAGGATTATTATTGGTTAGCACGAAAACGCCCGCCTGGGACGCCCAAAATTCATCGAGAGGAAGATAACCATGTTTTTTAAAACGTCACAAAAAATTCAAATAGCGATTGACATTGGCAATCGCCTGATCAAATCCTGTAATCCATCCGGTTATATTACCACGTTACCCTCCTGGCATAAGGATTTAGAAGAATGGGACAACCCGATTGCAGATAAAAATTCGGTTGTCATTCACTACATGCAAGGAGACAACCATAATCTCCTCAAACAAGCCTGGGTGATTGGCCACCTGGCCCAAGATTTGGGGGGCAGTCCAACCTTCGAATCTGAAAAGGCTTTTTTAGCCCCAAAACTGGTTCTGGCCATGCTAGAAGGCGGAGACACCATGCCTCACATCGTGGTAGAACGTCTCGTCTGTGCCTTGCCCAACGAATTGCAAACCGAAAAAGTAGATGCGATTGTCAAAGGACTCGTTGGCAACCACCGAATCAAACGCAATGGGGAAGCCGTGACCATCGATATTGTCAACGTCGAAGTGCAACCCGAAACACTAGGCGTCTTCAAATGGCTACTGTCCCAAAAACTCTTCCAATATGCCCGTATCAACGGGGTCCTTGATTTAGGTGGAAAAACAGGCATTGGTCAACTCTATACGAAAAATGGCACCCTCATTCGCGAATCGCGCCTCATTGTCGGTGGCACCTATCAACTCGCCCAATTAGTCGCCCAACACCCCACCCTCATCCGCCAAGATACCACGCCGAATTTGAGTCTCATTATGGATGCGATTGCAGACGATTCCTTAAAATATGGCACCACGGGAATCAGTTTCGCTGACAAATTCCCTCAGTACGTCTCCCAATGGCTAGAAGACGTGCGCAACAAACTCAAAATTGGCTGGGCAAAATGGCTTCCAGAACTGGGAGAAACAATTATTGTAGGCGGTTCTGCCGCTTTAGCCAAACCCATTGTAGAACAAACCGGGGGCCGCTTTAAAATTGCCCCGCAACCGCAGTTTTGTAGTGTTCTGGGGATGTTAAAGTAATGAAGAATTTGCCCCATTGACAACTTTTCAATGACTAACGACTTGAGATTGAATGAACATGAAAGAAATACCTCTGACCATTACCAATGACGACAATGTGGAACGGATAGAACACTTATGTGCCGTAACCGGTCTCACTCCCCCCTGCTTAGTTGCATTACTTGTCAGAAAATATGGCAAAGATTTAGAACAATGGCTAGGTCATCCCTCCTTTGTGCCAGAGGAAACTGCCTCTGACCTGCAAGTGAAAAAACCATCCTTAGAACTACCCACAGACCCAGGGGAAGGATTGAGACCGGTGGAACTTTAAACCCACTCAGGAGGAGTCTCAAAATTCCAAAATTTCAGGAGTCCAAAGCGTAGTTTTGGACTCCTGAATCATTACCCATTGCCTCTATCATACTCACTTTCTTTCCATTATTCATCACATCCACTATGAACTTAGTACACTTTCTAGCCCGTGAATCCACCGCGCCTAAAGGCCGAATTTTATTTATGGCGGGCATCTCAGGCATTTCCACTGGCCTCTTACTGGCGATCATCAATGACTCCGCCCAAGCCGCTTCCTTCAATGCCGAAGACAACTTAACCTATTACTTTTTTCTGTACCTCTTCACTTTTATATTGGCCGTCTATACTAAGAGATATACACTGGTCCAATCCACCATGCTGGTTGAAGAAGTGGTTCGCAAAGTACGAATGCGAATTTCGCAAAAAATTCGTAGTACGGAACTATTGTTTATAGAAAACACGGGGCGGGCTGACGTCTATTCGCGCTTATCCCAAGATACCGTTGTCATTTCGCAAGCCACCACATATCTGTTTCTAGTGGCCCAAGCGGCCTTCATGGTTACGTTTAGCCTCCTCTATATCGCCTGGCTGTCTTTTGTCAGTTTCACCATCACGATGTTTGCAATTATGGTAGGCGCCCTGGTGTTTCTGGCCAAACGCAGTGGTATTGCCCAAGATTTTCAAATTGCCGCCAGCAAAGAATCAGAATTTTTTGACACCTTGAGTCACCTCCTCGACGGCTTCAAGGAACTCAAAGTCAATCGTAACAAAAGTGACGCCATCTTCAACCATCTCAACGACATTTCGGACGAAACCGAACTTCACAAGGTCAAGGCTGGGATAGGGAGTGTCACTATCATCATGTTTTCCGACATTTTTCTATACATGCTAGTTGGTACCCTCATCTTCTTCATGCCCGCCCTTATGGACAACTATAGTGAAATTCTGCTGAAAACGATTACTTCCGTATTGTTTGTGATTGGCCCTTTGGGCATGGTTGTGAGTTCCGTCCCCATGTGGGTACGGGCCCACGTCGCCGTAAGCAATATCATGCGTCTGGAAGCCTCCTTAGATACCTTTGGAAAAAGCCTGACCAGCATTCGATTAACCCAAGCAGTGCCCACCTCATTCCGCAAGGTCCGCTTTGAACAAGTGGTGTTTAATTACAATGACAAAGAAGGCAAACCTTTGTTCGCGGTGGGCCCTCTGGATTTCACTATCAAGCGTGGCGAGGTTCTCTTTATCATTGGGGGCAATGGCAGTGGTAAATCCACCTTGCTGAAATTGTTGACTGGTCTGTACTATCCCTTTTCTGGAGAGATTACCGTGGACGGTGACGAAGTTGATCACCTCTCTTACTCTGCCTATCGAGAATTATTCTCCATCATTTTCACTGATTTTCACCTGTTTGATAGACTCTATGGGATGCCTACTCCAGATGAGAAGAAAATCAAAGAGTTAATCAAACAAATGGAACTGGATAAGAAAACGAAGTACCTGGAGGGCAAATTCACTAATATCAATTTGTCGACAGGTCAAAAGAAGCGATTGGCTTTCATTGCCGCCGTGTTAGAAGACCGCCCCATTTATGTCTTTGACGAATGGGCCGCCGACCAAGACCCTCAATTCCGCAAATTTTTCTATGATGTGTTACTTCGTGGTTTAAAAGACCAAGGCAAAACGGTCATTGCTGTTACCCATGATGACAAATATTTTTACGCGGCAGACCGCGTGTTAAAAATGGAATATGGGAAATTGGTAGAGTATGACCCATTCCAAGGATAGTCCACTTTAGGGTAGTGATGCAATCTGGGTCAAATATCGCGAGGTTTCGCGTCGGTCTGGAACTCTGATTGAGATGATTAAATGAAGACTCTGAAAGGAGGCTTGACGAATCATAGTCCATCTAAAAATCATTCTAATCAGAGTTCAGACATTTCACACACATTGCATTACTACCCACTTTAGGAGTCCAAAGCTACACTGTGGACTCCAAAGTGAGGTCCCCTGAGTGGTGCCCTTTATCGATACAACCAAACTCGCATCAACGAAATCAATTTGTCGGTATCTACTGGTTTAGACAAATAATCACTGGCCCCTGCTTCAATACATTTGGCTTTATCACCCTTCATTGCTTTAGCGGTCAGGGCAAGAATGGGAAGTTTGCGGAAGTGTTCTTGAAGGCGAATCTTTTGAATCGCTTCGTAACCATCCATTTCTGGCATCATAATATCCATGAGAACGATGTCAACGTCTGGATGTTCGTTGAGGACATGAAGGGCTTCTTTGCCAGTTTTGGCAACTAAAATCTCCATATTTTTCTCCTCCAAGATGGTGGTGAGGGCGAAGGTGTTACGAATGTCATCGTCGACGATGAGAACCCGTTTATTGGCCAGTATCGCCGATTTATCATGCACCATTTGAAGCATCTGACGTTTTTCGGAAGTCAAATTGGCTTCCACTTGGTGCAAAAAGAGAGTGGCTTCATCTAAGAGACGTTCTGGAGAACGAACCGTTTTGACCGTGAGATTGTCTGTGTAGCGTTGTAACAAATTTTCTTCTGCCAGTGATAATTCGCGGTCTGCATAGAGAATGACAGGAATTTGGGAAAGACGGTCTTCCTGACGCAGTTGTTCAAGAAACTCTAACCCGGTGTCTTGTTCTGCTTCCAAATCGAGAATAATGCAGTCAAATTCAGTGGTCTGAAGCTGTTCCAAGGCGTGCTGTTTCGTGTTGACCAACGTATGGTGAACCTGTTCGCCACTGGCAATGCTAACAATTTTCTGTTGATGGAGGTCATTGTCAGCCACCACGAGTAAATGTTTCATGGGGTCGGTAATAAATTGTTCAATCTTCTTAAACGCTTCGCCTAATTCCGACATGTTAATGGGTTTCAGCAAGTAGCCAATGGCCCCCATTTTTTTGGCATCCATTCGATGGTTAGAAGCGGACATGAAATGGACTGGGATATGGCGAGTATCGGGATTGTCTTTCAATTTTTCCATGACCGTCCAACCGTCTATTTTGGGAAGTCCTACATCTAGGACAATGGCGTGAGGTTTATGGGCTTCCGCCAGTAACAGACCCGCTTTACCGTCTTCGGCGCGGAGACATTTGAAACCTTTTTCGTGGGCCAGATCAAACAGAATGTTGGAAAACTTGCGATCATCTTCAATGATGAGAATAAATTTATCTTCTGGGCGCAGATGGTTTCTGTCATCTTGAATCTCTTCAGAGTGCGTGTTTGCAAGAATCACTTCGGGAGTTTCATGGGCAGTTTCATCCGATTCAAGGATTTTTGAACGCCACGTTTCTAGTTTTTTGTCAGCCTGAAAAACCTCGGCTTGGGGCGAAAACTGAGAACATTTTGGGGACCTTTCTGGTGTAGATGAAAGGCTTTTTGTCGTCTTCTGGTTTGGCAGAGTTTCAGGAATATAGAGAGTGAAGTTACTCCCTTTCCCTTCTTCACTGTACAAGCGAATTTCTCCCCCCAGCAATTGGGCCAGTTGCCGAGAAATGGTCAACCCTAAACCGGTGCCACCATACCGGCGACTGGTGGTCCCATCAGCTTGTTGGAAGGCTTCAAAAATGACTTGCTGTTTGTCTTTGGGGATACCAATGCCGGTGTCAATCACGCTGATGGCCAAGATTTTAATGGGAGGACGAGTGACATATTGAGGAGGAGTATTATAGGCGTAGCGCATGTCTAGTTTAATGTCAACTTTGACAGAACCTTGGGAAGTGAACTTGAAAGCGTTGGAAAGTAGATTGTTGATAATCTGTTTGAGACGTTGTTCATCGTTACAAATCACCGAAGGGACATCTTGGGCCACCGTGACTTGGAACTCAAGACCTTTTTCCTGGGCCACCTGGCGGAACTTTTGTTCGATGGAGGCAAGTAGTTCAGATAGTAGCACTTCCTGGGCATACGCTTCCACTTTGCCGGCTTCTACTTTGGAGAGGTCGAGAATTTCATTGATCAGGGTGAGAAGATCGGAACCGGCACTTTGAATGGTACGGGCATAGTCCAATTGTTTGTCGGATAGATTTTTATCTTTATTCTCAGCCAACAGTTGGGCCAGAATCAGGAGACTGTTTAGGGGAGTGCGCAGTTCATGGGACATATTGGCCAGAAATTCGGATTTATATTTACTGGCCAGTTCCAATTCTCTCGCCTTGATTTCCATAGCAGTCTGGGCTTTTTCCAGTTCCAAATTTTTATTACGAATTTCATTCCGTTGCTGTTCCAATTCGGTGGTGCGTTCTCCCAACTCCTCATTGGCTTGCCGCAGTTCCTCTTGTTGACTTTGCAGTTCCTCAGTTTGACTTTGCAGTTCTTCAGCCTGACTCTGCGTTTGTTGGAGGAGGAGTTGCATTTGGAAGCGTGACTGGGCGGTGTGAATAGCAATCCCAATACTGGGGGCCACGAGGGTGAGAAATTCTAATTGATTGTCCGTGATGTCGGTGAACGCGCCCAGTTCTATGACCCCCTTCAACTGGTTCTCGTACAAACATGGTATAACGACGATATTCCGGGGAGTGGCCTCCCCCAGTCCAGATTGAATTGGAACATACTCTGGAGGAACTTGAGTGATGAGAATCGGCTGTCGTTCTAGGGCCGCTTGACCCACGAGACCTTCACCGAGTTGAAATTCATTGGCCAGATTTTTGCGACGAGTATAGGCATAGCTACCAACCATTTTGAGATAACGGGGCGTTTGAGGACGATTCGTTTCTTCCACTAAATATAAGACTCCAACGTGAGATTGGAGATAGGTGCAAAGAAAATGAATAATATTCTGGGCTAAGATCGTGAGGTCTTGTTCGCTACTCATTTTATCATTGAGTTGCGTTTGTCCACTTTTTAGCCATACTTGTTTGGCATTTTGGGTGGATACCTCGCGTAGAGTACGAGTCATTTGAGTCAAGGCACGTCCCAATTCGTCTTTGGTGGAGAGAAGTTGCACTTGATGATTGTAATTGCCTGCCGCAATCGCATGGGCTTGGGCAATGGTGTTTTTGATGCTATTTTTAACCTGCCAGACGGAAGTTGCCAATTCGCCAATTTCGTCAGATTTTTGGTAGGAAATATGGTCTTCAAGCACTTGACCTTGGGCCAGGGCCTTCAAATGAAAGTTAATTTGTAATAACGGTTGAACTAGCAATTGGGTTAGCCAATGGGTGATGAAGAACACGAAGATCAAGAGGCCGACCATAGTCAGGGCAAACATCAAACTGAAGCGTTGTACTCTGGTCATGGCAACGTCTTCGTTGGTTTGTTTGATGAGTACCCAATAATTGGACATCCCAAAGAGGGGGAAAAATTGTTGATAGGTCAAGATAATTCCTTGTTCCTGTAATAGACCTTGAGAATTTTCGTGAGTCGCTTTGAACAAAATAGGAAATTCCAATGACAAAGAGAGGTGACTGGAGTTACGTCTCTTGTCTGGGCGTTTCTCCGGTGGAAATAAATATTCACCAGACTGGGTCACTAGAACGTAGTGAAAAGCCGAGTTATTTGAAATATCTTCCTGGGCCAGTCTGATAGGTTCTAAGAAATTATCTATTGGCACCGATAAAATTAACGCGCCTTGGGTCACATTATTTGGGTCAACGATGGGTGTCGCATAACGAACCACGGTTGCAAGGTCTAGGTGAGTGTCATCGCCAGACGAGAGGTCAGAAAAATAAATTTCGTCTTTTTTCAGCGAGAGGATTTGAGAAAAATACGGGCTAGAACGAAAATCTTGAAGTTCATGTTGGGGAACGATAGAGGTTTTATCACGCCGCGAGTCATATTCGATGCGTAGTAATTCTTGGCCATTGTGGTTAAGTAGCTGTAGTCGAGAGTAACTTTTTCGATTGGCCAGGAGGGAATATAACGCATTTCGGGAATCTTTTAGGGCTTGTTTGGTTTGATAAGGTTCACCCAGGTCTTGCCAGAGGAAGAATTTTTCGAGGGCATGAAGGTTAGTCACAAATTTGAGGTCGCCTGGCACGACATCCAAAAAACCTTGAATGCCATTGATGAGGTTTGAAACGTGTTGTTTATCGGTTTCTAGCGTGTTTTCAATGAGGGCTTGAGAGGTTGAATAGTAACCGTAATAGCCAATTAGGAAGAACGGTAAAATGCTGGAAAGCAGAAAGAGGAAAGAGAGTTTCCCTTTGATGCCAAAGCTGAAGAGTTGGTGGTAAAGTTGGTAGAGAGACATTTTTTAGTGGATAGCGGGTTTAGTGGATAGCGGGTTTAGTGGATAGTGGATAGCGGTTTTAGTGGATAGTGGATAGCGGATAGATGTTCCACGGTGGAGTCCCAAAACAAGTTTTGGGACCTTATAGTAATATTCCTGTAAAACTGTACGATTCCCTCTGGAGCGCAATAAGAATTATTGCGCTCCAGAGAGAGGTAGTACAATTATGAAAGAATATTACTATATCGCAAGTTCTGAATTCTCACCTCTAATTGAGTGATTGAATCAATTGCAGTTTTTTAAGTGACCAGCCTAACATTTGAACCACATCACCAGGCGTTTTGTCATAATAGAAGTTGGCTAGGGGAGTGAACGCATGTTTTAGGCCAAGGTAAGCCTTGATGGTTTGTAACTCGGCTAAAATAATGCCCGTGATACCAAATACTTCGGTGGGGGTGATATTCTTTGCGTGGTTGAAGGCATAAACATCTATGGCTTCAATCCCCGCGAGATTTTGTATTCGTTTAATTTCTTGAAGCAGTTGTAAAGCCATAGTAAAGGAATCCGCAGGCCCAGAATTAGCCTTCTCGGTAGCTGGAGTGGTGTCATCTTTAAGTTCCAATGCCTCTACAAGCATGTTGACATCCTCATAAATTCGCATTGCTTGACCAAAGACCGCTGAAGGATTAAATTCTGTGCCATTGAGTAAATCGATTTGGTAGGAAATATGAGAGAGTAAATTGAAGTTATTCGTCACCGTTTTCCCAGAAAACGCGGGGGGAGAGGCAATTTTATCTGGAATGCCCAAGTAAAATTTGAGAAGGGTTAACTCCGTCAGAATCCTTAACGATTGTTCATAGATGTGCAGGTGAGTGACTTCTTGAATAGGGTCTCGCGAAGGAATGGCAATGAATGGAAGACCGACTTTTTGTCTAAAAATACTAATTTTATACAGGACTTCGTAAGTTTTTTGCCAGGTATGACGGGGCAATAAAACCGCCTTCATTTCCGGGGCCTGGGTGGTTTGGGTAATATTGAAGAAACGCTTGAGAAAATTGATTTCCTCGTTAATTAGGTAAATCTGGACATATACGTCATTGGAAGTCACTTCAACAGCCACACTAGAAAAAGGCATAATGGAGGCCAATAAGAGGGATATATAAAAGTAATGTTTCATGGAAAGTTTCCTGATTATGTAATATAATGGAGAAATGTAAATTTAGCATTTTTAATAAGTATAGCGTACTATTCCAGGTCAGGAGTTCAAAACGACATTTTGTCCCCAACGAAACCATAGAGAGTTTAATAATATAACAGCCCCTGCAAAAATAATTCCAAAAACACTCATTATTCACTATTCATTATTCATTATTCATTCTTAATGATTCCTTTAGAAAAAATTATTGTGTTAAATAAAGTGCCCCTATTTTCTACTTTGAAAACGGAGGACATTCACATGATATCGACAATAGCCAGTGAAGAAGCCTACGAGGATGGACATACTCTGTTTTATGAAGGCGATATCGGAGATAGATTATTTATTGTGGTCTCAGGTGAAGTGATGATACTTAAAAATAAAGATGGTCAGGAAAGACATTTAGCAACCTTGAAAGAAAACGATTTTTTAGGAGAATTAGCCTTGTTTGATGCAGAAACACGCACTGCCACAGCCCGGTGTCGTGGACCTTCGGTGTTTTTAGTGATAGAACGTAATGATATGGAACAATTAGCTTATGAATATCCCGCTATTGCTTTTGGATTTATCAAAGTCTTAATCAGCCGAATGCGTAGCATGGTGCTTAATCAAAGAGGATAGTGGGTTTAGTGGGTTTAGTGGGTTTAGTGGATAGTGGATAGTGGATAGCGGATAGTGGAAAAATTTTGGTGAAGTAGAGGCTTCAGCCGGAAGTCGCGGCACGTCACCCGGCTAAAGCCGTAAGTCCCGCACCATGACTCACTATCCACTATCCGCTATCCACTATCCACTATCCACTATCCATTCTTCCCCCAACAAAAGATGATCTCACGTTTCTTAGGCAACCTATTAGCCATCAAACCAAATGAATGGGATGGCGTACTATATTTCTTCCTAGTGCTACTGGTCTTCTCCTTTGGCGCCAGTTTTGCGCGTAGCATTGGCATGACCTTGTTAGTGCAACACTTAGGAGGAGATAAACTTCCCATCATATTTATTTCTATAGATTTAGCCGTGATGGTAGGCTCCATCCTGTATGCCCATTATACTAAAAAAACTAACGGAGTCACTATCCTCCGCTTTTTCCTACTATCCACCACCGGTTTTGCCGTCGTCATACAATTTCTATTTTTTATCACTTCCTTTAACAACCTTGAATGGCCCTGGGTGTATGGCTTCTTCTTCGTCGGTTTCTCCTTCTTCTATATCCTCATTTCTATCCACGTTGGCAGTGTCATTGCCTCCTATTTCACCGCCGTTCAAGTGAAACGGTTGACCGCCGTGATTAATGCCGGCTTACCCATTGGCGGTATGTTAGGCGGTTCCACCCTGATAGTTTTTTTGAAAATCTTTCATATACAACCGCAACACCTCATTATTGTCTTAGGATGGGCTTGTTTAGGGGCATTTGGACTCCTACACCTCATCAACACCCGTTTAAGTCCTGTCCGTGTCAGTCGCGCCGAATCGAAAAGTCATAAAAATCCCTTTGATGAACTCGTGGCCGCGTTCAAGTATATCATCAATTCCAAACTCATGATTTTCATGTCTCTTGGATTGATGTTATTTGTCATTGGTAACAAATTGTTGGAATACCAATATCAAACTATTATCTATTTTGACATCTATCCCAATGCGACGCAACGGGCCTCGTTTTTTGCCACTTATGAAGTCTTTGCCAATCTGATCTGGTTGATTATTCAACTGTTTTTAACATCGCGCATCATCCTTACCCTGGGCGTAGGCGCCAGCAATCTGCTATATCCAGCGTTGTCAGCCCTCGTCGCCCTCGCTTTGTTTATCTTTTTCTATCTCAAGTTTAGCGGCCAGATTCAAGGGGATATGTTAATGATGTTAATCTTGGGAATGACCACTCAATTCGTCAATCAAGAAATGCGGGGGGCACTCCGCACACCCGCGAATAACCTGTTATTCAACGCGATTCCGCCAAACCTTTGGGGTATCAACAAAGCCTTTCTCAACGGCATTGTATATCCTTTTTCCACCTTGATGGCCGGCACCTTTCTCATTATCATAGCAGAAGCCCAATTCAGTATTGGCAGTATCGACTTATTTTGGACAAGAGAACAGCAAAGTTATCTCCTCCCGTCAATTGTGCTAGGCACCTCCATATTAGGAATCTTAGTGGCTTTACCCCAATGGAGTGCCTATAACCAAGGCGTGTTTGGACTACTTAACCGCGAATTGTTTGGACGTCATTCAGAAATTCGGGCCAGTGGCAGGAGTCACGCACTCAAGGGCGTTTTGGATGTGAAATTGCGCAGTGATGACCAGTATCATGTCATTGCCGCTTTGGAAATGATCCGAGTGTTACGACTGGGCTATTTCGTCACGCAAGTGGGCGAGTTACTTCTCAAAACGCAACTCTTTCAGGTAAAAGAAC
This sequence comes from Thiotrichaceae bacterium, assembly GCA_011391085.1. Lineage (GTDB taxonomy): Bacteria > Pseudomonadota > Gammaproteobacteria > Beggiatoales > Beggiatoaceae > JAABRD01. The sequence continues at coordinate 67,316 of JAABRD010000020.1, read as the reverse complement.
GCTGTATCAACACCCTCGCGGCTTTGCCGCAGTCCAGTGCTGGTATCAATTTTTTGGTAGAGGCTTTGAAATCGGAACAAAATGCCGAAGCGTTACCGCTGCTGTTAAAAAATTTAGCCCAGTTTAAGACTTTGAACATCAATGAGTTGGTCGAAAAATTTCTGACTCATCCAGCCCCTAAAGTGCTTGTGGAGGCTTGTTTGTTCTTGTATAATCATCCGTTATATCAAGCTAAATCAGACATTGAAAAAAAGCTGTTAACCCGCTTACAACAAGCACAAGTGAATGACTTCCCGGTTTATCTGCAAGGTTTAGGAGAATTGCGGCAAAGATATTACAGTGACCTTATCTTGCCCTACCTGGACTGCCCCCAACCACAAGTGCGTTTGGCCGCTTTCACAGCCTATGTGCGGATGCAAGAAGGTTATCTGCAACAACACAAAACTCGTCTGTTAGAAGCCCTTCAGTCTTCCGACAAAGAAATGAAAATCGTGGCCCTACGCGCTTTGAAAGAGTGTACGTTGGATGAAGAATCAGAGATCGAATGGACATCGATCATTTCCTTATTGGGGGCCAAAGATCGGGTGTTAGTAAATGAGAGTAAAGAATTATTGCGATTGAGTTTAGGTTCTTGTAAGGGTCTGTTATACCAACAAGTGTTCTCCACGGAAGTGCCAGTTCAACAGCGGTTTGAAGTGTTGTCATTGATGTACCCGCGATTGACTGAAGAACAAAAGAGGCAATTGCGCGATCAAGCAGATTTGTCGTTGAAACAATTTGTGGAAATCAATGGACTCTTACGGTTGCATTTGGCCAGTAAAAGCACCAGTAAAGTGTATGACTTGATTACCAAGATTTTACAAGAAATTGCAGAAAACCACTTGCTTCAAGTTTTGACCGTGATTACTTTTGCCGCCGATAAGAATTTAGATTTCTTTCAACGCATCAGTCGCGGACTTTTTTCCACTAGCCGCGCTAATCAAGGCAATGCTTTAGAAGTCTTGTCTAATGCCGAAGAGAAGTATTTGTCAGCGAGGATCCTAAAATACTTTGAAGAAGAACGTTCCACCGGTGATGTTCAGGCTATTAATCGCATTTACTGGCTTCTGTTTGATGAGGTGTTAAAGACTAACGATAAAAACCAGGAAATGCAACTGATTGCTTTAAACCATGATATGCTGAAGGCATGTTTGTTTTATGTAGAGATGGAAAAGACTCAAGGGATTAACTTAGATCAACTGGACCAGAAAGTGCGTCAGTTTTTCTAAGGTAAAGCGTTGGAACAGAGGCTTCCGCCGGTAAGTGGGACTAGAGGCGGAAGCCGGGCGCGGGACTAGAGGCAGAAGCCGGGTAGGACAATAGCGGTTTTCCGGCTTCCGCCTCTAGTCCCGCTTACATTTCATCACCACCCGTTTTGGGGTAGTGATGCAATGTGGGTGATAGACACTTCCCCCCTCCCCCCAGCCCCTCCCCCCTACGGGCGTGGGGAGAACGGCGGCACCCGAGGTTTTCACCCCTCTCCCCCTGGGAGAGGGGCCGGGGGGTGAGGGTAAACATATCACCCAGATTGCATCACCACCCGTTTCTCAAAGAAACTTACTTTCTGAAATCACTTCTAGGCGTGAAGTGAGTTAAAAATCTTCCCACTCCGCCCTAGATTTTTCCATCTTTTGACTTTTTTGAGTAGTCACCTCTCTTTTAACAGGTGCCCTCACTGGTGCCCTCACTGGCACAAAGGCAGGGAGAGTGTTGACCACCTTGGCAAATTCTCTTTCGCCCAGGGTTTCCCCCATCTTAAAAAATGCCACTTGCTTACTGAGTTCTTGGGCTTGTTCTTTCATAGATTCGCTGGCGGCCGCCGCTTGTTCGACCAACGCCGAATTTTGTTCGACCATCTGGTCCATCTGACTAATCGCCTTATTGACTTGTTCAATGCCCGCCGATTGTTCGGTGGAGGCAGCGGCAATTTCTGCAATGATGTCACTGACTTTTTTAACTGCCGTGACAATCTCTTCAAGGGCTTGCCCAGACTGGTTAGCGAGTTTAGTACCCTCATCGACCTTGCCGTTGCTATCTTGGATGAGAGTCTTAATCTCTTTAGCCGCCGCGGCACTGCGTTGGGCGAGGGTACGAACTTCGGTGGCCACCACGGCAAAACCGCGTCCATATTCGCCGGCCCGGGCGGCTTCGACTGCGGCATTTAGGGCGAGGAGGTTGGTTTGGAAAGCAATCTCATCAATGACGCTGATGATTTCAGTGATTTTCTTGCTACTACGGTTAATTTCATTAATCGCTGCCACTGCGTCTCTGACGACTTGATTCCCTTGTTCAGCGCGACCTTTGGCACTGCTTGCTAATTGATTAGCTTGTTTCGCATTTTCTGCATTTTGTTGAACGGTCCCGGTCATCTGTTCCATACTGGCCGCTGTCTCCTCCAAGGAGGCGGCTTGCTGAGTAGAACGTTCACTCAAGTTAGCATTGCCCTTGGAAATTTCTTGGGCTGCGGTGGAGACAACTTCAGCCGATTGTTTGATGATGGTCATCACTTCGGTCAATTTCTGCACGGTGGCATTGGCATCGTGTTTCAGTTGGGCAAGTTCTCCAGAGTAATTGTTAGTGATGGTCTCCATCAAGTCTCCTTGGGCCACCGCAGAAAACACGCGCATCAGATCGGTGATGGCCAATTGATTGAAGTCTAACACCTGATTGATACTTTCGCCAATCGTCTTAAACGTCCCCGTCTTGCCCTCCAGACTGATACGTTTACTGAAGTCTCCCTGAGAGGCGGTGTGAGTCACCGTGCTAATTTCTTCGGTGACTTCGGTGAGTTTTAGCACGGTGGTATTGGCATCGTTTTTAAGTTTGGCTAACTCGCCAGAATAACTATTCGTGATGACTTCCGTTAAGTTACCTTGGGCGACCGCGGAGAAGACCCGCATGAGGTCTTTGACGGCCATTTGGTTAAATTCCAAGACCTGATTAATACTTTCGCCCAGAAGTTTAAACGTCCCCGTTTTATTTTGCAGATGGACGCGTTTACTAAAATCTCCTTGGGAAGCGGCATGAGTGACGGTGTTGATTTCCTCGGTGACTTCGGTGAGTTTCAACACGGTGACATTGGCATCTTGTTTTAACTGGGCGAGTTCTCCAGAATAATCGTTGGTAATCGTTTTGGTTAAATCGCCCTGGGCCACCGCTGAGAAAACGCGCATCAGGTCTTTGATAGCCGATTGGTTAAATTCCAGGACTTGGTTAATACTGTCACCGAGAACTTTAAACGTGCCCGTTTTATTTTCCAGATGGATCCGTTTGTTGAAGTCCCCTTGAGAAGCCGCATGTGTGACGGTATTGATTTCTTCGGTGATGCGTTTATCTTCTTCAAAACGTTCCCATAACTGACTTTGCATGGTGCTTAATGCGGACAGCAGTTGGCCAGTTTCATTGGTGGAAGTCACCTCAATTTCGTTGTTCAGAGTGCCTGCGGTAATCGCCTTAGCGATGGCGACGGCTTGATTCAAGGGACGATTGACGGCTTGTGCCAATGTTATCCCCATCCACAGGGACAATATAATCGTGGCAATGAGGACGCCCAACGTCCAGCGGTAGGAATTGTGGGCCTGAGCATTTCCACTGAGCATGAACGCTTCCGCTTTGTCGTTACCGAATTTCATAATTTTTTTGATATGTCTTTCGAGTTCCTCAAATTGTTTGGTATATTCACTGCCGAGGAGGAATAAAACAGCTTGTTCGCGGTTCCCGGTTTTGAGGAGATTGATGGCTTCGTCACGTAGTTCCCCGTGTTTGCCTGACAGGGTAATAAACGCTTCGATTTCTTGCAGGTCACCCAGGAAACGTTCTTTGATGATGACGTGAAGTTGGCGATTTTGTTCTTTGAGGGCGTCAACTTCAACCAGGGTCGAATCGAGTTCCACGTTGTCCGTAAAGAGGGCCGACCGGAGGGTTAAGATACGCATTTGCTTGAGATTGATAGTCGCTTCGCGGATGGCTTTACCAGCCGTATACGGGTGGTTGTACAACAGTGTGGCGGTGGTGGTCAGTTCGTACATCTGAAAGATGGCAAAGCTACCCATACCGGCCATAGCTAGGATGAGTATTCCGAAACTTAGCCAAAGACGAGTTTTGATTTTGAGGTTGTTGAACATAATGGTTTCCTTGTGTTTAGGGAGTGAGGGTGTTGATTTCAGGAGTCTAAAGCGTAGCTTTGGACTCCTGGGTTTGGTCCTGAGTTTGGAATAACGTCATTTGCAGAACTAAATCGATGGCACCAAATAATTTATTTAAGTTATCAATGATGTAATTTTCGGGATGTTTGGTAAATAGATCAGCCGTCAATTTGCCAAATTGCCAGACATTTCCATCCGTGACAATTCCATAGACGGTACGCTTCGAATCGGCATTGATTTTTTGGGCCGCCACCAATTCTGCCAAACATTGTCCCCAACCTTGTTCAAAGTCGTTTTTCTTAGCTTCCACAATAACCAATAGCGGTTTTTCTAGGACGGTTTTGCCCAGTTTAGATTTGGTGGAAAAGAGGTAATCAGGAATGCCGGTGAGAACGTCGTCATAAGAGATATTTTTCTGAATCCAAAAAGAACATTGAGTATAGTGGCGTTTATAGACTTCTCTAAGTATTGGCGAAATAATAATTTCGCAACGCGAGGCTTCTGAAGCATAGATGTCCAAGTGTTCTCGCCAAAACTCAAAGTCGCTGAGAAAGGTGGCGGGAACTTGATATTCTTGGATAACCAAAAATTTTTCCTCTTGATAGGTGATGTTAAACTGCTGTTGAACTTGGGCAAGATTTTTATAGTTACTGAAGGCCATAATTGATAGTTTAGGAGTCCAAAGCTACGCTTTGGACTCCTGAGTTTTACATTATTAATTCTGAACTTTTGCTATTTTACAAAGTTCTTCAAAACATTGAGGCACTTTGAGGGTGAGTCTCATCAGTCGGTCCACGGCGATAAGTACCGAAGCAGAAATTTTACGGTATTTTCAATCGTCGCCCTCACCCCCGGCCCCTCTCCCAGAGGGAGAGGGGCCGGGGGTGAGGGTGTCGTTATACCAGAAAACTTCTGCTTCACTACTTATTTTGAATCTGTTCACCCGTTTCATATTTAGAAAAATCCAAACTCCCGAAAATTTGAGAGGCTTGACTTTCGGTAAGATGAAAATGTTTTTTTAATTGGGTAATGTCAATACTGGTTAACAGACCATCGATTTTGCGGTGTTCGTCACGAATACGTGCTTCGTTTCGACGACTTTGATCGGGCAGAATCAATTCTGAATGACAACTGGTACATTCGGCAAACTCAATGTCTTCTAAAACAAAGTCGTGTTCTTTATAACAGTAAGTCCAGGGGCTGGTTTTAAAAATTAATTCACCGGCTTCGCACAGAGGACAAATTACTTTCACGTTATCCATAATTATACTGAGAAACTCAGTTTCTCAAAGAAACTGAGTTTCTGTTCGTCAATGCTAATCCAGCAATGCTTCTATGACAAACGTCGGCAATGCAAAACTGGCGCGGTGAATATCGGCATTATAATAGCGCGTTTCAAAATGTTTGTGAACCACGTCGGCAATACGAAATTCAGTGAGGTCGCCCATTCCTGCGAGGGTGACAGACCACCAGCCAGAGGGATAGATACATTGCGGAAAATGCAACGTGCGGGTCCGTCCAAAACCGGCTTGGCGCATGGCTTGGTGCATGGATTGTAATAAGGGGAGATGTAACAGCGGCGATTCGCTTTGTTGGGCTAGTAATCCAGTCGGAGTTAAGACACGGTGGCATTGACGGTAAAACTCCTCATTGAATAACCCTTCGGCAGGACCAAGTGGGTCAGTGCTGTCAATGATGATGACATCTAGGCTATTCTCTTTTGCGTTAGCCATCCATTTGATGCCATCTTCAAAGTGAAATTCCGCCCGTGGGTCGCGATTGGATTCGCATAGGGTGGGAAAATATTGTTCGGCCACGCGGGTGACTCGTTCATCAATTTCAATTTGTAACGCTTGTTTAATGTCTGGATGTTTTAACACTTCGCGCAACGTGCCGCAATCGCCACCGCCAATAATCGCCACTTTACGCGGTGCTGGATGCGTGAACAAGACCGGGTGGGTTATCATTTCATGGTAAATGAAATTGTCGCGGTCGGTGACCATTAACATGTTATCCAGGGTCATTAATTTGCCAAAATCGGTGGTATCATAGATGGCGAGGTGTTGAAAGGGCGTGGTTTCCTCATGTAATTTCTGGGTAACACGTAAGGAAAAAGCGACGCCATTGGTGTAATCGGCTTCTGTAAACCATTTACTATCTAAATTTGTCATTGAGAGTGTCCTGATAAATGGAAATGTGGTAAAGTTTAGAACATTATACTTTGGGCAAGTCGTTTTGTGAAGTAAAGAGTAAGAAATTTAGTTTCTTTAAGGCAGTGGAGTCCCAAAACGAGTTTTGGTTCATCAGGACTGGCAGTCCTAAGTACCCATTCAAATTATAATATTTAGCAATCCTGAATGCCTATGCAAAATAAATTTGGTATACTGTTCCAATATATTATCTATCTTTCCGTATTCCTCAAACAGGTATTATTGAAATGCAATTCGTCAATCCAAAAAACGACGTTGCCTTTAAAAAAATCTTTGGCAACGACCAACATAAAGAAGTCCTCATTGAGTTTCTCAACGCGGTGCTAGACTTACAGGGTTCTAAAACGATTCAACAAGTGGAAATTTTAAATCCGTATCAGGCGCCAAAACTCGACCTCCTCAAATATACGTTGTTGGATGTCAAGGCGACCGATCAACGCGGAATCCATTTCATTGTGGAGATGCAAATGGAAAATTTGCGGGGTATTCGCCAACGTTTTCAATATTATGTGGCCAAAAGTTATAGTAGCCAATTACACCGCGGCGAAGATTATCCTAGCCTCAATCAGGTTATTTTCATTGGGATTTTAAACTTTGCGGAGTTTAGTAATAGTCACTACCTGAGTCGCCATTTGTTAATCAACTGTGAAACGCAGGTTCAGGAATTGCGAGACTTGGAATTTAATTTTTTGGAATTGCCCAAGTTTACCAAAGCCGCACACGAGTTACAGACGCCATTGGACAAATGGGCCTACTTTCTCAAATATGCCAGTGACTTAGAAGTGATCCCTTCTCATGCGGATACGGTGGCGTTACGTGCAGCGTATGATATTGCCAATCAGTTTCAGTGGTCCCCACAGGAGTTAGAAATTTATGAGTATTGGGGGATGAAAGCCCAAGATGAACGGGGGATGGTGGAACTTGCCTTGCGAACGGGACGGACGAAAGGGAGAGAAGAAGGACGTGAAGAAGAACGTTTCGCGGCAGCCCGCCGGATGTTAATCGATGGGGTGTCGATAGAAATGGTAGCCAAATACACAGGATTGTCTGTCGGACAGGTCTATGCTTTAAAATCCACATCTGACCACGTCTGAATCTGATTGCCTGAATTGCCAGATTCCTACGTCCGTTCACGCAACGCGGCACTATAGAAATTCAGTTTGCTTTCCGAAACCCTAATGAAACCTTTTAAAGTAACTTCATCTTTTTTATATCTTCTACTATATCATCCAGCCATTGCCGAAGAAACTCAAAATTTTGATGATCAACCTCCAGCCGTGTATAGCAATCCCATTTATGTCAATGGCTATGCGGATGGTGTGGCAACGGGGATGAACTTGTGCAGAAGATTTCCAGCTTCCTGTGGTATTGGCGCAGAAACATCGTTGACGACTGTTGTTGAACTAACGGGTGGAAATTATGTCATAAATGTCATCGACGGTGCGAAGAGATGTCAAGAGAATCCCGAATCCTGTGGAATTACGGTGAACCTAAATACCGATGGTTCTACGCAGGCAGGTAAGGAAGAATGTCAACGTGATCCTGAATCTTGTGGTATCCAGGTTCAGGGAACGAAAGAGGAGGGTATTGCCCAATGTCGCGAAAATCCGCAGTCTTGTGACATTGAGATGGATCGCGAAGCATTGATTCAAGAAGGGATTGAAATGTGTAAGGCCCATCCAAGTTTGTATGGCATTGAGACTCAACCACCTCCCTTAGAATCTCCGCTGGTCGCAAGTTTTTCTATAGATGACGGTTGGCTATATTTACCTATGGTCGAGGTACTGAATCCATTCGATGAGTCAGTGACGACTTATGAAGCACGGTTAAAATTGATGACGGGGATGGAACCGTTGTCGTTTTCTTTGATCGAGGCTATTCCAAAACATTCGCAATAATTCTTATTGCGTTCCAGAGAGGAAACTAAAATGCTGTCTTTAATTAAATTTCTCATCATTACAGTCATTTTCACCGGCTTGTTAGGTGCGACTAATACCGATACTAACACGGTTCCCAAAACTTCCCTCAAGGTGGGTTATCTTCCCATTCTTGACCATCTGGCGTTGTTAGTTTCTCATGCTAAGGATAATGACGCTTTTCAGCAAGTTGCCATTGAACCGAAAATGTTCAAAACCTGGGAGGAAGTGGCCGGTGCAATTAAAGCAGGGGTACTCGATGCGGCTTTTGTTACGTCCCTATTGGCGATGGATTTGTTTAATCAGGGCGTGGCGATTAAAACGGTGTTGTTGGCGCATCGAGATGGGTCGGCTATCACGGTCAAACAAAATGTACCGATTCATTCCGCGGCTGATTTAAAGGGGAAGGCCATCGCCATTCCGTATAAAAAAGCCACTCATCTGGCATTACTCAACCACTATCTGACAGGTGGTGGTATTTCACTCAAAGATGTCATCACCAAAGTGATTGCCCCACCTAACATGGAAGCCGCTATGCAGGCGGGCAGTGTGGATGCTTTCATTGTGGCAGAACCGTTTGGAACGAAGACGCAAACAGATGGGGTAGGTAAAATGTTGGTGTTAACCAAAGACATTCTTAACCACCATGTCGAATGTATTGTGGTGGTTCAACAAAAGGTCCTCGCTAATCATCCTGCTGCCGTTCAAGAATGGGTGAACAGTTTAATTCGGGCGGGTCAATGGATTGAAACCGATAAGCAAGAGAATGGTTCGAAGCAAGTGGCGCAAATGATGACTCAAAAATATTTGCCTCATAGTGCAACCACTATTATCAATGGGTTGCAAAATCCTTCGGACCGCATTTCGTTTGCGGACCTGAACCCGGTGTTAAAGGATTTTCAAACAATTGTAGATATTTCTATTCAGGCCGGGTTGCTTGACCAGGTGAAGTTAGAAAAGTTTATTGATGACGAATTTTATCGGGGGGCGGTGACGAAATAGGCGGGGGATAACATAGTTTGGTTTACGGTTGCCCATCAAATCCCACCGTGGGTAGTTTGAGATGCGGAGAGAGGTGCAACAATTTTTATTGCAATCCAGATAGTATGTACAGTTTTATGGCAATGTCACTATAAAATAAATAATGTGACTATAAAATAAATTATGAACGCATGGCCAGATGAAGACCCTATAGGAGGGATAAAGAGATACGCGCCCGACAGGATTTGAACCTGTGACCTTTGGCTCCGGAGGCCAACGTTCTATCCGGGCTGAACTACGGGCGCATCATTTTGGAGGGATGTCTAATATGTAAGGGCAAGTTGAACAAATTTCAAGAGTCAAAGTCAAGTACGTCGGTTTTTTTATTTGTTTATGTCAAACCCACCGGCTAAAGCCTCTAGTCCCGTATATGTTTTCCATTTTCTATTTTCCACAATTATTCATCCATTTTAAATACAGTTTTACACTGTGGATAATGAGTACAGGCCCAAACTTGTTTGCCCGCATGTTGACCTTGGGTAATTTTGGCTTTTTTCAACGTAGCCCCGCACTTTGGGCAGACGGTTGGAGGAGGAGGTATGAGTTTGAGTGAACTAGGGTTGGTAAGCCGCAAACTTCTAAGACTGTGATGAAGTATTTTGCGCAAGGTCGCCACTTGATAGTTCTGTTCCAGAGGAATGCGTACTAATGGAATCTGGGCCGAGGCCAAGGCCGCATCAATGAATTTTTGGTGCATTTGGGCATCTGGTTTATGACTTTGGTGTTTTTCCAGAATGACAACGCCTAAAATTTCTGACGTGGTGGCATGACAGACGACAAAATCTAGCAATTTTTGATGCAAACGTTCTTCGGCGAGACGTTGTTGTTGAGTCTGTAAGCCAGAAACCGTGTGAAGTAGTTCTGCCAAACGAACTTTGCCAAAAATTCGATACGATTGAGGATGTAGGGCCTGTTCCAATACCTTGAGAAATTGTTGTTCTGCGGGTGAAAAGAGATTTTTTCGCGAAGTGTACGGTAAGTGACTGGCAAGCGGATCCGTATGAACGTCGTATTCGTCGGGATACTCCGTGGCCAAAATCGCCTGTTTCTGATGGGAACCACCGCCATAACGTTTCACATCTGGGAGAGTGGGGGTGAACTTGTCTTTAAACCAAAAACCGGTTTGTTGATTCTTGTGAGAAACCGAAGGGGGAGTTATCATCATAGACAGTTTGTTGTTGGTGTGCAGATAAAGCCATCCAATGGCTATGAAAAACAGAAGACTTCCGCTACCTAAAAGTACAAACATTGTCTCTTCCATCACAATTTTCTCATTGAAGTGGTTATGTTGACAGGGTTACAGAGTTCAAATCCAAGGAATCTAGGACTTACGCACTCACCCCTCCCCAACCCTCCCCGCACACGGGGAGGGAGTGATTCCCCCCGTGTACGGGGGGATAGGGGGGGTCAACTCAAAGAGTTACAAACACGGTTGCGTAAGTCCTAGAATCTAAACCCAGAGGTCCAAAGCATAGTTTTGTCAGGTGACAAAGCTACGCTTTGAACTCCTGGGAGGAATTAACGGATAATTAGGATTCTCATTCTTGCAATGCCTTGCTATAGGCATCATCAGAAATAGCACTCCAGGCCGCATGTCCGGCCTGGAATTGTTGAACTGCGTCATACACTTCCTTAAAATTCGCATTTTTGGCCGCTTCTTCCGCCAAGACTGCTTTGGTCAAACGTTTCAATTCCTTTATCACTTCAGGCGGGAAAGGCAATACTTCTACCTTGTATTTCTCCTTGAGTTCTTGTAACGCTTTGACGTTAGAGGCTTCAAATTGGGCATACATCCATTGATTGGTTGCCCGCGCCGCGACGTCAATGATTTTTTTCAAGTCTTCGGGCAGTTCTTCCCACGCTTTGGCATTGACGATTAGTTCCAAGGTGGTGCCAGGTTCATGCCAACCTGGATAGTAATAATATTTGGCGGCCCGGTAGAGTCCTAACCGTTCATCATGGAAGGGACCGACCCATTCGGTGGCGTCAATGGTCCCGCGTTCTAACGCACTATAAATTTCACCCCCAGCCAATAGAACGGGAGTTCCGCCGGCTTTGGCTAAGACTTTGCCACCTAAACCTGGGATGCGCATTTTAAGACCTTGTAAGTCTTCCACTTTCTCAATTTTTTTGCGAAACCAGCCACCCATTTGGACACCCGAATTGCCGGCGGGGAAGGGGATGACATTGAAATCTTTATAAAGTTTACGCCATAATTCTAAACCGCCACCACCATAAAACCAGGCATTCATGCCTTTGGCAGTCATTCCAAAAGGTACGGCACTCATAAATTGGGCCGCAGGTACTTTGCCGGCCCAGTAATAGGCAGCGCCGTGTCCCATTTGGATGGTGCCTTGAGAGACGGCATCAAAGGTTTGTAAGGCTGGAATTAATTCGCCACCTGCATAGACTTTGACTTTGAGACGTCCGCCACTCATCAATTCGAGGTCTTTGGACAGTTGTTCGACGCCTTCTTGGAAAATCGGAAAGTTAGGTGGCCAGGTGGTGACCATTTTCCATTCGAAGGTTTTATTTTCGGCTGGGGCCGCAACAGCGAGAGGGGTGAAGATGAAGGTACAGCCAAATATCAACAGTAAATTACTGAAGCGGGCTAACCTTTGGAGGTTTCCTATTTGGGTCATAGTTCTTCCTGATGTGGTGGATATATTTAAGGGGTGGTAAGAAACTAAGTTTCTTCCAGAAACTTAGTTTCTAAGGGGTGGCAAGAAACTAAGTTTCTTAAAGAAACTTAGTTTCTGAGGTGGCAAGGTGAGTAATTATTCTCTTTCCCCCATAAAGAAGCCCAACAAACTCAGCAGGTTTAGGAACAAGCTATAAATGTCCACATACAAGTTCACCGTGGCCATGATGTAATTGGTTTCTTGCCCATGCACCATGTTACTGGTGTCATACAAGATATAACCCGTCATCAATAACACCATGACGGCAGAGACAGCTAAGGACAGCATGGGGATGCTAAATAGCCAGGCCCCTAACCCTGCCAGAAAGGCCACGATGAGTCCTGCAAATAAAAAGGAACCCATGAAGCTGAAGTCCTTACGGGTGGTTAAGGCATAGCCCGACAGCCCCAGGAAAATCGCGGCGGTTGCCCCAAAGGACATCATAATCAGCGTGTGTCCATTGGTATAAGCCGCCAGGTAAAGATTGAGAATGGGCCCCAAAGTCATCCCCATAAACCCTGTCAGGGCAAACACGGCCAAAATTCCCCATGCGCTGTTTTTCAGCGCATTGACCACAAAGAACAGTCCCATGTAGCCCACCAGGGAGATAATGAAGCCTGGATGAGGGATGTTAAGTGCCATCGACACACCCGCGATGAAAGCACTAAATAGCAACGTCAACGACAACAACGTATAAGTGTTGCGAATCAGTTTGTTGGTGTCCACCGCCAGCGCAGGGCTGTAGGTATCTTCCTGATTAAATGCGAGGGTTGAATTGGACTGACCGCTACCCATCACGGCTGTGTTACTCACGGGTTTTTTGTTCAGTTCATCAAAAATACTCATAGTGATTGTACCTCATAATAAGTTGAAAAGGAAAACAGCTTTTTGTATTATACAACATAACCAAAAAATTAGCATCGGTAGAAACTAAACCTTACCTTGTGTGCAATATATTTGTTGGAGTAGAGGCTTTAGCCGGTGGAGTAGAGGCTTTAGCCGGTGGACTAGAGGCTTTAGCCGGTGGACTAGAGGCTTTAGCCGGTGGAGTAGAGGCTTTAGCCGGCTGGCAGTAGGCGCCCCTCACTCTTGAGACATGGAGTGTGCCTACCGTCAGCCAGCTAAAGCCTCCACTCCATCAAAGTCTTAATTCCCCAACTTAATGGTATTGCAACTAAAGCCTCCACTCCTTCAGAGTTTTCTTTAGGACGTTTGTATTATAAATGGTGATTACCTTACCATAAGTCAACTGGGAACGGACTGTTTTAATAACTTAAAAAATCTGTGCTTGCATTGACAAAGCATCAATGTTACAAATATCAAACTTTTTCTCAACAATATCCCAATACCAGAAACATGAAAGCACGCATCAAATTAGTTGAAAATGTATGTCTTTTAAGCGAATCCGAAAGCGGCCATGGAATCGTGATAGACGGTGCCCCTGACATTGGCGGACGGAATTTAGGGGTACGCCCCATGGAAATGGTGTTAATGGGCTTAGGCGGTTGCACCGCTATGGACGTATTAAGCATTCTCAAAAAACAGCGGCAAAATATTACCGATTTTGCCATAGAAATAGAGGCCCAGCGGCGCGAAGACCCTCCTAAAGTGTTTACTGACATACAGATTCGCTATATTATTACGGGGCGCGACCTGAAAGAAACCCATGTTAAACGTGCCATTGAATTATCGGCTGAAAAATATTGTTCGGTTTCTGCCATGTTAGAAAAAACCGCTAAAATCACTCATGACTATAGTATAGTGAATAGTGAATAATGGTTAGCATCTGGAACGCAATTATTGCGCCACTGTCCGCTACAATTCTTATTGCGTTCCAGATTATTAGTCGATGTAAATACTTGATTGACGGCATCACTGTGTTAAGAAATATTTTCTAATTTTCCCTTGACAATGCTTGCTGATTCCCCCATTATAGGACAACGCTTATGTGAACTTAATAGCACTGCAACCTTTAGTGGAAAGAGTCTGTGTTTAAACACTGGTACTTATATTGATAAGTTGTAACTTTTTGAAAAAATTCAAGAAAAATTTTTATTTAATTTTACCTTGACAAATGGAAAAACGGACCCTATAATTAGAATCACTTCGCAAAGACACTATAGACGTGTGATGGGGTTGGATTAAAGAGGTTTTTTTTAAGTCTCTTGCCAATACCCAGTGAAAAGTTCATATATAAGCCTTCCAATTTGTGGCTATGTAGCTCAGATGGTCAGAGCGCGGCACTCATAATGCTGAGGTCGGTAGTTCAATTCTACCCATAGCCACCATCTTCTATTCCTAGAAATCTGCCATTCCACGGAAAATGGTTTTAGCCAAAACCAACCCTCATGGTGGGATGCTCCAAAGTGACGTTTAACCAAATAACGTCATACGGTCGTTTGAAAAGTCCTTTTTGATTGCCAATCCCCAACGGCAATTTTTTATTCCTTATTTACCCACTTATTTCAAATGGATTATGCCGTGTCCTAACCCCTGGAAATAGGAAACAAATCTGAAATACAATCAGGGTAGATAACCCACCTTAAACTTTCACATCAAAAGCAAAAAGGGAAAACTGTTTTTCCTACTGTGAGGTATAAATGAGATGATAAGTCACCGTCCCAAACCACTCAAGTTCAAGCTACAAGGTTTTAACAACCTCACAAAAACTTTGAGCTTTAATATCTACGATATTTGCTATACCACGAATGCCAATCAGCGCAAAGGCTATATTGAATACATTGACGAAGTGTATAACAGCGAACGCCTCACCCAAATTCTGACCAGCGTGGCAAATATCATTGGGGCAAATATTCTCAACATCGCCCACCAGGACTATGAACCACAAGGGGCCAGTGTCACCATGTTAATTGCCGAAGAACATGTTCACACTGAAAAAATGTTGTCGAACACCGAAGAACCTGGTCCCTTGCCTGACTTGGTGGCAGCCCATCTTGACAAGAGTCATACCATGACTCCGTTACCTGATGCCGTGGTTGCCCATCTCGACAAAAGTCACTTGACCGTTCACACTTACCCGGAAAGTCACCCTGACAACGGCATCAGCACCTTTCGCGCTGATATTGACGTTTCCACCTGTGGCCGCATTTCTCCCCTGAAGGCACTTAACTATCTGATTCATAGTTTTGACTCAGATATTGTCATCACCGATTACCGAGTGCGTGGTTTCACCCGTGACGTGGGTGGACGGAAGCACTACATCGATCACAAAATCAACTCCATCCAAAACTTCATTTCTGAAGACACCAAGGGTCTCTATCATCTCATTGATGTTAACGTTTACCAGGAAAACATTTTTCACACCAAAATGATGCTGAAAAATTTTGACCTGGATAACTATTTGTTCGACATTCATGCCAGTGATTTGCCGATGTTCGAACGAGACCGAATTGAAAAACGGTTGCGTAAAGAGATGATGGAAATCTTTTATTCGCAAAATATTCCCAAGGTTTGAAGGTAGCACTTCTGCTGGGGCGCAATAAGAATTATTGCGCTACGTTGCGCCGCTACGCGCAATAATTATTATTGCGCTCCAGCGGGAATCGTATCAACTTGAAGGAATATTACTATAATTGTTTGCCCAGTTGAGGATTTCAACCTGGTGCGCCAAGATAAATCGATGACTCATTCTTAACTGTAACCAAGGAAATTTAACCATGACCCCACTGCTTGAACAAGCGATTGTTAAAGTCACGCAATTGCCATCCCTTCAACAAGATGCCATTGCCAGTTTGATATTGGAAGAACTCCTTGATGAATTAGAATGGGATAACCGTTTTGCCAAGTCTCAAAATCAGTTGGCTAAATTAGCCAAGAAGGCTAGAGAGGACTACCAGGCGGGTCATGTGAGAAAAATGGGCATGGATGAGTTATCAATTCTTACCTAAATGAGGATTTTATTTCCTGTTTTATTGAGTTACCCTCCCCCATTCAACGACAAGCCCGCAACAATTACCGTTTGTGGAAACAAAATCCTTATCATCCCAGTTTGCACTGCAAGCGGGTTCAGATGAGAGATTCAGTGTTTGTTTGCTAACCTTAACATTTCAATCTGGTGGGCAACGATAAAGCTGTTGCCCACCCTACATAGACTATCCGCTATCCACTACCCATACGATCAACCCTCCCAACACCACTGCGCCACCCAAGATTGCTGCGGAAGCCAACATGTTTGTCAACAACGTCGGCTGAATTAACAAGACGCCTCCTAATCCCAACATCATCAATCCCGACATCAATTTCAACGCCCGCCCTTCAGATTCGGCGAGTTTCCGCGAACCTAACGTATAAGTGAAGACCAGGACAATGACCAGCAAGGGGATGACATAGACAATATTGTAAAACACCAAATACAAATAATAGAGACTATTTGGCAACTGATTCAACGTCAAAATGCGCGTATAGACCATCGGAAAACCGGCGGTGCATAACAGTTCATAAGTGTTCGCCACTATCGCTAACACTACCGTACTGACAAGCATGGGGAGGAGTTCAGTCGAAGTGACTAACCTCCTCATCCGTTGATACAAATCCGGTTTCGCCTGGTCTGGAATACTTAACGAGACGCCCACTTTAAACCAGAAAAAATCTTTGATGTTAATTAGGGCGATAAGAATGGCAATGAGTCCTGCAATCACCGTAATGATTTGCAACTCGCCCATCCAGAGAAAGATGTTTAACCACGCGGCCATGAACAAAAAGTAAATGAATCCTGAAAAGAATACAAAAATGCCTCCAATTAAGAACATGCGTGACCGTTTGCGTGTGTGTACTAACAAACTTAGCAAGAACAGTAACACGAAAAAGGCGCAAGGGTTAAACGCATCCAATCCTGCAATCACCAAAGTCAGCACGGGCAACGAAAACTGTTGGGCATTGACCGTTCCCAACCAAGGAATTTGCAACGGTGGCACAACTTTTTCCAGCGGCGGTGGAGAAGAGGAGGAAGTCGTCTCTGTGGGAGGAGAGGGAACTGCGGTAACCGTGGCTGGATGACCAACCTCACTAAGAGTCTCCCCAGTCGACTTTTCTACCTCTGTTGACTTAGGTGAAGAGAGTATCGAAGCCGCTGGCGGAGGTAAGAGTGAGGATGCCGCTGACGAAGCGTGTTTTTCATAACAGATTTCCAATTGTTTTTTAAGAAACGCACCTACACCTTCTTCATTATCATAACCCACTTGCATTTGTTCACAAAATAAAAACCCTGGCACCGCATTCACGGTTTCGCCCAACGATTTCGCCATCTGGTTATATAACACCGCATTTTCAGGAGAGGTCGAAATTTCATAAGAATGGATTTTTAGCCAGGGATAACTTGCCTCTAATTGAGACAAAAACGGTTTGGCCCGCTTACAATGAGGACACGTTTTCGAATGGAAGAAATATAAATGGATTTGTACCTGGCCTGGTTCACTTGTACTATACCATTCTGGGTGAAAGGTGTCTGCATTTTGCACGGATTGGGCAAATGCGGATATGGTCAGGGCCCATAATCCCAAAATACATAGATAACGTTTTAGCATAATGACTTTTCTGTGGTTCTTCTGGAACATTTTGATGTGGATGAGATTTGACGACTTTTTGGGGGTAGTGAGGAAATGTCGATGGTAGAAATATCAAGACTGCCAGTCCTCTATGGGTCTCAAAGCTACGCTTTGGACCCCTGGGTTGGTTAATGATAATAGGACTTACGCCCTCACCCCACCCCTCCCCGCACACGGGGAGGGAGTCATTCATCCCACCCCAACCCTCCCCGCACACGGGGAGGGAATCATTCCCCCCCGCGTGCGGGGGGGCTAGGGGGGGTGTCAACTCAACGAGTTACAAAAACAGTTGCGTAAGTCCTGGAGAAGTCGATTACTTTTGATAGCGCGTGGCAAAAAACGCTTCTAAGGCCCGGTTAAATCGCTGTTCTAAAGGTTCCGCTTGCCCCCTTGGTACGGCACCACTAAGATACCAGGCCCGTTCAAGGTCTTGTGCCTCCGTCAATTTATCTTTGACAACGGTCTTGTCGCCACCTGACAGGGCTTCGGATAAACGGTTTACCTGGTACGCCATCCGGGCTTCGATTTCTTCAAGAGGCGAGTCTATTCCTGCTAAGATTTCCATACGCAAGCAGAGAATCTTTTTGGTATTGAGAATCTCTTCTGAGACAGTTTGTGGACCTGTGGAATGGGTGGCGCAAGCCGTTTCAAATCGTTGCGAGATGAGGGTTTCCATCTCCGGTTTGTCTAACCTGGGTAGGCATTCCCAGGTAAGTTGGGCCGCGGCAAGTTGTTCAGAGTTAAGCAGTTCTTGTTCGACTAAGGTGCAAAAAGCGGCTTTGTCGCGAAGGAGATCAAATTGGCGCCGTTGTTCTGCGGCCAGTTGAGATTGGCGTTGAAATTCGACCTGTTTGCAGGCGTTTTCTAAACGTCTTTCAATGGCTTCTGCGGTCTTTTTGGGAACGGGGCCAATGTTTCGAAAAGCCTCTTGAATCTTTCGTATTTGACTGGGGGCAGTTTTGAGTTCTTCACCGGTCAAGGTGGCCAGGACTTCGACTTTCGAACACAGGGCCGCTTTTTGGTCCAAATTGGCTTGCAGTTCACGTTTTTGGGCATCTTGTTGCAAGCGACGCCGGTCAAACACCAGGTCGCAGGCTTTTCGAAAGGCTTTCCAAAGTTCTCGTTCTTCACTACGAGTCCCTGGGACGGCCACGTACCATTGTGTTTGCAATCTTTTGACTTCGGCAATGGCATCGTCAAGATCGTCGGCGGCGAATTTTTCAGCGACCTCTTGGACTTGTTCGATCAGATGTTGACGAATTTGAAAACCGCGTTGACGTTCTTCATCTAAGTGGGCTTGCCAAGGTTGCATGGCCTTGTGATAGCGTTTCTGAAGGGATTTGCGGGATTTGCGGTCCACGGGTCCCTGATTTTTCCAATCATGTTCGCATTGGCGGACAAATAGGTAAATTTCTTTCCAATTGGGACTATCCCAATCGGTTAGCAGTTCTTTTTCCAGACGTTCGCAGACCACTTCTTTTTCGTACAAATGTTGTTGACGTTCTTGGGCCTGGATATTAAAATAGATATGACACGGTGCATAGGCCGTGTTGCAAGCAGTATTAAAACGTTCCCACAGTTCTTGAGAGTGTCCCAGGGAACCGAGGTTTTTCCAAGTGGTTTGTGCATCTCGAATCACCCGGGCCCGTTCTTCCGGTGGAGTTTGTTCCTCGTCTTGTTGCAGGAGGTCTTCCATGCGTTGGCAGAGATATTCGCGATAGCGTTGATAAGCCTGTTGACATGCGGTTTGGAAGCGTTCCTTGAGGTCTTGGGAGTAGCCTACGGCACCGAGTCTGCGCCAGGCGTCTTGAATTTTTTGAATCAAGCGCAAGGTTTCGTCTGGGTTATCGTCTTCCTCCGTCTGGGCAAGGTCTTCCAGTTGTTGGCAAAGTTTATCTCGTTCCAGTTTGGTACCCCAGCTTTGCCAACCTCGCAGTTCGTTGATTTTGGTGGTGCTTTTCTGAAGACGGGTGTCGAATTTTTTGTAACTGGATATGTTTTCGATGTCTTTGAGTAGGTCCCGCGCTTGCTGTTCTAGGGGAATAGCGGTTTTCAACTCGCCCCGGTCGAGGGCTTCTTCGAGGTTATTTAAGAGTTGTTTGAACGAGTGAAGGGCTTGTTCACTGTGCTTCTTTTGTTCTTGCAGGCGTGTTTGAAGGACTTCCAAGGTTTTGTCGAAGCGACTTTGGAGGTGATTCAAAAGAGGCGTTTTCGAATCCGGTTGCGAAATGCCTTGCCAACGCGCTTGGAGGTCGTCGATTTGAGAAACAATGAGAGGGTCCGGGGCATTTTGCCAAGTCTCCGCTTGCACACACAGGGCTTCTAGGACATGGGCCGCTTGGTCCGAGAGTCGTAGAATTTGTAGCCGGTCTTGAAGTTTGTGACACAGTTGGGCAAACTGGGTTTGCCAGCGTCGTTCAGCGTCCGGTTCAGAGAGGGCGTGATTACCTTGCCATTGCGTTTGCAATTGGTTAAGCTGTTGAGAGAAGTGGTTATAATCTTCTTCACCCATCCGGTCCAATGATTGGAGTTGAGTGAAGAGACGATTCGCCTGTTGGTAGAGTTGATCTTTAATGTCAATGGAGGCTTGTTCACGCTGGCGCGACACTTCGCGGGCCTTCTGGTATTCTTCAAAAACAGTTAAGAAAACTTGTTGGGCGGTTTGAAAGCGCGTTTGAAAGTCTGGTTCCGCTTCCGCGGCCACGGCTTGCCAACGTTCTTGCAGTCGTTTCAGTTCGGCAAATTCTTGTTCCAAGCCTAGACCGCGTCCAAAGGTTTCTAGGCGTTCACAGACGGCTTGACTTTCTTTGCGGACATGGTTAGCACGTTCTTGTTGTTGCACGATAGCATCCAGTTTATCACGGGCCAGGCGACTGACTCGTTTATCACGGTTGCGCGAGGCTTTAAACACTCGTTCTAGGGTGGCCGGCTGGGTGATTTTGTCCATGGCAGCTACTCGGAGGTCGCTACTGGGGTCGTCAATGGCAATGTCGCCTAAGAGGCTGTCACGGTCGATTTTTTGCAGGGCCGCCAGGCGCAGTTCGGATTCTTGTCCATGTAACACAACATATTCTAATCGTTCAAGGTCAGTGAGGCGAGTTAGCCAGTTGATACGGTAATTTAAGTCGGGGCCATTTTCTTTTTGACCACACAACAATTTTTTAAAGCGTTGCCCTGCTACTTCGCGGACGGTGCTGTCGGTGTCATGTTGGGCAATGTGTTCAAGCAAATTTAAATCGTCAATTTTTTGCACCGCCACACGCCGTACTACGGCAGCTTCATCATGTTGCGCGAGGTTGCTTAAAATGGTGGCGTCGTTGAGTTTTTCAATGGCGGATTTACGGACTTCAGGATTGCGATGTTGCCATTTAGGTTTGATAAATTTATCTAAAATCATAATGTTCCAGTGTAATGGTGGAAAAATCTGCCAATTTGAGTGCCTAAGAGGTATTTAGCATACCTGAAATTTGCATGTATGAACAATATAGTAATATTCCTATCCATTTGTACCCCTCCTGCCCCCCGCACGCGGTGGGGAGTCATCCCCGCCGCGGCGGGGAGTCATCCCCCCCGCGTGCGGGGGGCAGGGGGGGTACAAATGAGAAGAAATATCACTATATCAAGTTTTTTCGACTTGAATTATCATTGAGGTTTAATTTAAAATAAAAAATCGAATCTGGTTTGGAAAATTCTAGTTTATATACATTATAAATTATCAATGATTTCCTAACTCTGTTAGGTTTAGAAACGCTTTAGATAAAAAAAGTGTGGGTGTAATACACATGGTACGTCGTTATTTTCTAAGTATTTTGGCAATTTATTGTGTTTTAAGCAATGTGTTTGCCAAAGCCGCCGAGAAGGAATCTTTGACTTTTGGCCTGTTGCCTTACTTGGCCGCAGGCGAACTGATAAAAAAATATACGCCGTTAGTGACGTATTTGGGTGACGCGGTAGGGGCGCCCATTGCCATTGTCATTTCTAAGAATTATGATGAACATATTAAGCAAGTGGGCGAAGATAAATTTGATCTAGCTTTTTTAGGCGGGGCGCCTTATGTGAAAATGGTCGACCTGTATGGAAAAAAGCCGCTGTTGGCACGTTATGAAATGAAAGGAAAACCAACTTTTCAGGGGGTCATATTCGTGGCCAAGAGTAGCCCCTTGAAAAATTTGAGTGAATTAGCTGGAAAACGGTTTGCGTTTGGGTCGGTAGATTCTACGCTGAATACCCTCGTTCCCAGTTATATGCTGGCACAAGCAGGGGTTAAATTGTCGGCGTTGGGGTCGTATGAATTTCTGAAAAATCAACAAAATGTGGTATTAGGGGTATTATTGGGAGATTATACCGCAGGTTGTTTGGCCCAAGAGATTTTTGATGAATATGAATCTCGTGGAATCCGTGCGTTGGCCTTATCTCCTCCGATTTCTACTCATTTATTGGTGGCCAGTAAAGATTTGCCTAGTGACATCGTCAAAAAGTTAGAAACCGGCGCTTTATTCTTTGAAAAATAAGGCAGATAAAGGGACTATTTTGGCAGCTATCAGTGAAGGTTTGACGGGGTTTGTGTCAGTAACAGATGCCGATTATGAGTCGTTGCGGACAATTTTGAAAGATGCACCCGTGTTGCGGTAAAATCTTAAATGAGATTTGACAACTTTTGAAAAGTTGTCAAATCTTAACCGCATTCAGACAATTTATTTATTCATCAGTTGGAAAAATTTTTTCTCAACAAATTCTAAGTGAGAATCGAATAATTTTTTGACACTGGCTTCTTGTTCATCATAAGAACCGCTTTCATGAATAAATTTATTTTGTTCGACTTCAGTTCGAACTAAGTGTGCGGCGATTTCCATGAATTTTAAGCAAAGTTCAGATTTTTTCATAAAATAATGTTGATACCCTGAAATACCTATCTTTCCTAGACAGTTAAGGTTTAGAAAAGAGCATATTGCAAAATTGAATTTTTATGTTTTGCCTAATTACAAAAATACGGATACTACAAAAAAGTATTTTCTAACAACCCAGTTTCTTTCGGTGGCCCCCTTCCAAAATGACTTTTTCATCTCATATAATAGTCAATTTCACTACCCTAAAGTAACATTACAGGATATATAAAATAGCATGGTTACAATTCGTTTAAGTCGTGCCGGTACCAAAAAACGTCCGTTTTACCATATCGTTGTCACTGATTCACGCAATCGCCGCGATGGGCGGTATATTGAACGCTTAGGCTTTTTTAATCCTATTGCCGTAGCAAAGCAGGAGCCTTTGCGTGTCAATTCACCACGTCTCCAATACTGGTTAAAGACCGGTGCCCAGCCGTCTGATCGGGTTGCCCAGTTAATCAAGGAGATGATGAAAACTCCGCCGGCTTTAGTTGATACCCCCAAAGCGGAGAATCCGCCGGTCGAAAATGCACCTGCGGACGTTGCCATGGCTGGGGCCACCGCTTAATTTAAGTTCAAGCGTAGAAAAGAAACTCAGTTTTTTGAAAAAACTGAGTTTCCCTAAGTCAGGCAATGTCACCATTCATACCAATCATCGTAGGAAAAATTGTAAGCCTATACGGAGTACGCGGCTGGGTCAAAGTCTATTCTTATACTAACCCTAGAACTAATATTTTGACCTATTCGCCTTGGCAACTGGGTCTGCATGGACAATGGCAAAACGTCATGGTAGCAGAAAGACAGGCTTATGGTAAAGGGATCCTTGCCCGGTTGGAATCTTGTCAAGACCGTGACACTGCCGCACGTTTTTTGGGCGCAGACATTGCCGTGGATCGTGGGCAATTACCACCTACGTTAGAGGGAGAATATTATTGGGCCGATTTAATCGGCTTGACCGTGATAAATTCCGAAGGTATCACGTTTGGTCAAGTCGTTTCCCTATTGGAAACTGGTGCCAATGATGTCCTGGTGGTCAAAGGAGAAGGTACACCCGAACGGCTGATTCCATTTTTACCGGACCGAGTGATATTGGAAATAGATTTATCCAAACGCTGGATTCGAGTGGATTGGGAAGTCGACTATTAAATTGGAACCGGCTAAAGCCTCTACTCCATCTGGGTGAGGAGAAGTCAGGACTGGCAGTCCTTAAAGGACTGCCAGTCCTAAACATAAACTGGTCACCCACTTCATGACTTGAAATCCCATGTACATCGGCGTTATCACCCTCTTTCCAGAAATGTTTGAAGCCCTCTATTGTGGTGGCATCACTGCCCGCGCCCTCGATAAAGGCATCCTCAAACTGGACTTGTGGAATCCGCGTGACTTCACGACTGACAACTATCGTCAAGTAGATGATAGACCTTACGGAGGCGGACCGGGCATGGTCATGTTAGTGCCACCTCTGCGTGCCGCTATTCAGGCCGCCCGGGCCACCCTGGGTCAAGAGACACGAGTCATTTATCTATCCCCCCAAGGTCGACGTTTAGACCAAGAAGGGACCGAAAGATTATTGAATTACCCAAAACTACTTCTCGTCACAGGTCGCTATGAAGGCATCGATGAACGACTAATTGAACGAGACATTGATGAAGAATGGTCGATCGGCGACTATGTATTAAGTGGTGGAGAACTAGCCGCTATGGTCATCATAGATGTCCTCACGCGCCGCCTTCCAGGCGCGTTAGGCCATGACCAATCGGCGGCCCAAGATTCTTTTTATACAGGACTACTAGATTGTCCACACTACACCCGCCCAGAAGAACTTGACGGACAAATTGTACCAGCCATTTTACTGACTGGACACCACGCTGAAATTGAACGCTGGCGACAGAAACAAGCGTTAGGACGGACTTGGTTAAAACGTCCAGACTTATTAGACAAAGTCACTTTAACCGCAACCCAACAAACATTGTTAAATGAATTTATCAACGAACAACGAATAGGAGAATTGACACCATGACACATCCGCTGATTGCTACCTGGGAAAAAGAACAGATGGGCAATAAACAACTGCCTCATTTTGGCCCAGGTGACACCATCATTGTCCAAATCAAGGTCAAAGAAGGAGACCGCGAACGTTTACAAGCCTTTGAAGGTTTAGTGATTGCCAAACGCAATCGCGGCTATAACTCCTCCTTCACAGTCCGCAAAATTTCCCATGGGGAGGGCGTGGAACGGGTATTTCCCGTCTATAGTCACCTCGTTGACAGCGTCGAAATCAAACGACGTGGCAAAGTTCGACGTGCCAAACTCTACTATATGCGAAACCTACGTGGTAAAGCCGCCCGGATTAAAGAGAAAATTCCCGCCAAGAAGGATTCTCGTAAATAACTGGCTTTATACACAAATAGTCTGAATCAGAATGGGAAGCACGGAAAGAATTAAGTACCAATGCAAATTTGGAATCCCAAAACCCGTTTTGGGACAAACGCTCTCGTCCCAAAATATGACAAATGCTCTCGTCCCAAAACCCGTTTTGGGACAAATGCTCTCGTCCCAAAACCCGTTTTGAGACCCCGTGGAACTCCGTATTTATCCCAAAACAGATTCTAACCGTTCTGATTCAGACCACCACTTAACGAGACAACCACCAGGAAATGACTCACTATGCCCTCATTTGATATTGTCTCCGAAGTCGACTTACACGAATTGGCCAATGCGATCGACCAAACCAATCGTGAAATCACCGCCCGCTTTGACTTTAAAGATGCCGATGCGCGTGTGGAACACACCAAGGAGACGTTGACACTACATGCCCAAAACGAATTTCAACTCAAGCAGATGATAGACATCTTGCAGAAAAAAACGGCCAAACGCGGCATTGATATTGCCGCCTTAGACATCGGGCAACCCGAAACCCAAAACCGGCGTGCCAGATTACCTATCACCATTAAACAAGGTATCCCCCAGGACCTAGCGAAGAAAATTACCAAGCTGATCAAAGACAGTAAAATCAAGGTACAAGCGGCTATTCAAGCAGACCAAGTACGTGTCAGCGGTAAGAAACGTGATGAATTACAACAGGTGATAGCGTTACTTCGAACCCAATCAGAGGATTTCAATTTGCCTCTACAACATATCAATTTTCGCGATTAACTCCCAACCCTAACCAGAGGAACTCTTATGCGTATTTATCCTTTCATACTCGTCCTATTGACAGTTTGCACTGCAACTACCACGTTTGCCCTTGAGGAATCTACTGAAGTAACCCCCCAAGATCAAGTTGCCCCCACACCGTCGGTTCCACCAAGTACGCCAACTGCTGAACCATTACCTGGTGCGACGACTTCCTCAGCAGACTTCCCAACTGCATCCCCAGCTACCAAAACCGTTGCCGACCCAGCGGCCCAAACAACGCCTTCTCCGTCTTCCTCTACTCCCCCAGAAGAGGAAACCTCTGCCAAAAAGAAAAAGGCCCTCAACGCCCTTAGCAAAATGAGTGCGAAAGAGGTTGCAGAACTACTTAATTTCATCACCACTATGGGAGAAGACGTGTCGAATACTCCCCTTGAAGATAATCCCTACAAGGAAAAAATCCTAAACAGCCTCAACAAGATGACGCCCAAGGAAATGGCCGAATTACTCAACTTCATCACGACTATGGAAGAGGATGTGTCTAGCACCCCTGTCGAAGAAACTCCGCACACGGTACCAAACACGGTCAAAGAAACTCTCAAACGGATTGTCAAAGCACCGCCAGAAAAAATCTCCATCACGGTAGCCCCTATTCCTGGAGTATATGAAGCAGCGATAGAATCGGAAGTGGTTTATGTCAGCGCCGATGGCCGCTATCTACTCATGGGGGACTTGCGAGACACCCAGACCGGACGAAATATCACCGAAGACAAACGAGATAAAATGCGGGCGGATGCCATTAAAACGTTGGACGAAAAAGACCTCGTGGTCTTTGCCCCTAAAGGTGATGTTAAGGCCACTCTCAACGTCTTTACCGATGTGGATTGTGGCTACTGCGCCAAATTCCATCAAGAGGCGGTTGGCAAACTCAATGAGGCTGGCATCAAAGTTCGTTATCTGGCTTTTCCCCGTGCTGGCATAGGTTCAGAAACCTATAAGAAAATGGTCTCCGTCTGGTGTGCGGAAAACCCGCAAGAAACAATGACTGACGCCAAAGCTGGGCGGGCGGTGAAATCCGCGACGTGCGATAATTCGATAGATAAGCAATATGAATTGGGCAAGAAGGTCGGAGTCACTGGCACGCCCGCCCTATTGTTATCCACGGGCGAATTAATCCCAGGTTATGTCCCTCCAGAACGGTTGATTCCTTATCTCCTCAATCGAGATTTGCCGTTGTTAGGAAAGGGACGAACTACTACGGCTAAATAACGTTCAATATCCAGGAGTCCAAAGCGTAGCTTTGTCAGACAGAGTTGCGCATTGGACTTTTGAATATTTATGTGGGGAATGAGTATGAAACAATATCTATATAGTTTTTTTTATCAATTGTGGTCAATAACAAAAAACTATATCATCTTATATAAAGATGGTTATCTTTGGTTTTTGCTGACATGTTTATGGGCTTTGTTTATTCCCATCATCGCAAGGATGGTCATTCAGTGTTGCTTTGAGAAAAAACATTCGTTTTTTGACTATCTTCTTTCAGATGGCGAGATAGTGCTTTTTTCAATGGTGATTAGCACCACATTAGTAATAGATAACTTCTTTTTTGAGAAAGACTTTGCGGCCATTCTTGGCAGAAAAACCGCTTCAGGCCTTCTTAAGGGACTTGTTATTCATGTTCTGCCACCGTTAATGATAGTGTTTTGTTTAATCATTTACTTGAAATGTCAGGTGAGTGATGGAAACATAGGTTGGTTTATGATAGCCACTGAGATACTCCTATTTGTCATGGTGGCTACCTATGCCGCTTTTGTTAAACACACTTCATGGGAAAAAAAGAGAAACCATCCGTTATCTTAATTCCCGTTAGGCACACAAATTTAAATCACCATTATCGAGGTCAGTAAAGTTATGGCAGAAACTCTTTCCTTGGGATTGCTTATCATCGCATTAATAGCCTATTTGTTCTATTTCATGTACTTGGTTACTCCTTCTCCTCAAGACCAAAAAGGAAAGGCAACTTCCCCCCTGGCCCCGCCCCCTCTCCTGGGCAGAAACCAAGAAATTAACCGTCTAAAAGGACTCATTTTAACCGGCCAATCGGCTGCCATTCTGGGCCCGTTTGAACCGGAGAGAACCACCATTTTAGGTTATCTAAGTGACCCCGGTCACAGTCAAGCGTTGTATGGAGAATATGCGAGTAAATTGATCTTCTCCTCACTGGACCTCTCCATGTTAGGCGAAAACAGTTCACCCGCCAATTTTTGGGAACGTGCATTGCGTCCCTTGGAAGACCAAGGTGCACAAAGTCCAACTTTGCTGAATCTCTATCAATCTTGTTCACAAAACAAATTTAACGAATATAGTCTGGACAAATTGATGGTACAATTGAAACAAGAAGGTGGGACGTTGGTCTTGATGTTAGACCGATTTGATGAGTTCTTACGTTTTCCCAATTTTAAAGAAAACTCTGAATTTTTTGCCACCCTGAGAAAGCTGGCCTCTTCGCGTTCGCCAAGTTCTCTATGTTTGATTGTGTCATGGGGACTTTCCTTAAATGAGTTCCATGAAAAGACCAAGAACTTTAATGGAGGTTCTCCCTATTTCAACTTTATGGGAGAGGTAGTGTTAAAGACATTGTCTGACGCTGAAATAGACAACCTGCTAAATAAAGATTTTTCAGAGGAAGAGTGTCGCTTCCTTAAAGAACTCACAGGCAGACACTCTTATCTTATTCAACCGGCAATCTCAGCGTTGCAAGCCACTAAGGGACGTAATGAAAAGGAACCATTGGAGAGTGCCAGAAAGGACTTTTCTGATGGGGTAGCAAATATATTGGCTAATGTTATCCACGCATGGTCTCCCAAAGTTTGCAAAGCGTTGGTCTCGTTGGTCAAAGAAGGTAAAGTACCTGAATTATCCAATGACGAATTATCGCTATTGGAAAGACAAGGCTTTTTGGTGAAAGACCGTGATGGTCAATGGCAAGTTTCTCCACGGGTATTGGTGGATTTTATTAACAACAGGACGGAACAAGAATTGTGCAACTGTTGAATCATTGCAGGCTGTCATTTCAGTGTAACAAGATAACCAGTGGAGAACACGAATCATGAACGAACCAAATAACTTTTTTTCAAAAATCAAAAGGTATCAGGATGGCTATTATTGGTTTGGGTTGACGTGTGTCTGGGCCCTATTTATTCCAATGTTTGCTAAAATGGTGATGCCGTTTTTTGACTATACTCTTTGGAAATTTTTTTCCGAAGGAGACATAGTGCTGTTTTCAATGGTTATTACGTCCTCGTTGGTGATAGACAACTTCTTATTTGAGAAGGATTTTTCGGCAGCTTTGGGAGAAGGCATTTCGGAATTTACTAGGGGACTTTTTATCCATATTTCTCCAATGCTATTAATAGTGTTTTGTTTAATCTTCTACTTGAGATGTCAAGCGGTAAAAGAACATATCGATACATCTACAATAATCGCGGAGATAATCCTTTTCGTGCTTGTGGCTGTCTATGCCGCCTTTGTTAAGCAGACCTCATGGGGGGAGAAACATAGAAATGAGAAAGATAAAGAGGAAAAGCCCTCCTCATCGATTCCGTTGAATAACCAAACATAATAACATCTGAGAACCGCTAAATCATGATAGAAATAGGAACCCTCTTAGGATGGATTGTTAATCTCGCGCTATTAACATTCCTTGTCATATTTATAAAGGTAATTACTCCTTCTTCACCGCGTCAAAACCGAAAGAGTACCCCAGCTTTCCCACTGCATCTTACTCCTCTCCTGGGCCGCGGCAGAGAAATCGACCAACTGAAGAGACTCATTTTGACAGGTCAATCTGGTGCGATTGTGGGCGTGTTTGAACAGGAGAGAACCGCCATTTTAGGTTATTTGATTGACCCCGATCACAGTCAAACACTTTATGAGGAATATGCTGACAAACTGGTATTTTCGTTAGTGGACATTTCTATGTTGCCAAAAGATTGTCAACCTGCCCAATTTTGGCAACGTGCTTTAAAGCCATTAGAAGACAAATGTAATCAAAGCCAAACTTTACTTGAAAGTTATCAAACCTGTCAACAGAACCAGTTTGACGAGTATTCCCTGGATAAACTGATGGTACAGGTGAAACAAGAGGAATGGCGATTAGTTCTCATGTTGCATAGATTCGACGAATTGTTAAACAATTCTAACTTGAAGCAACCAGAGTTTTTTGCCTTGTTAAGAAGACTAGCAGCGTCTCGCACTCCCAGCCCACTGAGTTTGATTATTTCAGGAAATCTGTCTCTGAAACAGTTTCATGACCAAACTAAACACTTGAATCCTAAAGGTTCACCCTACTTCAATTTTATGGACAGCTATGAAATTGTGCTAGGTTTACTTTTAGATGCCAAAATAGATGAATTGCTTCAAAAAAATGGCTTTTCTCAAGTAGAGTGTCAATTTATTAGGGAAACAGCGGGCCAACATCCGCATTTCATTCGTCTAGTGGCTGAAGCATTGCAAAAAGCCAAGGAACATCAGGAGGTTCAACCTTGGGAGACGATCAAAAAAGCGGTCGAACAAGAGTTGCCAGCCATAGTAGCAAATACACTGGTCAACCTGAATACCAAAGTTTATCAAACTCTCGTGGCATTGAAGAGAGGAGAACAACCTGCCACCCCCACCTGGATTGAATTGCTTGAAAAACAAGGTCTCTTGAAAAAAGACGCTAATGATAAGTGGCAAGTCTCTCCTCCAATGTCGGTGGATTTTATTGATGAGAAGGAACCAGAACTATGCAACCAATGAATCCTTACTTAGTAGGCAATGCCGTGGGTGGGAGTCCTGCGTTTGTGGGACGAGATGATATTTTGCAGGAAGTCTATCGTATTTTACAACATCCCCAGCACAATGCCATTTTATTGCATGGTCAACGTCGGATTGGCAAAACGTCTATCTTGCGAGAATTGGAAGCTAAGTTACCTACCAAGGGAAACTATTGCCCGATTTTCTTTGATTTGCTTGGTAAAGCCCATCAATCTATCCCGCAGATTGTGCAAGAGTTGGCCAACCATATCAGTGATAAATTAAGTCAGGGAAAACCTCAACTCGGACCAGACCCTAAAAGTTATTTTTATGAAACTTGGTTGCCAAATTTACTCCAAACAGAGGAGAAGACTTTTGTTTTACTATTTGACGAATTTGATGCGTTAGATGATGCTTTAACTAAACAAACCAGGGCCGAACTTTTTCGCTATTTGCATGATTTATTGGCTATCAATCGAGAAAAGTTAGATTTTGTATTTGCCATTGGACGTAACGTGAGTGATTTGACGCAGATTGCCTTGGCCTTATTTAAAGGGATTCCCACTAAGCCAGTTTCTTTGCTAAATCGGGAAGACACCCTGAAATTAATTCGTCTGTCTAAAGATAATAATACCTTGCAATGGTCAACCAAAGCAGAAGAAAAAGTTTGGCAGTTAACGCTGGGACATCCTTTTTTGACTCAACAAGTATGTTCTTGTGTATGGGATCATCTTTATAGGCAAGGTGTCGCAAAAATTCCCAGCGTCTCTCCTAAACATATCGATGCGGTCATTCCTACTGTGTTGGAACGTAGTGAAGCTATGTTAGAATGGCTATGGGGTGGTCTGGAATCGGCACAAAAGGTGTTTATTTCAGCAATGGCAGGGGAGGACAACAAGATTGTGACTAAAGTTCAATTGAACGCCTCCTTATCTAAAATTGGTATAAAAATTTCCGTACCAGCCTTAGAAAATGCCCCTCAGTCGTTGGAAACAAATGGTTGGGATGTGATTAAAGAGGAGAGAAATGGATACGGCATTAAAGTTGAATTACTGCGTCTGTTAGTGGCCAAATATAAACCTCTTCATTTGGTTAAAGATGAATTGAATCGTCTGGAACCAGAAGCCAACAGTTATTATGAATTGGCCCTCAAATTACGCACGGAGAACAAACTGGAGGAGGCACTGGAGGAATTGAGTCGTGTGTTAAGACTGAATCCTAACCATATAAATACAGTTAAATTGCAAGCAAAGATTTTGTTAGAACGAGGAAAGTTGCCAGAATCCCGTAGAAAATTGAAAAATTTGTTTGATGACCATCCAGACGAAGCCCGCCCTTTGCTTGTTCAAACGCTATGGTCGATGGCGCAACAATCTAAAAAGGAAGGTGAACAACTGAGTTTTTATGAAGAAATACTCCAATTTGATGATAAACATGCAGGGGCTAAAAGGGAAATTGGAGAGATTTGGAAACGTCGTGCGGGAAGGGCATTGCGAGACGATGATTGCAAGAGTGCAATCAATGCTTATCGGCAGGCGGGATTGAAAGACAAAGTACGTGAAACTAAGAACCAGTGTTTTTGGAATTCGAAACCATTGAAAATATTGCTGGCATTTTTAACATTAATCCGACTCAACAGGAAGCCTCCTGAAAAATATTAAGGAAAGACAACTATGCAATGGCATATCATAACAGGTAGCAAAGGCGGAGTGGGTAAAACTCTGCTGACTTTACTATTGTTGGGACATCAACTGGAGAGGAAGCCGGCGGAAGGAATCCTGGTGTTAGATTTGAACGTTGTCAATACAGACACTTCTGCAATACTCCTTTATAATAAGAAGGTTGATGAACCTATCTACTATCCTTTGAAAGGGTTTGAGGGGGACAAAGACAGAAAAATAATGTTGCAACGCACTTATTCTTTTGATAGATACGAGGATACTTGTTATTTTGGCGTGGGTCGGCCATCCAATCCCTTTGCACTTTATGAATACAACTATTTGAGTGCGTTACTCTGTACAATTAGAAATGATGCGGACCGGATTGCAAAACAACTGAAGATTCCACCTTTGCAATCTGTAATTATTGATACAAATTACCACTTCTGTAATATTTTCTCGGCAGATAGCAACCATGATAGTTATAAAAAATACCGTGACACGGATATCACGAAGGATATGATGACTATTTGGTTTTTATGGGTCTATAGGCAACTGTCTAAGTTTATAAGAAAAGAATGGCCAGAAAATAACATAATGGTAAATACAGCCAGCAATATCGAAAATCTATTTAATAACCGTGGAGTAGGTTCGATTGTGCATACTTACACCCCAGTCGGTTTATTATTCGCCCGTCCTGAACCTAAAGGTATATTGGAGAGAATATTTGTTAGCATAATGGGGCAACCAGACTATACCATCGCCAAATTAGCAGACTTGGAGAAGTTGCCCGTTGGGGATCCGGTTAGTTTCAAGAAGTGGATGCAAGCATTATGGGAGGCACATACGTGGGTCCTTGGCGAAAGCCGGTATGATGATGATTATCCATTATTTGTCGATGTCCTGGACCGTGCGACTCGACGACTTGCTAAGAATGATGGACATCCCATTCTGCCTCTCAATATTTTTCCTTTGTCAATTTATCAGGGTGCCTTAGAAGGTTACACAGATAGAGAACGTGAGGACGCGGTGGCCAGATTAAGGAAGTTCCAAATTTATGCGAATTTCTCAAAACTCTTGGACCGTAAATATGAAAGTTTTCTTTTATAGGACTGATTAGAAAATGGCCAACGTTTTTCTCTCTTTTCGTCACCCAATGACGAGAATAGTTGGCCATTCGACATCCCTTTCGTTTGGGGCTGGCAAATCCTCTTTTTCCCAAAAACTGCAACTGAGTGGGAAACGATAAATTTGTGGGTAGTGATGCAATGTGGGTGATATTCATGTTGCCCTCACCCCCGGCCCCTCTCCCTACGGGCGTGGGGAGTATGGCGGCACCAGTGGTTTTCTCCCCACGCCTACGGGCGTGGGGCCGGGGGTGAGGGCAACATGAATATCACCCACATTGCATCACTACCAATTAGTGAACTACGCCACCCGCCAAAACTTATTATCCAATGAGAGTCGCGGCTAGTGGCATAGTCCAACCACTTTAAAAAATCGATTTCACAATCCAAAGGAAAGAACGTATGTACCTATCAGGCCTCGTTGAGGGCAACCAAATTGAGTTAGCCCGTCACACCAGTCTGTCAGACGGCATGACTATCCTCGTGAAAATTCAGTTACCGAAACTGAGTGATGTTTGGAAGAACGACTCCAATCTCTCCCAAATTTTTGCCACCCAATAACAACCGCCAAGAAAATTCAACTATGACTCCCACTTACCATTAACAGGAATTTTGACTAATGGCAACCAAAAACGTTTTCGATATTGCAGCCTTCATGGTATCCCAAAAACATCCGTTACCGACTCCAAGGTTACATAAATTACTGTATTATTGCCAAGCCTGGTCACTGGTTTGGGATGAAAAACCACTCTTTGAACAACCCATTGAAGCCTGGCCAAATGGCCCGATTATAAAGGAGTTGCATGACGCTTATCCTGGAAAATACGAGATGAACTTAGAGGATATTCCAACCCTTGGAAATCCTGACGCACTGAGTGACACTCAAACAGAAACGGTTCAAACAGTGCTACGCTATTACGGCAATAAATCCGCGCAATGGCTTCGTGACTTGATTGTGATGGAAAAACCATGGCTGGAAGCGCGTAAAGGATCGGTGATTAACGGAGGCGGACAAGAAATCCAGTTGGCGTCTCTGGCTTCTTATTATGAAGGGGCTTACAATGAGGGGTTCGATATAGAAC
Organism: Thiotrichaceae bacterium; assembly: GCA_011391085.1. Classification (GTDB taxonomy): domain Bacteria; phylum Pseudomonadota; class Gammaproteobacteria; order Beggiatoales; family Beggiatoaceae; genus JAABRD01. Next base: position 33,032 of record JAABRD010000020.1, on the reverse strand, counting down.
CATAGCGCGTTTATGGGCAAACCAAATACCAAAAAAAATAAACAACCACGTACTGCATCGAAATTTGAACAAACCGTTCCGTATAAGTTTTCTCGGAATTTGCAGAACCCCAATAGTGACCATGAAAAACTCTCTTGGCAAGTTTATCTTCTGGATTTTGGAGGTCCTTGGGGATGGGATAATTTGGACGCCGACACCTTGAAATATATTCATGGCAAACTAGCCCAATTTGAAACCATGACTTGGGCCGAAATCAACCACCCCAATACCGGTTGCCATCCTATTAAACTCAAGGAATTAGGTAATGAGGCCCAAAAACGTCTGACTCAAATAAAACTCATTGGCGTGGAAGAAGAACTTTTTTCGTTGCGCTTGTCAGGAAGGGAACGCCTTTGGGGTATTCGTGAACGTCATATTTTCAAAATTTTATGGTGGGACCCAAGACATGAGATCTATCCTGTGGCAAAGAAGCATACCTAAATTGAAGTCAGGGTAGTTATGGTAGAGGGCAAGTTTTTCTTTGCCCACCGTCTTCATCTACCAACTCCCGCCACTCCATTTGACAAGATTTTTATCCAGGGTGATCAAGACCCTCTTAGTGAAGATTCAGTTGCCGAAACCGACTTATCAGGAACCGCAGGCATTTGTGGACAAATTTTGTGGAGTTTGGAAGAACCACCACCACATCTCCCAAATTTTTGATTCGAAAATTTATAGTGATATTCATTCAAACCTGTACCATTTCCTCTGGAGCGCAATAAGAATTATTGCGCCGTTGCTGCGCAACGCAGGGGGCAATAATTCTTATTGCACTCCAGTGGATAAAGTACCAATTTAGATGAATATTACTATATTTGATTAACGAACAAAGACTTCCTAATGAAAACCATCTCCCTAGAAATCGCCGAACCCATTTATCCAACCATACCCATTTATCCAACCATTCTTAACTTCTTGCGGTTATTACCTGCCGAACAATGCCGTCTGTATAGAAGATGATGACACGCTGACGTCGGCAGAAATCATTTATCTTCAGGCGATTATCTTCAGGCGATACACCCCCATCTGGGGCTACAGGGAGACTTCGATTTTGAAGATTGGGACAATGTCAAACAGAAGCTGTGACTCGCCATGTATCGCCTAAAAATTCATAAAAAGTGGTGCGGTTTCTCAAATGGTGCGTGGGACGCACCCTACCTTAATTTAATGGCATTGAAGCAAACCACTTTACCTATTTATCGTAATCTCAATCGCTTCCTTATGACTCACCATCGTCCCATCTGTTAGACGGTAACCAAAATGGACTTTTAACGTCCCTGGATAAGCAAATGTCCCCTGGTACATCGTCACTGTTTGCGTCTTTCCAAGTTTAACTTCCTTTTGAAATGGAACGAGGTTAGCAGATTGTTGGTCCCATAAAGATAATTCGCCACCTTCTCCCAACATGAAGTAGTACACTTCCAGATCAGGTGGTAACGAAGTTTCGGCATACACAAACAGGTCTGCTTTTTTACCTACATTGGCAGAATCCACCTTGATTTCTCCCTTCACTTCGACTGGATCAGATAGCATTTGGACCACTTGTTTTTGATACTCGCTACCATTCACTGCAATACCGCCTGCAAACTGCGTTTTTGTTTTGACCGATTTCCCTTTGCCATTCACTGCATACGGATCCGTCAAGGTAGGCAACGTGGCAGGTACTGGAGTTACAGGCGTCGACGGGGTCTCACTTGTGTCGGTAGGCAAGGTGGCGTCCGTTTTCAGGGTGACTTTGAAGCTACGGCCTTCGGAAAATTTAAACTCCGCGGTTTGACCTTCTTTGCCAGATAAATCTATCAGAAAGGTATTAGCGTCAATAAAGTTCGTGTCGATTTTCATCCCAGAACTAAAGGAGAAGTTAAGTGAACCTATCTCCGCAGATTGTTTGGTAGGTGGCACATAGATGGCAAACTTTGCCGTCAGTGGCACTGATAATTCCTCCCCCTTCCCGGTGACTGTGAACAGCGGGGCACCAGCGCCTCGGGTTTGAAAATGCCAAGTCAAGGTGTTTTCTTTACCGGCATCATCCGTATATTTGGCTTCCACTCGGTAAGCGGTGTTCCAATCCAGTCGTTCTAGTGGAAAGAGAACAAACTCCAGGGCGGTGAGTTTCTCATTGGGATCCGTCTTCTTGTTTAACTGTCTGGTGGATTTGATTTCAGAACTGTCTGGGTCACGATATAATTTGAAATCGCTGACTTTGACAGCCTTGAAACTGAGAGGATTAAATTGAATGGAAATGGGATAACCGGAGACTGAATAATCAGGTAGCGGGTCCGGCGATTCTTCAAAAAACGCTGGAGGTACTTGTTTATCACCTTCAGTCGGCCATAGAACGACGGTCGGATTGTTGCCTTGGGCTTGTCGGGTCACTTCGTCAAAAGCAACGGCATCAATATTGATGTTGGGTTCGCAAACATCATAATAATAAGACCCTTCGTCCTCGAAAGAAGGACCTGCGCAAAGGGCACCGTATTTGGAATTGCCCAGATTATAGACGTAGGCGGTGTGTTCTTCAGGATTGGAAACGTGGGCAATGCCAATCCCGACTTCATTGTTGACGAAATCCAGGAAACCAATCCGATGGTAAATGGCGCCCATGAGACCGTCAATGGAATCGGTGCTATTGGGGTTCCCCGTGGACACGTTTTCTGACACCGATAAACTGGGATAACCTGCATGTTTGGTGCGATCCTTGGGTTCGACACCCGTAAAGCCCAGTTTGCCTGCGGTTTCAAAATGTCCTTCAGTGGCATTGTCGGCCAAATAATTAGCGTGATTGGAGGCAGATTTTTCAAGTAGCGGATTCTTGCTAAATTCAGTCATCCCAGCGGCTAACCTCACTTGGTTTAAGTAGGTATAGGCTTGAGTTAAATCTGTTGGATCATAGGTGCCAGACTGGGCGATGCTGGTGGTTAATATTAAACTGGAGAAAAAGAGAGTACGTTTCATAATTGTGAGGGATGAGATGTGTGTAATATAGATGAAAGTGAGGTAAGTTTGGGTAGTGATACATTAGGTAAAAATAATGGTAGTGATGCAATCTGGGTGAAATATCGTGCGGTTTCTCTTAGGTCTTGAACTCTGATTGAAATGATTAAATGAGGGCTATGAAAGGAGGCTTGACTAATCAGAGTCCATCTGAAAATCATTCTAATCAGAGTTCAGACAGAGAACCCACATTGCATCACTACCAAAATAATCAAGTGGGTTAAACCTGACAGGTGCTTTACGACCTGTCAGGTTTGAGGAGTGTCAACCGACGTTCACTTAGTTTATCGCAATATCAATCGGTTCTCCACTCGTCACGACGGTGCCATCTGTCAGACGATAACCAAAATGGACTTTCAACGTCCCAGGATAATAGAACGTTCCCTGATACATTGTCACCGTTTCTAGGGCGTTTAGTCTCACACCGGGGATAAACGCCACCAAATTGACTGGGTTTTGGTCCCATGGGAGAATGGCCTTGAGTCCTTCGTCCAACATGAAGTAAAAGACTTCCTCCAAAGGTGGCAAGGTCGTTTCTGCATAGACGAAAATATCTGCTTCTTGACCGACATGGTTAGGGTCCACAATCATTTCGCCTTGAATATCAACTTCGTCATACAAACTTTGTATCATCTGCGTCTGATACTCCTTTCCGCCATTGATGGCGATACCGCCTGAAAATAAGGCCTGATTCCACATCACCTTGCCTGTGGTATCAGTGGCAATGGTGTCGCCAAGTTGAGGCAACTCGTCTGAGGAGGGAGTCTCCACGAAGTCTGAGTTGTCGCCCGTATCGACATCGACGCTACGCTGGCCTGTAAATTCCAGTGGTTCTGAAATGCGACCATCACTGTAAAGCGTTTCAAATACACCTGTCACGGTGCTGTCGCAAGTAGGCGTATCGCAGTTGAAGGAATACGTAAAGATGTCCTCGTTGCCTGCGTTGGTTGCCAGAACATAAGAGGATTCAGTATCTTCATACAACAATATCCACATCCCACCAGTATCGTCAGTGGCCACTAATCCTATCGTGCCATCCTCCAAGGTCATGGTGGAGGTGTCAAACACATAATAGGAAATTAGAAAATCACCATCCTCATCAGAATAGGAAATTGCAAATTCCCAGAGAGTATCGATAAATGGTTCGATTAAAGAGGGATCGGCAGTCGCCATCGTTTCTGATTGCCAATGTGGAGAAAACTTCATCATGCCTACCTGTTGCCGAACTTGATTGAAGTAGGCATGGGCATCTGTGGAAACAAGGTTAGGGGGGGCCGCCTGGGCAACGCCGGCGGTAAATAGCAGGGAGAATAAATAGATAGTGTGTTTCATAGTGATTATCAGAAAGAATTAAGTAATGGACAATGAATTGGAAAGTTGATAGTATATCAGTGTAGATGATATTCAGCAATTTTACAAGTTTAGTATATTTGAATCTATGGACATTTTAGAAAAAATCAAGCAACAAGTGGAAAGACAGCCGATGGGGCTGATACACTTCATTCCCTTCATTCTTTTTCTCGTACACATCACATCAATCACAGTTCCATTGATAGGGTGGATTAAACCAAGCGTATTCAGTCCACCTGAAATACCAGGTTCGTCATGCACTGGTACCTAGTTTATCGCAATCTCAATCGGTTCTCCACTCGTCACGACGGTTCCATCTGTTAGACGATAGCCAAAATGGACTTTCAACGTTCCATGATAATAGAACGTTCCTTGATACAGGGGGACTGTCTCCAGTTGGTTTAATCTTATCGCAGGGATCAACGCCACCAAATTAGCTGGGTTTTGGTCCCATGGGAGAATGGTTTTACCTTCATCCAACATGAAGTAAAAAACTCCTTCTAAAGGAGGCAAAGTCGTTTCTGCATAGATAAAAATATCCGCTTCTTGACCGACATGCTTGCAATCCACAATCATTTCACCGAGAATGTCGACATTGTCATGCAGACTTTGCATGATTTGCGTTTGATATTCTCCGCCATTGATGGCAATACCACCTCTAAAAAACGTGTCAGCATTATTCGCTTTGCCAAGAGGAGATAGTGTGTGGCGATAACCCGTAAATTGCCGTGGTTCTGAGACGCTATCATCAGGGTAAAGCGTTTCAAACACACCTGAGATGGTACTATCGCAGGCGGGCGTATCGCAGTTGAACGAATACATAAGTATGCCTCCATTATCTGCATTGGTTGCCAGAACATAAAAGGATTCAGTGCCTTCATACCACAATATCCATTTTCCCTCAGCATCATCAGTGGCCGCTAATCCTATCGTGCCATCCTCCAAGGTCATGGTGGAAGTATCAAACAGGTAAGTGGAAACCGGAAAATCCTCACACTTATCAGAATAGGAAATCCTAAATTCCCAGTTCGTGTTGACAAATGGATCAAGCAAAGAGGAATCGGCAGTCCCCACCGTTTCTGACTGCCAATGTGGAAAAAACTCCATCATGCCCATTTTTTGCCGAACTTGATTGAAGTAGGTATGGGCATCTGTGGAGGCAAGGTTAGGGGGAGCCGCCTGGGCAATGCTGGCGGTAAATAGCAGGGAGAATAAATAGATAGTGTGTTTCATAGTGATTATCAGAAAGAATTAAGTAATGGACAATGAATTGGAAAGTTGATAGTATATCAGTGTAGATGATATTCAGCAATTTTACAAGTTTACTATATTTGAATACTATGGACATCTTAGAAAAAATCAAGCAACAAGTGGAAAACCACTCGATTGTTATTTACATGAAAGGTACGCCCAAATTTCCGCAATGCGGCTACTCTGGCCGTGCTGTCAAGGCCCTGCAAGATTGTGGGGTGGAATTTACGGCGGTCAATGTCTTAACAGACCGGGAGGTTTATGAAAATTTGCCGCGTTATGCTAACTGGCCCACTTTTCCCCAAATCTATGTTAAGGGCGAATTGATTGGAGGCTGTGACATCACGTTGGAATTACATCAAAAGGGCGAGTTGAAGCCCATGTTAGAACAGGCCGTGAACCAAACTAAAGAATCGTAACTCACTTTACGTATAGTAGTATTCCAGTTAAATTGTACGGTTCCATCTGGAGCGCAATAAGAATTATTGCGCGGCGCACAGGGCGCAATAATTCTTATTGCGCTCCAGAGGAAATCGTACCGATTTGAATGAATATTACTATAACTGCACTGACAGAAACTAAGTTTCTGTCCAGAATACCACACATCGTTTTAGCTTTTCTAAACTTTTTAGGAGAACTGACCATGAAACTAGAAACTATCGCCATTCACGGCGGTTATACACCTGATCCCACCACCAAAGCCGTTGCCGTCCCCATTTATCAAACCACTTCCTACGCTTTTGATAACACTCAACATGGCGCAGATTTGTTTGATTTAAAAGTGTCCGGCAACATTTACACGCGCATGATGAACCCTACCAGCGACGTGTTGGAGAAGCGCGTAGCGGCTATGGAAGGTGGCATTGGGGGACTCGCGATGGCCTCTGGAATGGCCGCTATCACTGCCTCTGTGATGACCCTAGCCACGGCGGGAGACAATGTGATTACTCCCGGCACCCTATATGGTGGCACGTATAATCTATTTGCCCATACGTTGCCACAATATGGCATTGATATGCGCTTTGCCGACTATCAAGACCTCAACAGTTTTGCCAAACTGATTGATAAAAATACCAAAGCCATCTTCTGTGAATCCATTGGTAATCCGTTAGGCAATGTCGTGGACTTTGGTGCCTTAGCGGACCTAGCCCACGCCCACGGCATTCCTTTGATTGTCGATAACACCGTCCCTTCTCCTTACCTCTGTCGTCCCTTTGAACACGGCGTGGATATTGTGGTTCACTCCTTGACTAAATATATGGGTGGCCATGGAAACAGCCTCGGAGGAGTGATTATTGACTCTGGTAAATTCCCCTGGACGCAACACAAGGAGAAATTTAAACGTTTCAACGAACCCGACCCTTCCTATCATGGCGTGGTGTTCACGGAACAATTTGGGGATGCCGCCTACATTGCGCGGGCCCGAGTCATTCCGTTGCGCAACATGGGCGCCGTCCTGTCTCCCCTCAATGCCTTCCTCATCCTCCAAGGCATTGAAACTCTTCCCGTGCGCATGGATAGAATCTGTGCCAATGCGTTGGTGGTCGCCACTCATTTAAAACAGCATCCCAAAGTCAATTGGGTCAAATATGCCGGTCTTCCAGATAGCCCTAGCAAACCGCTAATCGACAAATATATGGGTGGACGCGCTTCGGGCATTATGAGTTTTGGAATCAAAGGTGGACGCGCAGCCGGTGCAAAATTCATTGATGCCCTCAACCTCGTCGTCCGCTTAGTGAACATCGGCGATGCCAAATCCCTCGCCTGTCATCCAGCGACTACGACGCACCGTCAGTTGAAACCAGAAGAGTTGAAAAATGCTGGTGTCAGTGAAGACATGGTGCGGCTATCCATTGGCTTAGAACATCTGGATGACATTCTTGCAGATATTGAACAAGCCTTGGTAGCGGCGGGATAAAAGAAAATACTGGACTGGAAATTTTGGTCGATGGACTAGAGGCTTCAGCCGGTGGACTAGAGGCTTCAGCCGGTGGACTAGAGGCTTCAGCCGGTGGGTTGTTCCTGGCAATTGAGTTATGTTCTGCCCCTACCACCGGCTAAAGCCTCTAGTCCACCGTGACCTTAATTTCTGCGATGTCACCGGCTAAAGCCTCTAGTCCACCGTGACCTTAATTTCTGCGATGTCACCGGCTAACGCCTCTAGTCCACCTTAATTTCTGCGAAATCTTTGCCTCCAATTCTCGCAATTGGGCTTCTGTGGAATAGAAAATGAAATATCACCAGAAATCCAAAGCGAAGCTTCGCCAAACCTCATTTCATCAACGGAGGATTTCCTTGGGAATTACGGCAAACCCACGGCGCCGCGGCGCCTTTGCTACATTCCACTGTATAAATTTCCCAAACCCAATAAGCCACCGCTTTGAGTTCCTCATCAGGTAGAGACAACGGCGCCATCAATCCCCATTGTTGTCTAGCCATTGGCGGAAGCATGGATTTTTCTGCCGCCGGTTGTTTTAGATAGTCAACAATATGGGCAATGGCTTTGTTAGGGTCGACAAAGGCTTGGTGATAGTGACCCGAAATACCGAGAAGCGGAGGCGCGGCTTTGGGGGGAGGCAGGTAATTGTGACAAGCCGAACACACTTTGTCATACACCGCTTTGCCTTGGTCAAATAAAGCATTGTTAATTTGGCCGGCGTAAGTCACCGGGAGGGTCAGTGGGACACATACGATAAAAGAATAGAGGGAAAGTTTCATCATGTTTTCCTATGGAGTTTGCTGAATTTAAAATGTCGGTTGGAGAGGCAATTAATTGAACTGTGATTGGGTGTGATGAGTGTGAAGACTCGTTTCTAAGTTTAGTTTATTGGGGCTACCAGGTCAAAATGTAAGTCCTTGTGCAAAAAAACGACATCAATGGCAAGAAATTGATCGGTTGGTGGAGACGATTTCAAAGTCAGTTTGAGTGACTGTGTATTCGGTGGCTATTCCACTAGAAACTCAGTTTCTTTAAAAAACTGAGTTTCTTTGAAGTGTTTGCGCCACTCCTATTCAAATCACTCTGTCATCTGCTTCAATTGCCCAGGCGTCAACGACCACACTAATTCGGCTTGACCAGCTTCTACTAAGTTAGGAAATTCCAACAGGCAAGCGGCCCCTTTTTTCAGAGGCATCCAATAGTTAGGATGACCTGTCAATAACCAAGTGGCCAGTTGACCTAAATCAGGTTCATGACCCACTAAAGCAATGGTGTGAGTCGTGTTCGCATGATCTTGTAAATAAGCCAAAATTTCCGTCATCGTACCCAGCGGGGCAAGTGCAGACAATGTGTCACGATGGGCATAAGGATAGACTTGGGCCAAAATATCTGCGGTTTGTAGGGCACGTAAGAAGGGACTACAAGCAATCATCTGGAGTTTGGAAACGGTGGTAAGCAGTCCACGAACATTTTTTCGCATTTTTATTTGCCCCTTATCGGTCAAGGGCCGCAGTTCTTCAGATTGCCCCGTCAACGCAAACTCTTCACGGTCTGCGGCTGGGGCGTGTCGAATAATTAATACTTGCATAGTTGTTATCTCTCAATTTTAGATAGTGAAGTATAAGGTAGCTATTGTAGGAGGGCAAAGGTTTTTTGGCCTACCACACAGGTGGAGTAGAGGCTTTAGCCGCAATGCCATTAAGTTAAGGTACGCTGGAGTGGAGGCTAACGCCTGCCGGCGGTAGGCGACCCGCAATTTGAGTGGGGGGTGATGCCTACGGCCGGCCGGCTAAAGCCTCCACTCCACCGGGATTTTCCTTAACTTAATGGCATTGAGGCTTTAGCCGGCGGCGGTAGGTGTTCTTCTTTCTTATAGTAGTATTCTAACTAAATTGTACTAGAACTTACGCAGTTACCCCACCCCAACCCTCCCCCCACGCGGGGAGGGAGTGATTCCCCCCGTGTACGGGGGGGATAGGGGGGGTGTCAACTCAACGACTTACAAAAGTGGTTGCGTAAGTCCTGTGTACGATTCCCTCTGGAGCGCAATCAGAATTATTGCGCAATCAGACGCCGACGCTACGCGGGCGCACAGCGCAATAATTCTGATTGCGCTCCAGTGGATAAAGTACAATTTCATCTGAATATTACTATATTATATTTATGCCAATCCCCATGTTTCATTTTTGGGATAGATTCAAGTTTTGTATTTCGAAAATACCAGATAGATTTTGCACGGGTACTTAGAGTCAAGTTTGCATGAATCTATATGATTTAGTCTGAAACGCAATAATTCCTAATTGCGCACCAGACGAAAATGACCACAGATGGAATGATGTTGCACACCAAATTATTCTACATAATTGTACGGATAATTAAAAATTTATACCAATACTTTATATGCAATACCTATTTTAGTACGCGAATCCATCGAAACGCTGGAGTAGAGGCTTACGCCTGTGGGTTGACAGCACCACGCTGGAGTAGAGGCTTACGCCTGTGGGTGGGGCACCGTGATTTCAATATCTGTTCCATGTCCACAGGCGTAAGCCTCTAGTCCACCTGTCGGTTAATTTCGGAGGGTTATTCCCTAACTTAATGGCGTTGCGGCTAAAGCCTCTACTCCAACATTTCTTCAAGATTAAGCTGGTATAACTTTTTACTCATATATAACAAATTTATAAATTGTGGTTATTGATTAAAATTTTTTATAACTTGCTTTATCAAAAAAAATTGATTAGAATGCAGTTCCTTTAAACATACTCCAGACAGGAAAATTGACGGAGAATTATCAAACATGTACGCTGTAATTAGAACTGGTGGCAAACAATATAAAGTCACCGAAGGCACTCAGTTAAAAGTTGAAAAACTGATTGCTAATGAAGGTGATAACATTGACTTTAATGAAGTGCTACTACTATCAGATGGGGAAAATATAAACATTGGTACTCCTCTGGTGACGGGTAGTAGAGTGACAGCAACGGTGCAAGGACAAGGGCGTGGCAAGAAGATTCAAATCATCAAGATGAGACGCCGGAAACATCATCGCAAGCAGATGGGGCATCGTCAATATTTGACTTCAGTGAAAATCACTGGCCTGTTTCTGAATAACCAGAAACTGGCGGCGAAACCTGTGCCAGACGTGGTAACAGAAGCTTCGCCCAGTGACATCACACCACCAGCAGGGGCCGTGACAGAAAACGGATAATTTTTGTGAAATGAGGTAACCTAAAATGGCACATAAAAAAGCAGGCGGTAGTAGCCGCAATGGACGTGAATCCCAATCAAAACGTTTAGGTGTCAAACGCTTTGACGGTCAGCAAGTGTTGGCGGGGAATATTTTGGTGCGTCAACGGGGCACACAATTTCATGCGGGTGTCAACGTGGAGGTGGGTAAAGACCATACTCTATTTGCGACGGCGGATGGTAAAGTCAAGTTTGGCATCAAGGGGCCTAAGAGTCGCAGATATGTCAATGTCTTTCCCGTGCTTGCCGAAATGGGTGTGACGGCCCAGGCGTCGTAACCTTATTTCGGTGGCTTGCGTAAGTCATTCGCAGTAGAAACCGAGTTCTTTAAAAGGCCTCGGTTTCTTGTTGTATCACTTTTTGAAATGATGCAATCTGGGTGATAGAAATATCAGGATTGGCAGTCCTGTTCCATCACCCACATTTCATCACTACCCCCACGTCAACTGACTACTACTTTGTCAACTGTTCTCTTACACTCACTCACTGAGTCACACAACTGTTGATGCGCAATAATTTTTATTGTGCTCCAGAGGGAATCGTACAGATTTGAATGAATATACAATGATACGGTTTGAAAAACAGAGGACTAATGTTTCTCTACTGTCTCAATCTCCTCTGCCGTCAACTCATACACCCCATAAACCACCTTGTCAATCTCCTCATCAATCGCCTCAATTTGCCGTTGCAACATCGTTTTGCTATGAGTGTCCAAAGCGGTGGCCAGCCGTTTATTCGGATCGAGGATTTGAGTGACCAGATGAACGATTCGGTCATGGTTGGCTTTGTCAATAGGATTATAGAAATCAATCCGTTTGATGGGAATTCGCCCCTTTTCAAATTCTTGGTAATAATCAATGGCATCTTGAATTTAGTACCACTGATAACTCCCAGGTTTCCGCCCTGGCCAGTTTTCTCCCTGCCAACGCTTAGGCTTAGGAGTTAACGACTTCTTGAAACGCCGCAGATATTGCTTGATAGCGGGAGATTGATCAATATTAACCCCCTGGCGGGTAAAAATCAAGAACTGTTGACAGGTCAGCGGTTGATACCGTTTAATATCTCTTCCCAACAAAAACGGCCTAATCAGTTCTGTACTCTTGGGATCTTTGGCAATCAACCTCTCTCGTGTTTTCGCATCAATCACAAATGCCTCATTGAGTCCCGTTTTGATACCATAAAAGAGTTGCCCTTTGACATACTCATCCAAGGGCACTCCCACTCGTTGCAACTTCTCTAATAACACTTGTACTTGAGGATTCGCCAAACTCCAACCCTCCGTTAATAAACCCCACCAGCTTTTTTGACTTCGAGCTTCTCTTCTACCACCGCTTGTCGGGCCGACGTGAGACGAATCACTTTGCCCAAAAATTGGGTAATGATGCACAAGGTAGTGATTTAAACCTGACAGGTCTTTGAGGCTTGTCAAGTTTGATGATATAGTAATATTCACATAAATTTGTACTTTATCCACTGGAGTGCAATAAGAATTATTGCCCCCTGCGTTGCGCAGCAACGGCGCAATAATTCTTATTGCGCTCCAGAGGAAATAGTACAGGTTTGAATGATTTAAACCTGACAGATCTTTAAAACCTGTCAGGTTTGATGATAGTTACCACTACCTTGTGCATCACTACCAAAAATTACTGGTTGGTAAATCGATTGACCAACATTTCAAGATTCATGGGGGTGGACATAACGGATTACGTGGGGTTGATTAAAGTAAACAGGGGCAATACTAAAATTATCGTTAAGGCCATCGGCCATTGGCCAGGAACCGATTCCGTAACAGGGCAACACACCGGCAAACCCTCTCCAGTTAGGCCGCTACTCCTAAAATTTTCTCCACCACCTAGTATTTTTGAACAGTTATCACGCTGATTTGCTATAACCAAACAACGAATGGGCAAAGCCCATCCATTCTCTAAAAACCTCTCCTCTAAAAACCTCGTCAATCTTCAAACCTGACGAGGTTTTATTTTTTTACCAACCCGTGTAGTATCTACTTCCTCCCTTTAAAACGTTTCAAAGCCAACATCACTGCTACCGCCTGTGGTTGCGACTGCATCTTCAGACCGTTCCTTTTTTGCGCCTCTTCGGCAGATTGTTTCCCCGCTTCCGATTCTTCCTTGAGTGAAAAAAAAGCAATATGCAACCCGGCCAGATTGAAACGTTCCCAAATCTTCATCTGTAGATTGGAAGCAATTCGCACCGAATTGGACTGTCGAATATCGACAAAGTAATCTAGCCGAAACTTCACGGAATAGTCCGTAAATTCAGCCAAGTACACATTGGACGCCGGCTGTTTGAGGATTTCTGGTTCCTCTTCCAAAACCCCTTTGAGAAGGTCGTAAGCCAATTTTAAGTCGTCGGTGGGACTGACATTCACATACAAAGTCTTGCGTTGGTACTGATGATTCCGGGTGAAGTTCGTAAAGATGTTAGAAATCACCTCCGCATTGGGCACGATGATTTCTGGTCCTTCAACCGTTTCAATCGTCAAAGACCGAATCCCAATTTCGGTCACTTTGCCTTGATGAGATTTGACATTCACGATGTCACCACTGCGTAACGGACGTTCCACTAGGAGTAACACACCACTGACAAAGTTGTTAATGACGTTTTGTAAACCAAAGCCGACGCCGACGCCGACTGCGCCCGCAAAGACGGTGAGGGTGGTGATGTCAATGCCGATAATGTTTAAAGCAATCAATAGTCCAATCACTATCACCGCATACTGAGTGAAAATAGATAAACTATGGCGGATGCCAGTATCAGTGATGTTTAGGTAAACCCATTGATAACTGACTTGACGAGACCAACCGCCTAACCAGAAGACTATCCATAGAATGAACACCGAGAGGAAGATGTCACCTACCACAATTTGTTGGTCCCCCAAAGCCAGCAATGGATAACCAAAGAATACACTGAAAGTTTGTCTCACAGCCACGTCCGAATACCAGCCATTTAGCCAGGAGAAGGCCAAGACGGCCAGAACAGTCAAAATCAATCCCAAGATTTTGTGAACTAAGGGTATGAGACTGTCGGTCCATAAGGTGCTATGTGAATAGCTTTGCGTGGCCAAGCGTTTCCACCAGTTCATCATATCAGTAGCCAGTCCTTCTACCATTAACCAGAGGACTAAGACCAGTAGGAAGAGACTGAGGTGTTTGGCCATGTTCCAGCCTAAGTTGATATAGCCGATTAATCCTAATAGTGAGACCGCTAAAATTAACCAGGGCACTAACCAGGTTAGCAGTGAGAAGAGGAATCCTCCTGAAGATTGACCGCGACTTCGCCAGGCACTCAACAACGTTTTACGTAGTTGTAAGAGTGGCAAGACGGTTGCCGATAAACCTAACATGAATAGAGAGTCGATGATGTCAAGAGTGGTTAAGGGTACTCTTATCACATATCCTTCGGTCTCGATATGCAACAAAGCTGTAAACAGGCCGAGGGTACCTAATAGCATCACCATGCCATACAATCGCCACGAGAGAACTCGTCCAGAGGATTTTACGGTGTCTTCTGCCAACAATAGTTGAATGGCATTGATGACCAGTTTGATAATTAATCCACTTAACAGGAACGCAAACACAAAGAAGGTACTAGACCAGCTAGGTTTGGTTAACCAGAAGAGGAGTATTACGAGACCCAGCATCGCAATACCCAGTGCATTTTTCTCTAACAGACGCAGTCCTAACAAAGAAGCATACGCTATAAAACTACGGTTTTTGGCTTCATTCAAGGTCATTTCACTGCGTTTCTCCCATCTTAATCCCGCAGCTAACAACAATAGCCAAATGCAGGTGGCAATACTAAACAGCAACCAAGTTTGAGAAGTGGTTGATTGGAAGGCTTGCACCAGGGCTTGCCAAGTCAATTGACCTTGTTGGAAGAACAAGCCGGGAAGCGGTTTGAGACCTTCTTCAAACACAATTTGCCATTCACCCACCTCTTTGGGCAATTGCCGGACTCGAAACAGGGCGCGGTGCAAATTGTCTTTGTAAGCGTTCTCCAGTTGTTTTTTCAACTCCTCGCCTTTGGTGCGTAAGGTGGGAATTTTGTTCAACTCGCCACGCAAACTGCTGGTGAGGCTGGTCAACACCTGTTGAGATTGGGTATCGTGCTGTAACGCTTCGTTGGCCAACGTGTCGGCCTTTTTCTGGGTCACTTCTAACTGTTGGTCAAAGATTTGTAACTTACCCTTCAGCGCGTCTTCCAATTGCTGCAATTCTGGAAACAACTGGTCCACCTTGATTAGCAAGTTGCGCAGGGTCTCCAGGGTATCATACACGCCCGCATCAGCGATTTTCTGCTGGCTAGTCGTATGCCATTGTTGCAGTTGTTCTTCCAAGTGGTTCACTTGCAAGTTCCGTTTGACCTGTTCGGCACGTTCTTTGGCTTCTTGCAATTGGAGTTTGATTAGTTCTCGTTGCGTGGCAGGGGCTGTGGCAGGTAATTCCTCGAGTTGCTTGCGTAACCCCAGGGCATTGGTAAAATGCCGTTGTTGTTCTTGTTGCACTTGAATTTCTAAGAACTGTTGCTGACGAGTTTGATACACGGACTGCAATTTTTGATGCCATTCGGAGGCCAATTGTAACTGTTTGTCCGTTTGTTCCAAACGTTGCTTGAGAATATCCAGGTTTTGTTTATCCAGTTCCAGATGTTGTTCTTGCCATTTCAGTTCTTGGGTTTGACCTGCGATGATTTGGTTTTGCACTTCCATTTGGGCCGGGTCAGGCAATGCGGTTTTCTGCAACGTTTCTAATTTCTTGCGTTGTTCCTCCAGATTTTTTTGTTGCGTGTCCAAACTGGCTTGGGCGTTTTGACTTTCCAGTTTGAGATTCTCTATCTCAATGGCGGCGGTATCCTTATCTAAGGCAGCCTTTTCCAACAGGTCTCCCAACACCTCGGCAGTCATCTGGGTGGTTTCCAAACGGGCTACTTTATTGGGTAACTCGCTTTGTTGAAACTTCAACGCATCTTGCATACTAGCCAGCGTGGTCTTGGCCTTATTGATGGTCTCTTGCTTTTCTTGCAATTGACGTTGCACAAACTTGGTGCGGAGTTGGTCATACCACTGAATAGCCAATTTCAGGTGTTGACTGGCTAACTGGTAACGTTCGCCAAAGAGATTGACATAGATGGTCTGAAGGCCGATGGCTTTTTGAAGTAACTCCAAGCTACTCTTGAGTTCTGCCGCCGTGGGTGCCGCGGGGGTCGAAGGTTGCAAAGAAATC
This sequence comes from Thiotrichaceae bacterium, assembly GCA_011391085.1. Classification (GTDB taxonomy): domain Bacteria; phylum Pseudomonadota; class Gammaproteobacteria; order Beggiatoales; family Beggiatoaceae; genus JAABRD01. The sequence goes on along the minus strand of JAABRD010000020.1, from coordinate 16,970 downwards.
TGACTGATTTTGGTCGGAGGACTGGTTGGTTTTGCAGGTATCTCTTGGTTCGTGTGGGTGTCAATAGCTTTTTCTGGTTTGGCCTCATCCTGTTTAGGGGAGACGTTCGGTTTGTCGGAACTGATATTAGCAGTGTCAGGCGCAGGTGGAGTCACTTTAGAAGGCGCCGCTCCTGTTTCTTAGGAAAGTTTTTCTCCTCTGTTTTCCAGGTTTGCCGTTCCTTCCCCAAAGCGGCCTGGGCCTTGACAATAACTTGTTGTTGTTTAACCAACCACTCCGGAGTAATATCGGTGGATAACTCTTCTGGCGTGGGTGGCGTGTTATCGCCTAGCGGTTGGGCCAGGATAGCAGATGGAACTAGGTGTAAAGCTAAAAAGATGTAGAGATAAAAAATGAAGTGATGTAAGCGCATAAGAAAATCCTCTTGGTAGAGTATGGTTCTAGGAGTCCAAAGCGTAGCTTTGAACTCCTGGAATAAATTACGGTTTAGGTGAAGCTAAACAGTCATTTCCGTCAACTCCATCCTACTCTTTGAACAATAGCGATTCCCGTTTCCGTATAAGCCTTCCATTCTAACCGCCGTCCTTCGACATGGTGATAAAGTTGAATTTCTAGATCAGGTGGGGGAGTGATATAGCCACCGCGTTCTGGCCATTCAATTAAACATATCACATTCTCTTCCAGATAATCGCGGATTCCCAAATATTCTAGTTCCTCTGGATGACTTAATCGGTAGAGGTCAAAATGGTAAATGAAGTGGTTGCCAATTTGATAGGGTTCCACGAGAGTATAGGTGGGACTTTTGACGGTGCCTGGGTGTCCTAAAGCATGTAAGAAACCGCGAACGAGAGTCGTTTTACCAACGCCTAAGTCACCAACTAGGTAAATGGTGCAATGGGAATGACAGGCCGTGGCGAATTGCGCACCCACCTGTTCCATAGCTTCAGAGGTAGGAATAATGTAAGACATTAGTTTTCTAATTCAGGGTTAGCATAATAACGTATCCAAGGAAATAAGTCACTGGGAAGTAAACCGCGTTCTCCTTCTTTGGCCCCGCGGTCTCCCGCTTTACCATGTAGACACACGCCGATATTGGCAGCTTCAACAGTGGAAAAACCTTGGGCTAGAAGACCTGCGATAATGCCTGTGAGAATATCGCCCATGCCACCACAAGCCATCCCGGGGTTGCCTGCTGTGCAGATGTTGACTTGGCCATTCTCATTCGCAACTAATGTGCCAGCACCTTTGAGAATACAGACGCTTCCGAAACGTAGTTGTAACGAACGAACGGCAGCGAACCGGTCACTTTGGATGACTTCTGTGGTGATTTCCAGTAAGCGGGCCGCTTCACCAACATGGGGAGTAAGAATGCTGTTAACGAAGCGAAAGGGGAGGCGGGCGAGTAGATTTAAAGCGTCAGCATCGGCGACCACAGGTTTTTGGGTATCTTTTACGGCTTCCAACATGGCACGGGCCCATAAGGTTTGGCCCAGGCCTGGGCCAATGGCGATAACATCGGTATTGTCTAACAAGGGGAGAAGTTCTTCGGTGGTTTCTACTCCATGACTCATGATTTCTGGGCATGTCAGATTGATGAGAGTGGCGTGGGTGGCACGAGTGGCGAGACTGACTTTGCCGGCCCCCACCCGGGCGGCAGCTTCGGCGGCCAAGCGGGCGGCGCCTGTCATCCCTTTATCTCCTCCAATCACTAAGACGTGTCCAAAGGTGCCTTTGTGGGCTGTGCGTGTGCGTTTTTTAAACGTGGTTTTTAAAGTCTCATAATCGAGGCGATTGACGGTAGCCTTGATTTGTTTAAAGGTAGCTGGAGGAACTTGTAAATCATCAAAATAAATGTCTCCACAATATTCAGGTCCATCACCGGTAAACAGACCTTGTTTGAGTCCAATAAAACTGATGGTCGCGTCGGCACGTACCGCAACACCTAAGACGGTGCCCGTATCAGCATGTAAGCCAGAGGGGATGTCTAAAGATAAGACGGGGCAATTGCAACGATGTAAAGCTTCTATGACGGTGCGCCAGGGTCCTGCTATTTTGCGGTCTAAACCAGTACCAAAGAGGGCGTCGACAACCACTTCCACTATCGTCAGTTTCTTTTCGGCAAAGACTTGCACAGTGAGTCCCACTTCCGTCATGGCTTCGTAGGTGATACGGGCTTCACCTTTGAGTTTCGAGATGTCACCCAGTTGTAAGACGGTGACCTCGTAACCGACTAAATAGGCGAGTCGTGCTAACACATAGCCATCTCCACCATTGTTGCCAACCCCGCAGAGAACGGCAAGGCGCCGGGCGCGTGGCCAACGTTGTTGTAACAGGGCAAATGCCGCACTGCCGGCGCGTTCCATGAGACAAACGCCGGGGATACCCATTTCTTCAATGGCAATGCGGTCCAATTCGCGTACCTGGCTGGCGCGGTAAAGGGTTAAGGGAAGAGGTTTTTTTTCCATAATCGAAGTTTAGATAGCAAATGGCGGATGGTTTGGTAGGGTGCGTCCTACGCACCTTTTCTGATACCTGGCCGTTTTAAAAATGGTGCGTAGGACGCACCCTACCCTCGTAAAAAATGAGTCCGGTAATATTTCAATTCTTCAATCGAATCGTGAATATCACTCATCGCCAAATGTTTGGAGACTTTGTCAAATTCTGGTAAACTTGGTAGCCAACGTTTGGCCAATTCTTTCAAGGTGCTGACATCTAAATGACGGTAGTGAAAATATTTTTCCAACGTCGGCATATAGCGAAATAAAAAGCGTCGGTCTTGACAGATGGTATTGCCACAGATAGGAGAAGTGTTGGCTGGAACATGCTGTTGCACAAATTCCAATGTCCTCTGTTCCGCTGTGGCCATGGTGATAGTGCTACGTCGCACTCGTTCAACCAATCCAGATTGTCCATGTTGTTTTTGATTCCACTCATCCATCGTGGCCAGAACCGCGTCACTTTGATGAATTGCTAACACGGGACCTTCTGCAACCACATTGAGATGACTATCTGTCACCAGCGTGGCAATTTCTATAATGGTATCATTGTCAGGATGGAGTCCTGTCATTTCTAAATCAATCCATATCAAGTTGGTGGAATTTTGAGGCATAAATTGTAAATCATAAATAATGAAAGTATTTTAAGACTTTAATAGAAATTATTTTAACCTAAATATACTAAATATACTAGGATGTGATAATATGTTGTCTGAATCAGAATTAGCAGAATGTTCTCGTTTCCACGCGCCAGCATTTCTCGCTGGATTGTATAGTAATATTCATTCATTTTTGTACCCCCCAGCCCCCCCCCGTACACGGGGGGGAGTGACCCCCCTGCGTGCGGGGGCTGGGGGGTACAAGAATAAGTGAATATCACTATAGTAGGTAAGCATCGCACGGCATTCCCACGCAGGCGCGTGGGAACGAAATCATTTCTCCCATTCGGTTAATTCTTAAATTCTGCAAATTCTGATTCAGACTATCCATTTTAACCTGATAAAACTTTTTATGATGAACGAGTTTACTTCCATTTTCTTAATTTTTTTAGTGTTAGGAACTATTTTACAAATCTGGTTAGCTAAACGGCAAATAAGTTTTGTTCGCGCCCATCAAGATGCCGTACCCAGCGCATTTAGTCAAACCGTCTCTCTATCAGACCATCAAAAAGCTGCCGCTTATACTTTGGCAAAAACCCGTTTCGCACAAAAAATGCTTATTATGGACACTGTGATAGTGCTATTGTGGACGCTGGGTGGTTTGCTAGAATATTTCGACCAAACTTGGCGTAGTTTAGATTGGTCGCCATTGTGGACGGGTGTCGGGGTCATCATCAGCATGATGGTCGTGTCGGCATTACTTGACTTACCTGCTAACTTATATACCACATTTCGCTTGGAAGCGCAGTTTGATTTTAACCGTACCACTCCCCGTTTATTCTTGACAGACCTCGTTAAATCTTTGATTTTATTGCTAGTCATTGGAGTACCCTTCACTGCGTTAATTTTGTGGTTGATGGAACACGCAGGCCCCTTCTGGTGGTTTTTCGTCTGGTCGGCTTGGATATGGGATTCAGTTTGTTACTATTATGGGCGTATCCAACCTTTATTGCACCTCTGTTTAACGAATTTAAACCGTTGGAAAATGAAGAGTTAAAGCGACGGATTGAGGCATTATTGCAACGCAATAGTTTGACCAGTGATGGCGTGTTTGTCATGGACGGTTCCAAACGTTCAGGACATGGCAATGCCTACTTTACCGGTTTTGGCAACCATAAACGCATCGTGTTTTTTGACACCTTGTTGGAATGCCTGACCGCCGACGAAATGGAAGCGGTGTTAGCGCACGAAATCGGTCATTTCAAACGTAAACATATCCCAAAACGTCTTCTCCTCATCGGCGGTTTAGCATTGGCAGGGTTGGCATTATTAGGTTGGTTGATCGACCAAACTTGGTTTTACCAGGGGCTAGGAGTCAGCACCATATCTACTTACATGGGCTTGTTACTATTCACGTTGGTGATTCCGATATTTACTTTCTTCTTATCACCCTGGTTAGCTTGGATGTCTCGTCAACATGAATTTGAAGCCGATGAGTTTGCGGTTCAACAGGCCGGGCCACAAGGTTTGATACAGGCATTAGTTAAGTTGCATAAAGACAATGCCAGTACCTTGACACCTGATCCGTTATACTCGGCGTGTTATGATTCGCATCCGCCGGTGCCGGTGCGAATTGCACATTTGAAAGCGTATCCACCGTCCATGCTTGAACCACTGTAATTTGTAGGGTGGATTAAGCGAAGCGTATCCACCGTCCATGCTTGAACCACAACAATCACATTTAGGAACACTCAAATGAAAATGAAATATTGGTTATTATACAGTTGTTTAGCAACAACAGTCAATGTCATGGCGGAGGAAGCCAAACCCTCCTCTGCTGCTTCTCCCACCGCAACCCCCGAAGCCACTCAACCTGCTTCACCACCAGTAGCGGCGCCGCCGGCTAATGAGGCGGGTAAAAAGTTACACGATGGGAATTGTGTGCGTTGCCATCAATCCGAACTTTACACCAGAGACACCCGTAAAATGAAAAGTTACGAAGGTGTCAAAACCCAAGTACAATGGTGTGCAACGCAACTGAGTATTCCCTGGTTTGAAGAAGAAGTGGAACAAGTCGCTTCTTACCTCAATAGCGAATACTACAAATTTGAAATGGCCGCGACCAAAAAATAAGCAGAAACTCAGTTTCTTCGAGAAACTGAGTTTCTTTATAGTAATATTCATTCACCCTTGTCCCATTTTGATTTAAAATGTAGGGTGGATTAAGCGAAGCGTATCCACCATTCTCTATCTATTTTGGTGGATACGCGCAGCGAAATCCACCCTACAGGGACAGAGAGAAGGTACAAAAGCAGATGAATACTACTATATTTCTTTGAAGAGTGAACGAGAAACTAAGTTTCTGTAAGTAAACTTAGTTTCTTTGGTAGTTAAGCGTTGCATCCAGTTCTTCAACTATGAACCACACAGAACCTCAACTCAGTCCAGATACTCAAGCCATTTTATTGCTATGCAGTGCCCTTGGCAAAAAAACTGAAAAACGAGATATTCAACCTTTAACCTCCTTGGAATATGCTTGGCTGGCGCAATGGCTACATGAACAACAACTGCGACCTGCGGATTTGTTAGACTCGACGGCCGCCACTCTGATTAAACCCCTTGCCTATCAAAATGTTACCGCCAGTCGTTTATTGACCCTCCTCATGCGAAAACCAGCTATGGTTGCGGCCGTTGAGACCTGGACGAAGCAAGGCTTCTGGGTCATCAGCCGCGGCGATAAAACCTATCCCACCCGCTTAAAAACCCGGTTGGGACATGCGGCGCCACCTCTCTTGTATGGAATTGGTCCCTCGATATTATTACAAAAAGGTGGTTTGGCCATCGTGGGCACTCGAAACACCCAAAAGGAGATGATTGATTTTACCAAAAGACTCACCAAAGTGGCGGCCCATCAAGGTATCACGGTCTTGTCAGGTGGTACTCGCGGTATCAATACCGAAGCCATTTTAACCGCCCTCGCCCAAGGTCGTTGTGCCGTCGGAATCTTGGCTGATGGATTAGCTAAAGCGGCAGTTTCTAGCAAATATCGAGATGCTTTACAAGAAGAACGGCTCCTCCTCATGTCTCCCTTTGATCCCCAAACGGGCTTCAACGTCGGCAATCTATTAGCTAGTCATAAATATGTGTATGCCTTATCTGATTGGGCGGTGGTCATCAATAGTGATTTTGAACAAGAAGGCAGTTGGGCAGGGGCCATGGAAAACTTACGGGCGGGTTGGACGCCTCTGTGGGTTCGCCAAGATGAAAACTCCGTTGGGAATCAACAGTTGTTGAGTCAAGGGGCGATGGCCTTGGATAGTTCCATTTTGGAACATACTTCGGATTTGCGCGAATATTTACAACAGTTGGCTACTGGCGTGGCTAAACCAACGCCTCTTCCTGTGACGGCGCCAACTTCGTTTCAAGATCCCAAGGTGGCTGAAGAAAGACCCTCTCTCGCTATCGCGGAGACTCGCACAGCCTCCTCAAAGAGTGTGGCAGAGAAAACCGTATCTCCTCCTAAAGTGACGGAACTCCCACCGGTCAAACCTCCCAAATCCATCCAAAAACAGGCACCGGACCTTGACCAAACTAAAATGCCTCCCGATTTATTTAGCATTGTATGGCCTTATCTGGAATCCCAATTGAAGACTGAAATCACGGAAGACGAACTGGCCGACCGTTTGAATTTACATCCTGGCCAATTAAAACAGTGGCTAAAACGTGCCATGGAATTAGGTAAAGTGAAAAAATTAACCAAGCCTGTGCGTTATGTAAAAGTCGTTGCCACTGGAGAGAAGCAACCGTCTTTATTTTAACTGAAAACACGGAGTCCAAAACACGGAATCCAAAACACGTTTTGGACTCCAAAATGAAACTTTCTTATGCTAGACATTTTTTTCTACGAAGCCTTTGCCGAAGAGGACCAGGCTATTAAACGTTATTTACCACCTGACATTCAGGCTGGTTTCACCTGGAAAACCATTCAAGAAGAGAATCCACAGACTCCTCCAGCACCGTTGATTAGCATTCGCACCCAGTCTCTTCTTCCCACTGAGTGGGCGACCAATCTGGACGGTATTTTGACTCGTAGCACCGGTTATGACCATATTCATCGTTACTGGCAAACTTGTCAAAAGCAGGTACTCAGTGGCTATTTACCTCTCTATTGCCATCGTGCCGTGGCTGAACAAACGATGTTATTATGGATGTCTCTGCTTCGCAAGCTACCTCAACAACTTCAACAATTTCAGACGTTTCACCGCGATGGTTTAACCGGTCAAGAATGTTTCCACAAAACGCTATTAGTAGTGGGCGTCGGCAATATTGGCTATGAAGTTGTTCAAATTGGCAGAGGACTGGGGATGATGGTGTTGGGTGTTGACATAGACAAGAAACATCCTGACGTTAATTATGTATCGATTGAAGAAGGGTTGGCACACGCAAATATCGTGGTCTGTGCCATGGATTTGACCTCTCAAAATCTTAGTTACTTCAACTACTCATTGCTGAAACGCGCTCAACCAGGAGTCATTTTTGTCAATATCGCCAGAGGAGAATTTTCCCCTACTGCCGATTTATTACGTTTGCTAGAGGAACGTCATCTGGGTGGAGTCGCCCTCGATGTGTATGATCAAGAAACTGAAATAGCGGTAGCTTTGCGTAAAGGAGAAGTAACCAATTGTAAAGAGGCCCTTCTCCTCTTAGAACTTGCCAAACATCCCAATGTCATTTTGACTCCGCATAATGCGTTCAATACTCAGGAGGCAGTGGATCGGAAGGCACAACATAGCGTGTTACAAGTGAAGCAATTTCTGAATCAGGGGCGATTTTCATGGCCGGTGCCGCCTTACAAACTGGGTTCAGGAGTCTAAAGCGAAGCTTTGGACTCCTGAGTTTCATTTCAGCAACCTTTACAATCACAAAGAGGAATGTTCAAATGGTAACTTTTGAAGAATTTACTAACGTAGTCGACTTGATTAAACACAATCAACAAGTGCCGGCAGAAAACATCGTGCATGAATATCAAGATTGGTCTTCCAGTGAGGGAGAAACGTTTACCAAGGTGGATGAAGACCGTCACATGTTCGAGGTCAACCGCGAATTTCAACTGCATTATTTGGGCCAGGGAATACGCGGTTTTGGGGCGTTTCAACACGACCCCACTTGGGGCAAACTGTTTGATGAAATCGAACGGCAACGTGATTTGGGGTAATCAATTATGTGGCTTTGGGATTCCAATATAGTGAGAGCTTTTGGTGAGAAAAAGCCTCTCATTCTTCTTGACCATGTAAAACGAGTCTCTCACTCAGACATTTTGCTACCTTCCGTGGTGGTGGCGGAAATCTTGGGGGGACGTTGCGATTTCGCCCGCAAGGCGTCCCCTGAAGAGGCACCGCGGGCACATCGTCAATTATTAGACACGCAGAAACTCTTGGCAGAGTTTGAGGTAATCGTGTTTGATGAACGTTGCGCAGAGGTCTTAAAACAGTTTAAACAACACCATAAAGCGCATAAACGCTATGCTGATATGATGATAGCGGCAATGGCGAAAGCGGGTAATCACATCGTAGTCACTCGCAATACCAAAGACTTCAAGTTATTTCTGCCCAGTCGTCAACTGGCAAATTGGATTGATGACCAGCCGGTGTGATGGACCACGGGGGCTACTTACCTCCTTGACAAGGTGACCTGTGTAGGGTGGGCAACGTGTTTAAGTTGCCCACCATTCCTTATACCAGAGGACAGATAGGCAACGGTAAACCTATTCCTATTCCTTCTTGCCTCTCCGCCGAGACGATTTTTTAGACTTCCTCGGCATGGATTCAGGCACTTTCTCCACCGGCGCCTGTTCTTCCGTCGGTGGCGACACTTGTTCCCTTGGCACCTCCTTATTAACGTCAACTTTGAGACCTGAATCTTCCGAGGATTTTGGCACCTCAGAAGGAATTGGCACTGGTACAATTTGAGGAGGTGTTGGAACGGTTTCCAATTCCACTTTCAAAGCACTCAACCAGTCATTGAGACTCTCCAAATCCTCCAGACTTAACATTCCCACGGCTTGTTTTAATCTGATACTGGCCAGCACATAATCATAACGGGCGTTGGAATAATCACGTTGTGCCCTCAATAAATCGCGTTCTGCATTGAGAACATCCACCGTGGTTCGGGTGCCCACTTCAAAACCTGTTTTGACCGCTTCTAAGGCCGTTTTAGTGGAAGCCAGGGCTTGTCTAAGTGCTTTTATTCGACTGATATTAGACGATAAATTTAAAAACGCCCCATGCGTTTGGCGTTGCACCGTGCGCCGTTCCTGATCCACCTTGTCTATCGCTTGCGTGTATTGCTGCTGGGCTTCGCGAACCTGGGAATCAATGGCACCGCCTTCATACAATCGATAATTCAGTTGAATGCCAAAACTGTTGCTAGTCGATAGATTGCCAGGTGCATCTTGGCCGCGGAGAATGTCGTTATAGCTATGACCCGCGACAAATTCCACGGTGGGCGAATGAGTCGCCCGTTGCTTATCAATCTCTTGATGGGCAATCTCTACCTGATAGCGACTGGCTAACAGTTGTGGATTTTGTTCCAAAGCCATTTTAGACCACGCTTCAATTTGAGGCGGATCGGGACCCAATAAGGGGGCATCTTCGCTTAAACTCGCCAGGGTTTCATGATAACTGCCAGTCAGTTCTCGCAACATCTCGCGGGCGTTGTCTAACCCGTTTTGGGCCGCAATTTCATCGGCCACCGCTAAATCGTAACCAGCTTGGGCTTCTTGCACATCGGTGATAGCAATCAGACCCACTTGAAAACGTTGTTTCGCTTGATCGAGTTGGCGTCCAAAAGCTTCTTTCGCCCCCTTCGCTAATTTTAAATTGTCAGTTCCTGCCAATACTGCAAAATAGCGCGTGGCGACTTGTTCCATCAGAGATTGACGAGAACTCTCATAGGTCAGTTCAGTTATTTTAATTTGATTGTCAACTTGTTCCAAAGCAATGTCACGGTCTGGATGATACAGGGAATAAGCCAGGGAAATATGATAGCCTGCCGTGGTATTTTCCACTCTATCACTGGACAGCAACCAACCTTTCTTACGTGATGCTTCTGACGCATTGGCACCCACAGTCACTTGTGGCAACATGGTGGCACGCAATTGAGGCTTCTTTTCTAAGATGATGAGACGATTGGTATTCGCAATTTTCAGTTGCGGATTTTGTTCCTCCGCTAGTTTGTATAGTTCCAAAAGGGTTTCGGCGTGTAGGAAGGTACTACTAAATAAAATAATGGAGGATAATAGGATTCGCATGGGTATGAATGAAAGATGAAAGATGAATAACAGGCGTTAGAAACTCAGTTTCTTGGTAGTGATGCAATGGGGGTGATATGTTTACCCTCACCCCCCGGCCCCTCTCCCTACGGCCGGGGGTGAGGGTAACATGAATATCACCCAGATTGCATCACTACCAGTTTCTTAAAGAAACTGAGTTTCTCGGCGACATGCCAATTACAACACAAACCGTTGCCGCGGTGACGCCCCCACCAGAGGAGGTAACCACGTTTCAAATAACTCATCCGTGTGCCATTCCTCTTCACTCAGATGATTGAGAACTTGGGCACACATAACCGGTGCTTCTCCCACCACTGCGAAGATACAGCCACCTTCCCGGATTTGTTCCTGCAAGTGCGACGGTAACTTTGGTAAGGCACCGGTAATCACAATGATGTCATACTGTTTATGAAGATTCCAACCGTTCGAGGCATCTCCCACTTCCAAGGACACGTTAGTGATTCCCAAAGCATCTAATTTAGCCTTGGCTTCAGTCACGAAATCGGCAAACAGGTCCACGCTATCCACATGATTTGCGGATTTGGCTAACAGGGCGGTCAAATAACCGCTACCTGTGCCAATTTCCAAGACTTGATCTTGAGGATTCAAAGCCAAGGCTTGTAGTAAACGGCCTTCCACATTAGGCTTCATCATCACTTGTTGATGAGGCAAGGGGATATTTATATCGGCAAAGGCCAAGTTTCGGTAATCTTTTGGCACAAATTCCTCGCGTGGAACTTGATACATCAAGTCTAACACCTGTTGGTCTAAGACTTCCCAGGGACGAATTTGTTGTTCAATCATGTTGAAACGGGCATGGTCAAAATTGGTTTCTGCTATCATATCATTTTTGGGGAATTGGGTGGTTAGAATGCCAAAAAAACTAAGTTTCTTAAATAGGACTTACGCAACCGTTTTTGTAACTATTTGATTTTACACATTATCACCCCCCCTGCCCCCCGTACACGGGGGGGGACTCCCTCCCCGCGTGCGGGGAGGGTTGGGGTGGGGTAAAGACCGGCGGTTGCGTAAATCCTGTCAAAGAAACTTAGTTTCTCACCATCAGTCATCTACATTAATCTTGATTCAAACAATTTGCGACGACAACGGATATTGTAAAATATTTGCATATTAGGCTATTATAGCGAACAATGAAGAGTAAGTCACCATTATTCATTAAAAAATTTGCTAGGGGTGCCCCACGGGGCTGAGAAAAACCCTCTGAACCTGAACCAGATCATACTGGCGTAGGGAAGCATGTATTTGCTTGCTTTTCTTGCGCTTAGTTTTTTACAAAAATTATAGATGTCATTACCATGAGCGCACTACCAAAATCAGTTTTAATCCCTATTGTCCCAGAGAGTACCTTGTCTATTCAACCTTTCCCGCAGTCTCAAAAAATCTATGTCACGGGCAGTTGTCCCGACATTCGTGTGCCTATGCGGGAAATTACGTTGTCAGATACTATGACAAAAACGGGTCCAAAAAGCAACCCTCCCGTGACCGTTTATGACACGTCGGGGCCTTACACTGACCCCGCTGTGACCATTGATATTCAGCGCGGATTACCCCGTTTGCGTACTGCTTGGCTGGCAGAACGTGGAGATACCGAGATTTTATCCACTTTCAGTTCCTATTGTGGAAAAATGCGTGTGGAGGACCCAAAATTAGATATTTCGCGTTTTCCTACCCTTTATCAGCCACGTCGTGCCAAGTCAGGTCGCAATGTCACCCAAATGCACTATGCCCGTCAAGGTATCATCACGCCTGAAATGGAGTTTATTGCCATTCGCGAAACGCAACGTCTTTTAGAAGTGCAAGAGGCGCACCTCCTGGCCCAACATCCAGGGGAGTCATTTGGTGCGGCGATTCCTAAAGAGATTACACCCGAATTTGTACGCGCCGAAGTCGCCCGCGGCCGTGCGATTATTCCTGCCAACATCAATCATCCAGAATTGGAACCGATGATTATTGGACGTAACTTTCTCGTCAAAATTAATGCCAATATCGGTAATTCCGCCACCACTTCCTCTATTGAAGAAGAGGTAGAAAAAATGGTTTGGTCGATTCGTTGGGGAGGCGACACGGTGATGGATTTGTCCACTGGTAAACACATTCATGAAACTCGTGAATGGATTTTGCGCAACTCTCCCGTTCCCATTGGCACCGTCCCTATTTATCAAGCCCTAGAAAAAGTCGATGGCAATCCTGAAGAGTTGACTTGGGAAATTTTTCGTGATACCCTAATTGAACAAGCCGAACAAGGAGTGGACTATTTCACCATTCATGCCGGAGTGCGATTAGCCTACGTTCCTCTCACCGCCAAACGGGTGGCTGGCATTGTCTCCCGCGGCGGTTCTATTTTGGCCAAATGGTGTCTCGCCCATCAGCAAGAAAATTTTCTCTACACGCATTTTGAAGAAATGTGCGAAATTATGAAAGCCTACGATGTGGCCTTCTCGTTAGGAGATGGTTTACGTCCAGGTTCGATAGCAGATGCCAATGATGAAGCCCAGTTTGCGGAATTGAAGACGTTAGGCGAATTGACCAAAGTGGCTTGGCAACAGGATGTTCAAGTGATGATAGAAGGTCCCGGTCACGTCCCCATGCACCTGATTTGGGAAAACATGCAACGACAATTGCAGGAATGTCACGAGGCACCCTTTTACACCTTAGGTCCTCTTATCACTGATATTTCGCCTGGCTACGACCATCTCGCGTCCAGTATTGGTGCGGCCATGATAGGCTGGTACGGCTGTGCGATGCTATGCTATGTGACGCCTAAAGAACATTTGGGATTGCCGAATAAACATGACGTGCGGGAAGGTATTCTAGCCTACAAAATTGCGGCCCACGCGGCAGATTTGGCCAAAGGTCATCCCGGCGCCCAGTTACGTGACAATGCTATTTCCAAAGCGCGTTTTGAATTTCGTTGGGAAGACCAATTTAACTTAGGACTAGACCCGTTACGGGCTTTGGAATTTCACGACGAGACACTACCTAAAGAAGCGGCTAAAACGTCTCGTTTCTGTTCGATGTGTGGACCCAAATTTTGCGCTATGAAGATTACTCAAGAAGTGCGAGAGTTTAGTGGATAGTGTTGTACAAGTGCGGTTTTGGAGTACGGAATTTATTCCGTTTCAGGCGGAATGAATTCCGTACTCCAACACTGAATTCCGTCGGTTTTGGAGTACGGAATTTATTCCGTTGGTACGGAATTTATTCCGTTGGTACGAATCAGAAAAATCCAATTTTAGGAGGAAACTCAATCACATGAACACACCTCATACAGACCCACAAACCATTTTAAGGGCTTTTGAGAAGCTCCGCGCGGACCATAAACGTGTGGAAGCGCAAATTGCTACGAAAGAACTCTTAGCCGCCCGCCAAACAGATAAAGAGTTGGTGAAACAGGCCGCTACCTATACCGCTGAGAGTATCTTTCAATCCCTGGCAAAATTGCAATCTGCCTTTGGTCAATCCGTTCAGGAATTGTCCAAAACGATGACCATCGAGGTTGATAAGTTAGCACAAATGCAACGTGCTATTCTGGTCGAAACGCAACGTTTAGAGTCCTTGCAAAATATTTCCATTGCGGCAGAAACGCTAAATATTTTGGAACAAGAACATCAGAAGACGTTGCACACGTTGGAAGAGGATTATCGACAAAAGCAGGAAGCCATCGAAAAAGAAATGGCCAAACAGCGGGAGGTTTGGGCCAAACAGCAACAGGAGAATGAACAGGCGAAGGCCAAGCAACAGGTGGTGCAAGGCAAAACTCGTCAGTCTGAAGAGGATGAGTATGCGTATAAACTCCAACGGCAACGTACTGAAGCCGCCGATGAATACGAAAAACGTAAACGTGTCCTAGAACGTGAACTGTCCGAAGAACAGCAGCAGAAGGAGAAAAATTGGGGCGAACGGGAGAGTTATTTGGCCAAACATCAAACGCAGTTTGACGAGTATAAGGTCAAGGTCGACACGATGCCCAAGGAAATTGACGAGGCCATGAAGAAGGCCCGTGAGGAGGCTATCAAGGAAACCTACAAGGAGGAGGAAACCAAGGCGAAGTTGATGGAAAAAGAGATGGAAGCCAAACGCAAAGCGTTTGAGTTGAAAATCGAGTCTCTAACCAAGACCATTGAACAACAGAAAGTGCAAATTGCGCAATTGAGTGAACAACTCCAATCTGTCTCCAAACAAGCGCAACAGTTGGCTATCACGGCCGTATCCAGTACGGGGCAAGTCAAATCCGTCGAGAAAAATTCATAAGGCAGGAGGTCATTGAGTGATGAACAAGAAAATCCAAGCGAAAAGCACCAAGGCCGAAATTCTGGAGGCTTATCAAGAGTTAGAGGCAGCCTTTAAAGAGTTACAAGTCCAAAAGGTCACTGCACCAGCCGCACCGCAGGCGGCCCCTGCCAAAGAGGAAGTGAAGCAACCCAGCGCGGTGGCCTCTTCTCCCACATCCACATCAGCTACCCCCAAGGAGAAAAAAATGGCTACTACCACGACTTTGGATTTGTTACCCAAATTAGAAGAGGGCGCCGTCCGGGCCAGTATGGACGCGGTCATTCAGGGTTTGGGACAATTGGGTGAACAATTTAACACGGCATTAAGCCAATTGTCCACCAGTTTGTTAGTCGAGGCAACTCGTCTTAAAGATGTTTGTACCAAAGTGGAGGACGAAAGCACTCGGTTAGCCACCTTGTATGGCTTGAAGATTGAGGAAGACACGTTAGGTATATTGCTGAAGCAATATGCGGATACGTCGGTGCAATCTGAAGAGACCTCCAGACGCAAGCGGGAAGAGACGGAAAAGGCGTGGTTAGAAAAAACGCAGGCGTGGCAGAAAGAAAAAGAGGAGACGGTGCAGCGTTGGCAAGAACAAAATCAGGCGGATAAGAAGACGCAAACCCGGGAAGAGACGGCGTATCGGTATGATTTGACGCTAAATCGCAATCGTAGTGAGGAAGACTACGCCCAGCAACGGAAGCAACAGCAACAGGAGTTAGAGACGTTCAAGGAGAAGCGTCTGAAAGACTGGGAGGAACGTGAGAAAACGTTGGCCGAACGTGAGAAGCAGTTCGAAGAAGCCAAAGCGAAAGTGGAGAAGTTTCCCAAGGATTTGGAGGCGGCGATTAAGAAGGCCAAGGATGAAGGCACGGGGATTGCCAGACATCAAGCCAAGAACAAGGCTGATTTGTTGGCCAAAGAATTTGCCGGTGAGGAGGAGGTGTCGCGTCTGAAAATTCGTGCTTTGGAGGAGGAACTCACCAAGCAATCCACTCAAATTGAACGGCTGAATCAACAACTAGAAGCTGCCCTCAAACAGGTGCAAGAGTTGGCAGTCAAAGCCATTGAAGGTTCTTCCAGTCATTCGTCATTGCAGGCGTTCAAGGAAGTGGCTTTGGAACAGGCGAAGAGTTTGCCCAAGGCGAAGTAAGGCGATATTACAGAAACTAAGTTTCTTAAAGAAACTTAGTTTCTCCACTGTACCATAAATATAACCATGAATATTTCTACTCTTAGCTTATCTGCTATGGCTTTATACGTTGCCGTGGCCATTGCACGTATCTATCGTTTAGGCAACGTTGCGACCTCTTCTAAACATCATTTATTGTTATTGGGAATCTTTGCTATCAGTCTTCATGCGTTGGTATTATATCAAAATATGGTGACTCCCGCCGGCCTGAATTTGGGATTCTTCAATGCGGCTTCCCTGATTGCGTGGGTAATTGCGGTATTATTGTTAACCTTCTTACTACGGCAACCGGTAGAAAATTTGTTAATGGTGTTGTTTCCCATTGCGGCTTTGACAATCGGTTTAGAAGGCTATTTTCACACGGATCGGATTTTGTCAGACCGGGAATGGGGCGTCAATTTGCATATTTTGTCTTCCATTTTAGCCTATAGTCTGTTGAGTATTTCGGCCCTTCAAGCTATCTTCTTGGCGTTTCAAGATTATCAATTGCATCATAAACATCCAGCTTGGGTGATGCAAAGATTGCCACCGTTGCAAGTCATGGAACGTTTGTTATTCCAAATGATTGCGTTAGGATTTTTATTACTCAGTGTCAGTCTGATCAGTGGTCTCCTCTTCCTGGAAGACATTTTCGGACAACATTTGGTGCATAAAACGGTCTTATCCATTCTCGCTTGGGGTGTCTTTGCTATGTTACTATGGGGACACTGGCGTTATGGCTGGCGCGGGCGGACTGCGATACGTTGGAGTTTAAGCGGGTTTGTAGCGTTAATGTTGGCTTATTTTGGGACCAAGCTGGTGTTGGAACTGATTTTGGGGCGGTGAGATTATTTGTCTGAACTGTGATTAGAATGATTTTCGGATGGACTATGATTGAGAGCCTCTTCAGAGTCTTCATTTAATCACCTCAATCACAGTTCAAGACGTTTCTTTGTTTGAACTATGATTGGAATGATTTTCGGATGGACTATGATTGATGGCCTCTTCACAGTCTTCATTTAATCACCTAAATCATAGTTCAAGACGTTTCTTTGTTTGAACTATGATTGGAATGATTTTCG
>JAABRD010000001.1 GCA_011391085.1 Thiotrichaceae bacterium | reverse complement strand
ATTTTTCTGACGTTCCAGAGGGAATCCAGAGGGAATTGTACCAGTTTGGGGGAACCTCACTCTCTTGCGCTTCGCGCCGACGCTACGCGGGCGCAGGGGGTGCAATAATTCTTATTGCACTCCAGAGAAAATAGTACCAGTTTGAGTGAATATTACTATATTTACCCACATTGGGGTTTTATGTTACCTTCAACTAAATAAAATACTCCAAAGATTTAATCATGCCAAAAATTTTTTTGACACGTCCCCAATATATAATGTTAAAATCCCCATAAACAACTAATCCCCATTATCAATTTCATTATCATTTTTTCAATCGGACCGATGTCATATAATTTTAAAGTGAGAGTGTTGCGCGGTCTCCGCTGTGGTCACCGTCCCGCTGATTTCGCCAAATAACTGCATACCAGGAGGACTTCACTACCATGAATTTGTTACAACCCCAACCCCAATTTCCCCCTCGGACGTTATTTCGTCCTCCCACCACGCGGGTCGTCGTACCACCTCTCGTCAGTGAGGCAGAATATTGGGAATTTTACTACGAAGACTCCGACCATCATTATGAATGGAACAACGGATATATAGAGGAGAAAGGCGTGTCTGATAGATTGACAACGTGCCAATACGAATGGTTCTTTGAACTGCTACGCAATTATTTACGAGTCACCAAACAGGGACAACTCATTACCCTCGAAACCGCATTTCGGTTGGCTTTGCCGGGCCACACGGCCATTCGCAAACCCGATTTGGGAGTGATACTCAATGGCAATCCGGTCCCTTGGCAAGACCGTGACCGTTCGTATCGCGGCATTTGTGATCTGTGTGTCGAAGCCTTATCCGATTCGACGAAAGCGGAGAAGGAACGAGATACGAAGACCAAGTTCACTGAATATGCGCGGGCGGGGGTGCGAGAATACTACATTCTGTATGCCCACGGGGAACCTCAGGAGTTTTACCAGTGGACGCCTGCTGGGGTCTATGTTCCCATTCCCCGGCGCCCCCCAAACCTCATTTGTTCGAATGTTTTACCCGGCTTTCAATTTCGCGAATCGGATTTGGAACGACAGCCGTCACCAGAAGAAATGAGTGAGGATAGTGTCTATCAAGGATTTATGTTGCCGGCGTTGCAATTGGAACGACAGAATCGACGTCTTGCCGAAGTTTTGGCGCAACAAGAACAAGAGGCCCGACTCCGGGCAGAGATGCTGGCACAACAAGAACAAGACGCCCGACGACGTGCCGAGGTCCTGGCGCAACAAGAACAAGACGCCCGACGACGTGCCGAGGTCCTGGCGCAACAAGAACAAGACGCCCGGCGCCTAGCGGAACGCCAAGTTCAACAGGAACGAGAAGCCCTCCAACTTTTGGAGGCTAAACTGCGACAGTTAGAAGCACAGTTCCGTCAATAGTTTCGTAACTCATCCGGGAGTCCATTGCCAATATGACACTTTACACGGGCTAATGAAAAATCTTAAAAAACTAAGTTTTTAAAGAAATTGAGTTTCTGTGCCGTTGATTTCAGACCAGTTGCGTAAATTCTAGCAATGTCGAACAAAAAAGTGTATACTTGATTACTTACTTCATGTATATTGTTAAAACAATCCAAAGAGTATCTTAATATCCTAGAGAGTCCAAAGCAAAACTTTGACAAAGCTTCGCTTTGAACTCCTGAAAGGATTACATCATTCACTAACCACAACTTAAATTAAGGAGAAACTATGTACTGGCTACTTGCCCTAATGACTTTCAGCCTCTTAGGGGTTATTGCCCTGGGCATTTATTTTGAAATCAACCCGCTGTCTCAATCCGCCAATGCCCCACGCTGGTTAAAAAGCACGGTGGCAATTAACCTCTTCACCTTCGTCATTGCCCAACTCGGTCTCCTCCTCTTAGGTGTTCAAGAAGTCATGGCTGAACCTACGGTGGCGCAACCGATTCGTGACATCAGTGTGGGGATGGGACTGGCCATGATCGGAATTGGCATTCCTACCGCCCTTGCCAGTATTGGCGCAGGGATTGCTGTTGGTCCCGTCGGTGCGGCTTCCCTGGCTGTGATTGCAGAAAAGCCAGACGTTTTTGGCAGAACTCTTGTCTATCTTGGACTTGCCGAAGGAATTGCTATCTACGGCCTGGTTGTCAGTATTCTCCTCTTGGGAAAACTTGGATAATGAGATACATTGTCATGGGCCAGAAAGCTCTCACTGAAGGCTTTGCTTTACTGGGCTTTGAAACTTTCCCAGACGCTACCACAGACCAAGTGGAAAGCCTCCTCACGGGACTTCTCAAACGTCCGGAAAAAGCGTTAATCTTTTTAGAAAGTACCTTAACTTATAAGCACACTGCGAAGACACCGGCTGACATTCTTCCCGCCCTCGCCCGTGCCCGTCGCGAAGCCGCGTGGGTCATTATTACCGAAATACCGCCTCTCCATAGCCCAAAAGAGTATCGCCCGTCGGTGGAAACTTTGTTGGCCCGCGTGTTAGGAGATTCTGTCTTAGATAAATCCGCATGAATACTGAAACCCAACTAGAACAATTAGAAAATGCTATACGGGACCGGGCAACCCATCTTGCCGAGACTCAGTTACGCAATGCGCAACAACAACGGGATAAGATTTTTGCTGATACGTCCAAACGGTTACAGTTACGTGAGGAACGTGAAACCGAAATGGCTAAAGGGGCTGCCGAACAAGAATATCGTCGTCAGGTCCAGGCCAGTGAAATTAAAATGCAGGCCGAACTTGACCAATTGCGGTGGAGTCTCATACAATTGGTATTGGGCAAGTTACGCGAACGTTTACAGCAGTTAAGTCAGCAACCAGAGGCTTATGAAACGCTGATAAAACAATATCTTGCCCAAGCCGTCCCCTTTTTTCAAGAAGACGAATTGGTTGCAGAAGTGAATGCCCACGACCATGCCCTGTTAGCTTCCCATTGGCCCGAAATAGTCAATGGTGTCACAGGAAAACGTTGTTTGTTGACCGTCAGTGCCCATCACTTCAGCGGTGGTTTATTAGTTCGCAATAAGGAAGACCGGGTTCGAATGGATAACACGTTTGAAGGTCTGATGGAACGATTAGAAGGAGAATTGTATCAAGTTATTACAGCCCAATTATTTGCGTCGGTGTTGCCGACCAGAAATGTTTAAACGTTGGACTAGAGGTTTTGGCCGCAATGCCATTAAATTACCCCCGAAATGAATCTCCAGGTGGACTAGAGGCTTTAGCCGGAAAATACCGGTGGAGTGGAGGCTTTAGCCGGCCGGCCGTAGGCATCACCCCCCACTCAAATTGCGGGGCGCCTACCGAAGGCCGGCTAAAGCCTCCACTCCACCGTACCTTAACTTAATGGCATTGCGGCTAAAGCCTTTAGTCCACCGGACGGTTAATTTCAGGGAGGTTATTCTACTGGCTAAAACCTCTAATCCATCTTTAGTTTTTTCATTATCCATTATTCATCTGGTTCAAGCAACCAATATTCAGGGCCGGGCAATTTTCGGAGGGAGATGCGGAAGATATTCAGGCTGTTCTAGCACAGGGAGGGAGGGTAGTATGATAAAATGGAAACTTAGTTTCGGAACGCAAACTAAGTTTCTTTACGGTGCAGAAATGGATGGCCAAGCCCATTTTTAAGATATCCGGACAATTTTTGTCACCCTCTACCAGGGAGAATTATTCACTCTTTGTTTTCTTCTCGATTTTTTCGCAGAACGTTTCCTCTTTTCCGACTCCACTAACTGTTTTTGTGGTTGTCCTGCGCTGGAGGCTTGTGGAGGGTTACAAACATAACCCTTGATATGGTCAAAGCAAGGGTCGTTAGGTCGATAATATTCAAACGGGGGGATAGCACTTTGGGGACGGGCAATCGTCGCAGTCGCCGTTTCTACCGCACCCATACTGCCTATCACCGTAATCAATATGGCCGGGATAGATTTCTTGTTCATTAATATTTCCTCTCATCACATTTTAAAAAATATTTCCCGTTTCGAAAAGCTGGATATTTCAGATAATCCTAAATTCAGAAATCCACATTTTCAAATTAGGGTAATTATACAATAATACAATGAAATAAAAGGCAAATATCACGCCAATTTTAAATTAGATAATGAACTGTTATCAACTATTATTTTTTCTAACTGGTTATTAATGAATCTATCCAAAAATGGAGAATGGTTTCAATCCGGAGTAGAGGCTTTAGCCGGTGACAAACCAGACCGAAATAGAGGCTTTAGCCGGTGACGTGCCCCTATCACCGGCTAAAGCCTCTACTCCACCCTTAGTTTTTTCATTCTCCATTCTCCATTGGCATGGTTACTGCGTCATTTTATAGTTAAATAATTTGTTTAAATGTCGTAAAATTTTAACTAAGATAGTAGTATTCCCCCTTGTACGATTCCCTCTGGAGCGCAATCAGAATTATTGCGCCCCCCTGCGCCCGCTATGCTACGGCGCGAAGCGCAAGAGAGTGAGATTCCCCCAAACTGGTACCATTCTCTCTGGAACGTCAGAAAAATGTTTGTGCTTTGCGCCGACGCTGCGCGGGCGCAGGGGGCGCAATAATTCTGATTGCGTTCCAGAGTAAATCGTACAAGTTTGAAGGAATGTTACTATACCTAATACTCAGGAGTCCAAAGCATAGTTTTGGACTAATCCTGGTGTCAATAACAAAATCGAAAACTCCTTATTATGAAAATCACAATCTATGGTTCCGGATACGTGGGCCTCGTCACGGGTGCCTGCTTCGCCGATATGGGCAATGATGTCCTATGTATGGACGTGGATGCTTCCAAAATTGCCAAACTACGAAATGGCCAAATACCTATCTATGAACCCAAATTAGACACTCTGATCCAAAAAAATAGCCACGAAGGGCGACTCACTTTCACCACGGATGTCGCCGAAGCGGTCAATCATGGTCTCTATCAATTCATTGCGGTGGGCACTCCCCCCAATGAAGATGGTTCCGCAGATTTACAATATGTTTTAGCAGTAGCAGAAAATATTGCGAAGTATATGACAGACTACCGTCTTATCATAAACAAATCAACGGTGCCTGTCGGTACCGCAGACCAAGTTCGCAACCGGGTTCAAACGATTTTGCAACAACGTCAACTCAACGTAGAATTTGATGTCGTTTCCAACCCCGAATTTCTCAAGGAAGGAGAAGCGATTGATGATTTCATGAAACCAGAACGCATCATTGTCGGTACCGATACTCTACGGGCAACCAAATTACTGCGCACCCTGTATGCCCCGTTTAATCGCAATAGTGACCGCTTTATCGCAATGGATGTGCGATCTGCTGAATTAACCAAATATGCTGCCAATGCGATGTTAGCTACCAAAATCAGTTTTATGAACGAATTAGCCAATCTGGCGGAACGATTAGGGGCCGATATTGAAAAAGTCCGAATTGGAATTGGTTCTGACACCCGTATCGGTTATTCCTTTATCTATCCCGGCTGCGGCTATGGTGGTTCTTGCTTCCCCAAAGATGTCAAAGCTATCAAACATACCGCCCAAGAAATCGGTTATGCCCCCGCACTCTTGGAAGCCGTAGAAGCTGTCAATTATCGCCAAAAGCGCGTGTTGTTTGACAAGATTCATTACCACTTCGCAGGTCAACTACAAAGCAAAACGATTGCATTATGGGGATTGGCATTTAAACCCAACACCAATGACATGCGCGAAGCACCCAGTCGCGTGTTGTTGGAAGCACTTATTCAAGCCGGTGCAACAGTACGTGCCTTTGATCCAGAAGCGCAGGAGGAGGCGCGTCAAATTTATGGAGAAGTTCAACAGTTAGAGTTATGCCAATCTCCCTACGACGCCTTAATAGGGGCTGATGCGTTGGCAATCGTCACCGAATGGAAAGCCTTTCGCAGTCCCGATTTTGATAGGATCAAGGCAATTTTAAAACAGCCAGTGATTTTTGATGGACGGAATTTATATGACCCTGAGATTCTTTCCGAATTGGGGATTCAGTATTACAGTATTGGAAGAATTCAGCAGTTTGAAGTCCAAAATCAGGTAGTGATGCAATCTGAGTGAAATATCGTGCGGTTTCTCGTCGGTCTTGAACTTTGATTGAGATGATTAAATGATGGCCATGAAAGGAGGCTTGACTAATCATAGTCCATCTGAAAATCATTCTAATCAGAGTTCAGACAGTACACCCACATTGCATCACTACCCAAAATCGGAGTCCAAAACCTGTTTTGGACTCCCCTTGAAACAACACCCAACTTATCGACAAGGCACCATCCATGTTCAAAAACATCTTGATACTACTGTTTGTCTTTCTGTTTTCCTTATCGCTACGTCTGACTTATGTGCATACCACCGTCCTAGACACTCCTTTGCGAGGAGATGCGATAAGTTATGTCACTTACGCATACAACCTGGTCACGGTGGGCATCTATTCTAAAGAATATTCCCAAACCACACCTCCCACTCCAGATTCTTACTGGGCCCCGGGTTTTCCTCTGATGATTGCATTAACCATGCAATTGACAGATAAAGAGAAAAGTTTCTACCCCACCGTGATTTTAATTCAAACGGTATTGGGTGCATTATTGGTCGTGTTGGTTTTCTTTATCGGAAATCATTGCCTACCCAATTGGGCTACCGCGATAGCAACCTTGCTTACTGCTGTAAGTCCACATCTGATTAGTTTCACCGGCTACTTCCTCACTGAAACACTATTTGGTTTCGTTCAATTACTAGCCATTCTCACTTTTTATTGGGCGACTCGCACTGGAAAAGCAGGACTGTTTGCCTTATCGGGTATCCTCTTTGGTTACAGTTATCTCATCAAACCCGTCATTTTCTTTCTGCCGTTACTATTAGCAGGATTGGCAATCTTTCACCACCGGCGGTCCTGTCCCACCACTTCTCAATTTGCACCTGTCAAATTCACTCAGCTGGCCATTTTTCTCATTCTCTTCTCACTCTTTTGGGGAGGCTGGTCACTTCGCAATCTGCTTTCAGTTCCAGCGCAGGCAGATAATTTGACCCAAAGTGCCCTAGTTAGTTTCGTACAAGGTACGCAACCGGATTTTTATGAACACTGGTCAAGTGGTTCATTGACCCCAGGTCATCTCTCCCCAGAAACAGACCCAGCTAATAAGACTTGGCCTGGCATGTTGAAAAACTTTACTCCTCTCGTATTGGCTGACCCCCTTGGTTATCTGACTTGGTATGGGTTACACAAGCCCTATCTGCTATGGGGCTGGGACGTTCTTATCGGTCAAGGAGATATTTATGTGTATCCCATCTTAAAATCTCTCTACACCACTTCCCCAGTAGCCGATGCCAGTCGAGTCTTGATGAAATGGTTACATCCATTTGTGTTACTCATCACGTTGCTGGGTCTCTATCCCTTGCTAAAATCTCTAGCCCGCCGGCAATTGGAAGTGTTAGACATACCGGTGCTTTTTTACTTGACGTTGGTTTACATCACAGTGGTATATGTGATACTGTTTGTGGATGGCAGATATTCGGTGCCATTTAGACCAGAATTGTATGTCTGTGCAGTCTGGTCTTTGACTACGTTAATACCGTCTTCAATCAACAAAGGAATACCACGATGAACATCGAAAATCCCCTATCTCCCCTTTTTACGGGCTTGTTGTTAGCATTACCAGGTCTATGGTGGACGGCCCGTGCCCTCAGTTTCCGCGTTTGCAGTGACCACCGCACTGCACAACTCTTAATTCCAGGTTTCACTGTTATCCTCTGGCTACTTGCGGTTCACCTGGGAGGCTTGTTGACCCACCATTTTTCTACAGGTCTCCTCATCGGTACGCTTGTGCCAGCGACGTATGGCTACATTTGGGCCCGTCGTTTGGTAAAAACCGATACCCTCCTCCTAACTCCTCAAAAGTTTCCTTGGCAACTGATTGGGGTTGCCGAAATGGGTACGTTGATCATTTTACCGGCCATCATATTTTGGGACTTTCATGACCGCGATTGGCACTTTGCCTTGACTGCGCAAATCGTCAATGACATTTATCCACCCCGCGATTCAGTTTTTGCCAACCTTCAGTTAAATTACCACTATGGTATTGATACCCTATTTGCAATGATCATGGCGTTGACCCGACTGCGAGTGGATTTGACCGTTGATCTCGTGACCATCTTAGCCTGGTGGTATACCTTGATCCTGTTTGGCTTACTCTGTGAACGATTGTTTGGAGAACGGGCAGGCCCCCTCGGCATCCTCCTAGTGGGGTTTGCGGGTGGCTTCCCGTGGTGGTTGGAAACCCCCTCTTATGTGAATGCGCTTCAAAATTACTATGTGGTTGGGAATCAAATTCTGAATCCTACGTTGACCTCTTATTTTTTCCAACACCCTTGGACCCTGGGAACACCGCTGTTAGTTATCATTCTGCTACTGTGGGATGAATTTTATCAGCGAGAACATCGGCGCTTTGAGATTGTGTATGCGTTATCATTGAGTTTTATCGTCCTTGGTTTTTCCAATATGACTCTCTTTTTAGCGTTGAGTGCTTCAACCTTAGTCATTTCTGTACTGACTTATTTTAAAGCTAACTCTACTGGTAAAAGAGATCATTCTATGTTGCTACCCACCATAGCCATAACGGTTGCTATTGCAATCACACCGCTACTGGGAGGTATGTTTTCGATCCTGCTGGGACACGAAAGCCAGGCGGGCATCGTATTTGCGGACAAGGGGATTGCAGGGGATTGGTTGGCCAGCCTACAATGGCATCTCGCTAACTTTGGCCTCCTCCTCCCGCTGGGAATTGCTGGTTTATTGCTGATGAAATCACCTCTTCGCTGGGTTTTGGCATTGTTGGTGATAGGTTCAATACTCACATTGAATCTGTTCAGATATGAAAGAAGTTGGGATATTGTCAAGTTTGCCACGGTAGCCCAAATTATTCTAGCGATAGCTAGTGTCGACATCCTCGTGCGGCTATTGAAAAGCACCGTAACATCGCTTAAATTCTCCGCCTGGTTACTCGGTGGCGCAATCATTGCCACAGGACTGACTTTCCATATTCCCTTCTGGTTGAGTTTACCCATCACCGCCTCTTGGTTAGAACCTGCCTTGTGGCGCAAACCTCCTGGCTTGACGGCGGGAGAAGAACAAGCTATTTCTTGGCTACGTCATCGCATTTCAGCAGGTGAGATAGTTTTGTGTCCAATAGCATTATTTACTGGTTGTAGGATATTGGGTGGTTTTCCCTTTCTCTATCACCCAACTTTGCCTTGGCAACTGGGTTTTCCCGCGGAAAGAATTGCACAACGGCAAAAATTGTTCTTGATAAACCAGTCATCGGTGGACTTCCAACCTTATTTAACAGAAGGCGTCAAGTGGGCAATTCTCCCCGCAGGTGTTGCCCCCTGGGAAACCGTGATGCGCACTTGGGTAAAGGAAGGTTCTGCTAAGGAGGTCGTTACCTTTGGTACGGTGACTGTTTTTCAGATGAAATGATTCAAAAACTGGTAGTGATGCAATGTGGGTGATATGTTTCCCCTCACCCCCGGCCCCTCTCCCAGAGGGAGAGGGGCCGGGGGTGAGGGCGACGACTCTTTATACCAGAAAATTTCTGCTTCACTACTTAGTACATTAGTACAGAGGAATTACTATGCACTTTTTCAACAACCTATCTGTCAACACTAAATTAACCACGTTAGTGATTCTCATCTTAATCGGATTTCTCCTCTCTACCACTGCGGGTCTATATCATCAGATAACCATCGAATTGGAACAGCAAAAACTGGCTATCTTAGAACATCAAAAAGCCGACATCGCTGAAAAAACGAGATTACTTCACCAATTGGCGACCAGAATCTATCAAGAAGATTCGAAATTGGAGAACGTCGAGAAACGTTTTCAAGAG
This sequence comes from Thiotrichaceae bacterium, assembly GCA_011391085.1. Classification (GTDB taxonomy): domain Bacteria; phylum Pseudomonadota; class Gammaproteobacteria; order Beggiatoales; family Beggiatoaceae; genus JAABRD01. The sequence goes on along the minus strand of JAABRD010000001.1, from coordinate 214,630 downwards.
AAACTTCAAACGGTGATCGATACCACCCTGAGTTTGCTGAACTCTCGTTATTCTCATCTCACTCAAACAGGCGCCGCCGAAGGTGAAATTGTCAAAGAATTACAAGACGTTATTAAGAGTGTACGCTATGACGATGGGGGCGGATACGTTTTTGCCATTACTGTCGATGGCAATGTGATTGCCCATCCTGATTCAGACACACAAGGAAGAAATTTATTTGATTCCATAGATGCGAAAGGGAAACATTTTGTCCAAGAGATGGTAGAAGTGTTCAAACATCAGGGGCAAGGTTTTGTTCATTATTACTGGAATAAGCCAGACACTACCATAGCACAACTAAAAATTTCCTATTTAACTTCCTTTCAACCCTATCAATGGATAGTTGGAACAGGTATTTATGTGGAAGATTCTAAAATTGCTTTACAACAAAAGATTGCCGATTTGATTGCCAGTTATCGTTATGATATTGGGGAGACCAAAAATAATTATTTCTTCATTTTAGATGCCCAAGGTGTCACCGTGCGTAACGCAGGTTTTCCAGAATTAAAAGGCGTTGATTCCTCCTCCTTTCAAGACCCCCAGGGTAAATTCTTTGTGCGAGAACTCCTTAAAGTAGCCAACAAATCTGGACGTGGATTTGTAGAATATCAATGGCCTAAGCCCGGTGGCACCCAAGTCGGAAATAAAATATCATACGTACAATGGTTTGAACCGTTCGATTGGATAATTGCCACAGGAATTTATTTGGATGAAATTGGGATAGAGGAGGCCACGGCGCAACTTCACCATCAAGCCCATCGACATTTCCAAACGTTACTGAAAAGTGGGCTACTCTTTTTCGGAATTGGGATAGTTTTGAGTCTGTTATTAGTGCGCTGGATCACCAAGCCCTTGTTACAAGCCAAAATAGCGGCAGAAGAGATTGGGCAAGGTCATTTTGCCACCCAAGTTCCCTATCACAGCAAAGACGAAGTGGGGCAACTGATTGGTTCTCTTAATCAAATGGCCAATCAATTACAGGCGTCGTTTGCGAAATTGGACTTTCAAAAACGAGAATTGGAAGAATTAAATCGCTTGAAAGATGTATTCCTCAACGAGTTGGAAGAGAAGCAACAGGCGTTGCAAGAGACCAACTGTCACTTGATTCGACTCAACCAGGAGAAGAACGAATTTTTAGGAATTGCGGCCCATGATTTAAAAAATCCCTTGCAGGCCATTCAAGGGTCGGCGGAATTGATTGAAAAATGTTTTGACGATTTTCCCAAGGAGGAGGTGATTGAGTTTGCCAGAATGATTAGCATCAGTTCGCAACGGATGTTTGAGTTGATTACCATGTTGTTAGATGTCAATGCCATTGAATCTGGAAATATCAAGCTGTCCCTGCGCACTGTGAATATCTTGCCGATCTTGCAGAGAATCGTCAATGAGTATCAAGATCGGGCCAAGTTAAAAAATATTTCTGTACATTTTGTGTCTCCAGGGAAGGAATGTATGGCTTGGGTGGACGAGAATACGGTATGTCAGGTGTTAGATAATTTGGTTTCTAATGCAGTCAAATATTGCCTACGTGGAAAAAATATTTGGGTCCGAATTAACCAAATAGAGAAGGGGGTACATTGTGAAATTCAAGATGAAGGTCCAGGATTGAGTTCTGTCGATCAACAGAAATTATTTGGTAAGTTCACTCGTCTAACCCCTCGTCCCACTGGCGGAGAACATTCGACGGGGTTAGGTTTGTTTATTGTGAAAAAATTGGTGGAAGCGATGCGAGGGAAGGTATGGTGTGAAAGTGAAGTGGAGAAAGGGGCGATGTTTGTGGTCGAGTTTTTCGTGGATAGCGGATAGTGGATAGCGGATAGTGTAAAAAATCGGGTGGACTAGAGATTTCATATTCCTTTAGCCCTGTACGATTTTCGCTGGAGCGCAATAAGAATTATTGCGAAGAATCATTGCGCTTCGCGCCGTAGCATAGCGGGCGCACGGGGGCGCAATAATTCTTATTGCGTTCCAGAGAAAATTGTACAGGGCTAACCGATTTTTTACACTATCCACTATCCACTACCCCACCTCACTCCTTCCACAATTTCTCCCACCAACCTTGTTTGGGTTCAGGACGCGGTGCCACTTCCTCTCCCAAGAGAAGATTCATGCGCCGGCGAATTTTATCAATATCCCAACCCGTCAAATCCGCCAATTGTTGCGCCTCCTGTTCATATCGTTGTTGGAGACCTTTTCGATATTCGGTGGCCGCTGGACAACTATCGGTCCCCGTCCAAGGATGCCGGAGGATATAGCGACCTTGGAAATTATTCCGATCCGCCGTTTCTTGGAAGACCAAGTCTTGAGGAAATTTGGCCGCCGTGTAACGAACATGCAACCGCGTGACGAACGCATTGAGAGGTTGTCCTCCAAAGTTGCGATTGTCACTGGCACCGTCTAACCAAAATACACCCAACTTGCGTAATTCTTCGGTAGTCAAGGGGTCAGCCGCACATGGGTCACACCAGTTCATATCCCAGGCATATTCCAAAAAAACGGCTTCCATGTCTTCCTTTTGCACTTGTTGGTCAAACATCGCCCGATAGAAGTTCGCAAAGTCCTCCTTGATGTAAACCGGAATTTCCGTATCACTGGGCAATTTGAGAGTGCGATAATTGGTCGTTTCCACTCGACCATTTTGGGTAATGGTGTAAATGAACAATTCTTGGGGACCATCCGCATTCACGGTGCCTAAACGAATCGGTAACATAAATTTGGGCGAGTCGTAAGCCACCTGAATCGGGCGTAAATAGGAAAAACCCAGTTTAGAGAGTTCTTTCAAATTGACTTTGGCTACAAAAAAACGCATTTTCTGCTTGATATAACTGCCTAAGACATCCGTTGCCCCGTCTGGAATGCGATAGCCATTTTCTGTCAGCCACTGTTCTAAACCGTCACTCTCCTTGGCCGAAAGAATGAGGATGTCGTATTCACCGATGGTATATTCGGCTTCCACCGTGACACCATGACCATTTTTCTTGGCCCGTTGTGGCATTTCAAATCCCGCGGTAGGTGCAGCAGAAGCGGGGGCCGCTTCATAGATGGCCCGTTGACATGGATTGTCGTCATAGTATTCCACAAGACGTGGGGCCGTGTAAGCATCCAGATGGTCAATCAATTTTTTCTCACCAATGTGAATTTGACCTTTTTCAAGGAAAGTGGGCACTGGGATAACGACGGCAAATTCTTTCGGATCGCCTTTGAAATCATTGGCCATCGTCAGAACCGTTTTGTCCTCCTGCCGCACGAGAACGACTTGGGAAGCCTTATTGAAGAGTTTCGCATCGGCTTTGGCAACATAGAAGCCGCAGAAACTCTCGGCCAGCGGGGAGGTGAGAGAGAGGATAAGTGATAACGTGATAGAAAGTAATGGACGATTTGTCATATGTAGTTAACTCCTGTAGATTAAGTTTGGGAAAATAGAAGCAGCGAAGAGAAACTCAGTTTCTCGAAAGACTCCTCTCTTTCTTTTTCCATTCATAATACTCCCCCGGCAACAACCAGTCAATCACTGGCACCCAACATGAAAAAAATACCAGCGACCATAATAACCCATTGGTGCGATACAAAATAAATTGTACATATCCCGCGCCCATGGTGACTAACAAGGCAAAGAGTATTCTTCCAACTCGTGAATTAGGCGTGGTCTTAGGGTCGGAAATCATAAAGAAGGCAAACAATAACAGTGCCCCATTTTCTAGCTGATGCAATGGAATCGTCAACGGGTCGCCTAACCATACCGCCCTTCCAAATACCATCGCCGTGTAAAAAATCAGAAACGCATACGTGACATCACTGCGAGAGGCACGATTAATCACCAATCCTCCTAAACAGGCAATGAGAAAAACCAAAAAAGCAGTGCTTCCCCATTGACCAGGAGAGACCCAGACTTGGCCGGTGAATAGTATCATAGCGATCAAGCTGAAATTGGTAGGATTGAAAATATGTTTATGATTCCAACGAAAGACGAACTTACTGAGAACAGTAATGAATGCCGTCACACTCATCAAAAAGAGACTGTTAGTGCGCAAGAGGAGACATAAAGAGAGAGAAGAAGTGAATGAACTTCTCAGATCGAGGGAAGGCAATTTGAAGAGACGAGTACAAACATACTGAGTTACCAGAGAAGTGGAAACCAGGATGAAAATCGAAATAGGTTGTACCTCAAAATCCAGCCAGCCAATTCCATAAATTAAGAGGCAAGAAAGACTGAGCATTTGATAAATGCGGGGGTCAATCTGCAAAATGTGGGAAAATTGTAATTTCTGGAAAAAATCACTCATAAGAAAGAAAATTTAAATATCCTCTAAAGTACAATATATCTTCTGGAGTGCAATAAGAATTATTACACCGCATAACGGTGGCCGTAAACGTGGACGTTCTTAGTTAAGGAGGGTGGGCAAACGTCCTTCGATTTGTCCACCATTTGTTACGATAGCAAGTCGACGCAACTGATTCGGCTAGATACTCGTTTTCCTTTCCTCAATGACGAGATAAAGTCTTTGTCAGGGCCTGGACGACCATGGGATTTTTCCAATCCTTTGACCCCACGATGATCTCTTCAATTTGTCCCGTTCTATTCACCAGGTAAGTGGTTGGGAGCCCCTTGATTTGGTAAGCACGAAGCGCACTTCCATATTGGTCTATTAACACCGGTAAGTGCAACTCTAAACTTTTCACAAATGCTTCCACTGCTTCTTTACTATCTTCGGCAATGGCAATGACAACTAACCCCTGGTCCTTAAATCTCTCCCCCAGTTGTTTCAGAGAAGGTAGTTCTTTCCGACAAGGTTCACACCAAGTCGCCCAAAAATGTAACAGTAACCATTTCCCTCGGTAACTGTCAAGACTTTTGGAATGACCTTCAAGGTCGTTGAGGAGAAAATCCGGTGCCCTCTTTAATTCCTTGGCGTGTTGGGGGACCGAATGGGTAACGGCAGGGTCTTCGGCCATGACGCTAGAAAAATACCCGCCTCCCAATAACAGACCCATTAAACAGGTTCGCAACACTTTCATAGCACTTGACCTAAAAATTCCAAGTTACGGTGAATAGCCAACGCTGATCAATGACCTGCTGATAGCCATTCACGTTTTGATAGAGTGGCACTTGATACTTCAACTCCAAATTGCCACCGCTGTTGGGTATTTTAAACTGAATAGAGGGTGAAAACAACATGGAATCCAAACCTGTGTTATCTGGATTGTCCACCATAGACAACGCCGGTTTGGAGAACTTCCCATCATGGTCTTGGTCTCTCCCCGCGTGAATACCATTGAGGTCCAACCCCAGATTGATATAGTTGGCCACTTGATACCGCGCCAGGAGGTTGTAAGAGAGTTGATCCCCAAACTCATAACCTTCATCGCCTTCCATGCTAAGATGGTAAAACAGGTTAGCTTGTAAAATCAGAGGATAGAAAGCCCGCATGTAATTGACCATCAACAGAGGGTCCCAGGAACCTGTACCAGGTTGCATCATGGCATGAACATAACCACCCTTGGCCGTTTTTTCATCGTTCTTCCCAGTCGGCGTCTTTAATCCAAACCCCAGCGTCAACCGTTGCGTCGGACGAATCGGGGCATCGGTATAAGCGGTGTACAACCCCATCACACTGACATCTCCAAGTCCTTTTATGGTACTCATCTTGTGATCCATCACCATTCCCATCTGACTCTTGACTCGCATCCCCATATCGTTTCTGACATAAGGAAACACGGCTAATACTTGTAACCTTTCGGTAGCAGGATAGGCGGCGGTGATAGAAAGTTTTTCCATCGTCATCTCGGTGGGGATAGCGTAGGAACTTCCCTTCTGCCAGTGGCGGTTGAGAACGTCATCTGGACTCACCTCGTCCGTGCCTTCCCGGATGGTCTCCATGGTGGCATTTTCGTATTGTACGGAAATACCTAAATTAGGTGCCAATGTCACTCCTGACGTTGTAGAACTGCCAATACAGCAAGACAAGCCACATTCTCCTAACGCAAAGGCTGAGGGAACATAACTGGTCATGGAGATGACGGTAGTTAACAGAGGAATGGTACTTTTATTCATGGTATGATTATTCTCAAGTTAAAGTTGGAAAGTCCTTAAAGTGCATATTCAATAAAACAGATTCTAAGAATAACTCTAAAGAAGGCAACATTAACTTGATATTTATCAAATGAGTACATATTTATCAAACGGGTACTCAGGACACCAAGAATATACCGTGGAGTGGAGGCTGCGGAGTGGAGGCTGCGGAGTGGAGGCTGCGGAGTGGAGGCTTTAGCCGGTAGGGGTTGGCACATGGTCACCGGCTAAAGCCTCTACTCCAACATGGTCACCGACTAAAGCCTCTACATAGTCACCGGCTAAAGCCTCTACTCCAACATAGTCACCGGCTAAAGTCTCTACTCCAACATGGTCACCGGCTAAAGCCTCTACTCCAACATGGTCACCGGCTAAAGCCTCTACTCCAACATGGTCACCGGCTAAAGCCTCTCCAAAATAGTCTCTACAACTTTTAGGACTCCACCACTACACCGCCCGCAACGCATCCACCAATCGCGACACCGGCACCATCTCCAGGTCCGCTAGTCCGTCCTTCGGCACATTGGATTTGGGCACAATCGCCCGTTTAAATCCATGTTTGGAAGCCTCGCGTAACCGTTCTAGGCTGCTGGGGATGGGGCGAATCTCGCCGGCTAAACCGACTTCTCCAAAGACGACCAATCCTTCAGGCAAAATCTTATTGCGCAAACTGGATAACACGGCCATTAAGACCGCTAAATCAGACCCCGTTTCAGAGACACTCGCACACCACCTACAACATTGATAAAAACATCTAAATCATAAGTCGCGACACCACCATGACGATGTAACACAGCGAGTAACATCGCTAACCGATTGGGGTCGAGTCCCAACGTCACACGACGGGCCGTGGGGGCCTGGGATTCGTTGACTAAGGCTTGCACTTCTACTAGCATGGGGCGACTGCCTTCGTGGGAGACCATCAGCACACTGCTGAATGTTTGGTCCCTCACCACCCCACCGCGGTCAGATCACTTCTAATTACTCACTTTGAGTTTGTTGTTTCGTTCGATTCCGAATTAGTTTCGGGTTCTGCCGGAGGGGCATCCTCTTCTTCTTTGGAAACTGGAGGCGTTGTGGTTGAAGGGGCCGGTGCTGACACCGCCGCCCCTGCCACAGGCGTTTCCGGGGTTGAAACTACCAGCCGATGTTTGTTCTTCTCAATCGTTTTCGGACCAATCCCTGAAACTTGTTCCAAATCATAAATAGTCTTAAACGGCCCATGTTTTTCCCGCCATTCCACAATCGCCTGCGCCCGTTTTTCACCAATGCCCTCTAATAGACGGTCTAACGTGGCGACATCGGCGGTGTTAATATCCACCGTCTCAATCGCAGGTACAGGGGTCACAGTTGCGGCAGGTGGTGGTGGCACCGTAGGGGGGCTTTGTGCCAGAGAACTGACTGGAACAGCCAGCATGGTTAAGTTGAGTAAGAAGTATGACAGTGGGAGGAAGTGAAAAATAGTCATAAATGATTCTCCTTAAAAGTTAGTTGAAATAGGTTTGAGAGTCAGGTCTGGATTACCCTACTCAGTTATGTAGAATAACCGTTATCGGAGGAAATGTCAAGAGTGTTGGATTTGGGGGAAAATTCAAGGTGACTTTTTTGGTAGTTAAAGAACGAAGACCTCGGTGGACTGGAGGCTTTAGCCGGCCGGCGGTAGGCGTTCCCCTTTCTCAAAGACTGGAGTGTGCCTACCGCCGGCCGGCTAAAGCCTCCAGTCCAACGGCGTGTTTTCACTTAATCGTACCAGTTTAAATGAATATGACTATATATTAATATTGCGGAAGAGATAACCCCCTTTGAAGGGGCGTTATCTCTCAACAATGTAGGACTGCAAAGGAAAAGACCGGGTTACTTTGTCTGTTGTTCCACTATCACTCCCTTTTCCAACTTCACTCCCTTCCCCAACTTCACTCCCGACAAATGACTCCCCTTCTTCACTCGCACTTTTTCTAAAAGGGCGGGAGACTTCTTATCGCCTTTGATAGTACCTTTCAGAGTCCCACCCGTAATCTTGGTATTGGCCAGCAAGGTGACATCTTGGAAGTAACCTCCTACTGTGCTACTATTGAGAATCACTCCACCCAAAGTTCCACCCATGATAGACATTCCCTTAAACTCAAAATCCAGCATCACACCTTGGTTTTTGACGTAGCCGGTGACCACTCCACCGATTAACTTGCCCGTGGGGGTGAGGGTGAGGTTAGAAACCCAACCTTGATTATTCAAAGTGCCTTCTAAGATGCCATTAGATACTTGACCACCAGGTAAGATGTCTGTCACTTTGATGGTTTGGCCATAGGCATTGCACACTCCGTCCAAATTACCGTCGGTGGGACAAGGCGTGACGGGGGGTAGAATCACGATGGGTGGTGGTGCCGGCGTGACTACGGGAGGTGTCGTAACTTCGGTTATGGGTGTTGTCATCACGGGAGGTGGTGTGACTTCAGCAGGTGTCGTGGTCACTTCAGTGGGGGTGGTGACGACAGGAGAGGTTGCAACCGCTACTGGGGGTGGCGTCACTTCAGTGGGTGTGGTGACGACTGGAGGAGGCGCACTGTCGCTGGGGACCGTGGTCACTTCAGGGGTCGTGACGACAGGTAGAGGTGCAATTGCTTCGGGGACCGTGGCCACTGCGGTGGGTGGTGTCACGACGGGAGGAGGCGTGACTACAGCAGTTTGGGCAATTGCCAGGCTGACAATATTTTCAGGGGTTGGGAAACTTCCCAACTGCACACCTGCACTGTTGAAAATTCTGATTTCCAGACCATTCACTTCGGCAGTGACGAGGTCGGCTAGGGAGTCTCCAACGACATCGCCGACAGCAATTAGGACACCTCGGCTACCTATAAAGGCGTCAAAATTATTTGTCAATTGGCCATTGGCATACACTTCCACACGGCTACCTTGGGTGGCCATCGCGGCCACGACTTCGGCAATACCATCGCCATTGACATCGCCGGCGCCTTCGTTGACGCCATGAATGAAGAGGGTGGGACAAGCCCCTTCTTGGTCACCGTGGGTTCGATGTGCGGGGGCGTCGGATTCAGGCACGTTAATGGTTGAACCGTCGTGGCAGAAGGTGACTTGAGTTTCTGGTTGGTTAGTGGGTACCGGGTTAGGTGCCGTTTCAGGTGGCGGAGTGGTGTCAGGGGCTGGGATATTGGTCGAGGTATTTTCTGTTGCCGAATCCGTCGTGGTTGGGGTTGACGTTGGTTGACTGCCACATTCACCTAATGCGTCACCATGTCCTAAATGGGCACTGATGGCCGATTCAGGTAAGTATAGGGTATTTTTGTCTTTGTGACAAATCGCAATCTTGCCTTTATCACCGGCTGGATTAGAATTGGAGTTGCCACCTTGTTTACGAGTGGTACGGCGTAGGTCCGCAGAGGTGCCAAAGACTTTCAGAGGAATGCCATCAATGATGACTTCATCGGCATTGTTTGAACCTTTCACGGTTTCTGGGGTACCGTCACCGTCCACATCGGCTTTGATGATAAAGAGTTCTCCACTGGGTAAAGTCGCAGCACTCACTTCACCGGTCAATTCGTACAGGGTTTGACTTTGGGCGACGGCAATTTCGTTGGCGGGGTCGTCATCGGCATTGAGTGTGGCAATTTGCCAGGGGTTGCCATCGGCGAGGAGGACCGTGGCTTTGAGTTCTCCTTGTGGGGTATAAATTAGGAGGTGGTTTTGGGCGGTGCCGGCAATGATGTAGGCGGGACTGCCTTCTGTCTCTTGTTTGCCATCAATCACTATCGTTTTCCCCAATTGCACTATATCATAGTAACCTTTGCCTTCTGGGATCGTGACGACTGGCCGCGTTTGGCCGGCGCCATCCACGGCATAATCGAGAAGACCCAACGGATACATGTCAAAATTCTCTGTGGGTGCTGTTGCAACTACATTGGCCAGGGGCTTCCCGTCCGGCGATACTAGCGTCACATACTCATGTGAGTCATACGTGTGTAAAGAGGCCACACCTGCTTGTAAATAATCTGCGGTGCCGTCCTGATTACCATCGTAACTGGTGTCTCCGCCGATTGGTCCCTGTTCCATTTCATCTGAAACACCGTCGCCATCTGTATCGATTTGAACTTCTCTTTCGATATTCAGGTAGTTGTGGTTTTCGGAATTGGTGGTGCTTTGTGCGAGGACCGTCAGATGCAAGGGCATACCCAACAACATCTCTGCTGGTATGTCCAACGAAATATTAACTACTTCCGAAGCATTGGCTGCCAGGGTAAGCGCATTGGGGGTTATCGCAACGGGCAGGTTCGCATTGTCAATTGCCACCAGACTGAAAGTATCGCTGGCACCGACATTAGTGACACGGACACTGGCCTTGTAAGTGCGTCCAATGATAGCTTCTCGGTCGGCTTGCACACCTTCTACTTTCACGTTTTTACCGGACAATAGAGGTGGATAAGCACGAAGAAACTCGTGACCGTTGCTGTCTGTACCAGTTAAATATACACGACTGGCTTGGGAAGGCAAGGTCAATTTAGCTGGATATTCTCCCGCTTCCGTGGGATTAATATTCAGTGTTTGCAGAACCTCTCCGTTTTCGGCCCGCAGTTGCATTTGTGCGTTGGCAAATGAACCAAGTAAATCTACCAAAATGGTAGATTCGGTATTGGCCACTGGCAAGCCGTTAATCGGGAACAAACCGCCGCGTGCAGGAACACCGCGAAATTCCACCACGTTGAAATCCATTATCTGAATATCGCTATGTCCACGTACCGAAGCAGTAAACTCGCCGGCACCGGTGATTTGTAAATGCCAGTCACCCGTTTGCGGTTGACTGATACGAATAATTTGCCCATTGGGTAATGGCGTTACTGTGGCATTGCTTTCTGTGGCAACCTCTTGTCCATTGGGAGTGAACAGATGAATAAGACCATTCTCTGCCAAGCCCACTGTGACAATCAAATCCTGTAAGGTGGAATCCACTGGCACACGGTAATTTTTCTCGCCACTGGCTAGTGTGTCTCGCACCATCAACAGCGGTTCATAGTCTTCTGTAATGGCCGCTTTTTGAGTTTCCAAGATGCCCGCCAGTCCTTCACCCGTTTGTGGAGTTTGGAATAGCTGTCCACCACTTTCTTGTGCGAGTTTTATCAACTCGGCATTAGTCTTCATGCCAGGCGAACACTTATCCGTTATGACAGGATAGATGTTGATGTTGTGTTCTTTAGCAACAGCGGTCACGGCATTGCTGAATTGTGCATCATTAGCACTGGCATCGGTAAACAAATACACCGACCCAGGGGTTTGATGGGCAATAACCGCATTGTAGAGTGCCTGCATAACCGGCTTATTACAGACATCATCGGTCGCCGGTTGCGTGGTCAACTCCGAACGTACTGTGCGAGTGGCATGACGGGCTGAGGTACCAGATGGATAATTGTTGTTATAATCCTCTGGACTAATCCAACCTTGATAGCCAGTACCGAAAACGATTTGTCGTTTAGTAACACCCGATTTAGTGCTGGTGGCACTGACTTCTTCTCCACCACCTGTTGCAACGGCAATGTGACCATGATTTCCATTGGTTTCAGCCGCAGGTTTATAACAGATTGCGGCGCCAACGGGTGGACTGGTGTCACTGTGCATCAAGCCGGCATTTCCGTAGTAATTACATATATCTTTCGCATCCAGCCACGTTGTAACAACGGGCTTTTCAAACATACTGCGGACAAATCTGGCGCAATAGGTTGCGGTTGAGTCTATGTAAGGGTATCTCATTCCAACATTGTTTAAGGCGCTGCTTGCTACAGCTTGTCCTATATTGGTAGCAGTGGCTAATGTTTGAGTAGGCATCCCTAGCAAGCCATAAAATATATATTTATTGGCATTTTTAGCGGCGCGATAAGCCAGGGTTACGGTTTCAGCGCGATTGATATTGGCATCCAAATTGGTGCCGCTGGTAACACCTTTACTCACAAGAAAGGCTACGGGGTCGCTACCAGTATAGTCATAAAACAATGTCGCGACCCATCCCATTACTTGGCGACGCAACACATTACTGTTTATGTCTAATCCGCCAAGATTCAGTCCTTTTATCACGGTATCATCCAAGAAAAATTGATACCACGGATTGCTGGCCGCACTCAGTTCACCAACACGCGCATAGTCGCTGGCAAATAAAAGGACTTTGAGTACTTCAGCCAGAGTAGCTGTTTGAGTCGGTTTGAATATCCGCTGACCATTTTCGGAATAGCCTATCAAAATACCAGCACTACAAAAAGCATTAACGCCCTCTGCATAGTATTCAGTTTGCACTACGTCCGTAAATGTACAACTGGTTGCCACAGAACCGTCATTGAGGGTTATCGCTGTTTTTTCGTCTCCAGGAACATATTCTGGTAGCGCTAAACCATCTCCAGTGGGAGTAGTTGTCCCAGTACTGTCGGTGGCTGTCCCGGTAAGGGTACTCATCAAATCTGCCAGAGAAGCGTTATTCGTTACTAGCATTGTTTGAGGATTGGTTTTATTTATCTCCGTGTACATTTTGTAGGTAGGCTCAGAGAGCGTCTCATGAAGACCTTCCTCCATTGCACCATACTCGCGCCCAAGTGTGCCGCTTTTTGCAGGAAGATAATTACTGTCTGCAAGTACATTTACTTTCTTTTCTGGTGAAATAAGAATACCCAGATTTTTGTATCTTATTAAATCAGTTTCCCCCATTTGGGTAGATTGAATATGTTTCAACAAAGCATTTAAGAACATCTCTGAGTGCTTTATCGCAGCCTCATGAGCCCCATTGTATGCATCGGCATAAGCTATTCCATTTATCATGAAATAGTCATTATTACTTTCTCCCCAAGAATTCCCAGATTCATATCTAAGAAGATCATCTTTATTTATGCCAGTATCATCTGCGAGAACAGGATAACCACCATGCGCGCACTTACCTTTTGGAGTATCAGTATCAGGATAATACCCACTTGTCAAACGTGTTAACCCTTTCTCGGTGAGTTTTGCATAACTGAGAGCGTTAGCATCACATGTAGTCTCCTTTGTAGTCTCCTTTGTAGTCTCCTTTGTAGTCTCCTTTGTAGTCTCCTTTGTAGTCTCCTTATTAGGGACAATCCGTCTTGCAGCGGAAATATCGTCCTTTACTGATGCTCCTATCTCCCCTCCTCCTATCTTTGATACTTCTTCATTTATCACACCTTTTAGCTTTAGCTCAACCCAATTTGAATGAGCATAAAAATCTTGGAGTGTGTGCAGAGCGCTACCAATATAAAAATGGGGATAATCTGAAAGAGGCATGGCCTTTGATTCATAAACGTAAGAACCCTTTTCATCCTTAACAGGTAAACCGTTGTTATCCTTAACCTGTTCAATGACGTTTATGTTTACCTTAAATCCAGGATTAGCTTGATTTTGCATAATCTTTTTAAAGGCGGCTACGGCTCTGTCCCTATAAGCCAAAACTCTCCAAGAACACTCCCAAATCTCCTCGCTATCACAATGGGCGGATGGAGTGTTAAATAATGTTGTATTTCCAGTGTTGCTTAGTAATATGTCCCCTCTATCCGTTCTGGAGTTATAACCAGAAATCAAGGACTTAGCTGTATTGGAAAACCGCTTAGTCAATTCCGTTGCGGCATTGATACCCAAACTATCTATAGCCGAGTCTGTAACTTCTTCGTGTGTCACGGGATAAAACGCAAACACCAAGTTTGAGGGAAACAATACCGTCAAAATTGCGGCGGCAACAAGGAGTTTCGAAACCACACCTTTTCGAGTTTTCAGCATCGCCATAGATAGCGCAAGCCACCCTGCGATTAGTTTTTGGGCAAAACCGTCCGCCCGTTGTAGGGGAAAATTCTCCCGTTGTCGCGCCGATGGTCCATCAGCACGTTTTGTATTGCCGACCAAAGTCGAACTCCAAAAGACACGCCACACCGCCTGCCCTTGCCGCATACTGAGACGGCAGGCCGTGCAGATAGATAGCCACATTACCGATAACCAACAAGCGAGAGAGTCTCGCCACGGGACACGGCGTGGCTGGTTATTAAAAGTGCCCCCACTTGACGGGGCACGTTGAGATTGGTACGATTGCATACCTGTGTTCCTCCAAAATATGTAAGTTTAAGTGAATGAGAGTAATAAAACCGCGGGCTGGCGGACTTTAGCCGTGTAGGGTGTCGAGTCAGCCAATCCTTACTTTAGCAAAATTTCATTTTGTACTCCAGCTTCTTGTGCCAAATTTCATTTTGCACTCCAGCCGGGTTAGGGGGGTAGCCTGGCCATGATTGGCACTTTAAACATTGAAGTATTCATCACAGTTTTATCCCCTCTTAATCTCTAAGAAAATTTAGTTCAGTATACAATAGTTTCTTTACACATCATCTATCAAACCAAAAGCAAATGGATGGTTCAAGTTGATGGTCTAAATAAAATGGGCTAATGTTCAAAAGCAATACCCATTCAATAACAAAGCATTTCATAGGCTCCGCACATACGCACAAGTATATATGGGCATTTCTAAAAAAGTCAATAAAACACAAATAAAATATTTTCAAAGGGAAATTTCTAATATAGGTAACTATTTGATTTTAATAGTATTACCTGAAATCCCAGTCAACTGAACAACGGCTGTTAGTGGCTTGCTATTTGGGGTAATTGAGGTTTGGTTTTAGGGGTATTATGATATAACATACTGACAGACGAAAGGTCAAAATTGGCAAAGTTGGGGAAAGGTGCGTGGGACGCACCCTACGGGAGTTGCATTGGCTAAAGGAGGAATGTTATACTCACCTGTGTAACGACCCTCATCACTCACTATGAAAAAACTCAAACTTTACTTAGAAACGTCGGTTTGGAATTTCTACTCTGTTGAGGACTCGCCCGAAAAACGGGCCGTGACGCAACAATTCTTTCATTCGTTGCCAAACGACCAGTTAGAACTATATATTTCAGGAATGGTGCGATTTTTCAAACGGTGCGTGGGACGCACCCTACTTTAACTTAGAACGAAGCGGTTTCCCCATGAATGGAAAAGAACTACTCGAAATTTTAACCAAACAGGGTTGGAAATTAGATAGAATCAAGGGTTCTCATCACATTCTGGTCAAGGCTGGACACCGTTCCATTCCGATACCAGTACATGGTGCTAAAGACCTTCATCCTCATTTAGTTTCCACTATTCTCAAACAAGCTGGACTTAAACAATAATAGGAGGTACTATGTACTACTTAGCAGAGATTCAAGCCATGGATGATACTTACTTAGTCAGTTTTCCAGACCTTGACTCTATTAACACTTATGGTAACACCTTTGCGGAAGCTATTCAACACGCCAGCGAAGCCTTGAATGGATGTTTAGAGGTGGATATTGCCCGCGGCTTGCTACCACCAGCCCCCTCCCGTCAAGAAGGCGATAATTTGCAACGAATCTATGTGTCACCTGCCATTGAATTGGCTTATTATCTCAGGAAATGGCGTGGTCATCGCGGTGTTGAAGAAATTGCCAAGCGACTCCACGTTTCTTCACAAGTTTACCAACAACTGGAAAATCCCCAAACTTGCAACCCTACTTTGAATCTGCTGGAACAAATAGCCAATTTGTTTGGGAAGCGATTGGAAGTTATCATGGAGTAAACTTACCTAGTCGCCACTTTGACCTTTACGTGTCAGAAGTAGTGTTAGAAGAAATTCAGAATGCTACTTTGGAGAGACAAATTCAACTACTGGGTTTGATGAACACGCATCAACCCCAGGTGCTTCCTTTAGACCCCATGTCTTACGAGTTAGCTAACACCTATTTGACACACCAGATTCTACCACCAAAATCTGGTTACGATGCACAACATATTGCAATAGCGACGGTTCACGAACTCGATGTGATAGTCAGTTGGAATCTGCGACATATAGCCAACTTAAATCGCCAACGGAAAGTACAAGCCTTTAATTTCACCAATGGTTATAATAAACCCCTAGTCATGCTAACTCCAATGGAGGTAACTGATGATGAATAATTCTCTCATCGATTCCGCTGTGGCCGAAGTTTGGGAATGGCGGGAACAACTCAAACAAACTGGTGCCGGCATGTCAGCTACCGAAGAAATCGCTTTCATTCACCAGGAGGTGGAGAGATTTTTATTCTCTCATGGTTTCAAACTGGTACCGCTTGGAAACGGGTCGTCGAAACTACAAAAGATGGATTCCTCCTCTTGAAACTGAACCTCAGACCTGTAGGGGTGGGCAAACGTCCTTTGGTTTACCCACCATTCAGGCCCTTAATTGGCGAGCCACACACACTTGCCCACCCTACAAAGGCTAATCCGTTGCCGCAAAATAAATACCTCCCACCTGTTCATAATTCGGGTCAATGGCAAACCGAATCCGTTCTAAAAAACCTTGAAGACCCAAGACGGTAGGCCCATTCCAGGCTTCGCAAAAGAGGAAAGTACCTTCCACTGTTAATGGTTCCCCCCAATGGGCAGTTAATTCCACTTCGACACGATAGAGACTTCCTTTAAAAGTGCCAAGCCTGGTATGAATACTGGTGGTCCCGACAGGCGTACCTAAGAAAACTTGTTTCTGGAAATATAATTGATAAACTTCACCACTCACGATGGATAATTCAGCCCCTGTGTCTAACAAAGCCATCTGTGGGTGTTGAATGTTCGGAAATTCGCATTCTACTCCTGTAATCAGTTTATGTTGGCCAATTTCATACAGAAATCGTAAATAAGCACCGCCTGTATACCTCTGAATCAATTTTTGAGAATGACCATAGCGATTATTCATACGATTCCCAAATCTAGGCGAGGCTGATAAATAAAGCCTTCTTCAATTGTCCCGCATCCTCTATGGTATTATGGAGTGCCACTAAACTTTTATTGGCCCCCAACAAGACACCTTTGTGAAGGGCTATCCATTGTCCTTGATACTCTTGATGATGTTGTTGAAGCCATTCCACATCTCTGCGAATATCTTCGGCGGTGGTAGGTTTGGGCGCGTGATGGCGATTCTTCAAAATGGTTGGTTTGGGAATGAGAGTGTTAGACATGTTGGTTATCCTCCCCTGAAAAAGTTGATGAGTATGGGGCAAAAAAACACTTGCCCACTTTACATGCACTTCAAACTGACAATGGTGTAGAACAAAGAGAAGCAGAGTGGGTAGCCACCTGTCTAGCCGGAAAATCGATTTTCCCGTGCGTCACCCACTCTTGTTCCAATTGTTGATAATGATTTAACAACTGGGTTAAATCATGGTTATAAGTTGCCGAAATCTGATGTCGAATGGCACGAATCTCGGCGGTAATGGGGTCATCTTTAAGTATCATTATCTTCTCCCGTCAACAATTCTAATGGTGTTACCAACGCTGGCGTGTTCAAACCCAGCAGGACATTAATTTTTCTCAAATACTCAAATTTATGGTAATTGACAATATGGCGACAATTCCAACTCACAAGAATATCGCACTTGTAGTAATCGGTGCCAACCCCCGCCGGCTAAAGCCTCAATGCCATTAAGTTAAGGAATTAAAGATGCCCAAGAATTAAAATCGTGGTGGACTAGAGGCTTTAGCCGGAGGCGGGGACCCACGATTTCAATTATGTTCCACTCCTCACCGGCTAAAGCCGTAAGTCCACCTGTCTGTTAATTTTGGGGACTGTTTTCCCTAACTTAATGGCATTGCGGCGACCACCTCTACTCCAACACTACACCGCCCGCAACGCCTCCACTAACCGCGACACCGGCACCACTTCAAGGTCTGCTAGTCCGTCCTTCGGTACATTGGATTTGGGCACAATCGCTTGCTTAAATCCATGTTTAGAGGCTTCGCGTAACCGTTCTAAGCTGCTGGGGACGGGGCGAATCTCGCCGGCTAATCCGACTTCTCCAAAGACGACCAATCCTTCAGGCAAAATCTTATTGCGCAAACTGGATAACACGGCCATTAAGACGGCTAAATCAGACCCCGTTTCGGTCACTCGCACACCGCCGACGACATTGATAAAGACATCCAAATCATAAGTGGCGACTCCGCCATGCCGATGTAACACGGCCAATAGCATCGCTAACCGATTGGGGTCGAGTCCCAATGTCACTCGGCGGGCTGCGGGGGCATGAGATTCGTTGACTAAGGCTTGCACTTCGACTAGCATGGGGCGACTGCCTTCGTGGGAGACCATAATGACACTGCCGGACACTTCCTCTTCATGGTGAGAAATAAAAATGCCCGACGGGTTACTCACTTCTTCTAACCCTTGGCCGGTCATGTTGAAAACGCCTAATTCATTGACGGCACCGAAGCGATTTTTAATGGCCCGAATGATTCGAAAACTGGTGCCACTGTCACCCTCAAAATACAAGACGGTGTCCACCATGTGTTCGAGAACCCTTGGACCTGCTATAGACCCTTCTTTGGTGACATGTCCGACGAGAAACACGGCGACATTATGTCGTTTGGCAAACCGGACTAACAGTGCCGCGCTTTCGCGTACTTGGGCAACCGAACCAGGGGCGGATTGGAGGGCTTCGGTATAAATCGTTTGAATGGAGTCGATGACCATGACTTTGGGTGTTTCGCGTGAAGCGATGCCTAAAATTCGTTCTACCTGAGTTTCGGTTAGTAACTTGATACGACTCACATCCAAACCTAAACGATGGGCGCGTAAACTGACTTGTTGAGGCGATTCTTCACCTGTCACGTAGAGGGGTGAATGAATCTCAGTTTGACTGATTCCTGCCAAGGTTTGTAACAACAAAGTCGACTTGCCAATGCCGGGGTCTCCGCCAATCAAGACGACGGAACCGTTGACCAAACCGCCTCCCAACACCCGGTCTAATTCTTTAATTCCCGTCGTCGTCCGTGATTCCCGCGACGCGGCCACCGCATTGAGTAAACAGACCCCCGGTTGTTCAATCCCCGCATAACCACCTAACCGCGTTTCATATTTACTGGGCGTCTCCTCTATGGTGGTCTCCTGCAAACAGTTCCAAGCCTCACATTCAGGACACTGCCCTAACCATTTTGGTGTCAGGGCACCACATTTTTGGCAAGCATACGCGGTCTTTTTTCGCGCCATGATGATGAATTCTCTCCGGTAGTGTTGTACAAGGTAGGGTGGATTAAGCGAAGCGTATCCACCTGAATCGAACGTGGTGGATACGCTTCGCTTAATCCACCCTACATTTATAAATCCTGTCCCGAATAAGACCCATTGATCGATTTATTGCATACCGGGAAGTCCGGCACAATGTTATCGCGAATCAGCAATTCCAACGCTGGCCAATTTAACCAACTGGGGTCACGCGGATAGTAACGGCTAATTTTTCCTTCTCCTCCAAATCGCACATAGCTAAAAATTTCACCGCGAAAACCTTCTACCAAACCTAGTCCCTCGGCATCTTCAGCGGGAGGTTGCCAAGGGGTAGAGGTTTCACTACGAGGTAAGCGAGTTAGCATCTGATGTAACAAATGCAATGAGACGTGAATTTCATCCAATCGAACTTGCAGTCTGGCATCCACATCGCCTGCGGTATAGGAAGGCACTTCTAAACTAAATTGGTTATACGGCGGATACGGTGAATCACGACGCACGTCATAACTATGTCCACTGGCCCGTCCCACGTATCCAATACAACCAAGTTTGGCGGCCAATTCGGGACTCAACACGCCGGCGGTTGCCAGCCGATCTTCTAAGCCTGTATGACGTTCTAAAATGCCTTCCAACTCATGCAGTTCAGTATGTAACTGGGCCGCCCGGTCAATATGTTCAAGCCGATGTTTTTCACTCAAGTCACCCCGAACACCTCCTGGCACGATACAATCCATCATCAAACGATGTCCAAAGATGTCTTGATTAAAACGTAACCATTGTTCGCGCAACCGTCCAAATTGATAGTAGGCAAACGTAAATGCCACGTCGTTACAAATGGCCGCAATATCCCATAAATGATTGGCGATCCGTTCCCGTTCCGCCATAATAGCCCGTAACATCAAGGCACGCGGTGGGACATACAAATTGGCGGCCCGTTCCATAGCCATACAAGCAGCCCAAGTGTGACTGACAGTGGTGTCTCCTGAGACTCGGCCAGCCAGCCGCGCTAACCCTTCTGCATCTCGTCCTTCGGCAATTTTCTCGATGCCTTTATGCACGTAACCCAAGTGTTCTTCCAAATTCAATACCGTTTCGCCCACTGCTTGGAAGCGAAAATGACCTGGTTCAATAATTCCCGCATGAACGGGTCCTACTGGAATTTCATAGACACCAGCGCCATGGGCTTGTAAAAAGGGATAATCACTGTCTGCGGGAGTCACCTCGGTTGGTGAAGAATTGGAGAGACCCTGTACTGGAAAACTTCGGCGCAACGGGTATTGATCGGCTTGCCACGCTTTATGCCGGGTCCAACGACGTGGGTCCGGATGTCCTTCGAACACCAATCCAAACAAGTCTTGTAAATGTCTTTCCGCACGATTGGCCGCGGGATACAGAAGTGTTTGAGAAGGAATGACGGGTTTCGAAAAAGGCACTTCGGTTCGTAAGACAAGATAATCTCCTTGCTTTTCATAAGCCGCATTGACAATAAAGAGTCCTTCTTGTTCAAAATGTCCTGGTGGACTCTCTTCGGCCCAGATGGCACTGAAGCGAAATTGTTGTCTGGAAATTTCTGCGACACAGGGTTTCCAATCTTCTATTTCGATATGTAACAGATGGGCCGGCGCCAGTAAATAAGGGGAACTACCACGAATTAAAACGTGTTCATGTTCAAGGCCGGCAAGTAACTGAGGTAGCCAAACAAAATGGGTCATAACAATGCACTCCTCACAGAATTGCCACTAATTACTTCAGTGGCCTGGTCAAACCAAAGGTCAAGGAAACCGGGCAGGGATAAACCTAGCCATAACACCAGTAGCAAGTGGATTAGCACTGGCCACATGTTCGCCCGTACCGCAATTTGTTCGGCGGGTGGTTCTCCATACACCATCGGATGTAAATGTTTGAATAAGCCGACAAAGGCGATCACTAAGCCGATTAGTAACGGGACGGTTAACCAGGGCCAGGTCTTCATGGTAGCGGTGATTAACAAAAATTCACTGGTAAAAATTCCAAACGGTGGAAAGCCTGCAATGGCAATGGTACCTAGCAACAATCCCCAGCCTACAGTCGGTTGCGTTTTTAACAGACCTCGAATGTTGTCTATCGATTGCGTTTTAGTAATATGCGCTACATGACCTACGGTGATGAACACGGCGGACTTGGTTAAAGAATGGGCCGCCAGATGCAATAGGGCCCCAAACACCGCGATAGGATGCCCAACGCCAAAGGCAAAGGTCATCAGTCCCATGTGTTCTATGGAAGAGTAACTGAAGAGACGTTTAATATCTTGCTGACGAGGTAAAAATAAGGCAGCTACGAGGAAGGAGAGGAGACCAAAACCCATCATCAAGTGTCCAGTTAAATTGTTTGGCAAGGCACCATCGACGAGGATTTTCACTCGCACTAACGCATAGAGTGCAACATTGAGAAGTAAGCCAGAGAGGACGACGGACATGGGCGTCGGTCCTTCGGAATGGGCGTCGGGAAGCCAGTTATGTAAGGGAACGAGACCGACTTTGGTGCCATAACCAACCAAAATGAAGACAAACGCAATACTCATTACGGTAGGGTCCAATTGGGCCGCACTGGTATGTAACACACTCCATAACAAGGCATCATTATGCAGAGGAATCACTTTCTCTGCCGCGAAGTAAATTAAGACGGTGCCAAACAAGGCTTGGGCGATGCCGACACCACATAAGATAAAATATTTCCAAGCCGCCTCAATCGCTTCGGGTGTTCGATAGAGACTGACGAGTAACACGGTAGCCAACGTAGCCGCTTCCATGGCAACCCATAACAGTCCCAAATTGTTGGTACTCAACGCTAATAACATGGAGAACATAAAGCCTTGATACATGACATTAAACAAGCGCATGTGGCGGACTTTCACTCGTCCATGTTCGACTTCATCAGCCATATACGATTGCGAGAAAATGGCGGTATTCATGCCCACAAAAGCGGTGATCAGGATAATATAAATGTTGAAAGCGTCAATGAAGAATAACTTTTTAGGAGACCATTGGGGACCTGTTTGCCAGACTTCCCAGGCTAATCCTACGGTGGCAAGAAACGTGGCGATAGAAACCAGACTATTTAGCCATCCCGCAGTCCGCCACCGTCCAGAGAGGCTGGCAGGGAGTAATAGCAAGATACCTAGCAAAGGTATGATCAGTACGAGGTCAAGTGTGGTTGGGTTCATGGGGTGATTTTCGGAAAACTATAGAGAAATGGCAGTTTATCACAATATTTTGAAAAAAGTATACACACTCGCCAGTGATATTTCTATAAAATTGTACATTATCCTCTTACGCGCAATAATTCTTATTGCGCTCCAGCGGAAATCGTACAGGTTTGTGGGATATTACTATAATACTTTACCCATAATCATTTTTCCTGTCAATGAAACAATTACTGTTTTAAAGCAGTTCTTCGCTAAACCTCGCCAAACCAGGAGTTCAAAGCGCAACCTTGCACGATAATGTGGAACTTGTGGCCCCCGCGTTAAGCGTGGTTAGAATTATTGAATGGTTTTAGGGAAATGACGAGAGTAGAGATACTTTATGACAAATTGACTGGGTGTGCAACACCTATCTTGGCGGTGTTATAGGCGTCCTGAAAATCACATAGTAAAATTATATTAATATTTCTTTATAAAAGAACGCAATAATAATGTTATAATAATACCTAGCATTGATAACACACAGATGATATTATCATGAATTGGTATATTGTGAAAAGGTGAGTACCTAATATGAAATTCCATGCTATTATAGAAAAGTTGCCACAAAATAGAGTTTAAAGACAATGACACCTAACAATAATACCACCGACTTTGGCTTTACCCAAGTCTCACCTCAAGAAAAAACACGCCGAGTCACCCAAGTCTTTGACTCCGTAGCCACGAAGTATGACTTGATGAATGACTTAATGTCCCTTGGCCTACATCGCCTTTGGAAACGATTTACCATTGAACTGGCTGGCACACAACGCGGTCATCATGTGCTTGACCTGGCGGGTGGCACAGGTGATTTAGCAGCCAAATTTGTTCCTCTGGTAGGCCCAGAAGGTCAAGTCGTCTTGGCTGACATTAATGCCTCCATGTTACAAGTGGGACGCGAACGATTACTGAATCGTGGTTTGGTTGTCACCTATGCCCAAGTTAATGCCGAAACCTTGCCCTTTGCGGACCAGAGTTTTGATATAATTACCATTGCCTTCGGATTGCGTAATGTGACTGACAAAGACGCGGCCCTGGCCTCCATGTTTCGCGTCCTCAAACCGGGCGGACGAGTTCTCATTTTGGAATTTTCAGAGGTTCAACAACCTTGGTTAAAACCGTTTTATGATGTCTATTCGTTCCAAGTGTTACCGCGATTAGGGAAGTTGATAGTCAAAGACCATGACAGTTATCGCTACTTGGCGGAATCGATTCGAATGCACCCGAATCAAGATACTCTTCTTCAACTCATGCAACGCGCTGGCTTTGAACGGTGTGACTACCATAATCTAAGCTGCGGAATTGTTGCCGTCCACCGTGGTTTTAAACTATGATCATCAACGCCTTCACCGAATATGCCGGCTTTTGGCGCCGGCTGGCTGCCACCGTTTTAGATACCTTATGGATAGGGACGCTAGTCTTTTGTCTCTTGGTCTTGAGATATGGCAATGAGGTTCTAAACGTCCTCAATGATCTCTTTACTTCCGATTATCTGGTCCTCTTGGAAGAATTTGGATGGCCAGTTATCCTTATTAACGACCTCTTGCCGGCCCTTATCGTCCTCTTTTTTTGGATGACATACCAAGCCACGCCTGGCAAATTACTGTATGATTGTGACGTGGTAGATGCCCGCACAGGTCATCCTCCCACCTTGGGCCAAGCTATCCTACGTTACCTTGGCTATTTCATCTCGGCCTTACCATTGGGACTCGGCTTTCTCTGGATAATTTGGGATAAACGCAAACAAGGTTGGCATGATAAAATCGCAGGGACGGTGGTCATCATGCACGATGAATCAAAAGTGCCTCTGCCTAAATTGGAAAAGGTTTAACAATAAAACTGTGATGTATGTGATGTGTATGATATGTGTGAGGTGATGAGAGGAAAGCTAGAGGGCACACTTCTTAAAACAACTTTGTCACAATCATATCACACTCCACCTACGTCACAGTTATCTCACACCATCACATACATCACACACCTCACATACATCATAGTTCCCCATGAAATTTCTCGCCCCTCTCTTAGAAACTCTTTTAAACCAAGCCTTCCATTCCGACCCGCACAGCTTACAGGCCCTGGGCCAGTTGGCCGGGAAAATCATTCGAGTGGACGTGTATGGGATACCCTCCTCCCACTCGTCACTCTATTTCTTCCCAGACAGTCAAGGTATTCTGGTCTTCAATCAATATCATGGCGACATTGATGTGCATCTGGCGGGACCGCCCATTACCCTTCTACGTCTCCTCCTCGAACGTGAGAAGACTTTGCAAGAGACCCCAGAAGTGACGGTTCACGGCGATGTCAACTTGGCCCAACAAGGGTTAGACATTATTCACCATTTACAGATTGACTGGGAAAATACCTTTGCCCAGTGGTTAGGCAAAGATACGGCCCGACAAGTGGTGAACCAGTGTCGCAAAGGTCAACACTATAGCAGTACCCATTGGCACACGTTACAACACCAGGTCATTGATTCTTTACCTGCGAAAACCGGTCATCTGCCAACCCGTGCCCAATGGGAAGGGTTGTGTCAAAACGTAAACCTGTTGCAGAAGGACTTGGATCGGTTAGAACAACGAATACAACGGTTAAATCAATGAATAATGAATAATGAAGTCAGTCAATCAAATATGGTGGACTAGAGGCTTTAGCCGGTGACTGGCGCCTTCCACCGGCTAAAGCCTCTAGTCCGGCGTCTGGTCCACTATCCACTATCCATTATCCACTATTCTATAGTTCATGCTTCACTTACCCATACGTCAAGCCCTCCGATTAGTCACTATTTCTAAAACGGTGGCCCGTTATGGACTTGACGAACTTGTCTTGTCCACTAAACTCTTTCGTCCCTTACGTCTCCTTTGCTATTTTACGCCAGGCTACTGGCTACGTCCAAAACACCTGACACGCGGAATGCGGATTCGGTTAGCATTGGAAGAACTGGGACCTATCTTTGTTAAATTCGGTCAAATCCTGTCCACGCGCCGCGACTTGTTGCCTGATGATGTGGCCGTTGAACTGGCTAAATTGCAAGATAACGTCACGCCCTTTAGTGGCCAAACGGCCCGGCAAATTTTAGAACGCACTTATGGTCGTCCTCTTCAGGAAGTGTTTGCGGAATTTGATGATACTCCTATGGCCGCAGCTTCCATTGCCCAAGTTCACCTTGCCCGACTCCATAATGGACGCGAAGTGGTCGTCAAAGTGTTACGGCCTGGGATTAAAAATATTATACATCAAGACATTGAAGTGCTGTATCTCTTTGCTAACATGGCGAACCGTTATTGGGTGGAAGGACGTCGGTTACGGCCTCGCGAAGTGATTGCAGAATTTGAAAAGAATTTAGACAGTGAATTAGACCTCATGCAAGAGGCGGCCAATGCGACCCAGTTGCGACGCAATTTTCAAAATTCGGAACTCCTGTATGTTCCCGAAATAGAATGGGACTACACGCAAACCAATGTCCTGGTCATGGAACGGATTCGCGGGCTTTCCATCAGTGACATTACGACCCTAAAACGTCAGGGTGTGAATCTCAAACATCTAGCCGAATCGGGTGTAGAAATCTTCTTTACGCAAGTCTTTCGTCATAACTTCTTTCATGCCGATATGCACCCTGGCAATATTTTCGTGGATATTAACAATCCCTTCCAACCTCACTATATTGCCATCGATTTTGGTATCATGGGCACGTTGAGTCAAGAGGACCAACAGTATTTAGCGGCCAACTTTTTGGCGTTCTTTCGCCGTGACTACCATCGCGTTGCTGAATTGCATGTTCACTCCGGTTGGGTGCCGGCCAACACGCGCATTGAAGAATTTGAAGGCGCCATTCGGAGTGTCTGTGAACCCATTTTTGACAAACCGTTGAAAGAAATTTCCTTTGGTTTGGTTCTCTTACGTCTCTTTCAAACGGCCCGTCGGTTCAATGTGGAAGTGCAACCGCAACTGGTTCTGTTGCAAAAAACGCTTCTCAATATTGAAGGACTGGGACGCCAATTGTATCCTGAATTGGACTTATGGAAGACCGCTAAACCTTATTTGGAACGGTGGATGGATGAACGTGTCGGAGTCCGCGCTTTTCTGAAAGGACTACGTACCAATTTACCTCTCTGGGCCGAAAAATTGCCCGAATTACCTTCCTTAGTTCATGATGCCCTCCTCCAACATCAAGTGCAATCCGGTCATTTGAAACGTCTGGCCCATGAAGTCAGTGACTTACGTCGCGATTTGCAACATCAACAAGAACGGTTGGCAGTGGTTCTCATGGGTAGCACTTTTGTCTTCTGTGCCACTATCCTCTTATCTATACAGACGTGG
This sequence comes from Thiotrichaceae bacterium, assembly GCA_011391085.1. Taxonomy (GTDB): domain Bacteria; phylum Pseudomonadota; class Gammaproteobacteria; order Beggiatoales; family Beggiatoaceae; genus JAABRD01. Next base: position 187,905 of record JAABRD010000001.1, on the reverse strand, counting down.
ACCCAGTGGAATGGGCATGTACTGGGAATCGTGTTAGGCGGATTGGGAGGGGTTATGTTATTGTCAACTGGAGGGAAGAGGTAAAGGGCATAGTTAAGGAACACGTCGAAGGAATGGAGGTTTTAGCCGCAATGCCATTAAGTTAAGAAATAAAGTAACCTGTCGATTCATTTCAGGGGCTGTTTTCTTTAACTTAACAGCATTGAGGCTTTAGCCGGCTGGCAGACAGCTACGCTTCGGATTCCTGCCCCTCTCCTTTCGCAGGCTGTTCAAAAAATTCCTTTGTTAACCGAATTTGTTCTGCTACCGTTTCCACCCGGTTAATCGTATCCCGAAATACTGCCGCATAACGTTGTCCTTTGCTATACCAAGATAAATGTTTTCGGGCGGTACGCACACCAATGTATTCTCCATAGAATTGATATAAATTGTCCAAATGTGCTAACAACAAGTCACGAATTTCCAGCCGAGAAGGGTCTGGTAACAGTTCCCCGGTGTCCAAATAATGGGCAATGTTACGAAATATCCAAGGACGACCTTGGGCAGCGCGACCTATCATAATGCCATCTGCTTTGGTATAATCCAGAACATATTTGGCTTGGTGAGGACTGTTAATATCGCCATTGGCAATCACAGGAATCTTGACCGTTGCTTTAATTTGTGCAATGGTATCATATTCTGCTTGACCACTGAAACCGCAAGCACGAGTGCGTCCATGAACGGCAATTGCTTGTACCCCAGCCTGTTCTGCAATTTGGGCAATTTTTACTCCATTGCGATGTTCCTTATCCCAGCCCGTGCGAATTTTTAAGGTGATAGGTACAGGAACTGCGGCGACAACCATTTCCAGAAGGTGGGCGACCAAGGTTTCATTTTTTAACAGTGCCGAACCGGCCATGACGTTGCAAACTTTCTTGGCAGGGCAACCCATGTTAATGTCAATGATTTGGGCCCCATTATCAACATTATATCGGGCCGCTTTTGCCAATAGTTGCGGGTCTGCACCCACAATTTGAACGCTACGTGGTTCTACTTCGCCGTCATGGTTCGCCCGCCGTTTGGTTTTTTCACTACCCCATAACAGGGAGTTAGAAGAAATCATTTCCGACACTGCAAGTCCCGCACCTAGTTGTTTACACAGTTGTCGAAAAGGACGGTCTGTGACGCCAGCCATCGGCGCCAGGATGAGATGGTTTTTCAGGGTGTAAGGACCTATTTTCATAACTATCATTTGGCATTGATTGGAAGTAACTAATGCTACCTTTATAGGGAAAATAGTAAATTCAACACTTTGTTTTCACTATAATTTTTGTTATCCAACGTCCCACCCATTTCTACACGAACTCGTCCTTGTTGTGAATTAAGAGGCCACCCATCGCTATGTTCCTCAAAGAGAACCGCGATTTGATTGGGAATGTTGGTGAAGCCGATAAATACCCAGGGCATCAAAACTGAATCCATTCCTATCCCAATGTTTCCACCAAAGGCATTTGTGGGCCCTACAAAATCGGCTGGGGAACCTTCAATCAATCCTGCGGCCCGTAAATGTTGCCACGCTAAACCACTCTCTTTTGCGGTAGTTGGCTCAGTTGTTTCCTTATAAGCCCCCTCAATTTTACCATTCGGCGTTACCGTGACAGTGCTATTGATTACAAATCTGCCTGCCGCATTACCATCATCCCCTGGTAAGGCGTTATAGCGTTCCTGATAGGTATGAATCGCTTGCGCCACGCTGTTAAAGTTGGCTTCTATACTTTTCACTTTAGCGTTAGTGACCAATTCTTGTCCTTTCATTACACCGCCGAGTAACAGACCCATAATGACTGCGACGATTACTATTTCTACTAACGTAAAACCTTGTTGTTTGCACATCATAAAGACGACCTCATCGTGTCGGACTACAAGCCAAAATACAAATTATGCACGGTTGCAGGGTTGTCATATCCGTCCATGGCATCGGTTTCAATGATTCCCCGATAAGGGTCGTTATCGTCACTTCGAGTTTCTAAAATCAGGGCCACTTTATTGGAAATATTCGTAAATGCTACAAACGTGCCCACTATGGCGAACGGACTTCTTCCCCAGGTTTCGGAAGACACTCCTATGATCCCTTGAAAGGCGTGGAGAGGTTGTTCGGTGGAGCTTTTCTCTCCTGCTATTAATTCTGCGGAACGCAAATGTGACCAGAAGAGACGACTTTCGTCGGTATCTTCGGTTGAGTCAAATACGCCATTGATGAATCGATTTCCATCACCGCCGGTTATTTCTTCTCCAAACCTCATTTTGGCGCCTCCATCATCGCCTGGCAGGGCCGCATAACGGTTTTGATAGAGATAAATGGCCACTTTCACGCCATTATAGTCGTTTTCAATCTTCTTAATTTTGGCATTGGTAAGAATCTCTTGCCCTTTCAGGACCCCACCGAGTAGCAAACTGATGACTACCATGACAATCGCTATTTCTACCAACGTCCATCCGGCTGGTTGTTTCATGGAATTTCTCCTCAATGATGTTGGGCTACCACTTAACCAGGTTACTGTTCTCACCTTCTCTACGACTGGATTTAAGACATCTTCCATAATGTCTTGTATCCAGTTCTTGTTACAAAGATAGAAACAGGTTATAAACCTTGTTGTCTTCATAACTGGTAGCGGCCGTCGTGGTGCCATCCAAACTGGCTTGGACATTGCCATTGTTGGATTCACCGTCATCCTGTTGTGATTCCACTATTCTTGCAATGTCGTAAGGAATCCCGCTGAATCCCACAAATAAGGCGCCCGGTGGAAGACCAGCACCATTTTCAGAAGAGACACCTGTTACACCATTGAAGGCATTCGGTGGTTGTTGTGGTTCATCGGTGGCGCCTGCGACCAGTCCTGCGTTGCGCAGATGTAACCAAAACAGACGGGATTCTTCCGTATCCGTCGTGCTATTAAAATTACCCTTGACCTTTCCATTTCCATCGCCGGCGGCGACGCTGCCAAACCGGTCGTCGGCCCGACTGTCGTCCCCTGGCAGGGCCCGGTAACGGTCTTGATAACTGTAAATAGCGGCAGTCACTCCTTGATAGTCGTTTTCCAGTTTTTTAATCTTAGCGTTGGTAATGATTTCTTGCCCTTTCAGTACGCCACCTAAGAGCAAGCCAATAATTACCATCACAATAGCAATTTCTACCAGCGTAAATCCAGCTTGCTTTTTCATTGTCTTAACCTCCTAGTAAAGATGGCTAAATAAATATGTTGTGTTGATTGGCTAAATAAATGTCTAATTTATATGATTGATTAGGATGGTAAAACTACACTCTGAACGATTTTTGAAATGATACCCTTCCATCTCCATATCATAGCATTCATGGTCTTCCTTTTCAAGGTTAAATTGATTTTTTGAGGAAATAACTCAGTTATGCGATTAAGGTAGGGTGCGTACCTCAGCACCATTTTGGAAATCGCACCGTGTCTGGGTGGTGCTGAAGCACGCATACCCTACTTGTTGACTTCCCCTGCTTTCTTCTCCAATTGTTGCAATTTGTCGTTCAAAAACTTAATCTCACTGGGGTCTGTCACCTGACCACTGACTAACATTCCCCCAATTATCAGCCGTGCTTGTTCCAACTCTCCCAATTCCTCCAGGATGAAAACCTGCATTTCTTGTGCCCACAAGGGCATACTAGAAGTAGCATGATTAGCAATGGCTTGGGCGTATTTTAATGCCAATGGTAAATCCTTCAAACGGTGTTTCGCTAACACGGCGGCTTGTGCCAACCAAGGCCAACGGTGATGCGGGTCTGCGAAAAATTGTTGATAAACAAATTCGAGTATTTGCCGTTGCTTAACACTATCAGAGACATTGGAATATAAATGACTGGCGGCAAACAACGGATATTGACTATGAGGGTCCAACTGTAAAAGATGTTCTAGCCATGCCTGTAAAGCGATATAATTCAATTGTTTATAGGACAAAAAGTGTCCCCGTTGACTGTCAAACGATTGTAGCCATAGCATCAATATTTTAGCACTTACCACGGTGTCACCCAAACTCAATACTCGCAATAATTCCACGCTAGGCGGTGGATTCAACGGCTGAATATGAATCTCTGGGGAAGTGCCTCTGAAATGCCAAATGATTTGCAAAATCACGCTGACCGCAAACAACCATATAACTTTGGTGGGGACAAAACGCAAAGAACGTTGGGGGTTGTTCATAAATTTTTTCTATACAAATCAAACAAACTCATGGCTGACAGCAGCATCACATAAATGGCCGTTTGCATTAAAACAAAAACTAAATTTTCTAAAGAACCCGTTTGATAAACTAACCATTCCGATTGAGTAAAATGTTCCAAATGAGGCAATAACTTGGCTAACCACGTCACTGATTCACTAATCAGATGATCAGACCAAGAATGGGCGTTTTGTAACAAGGGCCCTTGAGTCATCAATTGCATTGCATTGATACTACGTGCCAAAATGTAAAATCCTAACACGACACTAAATGCGCCAATCGTTTGGTGAAATGTCAAGGCGCATAATACACTCATGGTTGTCACGATCAGCAATTCACACCATAACGAGAACGTCCATAATCCCACGGGTACAATCGGTGCGTAACTTAATAACACGACTCCAAATAACAGTGCCGTCATCCCTGCAACCAAGGCAAATCCTACTGATTTGCCGAGAAAATAAGAACTTCGCCGCATTGGCAAAGATAGCCATAAATATATGGAATGATCGTGAAATTCCCGCACTAGGCTGGTGATGACAAATAAACTCACCATGTACATAGCAGATAACCGTAAAAATGCGGCTAACCAGCTACTTTGCACGGCCTGCGTTTCAATAATCGCCACTTGCCCAACAAACCGTGTTAGCCCCAGACCCAACGCCAGTAAGGTCACAATGATCGCAAAGAAACGGGTACGAAATGCTTCTACCACGACATAAGCCGCTAAAGTAAAAATTTGTTGAATCGCCATCGATTAATAACCCTATTTATTGATGAATGTCAATAATTTTCCAAATTGGCGACGCATTTTACAATGCAATTTAAAAATACCATTCAGAAAAATTTGCATAGCAAATATGGCATTTCTCAATGTTGGTGGATACGCTACGCTTAATCCACCCTACATGAAATACCAGGTCAGTAATGCACAGATACTTAGTTTCTTTGCATCCCAACCAGAAACAGAGTTTCTTTTTCAATAATCTAACCCATTATAGTATAATCCTCAATCATGTAAACAACATAGTAAGTCATTACTGTTCATCATTCATTATTTATTATTCATTCATTGACAAAATTATGGAACAACTTCGAGGCACCACTATCCTCTCAGTACGACGTAATAACCAAGTCGTCGTCGGTGGCGATGGCCAAGTCACGCTTGGTAGCACCGTGATGAAACACAATACCCGCAAAGTACGTCGTCTCTACCACAACAAAATCATTGCAGGCTTCGCCGGCAGCACCGCAGACGCTTTTACACTCTTCGAATTGTTTGAAGGCAAACTCGAAAAACACCAAGGCCATCTCACTCGTTCTGCCGTAGAACTGGCCAAAGACTGGCGCACCGACCGCCTCTTACGACGCCTCGAAGCCCTCCTCGTGGTTGCCGACAACACCGTCTCCCTCATCATTTCAGGCAATGGCGATGTGATCGAACCTGAAGACAGCCTCATGGCCATTGGTTCTGGAGGCCCCTTTGCCAAGGCCGCGGCCCGCGCCCTCCTAGACAACACCGATTTGAGTGCCGTTGAAATTGTCGAAAAAGCCCTCCACATTGCCGCAGACATCTGCATTTATACTAACCACAATTTAACCATTGAAACCCTAGCCACAGAACTTTCCCAAAAAGCATGAGTGAATTGACCCCCAGAGAAATTGTCAGTGAACTGAACAAACACATTATCGGCCAAGACGCTGCCAAACGCGCCGTTGCCATCGCCCTGCGTAACCGTTGGAGACGTATGCAAGTCGACGTTGCCTTACGCAATGAAATCACCCCTAAAAACATCCTCATGATAGGTCCAACGGGCGTGGGAAAAACCGAAATTGCACGGCGGTTGGCAAAATTGGCAAAAGCCCCCTTTATCAAAATTGAAGCCACGAAATTTACCGAAGTGGGCTATGTGGGACGCGATGTCGAATCGATCATTCGCGACCTGGTTGACATCGCTGCCAAAATGATTCGTGAAGAAGCCACACGCGCCGTTGAACAACAAGCCCGCGATGCCGCCGAAGAACGAGTCCTCGACGCCCTGTTGCCACCACCGCGTACTAATCGCTTTGAACAATCGGTGGAAGAAGGCACCTCCTCCACCCGCCAAAAATTCCGCAAGATGTTGCGTGAAAACAAACTGGATGACCGTGAAATCGAAATCGAAGTCAACGACACTCGCATTGGAGTAGAAATCATGGCCCCGCCGGGCATGGAAGAAATGACCAGTCAACTCCAAAGCATCTTTCAAAATATCGCCGGTAGCCGCACCCGGATGCGCAAATTGCGGATTAAGGAAGCTATGAAAATTCTTCAGGAAGAAGAAGCGACCAAATTGGTCAATGAAGACGACCTCAAAGCCAAAGCGGTCGAACGAGTTGAACAAAACGGTATCGTCTTCCTAGACGAAATTGACAAAATCGCGAAACGCAGCGAAACCAGCGGCGCCGACGTCTCCCGTGAAGGCGTCCAACGCGACCTCCTCCCCATCGTCGAAGGTTGCACTGTCTCCACCAAATATGGGATGGTCAGAACTGACCATGTTCTCTTCATTGCCTCCGGCGCCTTTCATCTCGCCAAACCTTCCGACCTTATTCCAGAACTTCAAGGCCGTCTCCCCATTCGCGTGGAATTAAACCCGCTGACTGTCAACGACTTTGTGCGCATTCTCACCGAACCCAATGCCTCCTTGACCGAACAATACATGGCCTTGATGGAAACCGAAGGTCTCAAAATTCGCTTCATGCCTCCCGCGGTGCAACGCATTGCCGAAATGGCCTGGCAAGTCAATGAACGCCAAGAAAACATCGGTGCCCGGCGTCTTCACACCGTCCTTGAATGTCTCCTCGAACACATCTCCTTTGACGCCCCTGAACTCCACGGCCAAGAGATTGAGATTGATGTTGACTATGTGGACAAAAATCTGAAAGATTTGGTGAACAATGAAGATTTAAGCCAATATATCTTGTAACAACATGTAACTGAGAATGGAAAATGAGTAAAATCAAAGCCGGAGTGGAGGCTTTAGCCGGTGATGTGTCACTTCCACCGGCTAAAGCCTCCACTCCGGTCTCTATTTTTCACTCTTCATTTTCCATTCTTCATTCTCTATTTTCTATTATGGCAACTCACATTCCGATTCCCACTGACATTAATCTCCACCAACACTCTCGCCTCCTCGACATTGCCTTTGACACCGGTGAACAATTCCAGTTCACCTGCGAATTTCTCCGCGTCTATTCGCCTTCCGCCGAAGTACGTGGCCACTCACCTAGTCAAGAAGTGTTACAGTATGGCAAAGCCGACGTGAACATTGACAACATTGAACCCATTGGCAACTATGCCATTCGCCTCACTTTTGACGATGGCCATGATACAGGTCTCTATTCATGGGAATGGCTGTACTATCTGGGCAAAAATCAAGATAAACTTTGGCAAGAATATCTGGATAAACTAGAGAAAGCCGGTAAAAAACGGGCACCTGGCTAGAAACCCAGGACTCAGGAGTCCAAAGCGCAAATTTGCCAGGCACAAGGAAAAAAGTCCCCCCGAAATTAATCGATAAGGTGGACTAGAGGCTTTAGCCGGTGGGCGCACCGTGATTTCAATATCTGTTCTGCACCCACCGGCTAAAGCCTCTAGTCCACCGCTATTTTAATTCTTTCGCCTCCTCAATTCCTTAACTGAATAGCATGGAGGCGTAAGCCTCTAGTCCACCGGGACGGTTTCCACTAAAATGTATGAGAAAGCTTCGCTTTAGAACTCCCAAAGCGAGTTTAAACCCCAAAACCACGTAACCACTTCCATCCCGCGTGCCACACGTTACGCCATTGCGGCGGGTTTCGAACACAAAAGCCTTCATCATTGATAAATAAGAGTTTGGCGTTTAACCAAGACAAACCGATAATGGGTTGGTAGTCCGATTGAATCACCAAATCATAACGATTTCTCAAGCGGAAGTAGGCCAGCCAACGCCTCAATCGTGACACCGGAAAGGGAGGCAAGAAGTGAGGACAAGGGACTTGATAGACTTTTATCCCATCTGGAAGGGGCATCCAATCTATTTGCAATTCCCGACGTTGTAATTGGGCTTGCACTAATGCTTCTTGAATACCCGTGGCATGAACATTCACGGGGAAAGCGATCAAGATGCGTTTAATCGTCGGGTCTAATAGCACCTGGCGGATTTGAACATTGTTCTGGGATTGACAAATCAATTTGAGGTCCCGTTTCCCAAACCGTCCCGTTTGAAAATCCTCGATAGCCCAGTGGTGCAATTGCGCTATGTCTGGTTTGCCAATGAGATGATAATAGATGGCCTTTTTCAAAATCAGTTGCGTAACCCGTTTGAGGGTGGCAACATCGGCGCCGTGCGTTTTTAGCAAATCTAAGATGTTTCGATTGTCATAGTATAACACCCAAGTCGGCACTTTAGCGGCAGCGGATAAATGCCAAATGAGGGATTTGGCCGATACCAACACCTGGTATCCCATTTTGCCGATTCGTAAACACCATTCAACATCATCGTAATGAATAAAGTAGTCACGCCATAATCCTGCTTCGCTAGCCACCTTGGCACGTACTAACAAGGAGGCCGCTGCCACATAATCGACATCCATGAATAGACGACAGTGCATCAGTCGTTTACTTAAATCAGGATCCGTCGTGAGGAGGTCTGACATCGGCACACCTTGCCATGACAGTATTGGTTCCAAATGACGATACAAGACAAGGTAGCCCCGTTCACGGTCCAGAAACGCGCCCATTTCATTGATTCGCCACGGATAATCCAATTGCATCATGGTGGAACCGGCCACCGCAGCTTCAGGTTTGGCTTCTAAAAGGGTGACCAGTTCGGACAGGGCTTGACGGTGAACCAGGACATCGTTATCCAGTAACCATAAGTATTGGTAACGGTCCATCGGTTGGGCAAAGGCCCATTGTAATCCCGTGTTGAATCCGCCAGTGCCGCCTAAATTTTCCTGGTTGCACAATAATTTAACTTGAGGAAACAAAGCATTGACGGCTTGGGCCGTACCATCCGTGCTGGCATTGTCTATAACTAACACATCGATAGCAGCGGTGGGATAGTCCTGCATAACCAGGGAAGATAAGAGGTCTAAAACATATTGTTTTTTGTTCCAAGTGACAATAATGATTAAAATTTGTGGTGTGGAAGAGGTTGTCATAAGGTAAAATGGTCTGTTGTGCAATATGTCAATTATTATATACGAAAAATGTCAGATGATAGTGAAGTACAAATTATCCTATCCCCCTATCTCATCTGGAACACATCTCATCTGGAGCACAATAAGAATTATTGTGCCTGGCATGGTAGCGCAATAATTCTTATTGCGTTCCAGAACATGGTGTTTAATTCAATGGCATTGCCCCTGACGTTCTAGGTAACTGATATTTGCTAGGATATTCGACTCCACGTAAATATAATCCACTGGCGGAGGCGGTCACTCCACCCATGGTTCGGTCTCGCGCTTCTAAGACCGTTTTCGCCCATTCCAATGGTTGTTCTCTGCAACCAATGGTTATGAGAACACCGGCAATATTTCGTACCATGTGATGTAAAAAACCATTGGCAGATACATCTATGGTAATCTTATCCGCTTGTCTTGAAACGGTCAAGAGAGTGATGGTACGCAGAGGACTTTTGGCTTGACAAGCGACAGAACGATAGGAAGTGAAATCATGAGTACCCACAAGACAGTTCGCCGCCTGTTGCATTCGTTCACTATCCAAAGGTCGATGTTCCCAAGTGACTCGGTGTACCAACAACGCTGGACGGGTGAAGCGGTTTAAAATGACGTAACGATAGTGACGGGCCTGTGCAGAATAACGGGCGTGAAAATCGTCAGTGACTGGATGTGTCCATAGGACACTGACATCTTCAGGTAGGTTAACATTTGTACCCAGTATCCAGGAACGGAGAGAACGGGATGCCGTCACGTCAGCATGTATTACCTGTTCTAACGCATGTACACCAGTGTCAGTCCGTCCTGCACAAATGACGGTGACGGGGTGATCAGCCACTTTAGATAAAGCGGTTTCAACGCAACCTTGAACGGTCCGGGTGTGGGGTTGAAATTGCCAGCCGTAAAACTGGGTACCAATATATTCTATACCAAATGCGATTCTCATGTTGTGAAAGGAAGAACCAGCTAAAGTCCAACACAAATTTTCTATTATCTGTTATCCAAACCAAATAAGTGTTAACATCAATAAAGGATAACTCCATTGCCACCAAGGGGGAGACGGAAGTTCTGGAATGTCTAAAGTACGTAACGGCGTCGTTTCGGCATAGTCAATCACTTGAGAAAATAAATGGGCCACTTTGTTACTCAGTGCCTCAGCAATCCAAAGCGTCGCTTTGTCACCTGACAAAGCTGTGCTTTTTCCTCCTGGGTTTGATACATAAAGATGTTGTACCTGGTCAACTGTGTCGAGAACTAAAGCCAATCGCAAAGTTAATTTGTCTGTCTGAAATCCGGATTTTTTGAACGGGGTCAACCACCATTGTAAGGCCGCGATAATGTCTGGAGTGGACGTAACCATCATCAGTAAATGGGCCGCCATGACGATGCTAAGAAGTGCGATGAGGCGTTCTATCGCTAACCAAATAGCTGATTCAGTGGGTAGCCACGTCCAGTCAGGTGAGTGAAACCATAAGTTCAAAACCAACAAGGTGAGGAATAGCCAACGCAGTCGTTTGAGTAAGCGTCGCATCGAGGAAAACGTGCCTGGGATTTTGTGAAACAGCCAGAGGAGTACAGGTATCGCAAACAGTAAGAGGGTTTGAGTTAACCTAGCGAGTCCTAACAGAAGAAGAAAAAAACAGGCCAGACGTATGATGGGGTGCAAGGTGAATATGGTCCCTGGGTCTCCCGGCTAAAGCCTCCACTCCGTACTTATCGGCTGGAGTGGGGGCTTTTAAGTACGGAGTGGAGGCTTTAGCCGGTGAATCTTTAGCCAGTAAGGTAATGTTTAAGCCAGTTCCTTCATCAATTTTTGGGCCTTCTGTTTCTGTTCTGCATCTCCTTCTGCAATAATTTCTTCCAAGACAGTCCGCGCATTGTCATGGTCTTCCATGTCAATGTACATTTGGGCGAGGTCAAATTTACCGCTAATTTCATCACCCATTCCGAAGTCATCATCCGCATCCATGTTCAAATCCAAGTCGTCGTTCAAATCCAAGTCGTCACTGCCTGGCAAACTCTCAAGGTCCCCACCATCGAGGTCTCCGAGTAGCTTATCTAAATCATCTGAATCGCTACCAGTGTTTTCATCATCATCCAATGATATGCCTAATTCGCCGGCAAGTTCATCATCCAGTCCCAGGGCATCCAAATCGAGGTCTCCGCCACCGACCGTCATATCTTCTTCTAGTCCAGTAGCAGATTCATTGTCTAAAGACAAGTCACTGTCTAAGGAGAGGTCGTCGTCTGCAACCGTCATATCGGGTTCTTTTTCCAGGCCACTATCTAATTCCATGTCACTATCTAGGTCTAAAGACAAATCCTCTTCTTTTTCAGAGGTGGCGGCCTGAGTTTTCGTGGTGTGTTCGTCCTCCATGTCCAAAGACAAATCGTCATCCAATGATAAGTCTTCATCCATATCCATTCCCGCGGATAAATCGTCTTCTTCTAGGGAGGTAGTGGCTTCTTTGGTACCACTGTCTGCCAGGTCCGAAGACAAATCATCGTCCAAAGACAAATCGTCATCCGAAGACAAATCATCATCCATGGATAAGTCATCTGCGGATGAAATGTCTTCAACTCCTTTGAGAGTATCGTCTTCCATGTCCAGAGACAAATCGTCATCCAAAGACGAATCGTCATCCAAAGACAAGTCGTCGTCCAAAGACAAGTCGTCGTCTTTGTCGTCGTCTGTCGCCGCGGATTTATCGGTTTCTTTGGCACTCCCGTCGTCTTCCAGGTCCAAAGATAAATCTTCATCTAGGGATAGATCGTCTGCTGCTGTGGTAGCCGCGGTTTCGTCGCTACTGTCTTCCATGTCTAAAGACAGGTCATCATCTAGGGATAAGTCATCGGTTGCCGAGGTGGATTCCGTTTCGGCGTCATTGTCTTCCATGTCCAAAGACAAATCTTCGTCTAGGGATAAGTCATCGGTTGCCGAGGTGGATTCCGTTTCGGCGTCATTGTCTTCCATGTCCAAAGACAAATCTTCGTCTAGGGATAGGTCGTCGGTTGCCGAAGCACTTTCGGTTTTGGCACTGCTGTCTTCCATATCCAAGGACAAATCTTCATCTAAAGACAAGTCTTCATCCAAGGATAAGTCCTCTTCCATTGAGGTAGCAGTGGCCGCCGTGTCACTGTCTTCATCTAAAGACAAGTCCTCATCTAAGGATAAGTCGTCGTCCGCCACGGCCTCAGTTCCAACACCGCTGTCTTCCATGTCCATAGACAAATCTTCATCCATAGACAAATCTTCATCCATATCCATAGACAAATCATCTTCCGCCGCGGACAGTTCAGCATCTTTAGAATTGCTGTCTTCTAGGTCCATAGATAACTCTTCATCTAAATCCATATCCATGGAGAGTTCTTCATCACCAGAAGTTTCGGCATCTTCTGTACCAGTCAGGGTTTCCTCCATATCCATATCCATGGAAAGGTCATCATCTAGGGAGAGTTCATCGGTGTTTGCAGTCTCTTCTAGGGGATCCAGGTCCAAAGAGGAGAGGTCGTCATCTAATACTAAATGTTCCTCCTCCAGAACTGGGAGTTCATCTTCAGTGGTGCTGGGATCCTCAAGGGCCAAGTCTTCGTGCATGGATAAATCTTCTTCCATGGGGGCCATTTCTTCAAATCCTTCGGTAGGACTGTCTAAATCCATATCCGTAGAACCTTCTAGGTCCATGTCCAGGTGTTCATCGTGTTCTTCTGAAGTCAAATTGTCAGCTTCCGCTTCGATTTCCTCAGCGGTCGCTTCTTCGGCAGATTCTGCACTGCTACCCAAATCCATATCGAGACTGCTACCCAAATCCATATCGAGGTCCAGGTCCCCGCCTAGTTCTAAAGAAGAACTGTCTGCGGACGTGTCTGCGGAAGGTGTGGTCAAGTCAAGTCCTTCACCTAAATCACCAAAGTCAAGGTCTAAATTTTCCGTATCACCCATTGCCAGATGTTCTTCTTCGGAGGATATAGGTTCATCGTCAGTCGGTGTGTCCAGCCCCAGATCGTCGTCGTCTATAGGAATTTCGGAGATAACTTCATGGGTGTCTTCCTCGTCTTCACCGCTTAAAGCAACCGCGGCCCCGATGCCCACTCCGGCGATGCCCAAAGCGGCCAGGGTGGCATTATATTCTTCGTCTTCAGTACCTGAAGTGGCTTTGGTGGTCTTGGGTAAAATAGGTAAATCGCGGCCCGTATCCAACCCTTCCCAGAGACTCAGGGTTTGATTCCATAGCAGGTCTTGTTCGTCCACGCGGTCATGCAAAAGTTGGGCGTGTGTTTCAAATTGGTCAAGGTCTTTGGTAGCCGCATAAACTTCTAGGAGTTTGAAACGGTATATAGGAACGTTCGGATGTTCTTCAATCGCAGGTTTGAGTAATTCTTCGGCCTTATCGAAGTTTTCATAAGCGATATAGACATCGACATTCTCTATGAGTTCTTCATCTGGATTATCTTCTATGTCTGAGGGTATAGGAGGTTCTAGATCATCCGCGTCAATAACAACATTATGATGGCCCCTGGTTTGTTGGGCTTCAGCTTCTAAGCGGCCCAATTCGGCAAGAAGTTCACTTTCGGACAATTCGGTGCCTTCGGACCATTCTGGAAGTCCCGCTTTGCCTTTCCGTGGGCGTTTCAAGAGGGCGGCTAACAGAAGAAGTAGAACGAGACCGCCACCGATTCCAGCGAGAGTCATCCAACCTCCAGGAACCAGGTTGAGAACGTCGTCCAGCAAGCCAGGTTCAGTTGTTTCCGTGGGTGTGTCACTGGTTTTGACCACAGGTGAGGTGGTCGCCGGCTGGGGAGTCGATTCCGATTCCGCAACTTCTTCCACAGCTTCTGCGGGTGGTGATGTTTCTTCTTGCGGCTTTTCTTCAGGTGTGACAGGTGGCTTTTCGGCTACGATAGGCACAGTCTCCTTGGGTTGTGGAACTGGCGTCGTTTTTTCCTCTGTCGTGGTCTTTTCCTCCGTTGAAGCCGTGGTCTTTTCCTCTGTCGTAGCGGTCTTTTCACTTGCGCTGGTTGACGGAGAAGTCGTCGCCGTAGCAGGTTTCTCCGTAGTGGCCACAGTGTCCACCGGCGGTTGCACCTCAGTTTTGATAGGCGGTGTTTTCTCTTCAGGTTTTGGAACTGAAATTTTGGCTTCTTGTTCTAGTTTGGACGTGACAGGTTCTTTCCCTGCTGAAACTGGAATGGGTGGTTTGGCATCTGGTTCAACTGTTGCCGTTGTTGCCGTCGTCGTACTCGGTTCAGTTTTGGTGTCAGGCTTTTGAGTATCAGGTTCTGCGACCAATTTGGGTTTGGTATCGGGTTTTGGGACCACGGGGGCTTCTTTGGGGGCCACCGGGGCCTGTGCCACCGTAGTGGGAGGCGTAGCCACTTTAGTGGCGGCTGCCACCGCGGCTGCCTTCTTAGCCTCTGTCAGTTGTTGCTGGGCATTTTTGAGTTCTTGATGTTGTTGCTTGAGTTGCCCTTGTAATTCTGCCAGTTGCTTACTTTGTAGTTCGAGGATGCTATTGACTTTGTCCAACTGTTTTTTCATGTCGACAACAAGGCCTTTAGTTTCCTTTAGTTCACCTTTGAGTTGTTGATTTTCCGCACCAACACTGGCATTCTTCTCGGTGATTTGATTGACTTCTTTCCTTAAATTGTTCACCTCTTCACTAGGGGCATGGCTTATGCTACCATCGGTTTTGGAGGTGGAGGTAGGCACTGTGATACGCACCTCTGGCTGGGCCATGAGGGCGGTTTTGGGAGGAGAAGATTCTGGGGGAGTGCTTTCGGGCGCAACTTCGGTATTTTCAGCCGTGAGTGTTTCGCGAAGGGTATCAGGACGTGGTTTGGCCACTTGTGTCGCTGGAGAGGAGCCGCCGGCCCAACCTGGAATGCGTAGCACTTTTCCTTCTCTAATCAGATTACGGTTGTTATTGACAAACGCCCTGGGATTGGCACGGTAAATATTGGCCATCTGTTGTGACAATGAGTAATGTTTGGGACGAGTCTGACTCGCAATTTGCCATAGCGTTTCATTGCGATTGACGGTATAACTACCGCCACCGCCAGACGCGACTCGACTGCCTCTCGGACTCCGAGATAGAGGTTTTTTGGTCGTTTTAGGACGTTCTCCGGTGGGGGGAGTGGAACGAGGCGTTTTGGTCGACGCTAAAGGTGCCACTGGCCGACTGGTTGGGGCAGTACTCGGTGTTGGGGCAGTGACGACGGGTAGTTTTCTTTCATACCGGGGGGGGTCCAAGAGGACGGTGTATTCACGCAAAATCTTGCCGCTGGGCCAGGTGACTTCAATTAAAAAGTTGAGAAAAGGTTCCCGCAACGGTTGTTGAGAAGTCAGTCTAACGACCCCTGAAGTCTTGTCTTTGGGTTGCACGCTAAACCGTACCGAGGTAAGTAATTGCGGGCGGTCTAGTCCGGCACGACGAAAGGCTTCTGCGGTAGCGAGTGAAACTTTGATGTTACCTACATCTCCTTTGGGAATCGAGAGGATGTCAATTTTGGCATTCAATGGTTCGTTCAGTTTGGAATAGACCTCAATGTGACTTAGCCCTAGTGCATAAGCATCTAAGGTAAAAAGTATTCCCATTAAGGTTATGGCTAAGTTACGCATCATAATAAAATCTCCTTTGTCGTTACCTATGCAGGTGTCACCGATTGACAGTTAAACAGGCAGGTAGTGGGAGGCAACTGGTTTAAAAAATTTGGTTAGGTGAATCAATTTATCACCGTTTTGAAAGCAAGGGGTAGCAACTGATGTTGACTCCTCGCGTTACGATAAGTACCTATAAAAAACTAATTTGGTATTTGTAGTCTGCATGTAGCATGTAGTAGCATGTAGGGTGGATTAAGCGAAGCGTATCCACCAGACGAGCTGCATGTAGGGTGTGGATTAAGCGAAGCGTATCCACCAGACGAACCACCGACCTTTCTGGTGGATACGCTTCGCTTAATCCACCCTACAAATTACAAACGACCAACGACTGATAAATCACATACCAGATTGGTTATGCACACTTACTTATTTTGATATAAATAGAGAAGAAACTCCGTTTTTTCAAAAAACGGAGTTTCTTGGAAATTTCCTCGACGACTGACCTTTTGAAGTATAGGTAGCCGTTCAATTAAACACCGTAGCATATTCCATTGAAAAAAAATTATCAATGTTTATACTGAGTTTCGGAAAAATCCTCGAAAGCACTTTAACAATGCACTGCTAAGTATAAATCACAGATAGTTTTTTATCAAAACTTCTGCAATTTGGATGCTGTTTAGGGCCGCCCCTTTGCGAATGTTATCAGAGACCACCCAGAAATTCAGGCCGCGTGGGTGAGAAATATCCTCACGGAGGCGTCCCACATAGACAGGGTCTTTGCCAGCAGAATCCGTCGCTGGAGTGGGATAACCACCGTCTTTGGCTTCATCCATTAATACTATGCCAGGGGCGTTTTTGAGAAGTTCACGCGCTTGTTCAACCGTTATTTTTTTACGTGTTTCAATATGCACGGCTTCGGAATGTCCATAAAACACGGGAACACGCACGGCGGTGGGGTTGACCAAGATGGATTCATCGCCTAAAATCTTGCGGGTTTCCCAAACCATTTTCATTTCTTCCTTGGTATAACCGTTTTCCATGAACACATCAATGTGAGGCAAAACGTTGAAGGCAATTTGTTTGGGATAAACCTCACAATTTATTGGTTTTCCATTGAGTAAAGCGGCAGTTTGGGTGGCCAGTTCTTCAATGGCTTCTTTGCCGGTCCCGGAGACCGATTGATAAGTGGCCACGTTAATCCGTTCAATCCCTACGGCATCATAAATGGGTTTCAGGGCCACGACCATTTGGATGGTCGAACAGTTAGGATTCGCAATGATATTGCGGTTTTTGTACAGCGCTATGGCATGGGGGTTGACTTCGGGGACCACGAGGGGAATATCCTGGTCTTGGCGAAATTGGGAGGTATTGTCCACCACGACACAGCCTGCTTGGCCCGCTTTAGGGGCGTAAATGGCTGAAACAGAGGCGCCTGGTGAAAATAGGCCAATTTGCACTTTGGAAAAGTCGAATTTTTCTAGGTCTTCAACAGTTAAGTATTTTCCTTTGAAATTTAGCGATTTACCAGCAGAACGGCTACTGGCAACGAGGTACAGGTTGCGCACGGGAAAATTGCGTTCTTCCAGAATGGAAATCATGGTTTCACCGACGGCACCAGTGGCGCCTACCACTGCAACATCAAATAGTCGACTCATGTCATTTACCTTTTTAATAGTGTTTGTTTAAGAAGTTCAAAATAGTTTAGAGAATTTTAATAAATGAGTAAAGAGGGGGGCCGGGGAGTCCAAAACAGATTTTGGACTCCGCTTCGATTTAATTATCTTTAGGACTTACGCAACCGTTTTTGTAGCTATTTGATTTTACACACCATCACCCCCCCTGCCCCCCGTACACGGGGGGACTCCCTCCCCGCGTGCGGGGAGGGTTGGGGTGGGGTAAATACCGGCGGTTGCGTAAGTCCTGATCTTAAAGGAATATCAAACAATGACAAATATTAACAAAATTGCTTTAGTCACCGGTGCCAACCGTGGCATCGGACTGGAAATCAGCAGACAGTTGGCCAAATTAGGGATAACCGTGATTTTAACGAGTCGCGACCAGGCAAAAGGAGAAAATGCCAAACACGTTCTGGAACAAGAAGGGTTCACTAACGTGGTGTATCATCGATTGGATGTAACCGACCAGCAGAGTGTCATGCAGATAGAACAGTTTATCCGTAAACAGTATGGACGGCTAGACATCTTGGTCAACAATGCCGGCATCTTCCCTGATAAATTAGGAAGTGCTTTTGATAGCAACGTGGACAATTTACGCGCCGCGATGGAGACGAATGTGTATGGACAGTTTCGGCTATGTCAACTATTCTTACCTATGATGGTACAGAATCATTATGGGCGAGTGGTCAATTTATCCAGTGGAATGGGGCAACTGAGTGAAATGAACGGCGGTTGTCCAGGGTATCGAACTTCCAAAACGGCATTGAATGCCCTGACCTGCTTATTTGCAGATGAGTTGAAAGACACCCATGTGTTAATCAATTCAATGTGTCCCGGCTGGGTGAAAACCGATATGGGAGGACCTTCTGCCACTCGTGAAGTGACCGAAGGGGCTGATACCGCAGTGTGGTTAGCGACGTTGCCAGAGGGAGGACCGTCGGGGAAATTTTTCCGAGATCGACAAGAGATTGCATGGTGATGGAATAGGACTTGCGTAACTCACCTTACGTAACAGCATGATAGAAACTAAGTTTTTTAAAGAAAAGGAATCAATTAATGGACAGGTGGACTAGAGGCTTTAGCCGGTGGGGGCGGAACATAATTGAAATCGCGGGGCCCCGCCCCCGGCTAAAGCCTCTAGTCCACCTGTATTTTAATTTCGGGGACTTTTTCCTTTACATATTTATAGTGATATTCTTTCTCCATGGTACGATTATTATTTAACATGTAGGGTGGATTAAGCGAAGCGTATCCACCAACATATATAGAGAATGGTGGATACGCTTCGCTTAATCCACCCTACAAAGGAAAAATAGATGGTATAAAAGCAGATGTTGGTGGATACGCTTCGCTTAATCCACCCTACAAAGGAAAAATAGATGGTATAAAAGCAGATGAATATCACTATATCTTTAAATCATCCTCACAGGAGAACTCTTATGCAATGGCATAAATCTACTTGCCCTTACTGCGGTATGGGCTGCGGTCTCATGGTAGGTGTAGAACAAGGCGAAATTCTGAAAGTTCGCGGTATGAAAGACCACCCGGTTAACAACGGTAAAACATGTGCGTTAGCCTCCCAATTACCCCCCGTCTTCAAAGCGCCAGGACGTTTGACCCAACCTTTGATTCGACGCCATGGGGAATTTGAACCCGTGACCTGGGATCATGCTATCACCCATGTTGCAGGCGAAATGCAACGTATTATCAAACAGCATGGGCCTAACGCCGTAGCCTTTTATGGCGGGGCTGCCAACTTGACCGAAGAATATTATTTAATGAACAAATTGATGAAAGCGGCCATTGGTACCAATAATGTTGAGTGCAGTACGCGCCTATGTATGTCCAGTACCGCCGCCGGTTTCATTTCCACGCTAGGAGTGGATGCCCCACCGGCTACTTATGCTGATGTCGAACTAGCGGACCTCTTCTTCATTGCCGGCAGCAATATGGCAATCTCCTTGCCCATTCTCTTCTATCGCATTCGCACGGCCAAAAACAAGAATGGTGCCAAAGTCATTGTCGTGGATCCACGTCGCACTAAAACCGCGGCCATCGCTGACATCCATCTGCAAATCCGTCCTGGCACCGACGTCGCCCTTAACAACGGTATTGCCCATATTCTCTTCAAAGAAGGTTTTGTCAATGAAGAGAAAGTTCAAGAATACGCTTCTGGTCTATGTGACCTCAAAGAACTGGTGCAAGAGTATCCACCGTCACGAGTGGCTGACATCACCGGATGTCCAGAATCCCAAATTGTCGAAGTGGCCCGACTCATTGGCAAAGCGAAAGCGATGCTGACTTTTTGGTTTATGGGTTACAACCACTCCACTCAGGCCGTGTTTAAAAATAACTCCCTCCACAATTTATCTCTCCTCACCGGGAATTTTTGTCGCCCTGGCGCAGGACCTCTGTCCATCACAGGCGAAGCCAATGCGTTAGGCAATCGGTGGGTAGGCGCCTTATCTCATCTCCTCCCCGGCGCCCGCTTGGTGGCCAATTCCCAACATCGCCAAGAAGTGGCAAACTTTTGGAATATTCCGGTCAAAAATATTCAACCTACGCCAGGTCGTTCCATTTTGGAAATAATCAAAGGACTCCATTCCGGCGAAATCCGGGCATTATGGGTAACCACCACCAATCCAGCGGCCTCCCTGCCCAACACCTCTTGGATTAGGGAAGCCCTAAGTAAAGCCGAATTGTTAGTGGTCCAAGACATCTACCACCCCACCGAAACCACACAACTTGCCAATGTCGTTTTAGCCGGTGCCCAATGGTGCGAAAAAACCGGCACGTTTGTCTCCTCCGAACGGCGTATCGAATTGGTCGAAAAATTGATTGAAGCCCCTGGCGAAGCCAAACCAGATTATGAAATCATCTGGTTAGTGGCCCAAGCCATGGGATTTGAAAAAGAATTTGCTTACCAAACTCCAGAAGAGGTATTTGAGGAATGGAAAGAAATCACTCGTGGGCGCGTATGTGACATGACGGGCGTCAGTTATTCGAGACTCCGTGGCCAAGTGGGTCCCCAACTCCCTTGTCCCAGTCCTGACCACCCAGGCACTCCACGGTTATTTACCGATTGGCAATTCCCGCGTCCCGATGGTCGTGCGGCACTGTTAGCCCGCGACTATGTGGAACCGGTGGACCTCACCGAGAAGGAATATCCGTTTGTTATGATTACGGGACGGCTGGCTTCGCATTTCAACACGCGCACACGCACCGGCCGGTCGCCTAAACTCAATGCGTTGGCACCAGAAAACAAGATAGATATTCACCCGCTAGATGCGGCTTCGCTGGGCATTGTCGCTGGTGACAACATTGAAGTGACTTCTCGGCGTGGCAGTGCGCAAGGAATTGCCCGTCTCACCTTCGAAGTATTGCCTGGTAATGTCTATATGAGTATGCACTTTGGCAGTGCATTGGGAATTGGGGAAGGCAAACTGGCTAACCTTCTCAGTCAAGCAACCTATGACATCCATTCGAAGCAACCGGAGTTGAAATACAATGCGGTGAAAGTGAGTAAAGTGGTAGAATGACAGAGGACACTTTGAAACCAGGAGTCCAAGAAACCAGGAGTCCAAAGCGTAGCTTTGGACTCCTGATGATTACTTATCTTACGCAAAATGATGAACCTATCCAAAAAATGAAAAAGAGAAACTAACCCCGTTGGAGTGGAGGCTTTAGCCGGTCGGCGCCCCCCACTCTTTCGACATGAAGTGTGCCTGCCGCTGGCCGGCTAAAGCCTCCATACCACCGATGTTTTAATTTTTTTGCATAAAGTGAGTGATTCCTTTGTTCATTCGCCATTTTTCATTATGACTACACCAAGTAATACTGGCACCATCCAACGAACCGTCAAATTTTTTGAAACCCTTCTCCGGGCTTCTCTGGACGGCATTGTTATCACCGACACCTCTCAAACGATTGTGGTCGTCAATGAAGCCTTTTGTACCTTCTTTGGACAAAAATGGCGAGACGTTGTCGAGACCAGCCTCTTCCTCTGGTTAGAACAACTGGATGGGGAAGCACTGTCACAATGGACCTCGTTGGAACAACGGGTGCGGCAGACCGGTGTTTGTCGTGACCTCAAGTTTTGTCAGATGACCAAAAAGGCGATAAAGCATTTTAGTGTGAATGCTTCTCTCCTCGAACGTATCGCCGGGGAAGAAGTAGGAGTTATCATTAGTGTGTGGCGCGATGTTACCGACCTGGTATATACCATGGAACATCTGCAACGCACTCAAACCGAACTGATGCAAGCGAAAGAAGTTGCAGAAGCCGCTAATCATGCCAAAAGTGCTTTCCTGGCCAATATGAGTCATGAATTGCGGACACCACTCAATGCCATTCTGGGCTTTGCCCAATTGATGTTACGAGATTCGACGACCACCAAAAATCAGCAACAAAATCTCGACATTATTGCGCGTAGCGGGGAACATTTGCTGGCCTTGATTAACGACGTGTTGGATATGTCGAAAATTGAAGCTGGACGAATGACGGTCGAAAAGGAGAGTTTTGACTTGCATCAAACGCTGGAAGATCTTGGCAAAATGATACAAATTCGGGCCGCGAAAAAAAATCTGGGGTGTACGTTAGAACTCAGTGACAATTTGGTACGTTATGTGTATACTGATGCAGGTAAGTTGCGTCAAATTTTGATTAACTTGCTAGGCAATGCCGTAAAATATACCGATGAAGGAGGCATCTCGTTTCGCGCCCAGAGTGTTCTCCTCCCTGGCCAAGCAGAATGTCGCTTACATATTGAAATAGAAGACAGTGGCCGC
This sequence comes from Thiotrichaceae bacterium, assembly GCA_011391085.1. Lineage (GTDB taxonomy): Bacteria > Pseudomonadota > Gammaproteobacteria > Beggiatoales > Beggiatoaceae > JAABRD01. The sequence continues at coordinate 165,415 of JAABRD010000001.1, read as the reverse complement.
GGCATGTCGCCTGACGAATTGAAAACCATTTTTGAAGCTTTTGTACAAGTCAGTAGCAGTAAAGGCATTGCCGAAGGCACCGGGTTAGGGTTGGCCATTACGCGCCGCTATGTCCAACTGTTAGGTGGCGAGATTAGTGTTCACAGCCAAGTCGGGAAAGGTTCCTTGTTCAAATGTGAAATTCCCGCAGAATTAGCCAGCGAAGGCGAAATGGTGAAATCACAACCGAATCGCCAAATGGTCAAAGGACTGGCACCGGGACAACCAATATATCGTCTTCTAGTCGTAGATGACAAATACGAAAATCGTCTCCTCTTGACGACCTTACTACGCACCGTTGGATTTTCGGAAGTACAAGAGGCTACCGACGGGGCAGAAGCCGTGCAAATCTTTCAAGAGTGGCATCCTCATCTGATTTGGATGGATATACGGATGCCCGTGATGGATGGTTATGAAGCCACCCAGCAAATTAGGGCCTTGCCGAATGGTCACACGACTAAAATTATTGCGTTGACTGCCAGTGCTTTTGTAGAGGAGAAAGAAAAGGTGATGTTCATAGGCTGTGACGATTTTTTGCGCAAACCCTATCGACAATCGGAAATTTTTGAGACGCTGAATAAACATCTGGGAGTACGCTATCTCTATGAAAACTCAGCATCAGGGTTGGCGCCACCCAATCCGACAGTGTCTCCCAAAACCGCAGAATTAACGGCTGCCGAGATAACTACTTTGCCTGTGGCCTTGCGAGAAGAGTTACAGCAAGCGGTGCTGGAGTTAAACATAGAAAAAATTCTGGAAGTCACGGACCGCATTGGAGAACAACAGCCGACATTGGCTGACATGCTGAAAACGTTGGCAGATAATTTTGAATATGAGAAACTGTTAGAAATGATAAAGGGTTAAATGGAAAATGAAAAACACTAGGCCGGACTAGAGGCTTCAGCCGGGTGATGTGCCACGACCGCCGGCTAAAGCCTCAATGCCATTAAGTTAAGGAAAACACCAACGGCGCCTTAATTCCTTAACTTAATGGCATTGCGGCTAAAGCCTCTAGTCCACTTGGGTAGTGTTGCAAAGGTAATGGTTATGGGTTTTGGAGTACGGAATTGATTCCGCTTGAAACGGAATCAATTCCGTACTCCAACGGAAACGGAATCAATTCCGTACTCCAACGGAAACGGAATCAATTCCGTACTCCAACGGAAACGGAATCAATTCCGTACTCCAACGGAAACGGAATCAATTCCGTACTCCAACGGAAACGGAATCAATTCCGTACTCCAACGGAAACGGAATCAATTCCGTACTCCAACGGAATCAATTCCTTCGCTACTCCAATTCCTTAACTTAATGGCATTGCGGCTGAAGCCTCCAGTCCGGTTTTCATTTTCCATTTTCCATTAACGCATTAACCCATTCTCCATTACTTATTATGATTGAAGAACCCAAAGCAAACATCCTCGTCGTTGACGACACTCCTGCCAATTTACGACTCTTGACGAAACTGTTAAGCGACTCTAGTTACGAAGTGCGGGCTGCCCCCAATGGTAACCTGGCCTTGAAAACAGTTGAACAAGCTAAGTTACCCGACTTGATTCTCTTAGACATTATGATGCCTGGTATGGATGGCTATGAAGTTTGTCGTCATCTAAAAGAATCAGAACGCAGTCGTGATATTCCAGTGATTTTCATCAGTGCCCTCAACGACACCATGGATAAAGTCAAAGCCTTTCAGCTAGGTGGTGTGGACTATCTTACCAAACCATTTGAACCCGAGGAGGTGTTGGCACGGGTGAAAACGCATTTGACCCTGAGTCGAATGCAAAAACGTTTAGAGTCACAAAACGTTCTGTTACAACAAGAAATGGTAGAACGTCAGCGTGTTGCCGAAGAACTCCAAAAAGCCCATGACGAATTAGAACTCCGTGTGCAACAACGTACTCAAGAGTTAGAAGAGGCGCGGCACACGGCGGAATTGGCCAATCAAACGAAAACCGCTTTTTTTGCCAACGTCAGCCATGAATTGCGAACTCCTCTCAATATTATTTTGGGTTCTACTTATGTATTGGCTACTAACTACCAGTTGACGATGGAACAACAAATAACTCTGAATACGATTCAACAGAGTGGAAATTATTTATTAACCCTCATTAACGACATTTTAGACATCTCTCATATAGAAACGAATCAGATCGAACTTCACCCTGTGGAAATTCACTTAAATAAGTTTCTCCAAGACTTGGTGACCAATTTTGCGCAACAGGCGGCCCAAAAACGATTGGCTTTTGCGTATGAACCATTGTCTCCTCTACCCGTCGGGATAAGTGCCGATGAGAAAAGGTTACGCCAAGTTCTGATTAATTTATTGAGTAATGCTGTGAAATTCACCGACCGGGGAGGTATCACTTTTAAAATTAAGAGTGAACGACTCCACGACGACCAAAAAGATTCTTCAGCCGGGTTAGTTCAACTGTCTTTTGAAGTCATTGACACGGGCCTCGGCATTGCCGAAACCCATCTGAACCGAATTTTTTTACCCTTTGAACAAGTACGTGACTGGAAGCAGAAAACGGCAGGGTTAGGATTAGGCTTGTCCATCACCCAGAAACTGGTAGAACTCATGGGAGGTAAATTATCTGTAGAAAGTACCCTGGGAAAAGGTAGCAAATTTTGGTGCAACCTCACTTTTCCAGAAGCGTTCGCCTGGTTGAAATCGCCCCTGTCAGCCGCGGCTACCATTATTGGTTATGAAGGACCCCGTCGCAAAATTTTAGTAGTAGATGACCATCCAGAGAATTGTCATGTGATAGAGGGTTTTCTAGCACCGTTAGATTTTGAAGTCATCACGGCCAACGACGGTGCTGAAGGGTTGGAAAAAGCACTTCAACATTTACCTGATTTAGTGATTACGGATTTAGTCATGCCCGTGATGGACGGTTTTGAATTGATGCGTCATCTACGCCGACAACCTGCCTTTCAACACTTGCCTATTGTTGCCGAATCGGCAAGTGTCATGAAATGTTCTTCATTCGGTGGCGGTGTATTGTGCAATGCGTTTCTGTCCAAACCATTTCATCATGAGAAATTGTTAGAACTGTTACAAGAACATCTTCACTTGACTTGGCGGTATCAGTCTCTACCTACCGAAGTGACGGTACCTACCAGCACTTTAGATGAGGAAGCAGAATTCTCCGCACCTGTTAAAGTTCCTTCGCCAGTTCAGGTCGCCCAGTTATTTGAGTTAGCGTTGCTGGGTGATTTTTTTGGGATTTTAGATTTGATAGATCATTTTGAACAAGAAGAGGTTGAACTGCGCCCCTTTTTAGTGAAAATTCGGTTATTGGCAAAACAATTTGATGAAGTTCGGATACATGAGTTGTTACGTCCTTATCTGCCCGATGACTATCAAGATTCTTGGTAGTGATGCAATATATGTTTACCCTCACCCCCGGCCCCTCTCCCAGAGGGCGTGGGGAGAAAACCACTGATATCGCCTGTCTCCCCTCTCCCTCTGGGAGAGGGGCCGGGGGTGAGGGTAAACATATTACCCACATTGCATCACTACCAAACTTTGAACTCCAAAACTCTGTTAGAGGAAAGCGACTATGAAAAACATAAAGAATTCTATTCCATTTGGTTTAGTAGCTGGCTTGATGGTAGGCATAACAACCACTTTTGTCAGTGTCAGTTTGACTGTGCAAGCGGCAGACATTATTTATAATCCGCCCCCAGAACTTGTACAAGCGCATCAACGGGCACTGACTTCACGGGGATTATCGCGATGACCATCGCGGGGGCCGTCACGAGGTGGGCCTTGCAAGGGCCTGGGTGACGATTTTACATTAGAAGTGCTAGTGCCTGGCATTGGTTACACGGTGACGGCCCAACCGACTTTATATTGGTTCACTTCGAAGGCCGTGTCGGGTCCGTTCATGTTCACATTGAAACCCGTGGCGGTGGCCACTTCGGCAACGATAGAATTTCCAGAAGCATTGCTAGAAGCCAAAACAGATTTGTCAGTGACCGCGGGTATTCAATCTTTGTCACTGGCGCAATATCGTGTAAGTTTAGAGGAGAACAAAGAATACGAATGGTCCGTCTCTCTCACTTGTGATCCCCAACATCCTTCTCTCAATCAGACCGCGCTGGGCAAGATTAAGCGTGTTTCACCGCCGACTAAGATGAGGAGTGGCACCAAAGCAATAGCTGATTCACAATGGCCTTATTTATATGCCGAGATGGGGATTTGGTACGACGCGCTGGATAGTGTGTCGGGATTGACACAGAAAAATCCCACTGACACACGGTGGCGCGAAGCATGGGCTAGTTTGTCGAAGCAAGGAGGGTCGGAGAAGGTTGTCAGTCATTGAGGATTCATGGAGTTAGCCCGTGTAGAGTGGGCAAGTTTTTCTGTCCCCACCGACTTGACGATTCCCGCCGGAAGTGTACAAATTTATAGGAATATTACTATAACATTGTTTTACCTCGGTACGTTATTTGTTAAAATATTTACTTGACATTAAAAATGTCTCCTAATTTAGATAAGATATTTAAGTGTGTTAGAAGGAATGCCCTCATTCTGAAGCAAAGAGTCTGCGAGGGTGTTCCGCTTTCCTGACATCCCACTTAAATTTAAAATGTCGGGAAAGGGTTAAAATCGGTTTCTCAGTTTAAAAGTGGTGGATACGCGCAAGAGTGAACTTTTCTGTCATGACTCTATCTGACTGACAGCCAAAAATGTTTTACAGGGTTGAAAAAAACAGGAGTCCAAAACGTCGCCGTGTGGCAAAGCTACGTTTTGGACCCCTGTTTTTGTTTGGTCCTCTCAATTTGATGGTGTTTGGTCTTTCACATCTGTGACATCTGGTCCCGAATCTCTGTGAGATGTTTAGTGATGTCATCCTTGGTATACAATAAGACAAATCTCCAACCTTCTGCCAGAAATAGTATAGGGGCTGTCACCGAAACCACGATGGGTACCGCAAAAAAAATGTTCCACATCAATTGCCCTGTGTATTCCACTTTAAATACTTTGGCATAACATTGCGCAAATTCATTCAGTTGTCCCCAAATTAAAATGATTTTGATAAGGGCTAGAGTTAGCCAAATGGTGATAAACCATTCGATAATTTCAACTAATGTCATAAGATAGTTACTCTTTTTTTAGTGCTAAAGAAACTATTTTTTTAAGAAATTTAGTTTCTTATTGTCATTAAGTAATGAATAATGAATAATGGTAGAATTTTCGGTGTCCAAAACATGTTTTAGACTTCGACTTTGATATGTTTCCACCTACCTCTAGTTCATTATTCATTATCCATCATCCATTATCTATTATCTATTATCCGTTGTCTATAAATAACATGAAGAAAAAAACTCGTATCCCTCAAAAAACTGCCCAACGGATGGAAACTGCCGGGGCCGTTCAACATACGGTGACATTGGCCCAGGCAGTCCAAATGGGTATGAAAGCCCATCAAGCCGGTGACTTGTCACAAGCGGAAAGTGTTTATCAGCAAATTTTACAGGTGGCGCCTGATAACAGTGAGGTGCTACACTTGTTAGGAATTATCGAGGGGCAAAGACAGAATTATGTGGTTGCCATTGATTGGTTTAAAAAAGCCCTGGCCCATGAGTCTGATAACCCCTCTGTGTATTATAATTTGGGCAATGCGTGGCTGATTCTTCAGAAGTATCAAGAGGCCGTGAGTTGTTTTCAACAAGCGATTGCTTTAAATCCAAATTATATCAATGCTTACAATAATTTAGGCGCCGCCTGGCAACGTTTGGGTCAATTTGACCAGGCTGCCGAGTGTTTCCAACAATTGTTGATTCTTGACCTTCATTCTAGCGAAGGTCACTCGAATTTAGGAAACGTGTACCGACTCCAAGGGAAGCGGGAAGCGGCCGTGGCTTGTTATCAACAGTCACTGGCCATTCAACCGGCGGCTGTGGAAGTGTCTATTCGCCTCAGTCAATTATTCAATGAACTAGAACGATTGGAGGAGGCTTTTCATTGCTTACAACAGGCCTTGACTGTCAATCCCAAAGAGGCCCAATTGCACAAGGATTTAGGGATGCTTTGCTATCAGCAAGGTAACTTGACGGAGGCCGAAAAATGTTTTCAACAGGCGGTGACATTGACGCCAGAAGATTCTGAATTATATAATAATCTGGGTTTAGTTTACTATGGTTTGGATAACTTCAAAAACGCCTTAGCGTTTTATCAACGTTCTCTGCAACTGAATCCACGGCAACCAGAGACTCATAATAACTTGGGTGTCTTATTGCGTCAACAAGGTCGCGTCATGGAAGCATTGAGTTGCTATCAACAAGCGTTGTCTCTCTCTCCTAACCATTTGGGATTTTATAATAACCTGGGGCTGACTTTGAAGGATTTAGGCAGGGTATCAGAAGCCATTGAGTGTTATAGAAATGCCTTGTCCATCGGACCTTCCGCACTGGTGCAAGGGAACTTGGTGTTTGCGCTAAATTACGCCATCGATTATGATTTGGCCGCGATTTTTGCGGAACATCAGAGATTCAATGAATGTTATGCCACCTCCCTATCTCCCCCTTCCGCACTTCCTTCTAAAATTAGGCAGGCATTGCCACGCAAGTTGAGAATTGGTTATGTGTCAGCCGATTTTTATGACCATGCGGTGGCCCATGTAATCGCCCCCATTTTGGCTAACCATGACCATCAACAATTTGAGATTTTTTGTTATTACAATAACTTAAAGGGTGATGCCATCACTTCACAATTGCAACAGTATGCAGACCACTGGCTAACTTGTTTCGGTTTCTCCGATGATGCTTTGGCGAAACAGATTCGGCAAGATGAGATTGATATTTTGATCGACCTCTCTGGACATACCGCCGGCCATCGGTTATTGACCTTTGCCAGGAAACCGGCACCGGTGCAGGTTACTTATTTGGGTTATCCCAATACCACTGGTTTAACCAGCATAAATTATCGTATCACCGATGCGTTGGTGGACCCAGTGGGGGTGACTGACTCATTTCATTCTGAAACGTTGATAAGAATGCCCGGCAGTTATTTTTGCTATCATCCACTGATGAATGAACCCTTTTCGATCAATGCGTTACCAGCGGTACACAATGGTTATCTCACCTTTGGTTGCCTCAATGGTTATTATAAGTTGAATCCAGAATTATTAACCAGATGGGCCAGAATATTGGAAGCCGTACCCAATTCCAAGTTGTTGTTGAAGACGAAAACCTTAAATGACACTGGCGTAAGACAGAATTTATTAAAACAGTTTGCCGAACTAGGTATCGGTTCTGACAGGGTATTGCTACACTCCTCTAGTCCTGCGCCCCAACATTTGAACACCTATCATCAGATAGATATTGCGTTAGACACGTTCCCTTTTACTGGTGGCATCACCACTTTTGAAGCCTTATGGATGGGCGTACCAGTCGTCACTTTAGTGGGAGAACGGCAAGTGTCACGGCAAGGATTTAGTATTTTATCGGTACTTGAATGTCCAGAATTGATTACTCACACGCCAGAGGAATATTGTCAACGGTGTGTGCAATTGGCCAATGATATAGATTACTTGCAAACCTTTCGGCATGGTATCCGTGCCAAGATGCAAGCATCGTCATTAATGGATGGAGTCACATTTACTCGTCAGTTGGAGGAGAAGTATAAAAATTGGGGGTAGGTGTGATAAACGTGTTAGAATGAAGACGTTAGCCGCAATGCCATTAAGTTAAGGAATAAAGGCCCCCCGAAATTAACCGTCAGGTGGACTAGAGGCTTTAGCCGGTGGGGAATGGAACAGAATTGAACTCATGGGCTTGCCCACCGGCTAAAGCCTCTAGTCCACCGTTCAGCGTTACCTAGCACCGGCTAAAGCCTCTAGTCCAACGCTGGCAGTTTCCATTTTTTATGGCATGGATACTAAAGAAAGTTGCAAAGACATTTGAATTTCTATATACTACCCAAATAGAAACTTAGAGAAGGGCTTTATTATGCCCTCTTTGATACTGGAGTTATGCGTATAACAAAATGAATAGACAAAAAATTTAGCTGTCAACGACGGCGTTTAGAATTTTGTCCATACCCTCTGGAACGCAATAAGAATTATTGCGAACGGTGGCGCAATAATTCTTATTGCGCTCCAGATAGAGATTTTATTATATTTTTAGGAGGATTTCAACACTCATGGGTAAGCCAACCGGATTTAAGGAGATTTCTCGTCAAGACCGTACCTATGCCCACCCTGCGACGCGCATTCAACATTATCGGGAATTTGTGGTGCCCCTGCCCGAATCCGAACTCAGTCGGCAAGGCGCACGTTGTATGGACTGTGGCATTCCGTTTTGTCACCAAGGTTGTCCTGTCAACAATATTATTCCAGATTGGAATGATTTGGTGTACAAGGGCAATTGGCAAGAGGCAATTAAGGTACTCCATTCTACAAATAACTTTCCAGAATTTACTGGGCGCATCTGTCCTGCACCCTGTGAAGCCGCGTGTACTTTGAACTTGACGGAGGAGCCTGTCACCATCAAAACGATTGAATGCGCCATCATTGACAAGGCCTGGGAAGCAGGTTGGATTGAACCACAAATTTCCGCGCATCGTACTTTGAAACGAGTCGCTATTGTTGGTTCTGGCCCCGCCGGGTTAGCCTGTGCGCAACAATTAGCCCGCGCCGGCCATGATGTGACGGTGTTTGAGAAACAAAATCGGATTGGTGGTTTGTTACGCTATGGCATTCCCGATTTTAAGATGGAGAAGCCTCTGATTGACCGGCGGATGGCCCAAATGCAAGCAGAAGGCGTGATTTTCCGTCCTAACAGTCACATTGGGGGCAATGTTCCCGTCAAGAAATTATTAGATGAATATGACGCCGTAGTGTTAACGGGCGGTTCTGAAAAATCCCGTGACCTACCTGTGCCAGGACGTGAATTGAAGGGGGTCCATTTTGCGATGGAATTTTTACCTCAACAAAATCATCGAGTCGCAGGTGACAAAATTCCAGACGACCAATCTCTAATGGCCACCGGCAAACATGTCGTCGTCATTGGTGGCGGTGACACCGGTTCCGACTGTATTGGCACCTCCATTCGGCATGGCGCCTTGTCCGTCACGCAATTGGAGATTTTACCCAAACCGCCTGACCAGGAGAATAAAACGCTGACGTGGCCCAACTGGCCCAATAAGTTGCGGACTTCCTCTTCTCATCAAGAAGGGTGTGAAAGAAGAGAATGGAGTGTGTCCACCAAGTCCTTTACTGGCGCCAATGGTCAAGTCACCAGTATGACCGTGGTACGGGTAGAGTGGCAGAAAGATGAGAAAGGGAATTGGGTCATGTCAAACATTCCCGGTAGCGAATTTGAACTGAAAGCAGACTTGGTTCTGTTAGCCATGGGCTTTGTGCACCCGATTCAAGATGGGATGTTGAAAGAGTTAGGGGTCGAATTGGATACCAGAGGCAATGTCAAAGCCGATACCAACAATTATCGCACTTCCCTAAACAAAGTCTTCACCGCGGGCGATATGCGACGGGGACAATCGTTAGTGGTTTGGGCGATTCGAGAAGGTCGCCAGGCGGCGAGGGCGGTGGATGAATATTTGATGGGGGATTCGGATTTGCCGAGATAGGTATAATCAAACTGTATTCAGACCTTTGAGGTTTTGAAAACCTCGAAGGTCTCATTTAACTTTAGATGACCAGATGAACAATCCCATGACTTCTAATGAAAAAACCTCACGTCCCTATTTTCGTCGCGACCAAAGAGACGGTATTAGTCCACCAGACCTGTCTAAAGAATGCACATTTGCGGAACATATTGTACACGCCCGTGGCAAACGCACGCAATACACCAGTGTTTCCCTGGACCCAAATAAAATAAAGGATTTCGGGGATACCACCTATCTCTTAAATCGTCAACAAACTGAAACCGATGGACATATTGTCATTGAACATGAATTTTTACTGACCGAATTACAACGTACCATTAAGGAACAAGATAAGGCCGAAAAGGAACAAGATAAGGCCGAAAAGGAACAAGATAAGGCCGAAAGGGTCAGGGCAATTCAGGCACTTCGTTATGCCACTCAACGAAAAGAAGGATTAGTAAAGTGGCAATTTGAGATTTCTCGTCTGGAACGAAAAAAAATGATTGCTTTGGCTACTACCAAAGTTCAAATATACTTCACCAAAGTCTAATCATGGATATTTTATTTAGTTGTCGAAACTGCATTCATAACTGCGTACAAAGTCCCAATATTGGCCCTGGTTCCGGATTTTGCCTTCTCCATTCCTCAGTTATTTGGGAAGCTAAGACGACCACTTGCAAATATTTACACCGCAAAGACTTGCCACATTTCGTAGTGGACGAAGGCATCCGGGAACATGCTGCGGAATTTGCGGTGTTCTCCAATTTGGTTAATTTACATACCAAAGAGATTATCAATAAAATACCATACAGTGAGAAGTTTGCCTGGGAAAATAATTTATTTGATCCACTGCTTAACACACTGGCCCAATACGGTAAAGTTGACAAAATTTGGATTTTCGTACAAGCCTTCGCCGGCGGTGTGAATGGCCGTCGCGCCTTGGTACATACCTCTCTGGTGCGACGTTATATGAATAAATGCGATACTTGGACAAGTGCTTATCGACTCATTTTAGCTTTGTTACAAGAAATTGACATCGAACCTCACTTTGACCCACGTAGTTTGATTGAGGAAGAGGATGTCACTTTGGCAGAAACTCAGTTTCAAGCCTTGTGGGACGTCATTTTTACTAAAATCGCCAGTCTTCAGGAATATGGTTGGCACGCTGGCCTTGAAGATTTAATGTGGGCCACTGATACCCTCAATGGTGGTTTATCGGAATTAAATTGGCAAGTCTTGCAAAAGGAGTTGGCCAGACAGCGTGAGAAATGGACGGCTAGGATTATTGACCATGCTAAGAAAGAAGGCGAATTTTTCAAGGTATCTGAAACCTTTTTATCCGATGAACAACTCTTTAGAAACTAAGTTTCTCCCCCAAATACTCAATATCTATGTCTTCCCCAAAAAACATTGCCGTTATCGGCGCCGGTCCCATGGGACTTGCATGTACTTATGAACTTCTTAAAGCTGGTCATCGCGTGGACTTATATGAACACGATGACCGCTTAGGTGGCATGTCCGCTTCATTTGACCTAGACGGACTCACCATCGAACGTTATTATCATTTTATTTGCGGCCCAGATTATCCATTATTTGAACTGCTGAAAGAGTTACACATAGACGACCAACTGTGTTGGCAACCGACTAAAATGGGTTTCTTCTATCATGGCAAGTTGTACAAATGGGGCAGTCCTCCACACCTACTGACTTTTCCCCACTTGAACTGGCTTGCCAAGATGCGGTATGCTTTGCATGTGTTGCATACCAAACGTCTTCAACAGTTTGATTCTTTAGACTCTCTGAAGGCGGCTACCTGGCTAAAAGAATGGGTGGGCGAACCGGCTTACCAAACCTTGTGGGATTACTTATTTCAACTCAAGTTTTATGAATATAAGGAAGACATTTCTGCCGCCTGGATTGCCACTCGCATTAAGAGAATTGCATTATCCAGAAAGAATCTTTTCACGGAATGTTTAGGTTACTTGGAAGGCGGTTCAGAAACGTTACTTAAAGCCTTGGAAGAACGTATTTTGACCCTGGGTGGTAACATTTATCTCAAGGCCGGTATAGAACAAGTCGTGGTCGACAAGCAACGTGTGCAAGGCGTTCTCGTCAATGGTGAAACACGTCCTTATGCAGGCGTCGTCTCTACCGTTCCATTGCCTTACGTGCCGCGTCTGGCCCCTAATTTACCAGCAGACATTCTGAATAAAATGACAGCGATTCAGAATGTGGGCGTGGTTTGCGTGATTTTAAAACTCCATTTCCAACTGACCGAGAATTTTTGGCTAAACATCAATGACCCTACGATGGAGATTCCCGGTTTAATCGAATATACGAACCTACGTCCCATGTCGTACAGCATTGTCTATGTGCCTTTCTACATGCCCAAAACGCATCCCAAGTATTCTAACGACAACGATTCTTTTATCAAGGAAGTGTTAAGCTACCTACCTCGTATCAATCCCAATTTTACCAACAACTGGGTGATAGCCACCCATGTTTCTCGTTACCAATTTGCCCAACCTGTATGTACGCCCCGTTTTTCCCAAAAGTTACCGCCGATGCAAACGCCGATAGCAGGTTTCTACATGGCCGACACCTCCTATTGTTATCCAGAAGACCGATCTATTTCGGAGAGTGTGAAGGTGGGAAAGACGTTGGCCAGTTTTTTTGTTTGAATCAAATTGGAGTACGGAATTGATTCCGTTTCCATTGCCGTTGGAGTACAGAATTGATTCCGTTTCCATTGCCGTTGGAGTACGGAATTTATTCCGTTTCCGTGACGGAATAAATTCCGTACTCCAACGGCAAACGGCAAACGGCAACTTCAGGCCAATACAACAATCCAATAACATAATTATGAACCTCCAAAAAATTTACCAAACCCGTTTCCAAGAACTCGAACTCCCTCTCAAGAATCAAATCTGGAAAGTGTTATGCACTGACTTCTTTAACCGTTTCGTCAAACCCACCGACAAGGTGGTTGACCTGGGTGCGGGTTATTGCGAATTTATCAACAATATTGAGTGCCACACCAAAATTGCCATCGACCTCAATGCAGATGTCAAAAAATTCGCCCATCCTAATGTGCAAGTGATTCACGAATCTTGTCTAGCCATTCGTTCCCTAGCCGATGATAGCGTGGACATTGTCTTTATGAGTAACTTCCTGGAACATCTCTTAACCAAACAACAGGTGTTTGACACCTTGCAAGAATGTAAACGGATTCTCAAGCCGGGCGGGAAAATGTTGATATTGCAACCCAATATTCGCTTCTTGGCGAACAACTACTGGGACTTCTTTGACCATCACACGCCGTTAAGTGACCGCAGTTTGGTAGAAGTGTTAGAAACGTTGGAGATGCACATTGTCAAATGTTATCCTAAGTTTTTACCCTACACCACCAAAAGCCGGTTGCCCAAAGGGCCACTGTTTGTTAAACTCTACCTGCATCTGCCATTGGCTTGGCACATTTTCGGAAAACAAGCATTTATCGTCGCTGAAAAAAGGTAATCCCGCATGAGATTTTTTATATTGATTGGACTTTACGTCCTCCTCAACTCCTTTGGTCAACTGTTAATCAAACTCGGTACGCAAGAAGTAGGCGCCCTTGAAACCGCAGGTATCTATGGATTGATGAACTTCAAACTCATCACTGGCATTGGTCTATTTGGGATGAGTTTTCTGACCTGGATTTATATTTTGTCAAAAAGCAATCTGTCCTATGCGTTTCCCTTTGCCGTAGGATTGGGCTATGTCACCGTGATTTTCCTCGCCACTTTGTTTTTAAAAGAAACCCCCTCTATTTTACAAATCACGGGGATGACGCTAGTGGGAGTGGGAATTGTTTTGATGTCATGGAATTAAATTGGACTGGCTTCTGAACCTGTACTATAGTAATATTCCTATAAATTTGTACACATCCTCTGGAGCGCAATAAGAATTATTGCGCACTTTTAGGTATTTCACTCTATGACTTCAATAAAGGTAATAATATGTTCACAAACAGAATGAAAGTATATTGTTGTGGCATCCTCTTGTTATTCAGTCGAAACCTGACCGCAACCAGCGAGACTCACTCCATCACGAAAGACCAGGGGCAACCAGGTCAAACGCTTTTTCAACAAGGCCAGTTTGGCCAGGCCATTGAACAGTTGGAAGCCAGGTTGAAAGACCCCTCACTCGATACTTCTCAATTCCTGGACACCTCGCTACAATTGGCCACCGCCTATCAAGCTGTTGGTAACTATGCGTTGGCCACCGCCACCCTTCAAAAGGCGAAGCAAGTGGCAGAAACACAAGGCACTCCAGCACAACGGGTGTTAGTCAACAGTTCTTTGGCCGATGTGCAATTGGCCACCCAACAACCCGAAACAGCCAAAACGTTGTTGGAAGAGAATCTGATCGTCGCCCGCCAGTTACAAGACCCTTTCCTATTAGCCCATCTGTTAAATAACCTTGGGAACGTGTTAAACGTCCAACAAGAATATGCAACCGCCTTGACCACTTACACAGGGGTAGCCGAATTGGCGCACCAAAGTGGCAATCTCCCATTGCAAATTCAAGCCTGGTTGAACTTGGCTGAGATTCAATTGAAACAAGATGACCCGCAAGCCAGTTTGACCACTTTGGAACAGGCGTTCACCCAAGTACAAGCACTTCCCAATGCTTATGAAAAGGGTCTGCAACTGTTAGGAATAGGCCAACTCGCCTTACGAGTACAACGACGCCTACCTGCCGCCCAGTCCACCACCTACCAAGTCTTGCAAGAGACTTTGCAAATCAGTGAAGAACTGCAAAATGACCGCTTAATGGCCTATGCGAAAGGCTTTTTAGGAGAACTGTATGAACAAACACAACGTTATCCAGAAGCGTTACAGTTGACTCGCCAAGCCTTGTTTCTTTCTCAAGCAAGTCTTGATATTGCATATCTATGGGAATGGGCGATGGGTCGCATTTTCTTGGCACAGAAAGACTTCACCGGTGCCTTAACCGCCTATCAACAAGCGCGTGACCACCTCTATCGGATTCAAACGCGGCTAGTCACGGGCACTCGAAATCCGTCCGAAGCTTTTCAACGGCGCGTCCGTCCCGTATATTTTGGATTGGCCGACGTGTTATTACAACAAGCCGCTTTGACCACCGTCCCTGCGGAGAAACAAGCCTTATTGATTCGCGCACGAGAGGTGTTAGAACAATTGAAAGTCGCGGAATTGCAAGACTACTTTCAAGATGAATGTGTCTCCAACGTCACCAGTCAAGCCATCCCTTTGGACAAATTGGACCCCAACACCGCGGTGTTGTACCCCATTTTACTGCCCAATCGCACCGAATTGCTACTCACCTTGCCAGATGGCATTCATCAAGTCGTCACGCCGTTGGGAAGTGAAGAATTGGGGAAGGTGATACTGGAATTTCGGAAAAATGTGCAAACGGCCACTCATAATCGTTTTGTGAAACAAGCCAAACAACTGTATCAGTGGCTAATAGCCCCCTTTGATGAACAACTGAAGGCTTACCACATTGATACGTTGGTCATCATCCCCGACGGGCCGCTACGCACGATTCCCATGGCGGCTTTGTACAATGAGGAGACTCAACAATTCTTGGTAGAAGAGTTTGCCATAGCGGTGACGCCAGGTTTAACACTGACCGCGGCCCGCCCATTGGCCAAAACTAACGTGAGTATTTTACTCAATGGGTTATCGGAAAGAGTGCAAAATTTTCCACCATTACCAAGTGTTCCAGGAGAACTCCGCAATATAGGCAGTTTCTTTGATCGACACGATATTTTACTGGACCAAGCCTTCGTGTTGGAGGGTGTCAATCAAGCGATGCAGAAGACGCCTTATACGATTGTGCATCTGGCTTCGCATGGGCAATTTGACCGCGATCCTAAGAAGACTTTTATATTGACTTATGATAATAAGTTGACCATGGGTCGGTTGGAAAAATTGTTAGGGTTTACCAAATTACGGAAGGAATCCGTGGAGTTGTTGACATTGAGTGCATGTCAAACGGCGGTAGGAGATGAACGGGCGGCATTGGGTTTGGCGGGCGTGGCAGTCAAAGCCGGGGCCAGGAGTGCCTTGGCCAGTTTGTGGTTTGTGAATGATGAATCGACGGCGGCGTTGGTGACCGAGTTTTATCGTCAGTTACAAACGTCGCCGGTGTCGAAGGCCCAGGCATTGCGGAAAGCGCAGAAGACGTTAATTGACGGTTCGACGTATCGGCATCCGATTTACTGGGCACCGTTTCTGTTGATTGGGAATTGGTTATAGTAGTATTCTAACTAAATTGTACGATTCCTTCTGGAGCGCAATAAGAATTATTGCGCTTCGCGCCGACGCTATGCGGGCGCAGGGGGCGCAATAATTCTTATTGCGCTCCAGTGAAAATCGTACAGGTTTAAAGATGGTGATAGAGATACAAATCTTCTCGAGTGATTATCACTAGGGATTAGTTGCCCCCCCCAAACCATGCGGGATACTTTCGCATCACACGGCTTTCAAAAGTGACGGTCTAGGTATAGTGACCCATGACCACAATAGATAATGTCAGTCTTAGGAGGTTAGTTTCCCTTTTCGGTTGGCCTCCAAGTTATCTCAATTGCCCTAAATAGTGGTTTCTGCAAACGGTCAAGGTGTTTAGTCGCCCGTTTCATTAGACGATTGGTAAAGTTGATTCTCCTCCTTTGAAACCGGAGGCTCTCAATCTACTACCTTTACCCACGACTTGAAGTTCAGATATTCAATCACTATTTAAGTCACTTCCTAGCGTACTTTAGCCACGTATTCCTTGGGTTCGAGTGTTTCTATCAACCTCGATAAATTAACCTTCCTTAGCTTGCTTACTATTACGCCTCTGTGAGACCAGAAATAACTTTTTAACCATTTGGTCGTCCTTGGCCTATTTCTGGCCTTATCCCTAGTTTCAGTCAATTAGAATCTAATGGCCGTGTTAGGTTGTCCCTCTACCCCATATATCTTTAGAGTGTTACTGAGACACATTCACATCCCAGTATAGATATATTTGACTCTGTATAGTTTTTGAGGCTTCTACCAAGACTTTGCTGATACTGATAAAAAAATCGGCATTGGTTAATGTTCCGCCAGGCGTTGAAAGAGATCGTCGTATTGAGACAGAATCGCTTGATGTGTGACTTTGACCGTCTCTAAATCGGCTTCCGGGTGTTGCCATTGTTGTAAGAGTAAGCGTAACGCCGTCTCAACCACTTGTGGTTCAGACCAGCCACTTAATTTCACCAATGGGGTTAAATAGGTGGAATCAATGGCTAAGAGAGTTTTGTTCATTAGGTTAATGGTTAAGAATTGAATTAGAAAGATTTGACAGGACCGACTACCCAGTTAAATACGGTAGTCTTCCGAAACGACTCACTTTCCCGACATTTTTAATTTAAGTGGGATGTCAGGAAAGCGGAACGCCCTAGCCTATGGAGTACGGAATTTATTCCGTTCCTGCCGTTGGAGTACGGAATTTATTCCGTTCCTAAAACCACTTAAACCGAGAACATGACAATGCTTTGGCAAGAACGAATTACCCTAGACCCCCAGATTTGTCACGGCAAACCGTGCATTCGGGGACTACGTTATCCCGTCGAACTCCTGTTGGAACTGCTGAGTGCAGGAATGAAACCGGCAGAGATTTTAGCCGATTATGAAGACCTTGAAGCCGAAGATATTTTGGCCGCGCTGGCTTTCGCGACACAGCTACTCCAAGTGAAAAGTATTCATGGACTGGTGGCCTGATGAAATTTTTGATTGATGCCCAACTGCCACGTCGCTTAGCTGATTGGCTTCGAGGCGCCGGTTATGAAGCGGTTCATACGTTGGAATTGCCTGCGGGAAATCGCACTCAAGACTATGATATTAATGCGTTGTCGGTGGCGGAACAATGAATTGTGATAACCAAGGACAAAGATTTTGTTAATTCCTTTTTAGTCGCAGGCAAGCCCCATAAATTACTGCTGATGGTGACTGGAAATATCAGTAATGCTGATTTAGAACAGTTATTTTTGAATCATTTTGATGCACTGGCCCAGTTACTAGAATCACATCGTTTTGTGGAATTAAACCGTGCAACGATAGTGGTTCATACCTAAGCCCCTACAGACACTCAGTTCCCTGACAAGTTACCTGTTGTCAGACAGAGAACTCAGTAGGTACCTGACCATAATATATAACCAGGAGTCCAAAGCGCAACTTTGCCCCTCTTTGTCACACAAGAAGTAGAAGTGTGTACTAGGGAGGGTGGTAAATAAACAGAGGACCCTTATTATAGAAGACAAGGCCAAGATTAGGAGATTTAAAATAAATTAGAAAACGCCCTAACAAAAACGATGGCGTCACAGTCTATATAAATGAAAGGAACGTTGGAAACTGCCAACCAATCATACAACCAGTAGGGTGGATTAAGCGAAGCGTATCCACCACTTCTTAAACAAGAAACCGATTATTAACCCTTTCCCGACATTTTAAATTTAAGTCGGATGTCAGGAAAGCGGAACGCCCTCGCAGACTCTTGGCTTCGGTCTGAGGGCATTCCTGATGACACACTTAAATATCTTAACGAAATGAGGAAACATTTCTAGGTCAAGTCAATATGTTAGCAGAAACAGTGCCAATGTCAAGTGGGTACCAATAACATACCGTGTTGAGGCGGACAACGACCAGAGGATTGCTTTGCGCCATCGTACTCAAATTTCTCAAACGGTTGTCTATGAAAAAAACCAGAGTTGAATATGGAAAAACCGACCTTTTACATTGAAACCAGCGTAGTTAGCTATTTGACGGCCCGTTCACATCGAGACTTGGTGATAGCCACCTACCAACAACTCACTTTAGAATGGTGGACTCATTCTCGTCAAGAGTTTGACTTATACACCTCACCACTGGTCATAGAAGAGGCGGGACGCGGGGAACCAACCAGCGGCTAACCAACGCCTAGAGATGTTACAAGATTTATCATTACTGCCTTCTAATCGAGAAATTGAAGAATTGGCACATCGTTTTATGACGGGACACCTGTTACCTACGAAAGCGGCAGATGATGCGTTGCACATTGCAACTGCCACCGTGTATGGAATGGACTACTTGCTGACTTGGAATTGTCGCCATATTGCCAATGCCCAGTTACAAAAACCAATACGACTGGTTTGTCAGAGAGAAGGTTATGACTTGCCTATCCTCTGTACCCCCATTGAATTAAGAGGAGAATCATCATGCTAGAAGATGCCGTTATTAAAGAATTGCACGACAGTCGCGAAGCACATGCGAAAAGTTTCAACTATAACGTGACTGCCATTGTGGCCGATTTGAAGATAAAAGAAGCCACCCTAGCACATCGATTGGTACAACGTCCCATCAAACGTCATCAGAAAGAGATACCAGGAGGAAAGGGCGTCACTTTAACATCGTGACACCGTGGCAGAGTCCAAAGCGCAACTTTGCCCCCCTATAGTCACATAAACAGTAGAAGTGTGTACTAGGGGGGGTGGTAAATAAAAAAACGGCCCTTATTATAGAGGACAAGGCCAAGATTAGGAGATTTAAAATAAATGAGAAAACGCCCTAACAAAATCTGTGGCGTCACAGTCTATATATAAAGAAGGGAACGTTGGAAACTGCCAACAAACCATATAATAAGTATGATTGATTAAGTATCCACCACAGATAAAAGATTTTCCGTTGGGCAACGTGTTTTAGTTACCCACCCACGGTTGATTTTAGGAAAATGGTAGGCAACCAAAACACGTTGCCCACCCTACATTTACCCAAGAGGAAAGAGTTTATGAATCGTTTGGAAATGGAACGAAGGATACAGTATTACAGTCGTCAGATGCCTCACCATACCTTGATAGAAGTCCTGCATTATTTGGACGGGTTAAACCGGCAACAGACCTCTTCGTCTGCGAAACGTTTTAACACCATGAAGGTGCCACAGGTGAAAGTGTGTCTGCGTGAGGAATTGCATGAACGTTAGGATATTTGTGGACACGAATATTTGGGTTTATGCACATTTGGAGGGCGAAGAGGATGCTAAACATCAAATCGCAAATACTTTGGTGGAAACGGCCGTGCAACCACTGGTGATTAGTACGCAAGTGTTACACGAATATTATTCGGCCATGTTGAAAAACAAAATGACCGATGAGTGGATTCAAGCGAATCTGGAAGCCATGATTGAATATAGTGAGGTTCAACTGGTTACGCTATCGGTGATTCGATTAGCCCATCGACTCAAAATACGTTATCGATTTTCATATTGGGACAGTTTGATACTTGCCAGTGCCTTAGACGCAGGCTGTGGACTGTTATATTCCGAGGACCTGCAAACACAGCAACGGATTGAAAATCAGCTAATTATTTGTAATCCATTTGTGCAAGTGAACTCAGTCAAGTAGGGTAGGTCACCGGGTTATCGTTGCCCACCCTACTGACTTGGGGTCTTACCTACCACCTGGTAAGAGAACTGTGCCCCAGGAGTCCAAAGCGCAGCTTTGTCCCTCTATAGTCACACAAACAGTAGATGTGTGTACTAGGGGGGGTGGTAAATAACAAAACGGCCCTTATTATAGAGGACAAGGCAGGAGATTTAAAATAAATTGGAAAACGCCCTAACAAAATCGGTGGCGTCACCGTCTATATATAATAAATGAAAGGAACGTTGGAAACTTCCAACCAACCATACAACCAGTAGGGTGGATTAAGCGAAGCGTATCCACCACTTATAAACTGAGAAACCGATTTTAACCCTTTCCCGACATTTTAAATTTAAGTGGGATGTCAGGAAAGCGGAACGCCCTCGCAGACTCTTGGCGGAGGAATGAGGGCATTCCAATATTTAGACACCATCAGAATCAGCCACGACCTTCAGCAACTGGGCCAACTCTTCTCGTGACAACTGACCCGTTGCCACTTGCAAGGTCCACTGAAATAACTGTTCTGTGGTGTAGGGCAAAGGCAATTCATTGAGTGCCAGAAAAGTTAAGAGACAAGCCACGGCGGTTCGTTTGTTGCCGTCCAAGAAAGCCTGATTTTGGATAATTGAAAAACCCTACGGGGCGGCGGCTTGATAAATCTCACCGGTGTAAAAATAGGTCTGTTGCGCCTGACCGATAGCCGAAGCTAACAGAGACGGGTCGCGTACTCCATGAAGGCCACCGTAACGAGAGATTTGTTGTTCAAGAATGAATAAAGCGGCCTCTACTGACAAAAAAATCGGCATTTGTTAATGTTCCGCCAGGCGTTGAAAGAGTTCGTCATATTGAGACAGAATCGCTTGATGAGTCACCTTGACCGACTCCAAATCGGCCTGTGTGTATTGCCACTGTTGAAAGAGTAAGCGTAATGCCGTCTCAACCACTTGTGGTTCAGACCAGCCACTGAGTTTTACCAGTGGGGTCAAATAGGTAGAATCAATGGCCAAGAGGGTTTTGTTCATTTGGTGAATAGAAAGAGAAGCTAGTGATATAACAAGTAGGGTGGGTGTGCCTAGTTAGGCGTTAAGTTATGGGGTGAGATTCCCCCTCCATTGAGTGTATATGGAGTCCTTACTCTCAGACCTCTGAAGTTCTAACAAACTGTCAGGGTGTATAGCGAGAGGACAAGTGCGGAAAGGTGAAATTAGGAGGCTCTGTTTAAGGTCACCACCGCTTGGAGAGTCAGTCATGGTAAAGAAATTTCTGAAGTGTTGCTGGAAGCCTCGTAAACTTGACAGGGTCAAAGTTGCCTGTATACTCTCGTCCATCCTAGAGTATAACACTCCAAAAGGCATCTGGGGTACAGACACTACCTAAAACTGACATAACAAACTTAACGACTGAAACTCGGGATGAGGTGATTAGGTGTCATCATGACTAGGTGTTAGCTAATTCTTAATCATCTCACAGAGGCGTAATAGTATGTAAGTCAATGGACTGATTAATTTATCGTGGTTGATAGAAACACACGAATCCCAAAGATTAATGGAACCAAAGTACGCTAGGAGGTTTCTTAATTCATGAGAGTTCTTTGGATTTTCAACCAGCCTCAAGGTAGTTGATTGAGAGCCTACTTTATGGTAGGATAATCAACTTGAGGATTAGCTTATCGCTACTAAAACGGGTTACTAATCTACAAAGACCGTGAGTTAAGGCCAGCCGTTTTTTTTTTTTAAACCGACTGGTGGTCATTGGGTCTGCAAGCCCCGACCAAAACTTTTGAAAGCCGTGTGAAGCGAAAGTTTCCTGCACGGTTTGGGGTGGGGGGGAGACCTAATCTCTAATGAGAGGATGCCTTTCTCTATCACCATGCAAGTGTTTATTTACCCATCTTCTAACTTAGTGGTCCTATGCGGCCTGGGCAAGCGGAAGATAGTTAGGTTCGTAGTGAATAGTTTGACCTGTGAGTAGTGCATACAGCACATCGGGGTCCAGATCGACTTGATTAGGCCATTCAATCGTACCAAGTTCGGGATTGACACGCACCTGTGCAAAGTAGTTAAGGTCTTGAAGAGGTTCAAACACGCCGGAAAATTCAATCAACTGGCTGATATTCAGCCGACCGGTTACGCCATCTTCAAAACATAGATCGAGTTGGTATCCTGGCTGCGCAGATACCGCCACAATATCTTTAAGCATCGCGATTACCCCAAGGATGGTATTTTGTTTAAAGGTTGTTGGTGTCTGGCTAATTCCCAGTTTTGTAACAGTTCCTGTTGATGCAGGGTTGCCCATCTTAACACTAAACGATGCAAGCGGGGTGGTAATTTTCCTTCTAATAATTCCAACGTGTGAAGGTTGACAATGGCTGTTTGCCCCCCCTAGCGTACATGAAAGTGTGGTGGTTGATGGTCATTGTGATACATGGCTATGAGTATCCCAAAGAAACGGCTAATTTCTGGCATGTGATGGAGTCCTTATGTTGAGAAGGATCGATTTGGTAGGGTGGGCAACCAGTTTCTCGTGGCCCACCACTCTGCAAAAACCATGGGCAAAGAAACACTTGTCCACCCGAAAATTCTAAATGGTCAGAATCAGAATTGAAAGACATTTAAGAATGAACAGAATAATCCATTCTGAAAATTCTAAAATTCTGTCAATTCTGATTCAGACAATTCTCACTTCCTGTCCCCCTCAAAATATTTCACCACCGCTTCTCTCCCTCATAGAAACTCAGTTTCTTAAAGAAACTGAGTTTCTTACTACCCCCTTTTGTCATCTCTGTCTGCAAGGACTACTCTCCTCTATCACTTCACTTTCTTTCTCATTCCCTTCCAAAACTCTTTGATTCCGCAAGATTTGCGCTTTGTCCAAGAGTTGCCGTGTTCCAGCGTTTTGCGGGTCTAACGTGAGGGCACGTTGATAACATGCAATCGCTTCCCCTAACTGCCCTTGTTCCAACAACGCACCAGCCAAGTTACTATAATACAACGGTGCCGTAGGGTTGATGACGAGGGCTTGCTTCATCAGTTTGATTGCCGCGTCATATCGCTTGACCTGGGCTGCTATCACGCCTAGATAATGCAAAGCTTGAGGGTTATTGGGTTCTACTTGCAATATCTGCCGATAAAGGTCTTCCGCTACGGGTAGATTGCCTGCTTGGTGGTATTGCAGGGCCTGTTGCAGGACGGTCTGAGGAAAGGTAACACCCACCTCAAAGACGTTTATCGCAAATTTGAGGGGGCCTGACTCTATCAGTTTTTCGCCCAGAGGAGTCATGACTTTCCCCAACTTTTTAAGTCGTTCTTGCATGTCCGCAATATTTTGGTCTTTGTTTTTGAGACCCGACAAGATTCCGATTTTGGGAGTTTGGTTGAGAATATTATCGTTGATAATCTCTCGATTGGCAATGCCACAACCACTCAGCATATTGCCACACCAGCCTCGTGTGGAAGTGAGACTGTCAAACACCCGACCTAATGGAATGGAAGGACAACCGTTTGTGGTTTCCTGAACCTCTTGTTGTTTGAACCAATATTTGGTATTAGCCAGGGTCTTATCCAAAGACGTGAGGAAACGGTCCGCCTCAATAACGGCGTTAAACATATCTCGGTTGATAGAACATGAGTTTCTCCAAGAGAAATCCGGTGGATTAGTCTGCAACGAAAGAGAGGTGCTGAGAAATGCCAGTGTGACAAATATGGCATATTTCCATCTGGAGAACATCCACAGACTGATAAATCCTATCATACCGATTAGGAAAGGAATTAGGATAGGCCATTGCGAAATCGTGCTACCTGAGTGAGAAATTAGCCAGTTAAAGACTTCGGTTTTAATCCCAGCAGGTATCATAAACCAGGGAAGCAAATAGGTAAGTAGGCTACCCAAAATGAGTGTTTGGTCACTTAACAAATTCAGTTTTGGAGTGGCCGAAAAGAGTAAACTTGCCAGCGCCATCATCATTGGGGCAATGGCCAGATGAAACATGTATTTAGGGTAAAGCGTCGTTTGTTGTTTCACTTCGCTAAAATAGACAAAGATGCCTAAGATGAGTAGAAACTGGAGATAGCTACCAATAACAATGGTGAGTTGCTTCTCATCCAGATGACTCTTGAAGAGGTTACGCAAGGAAAACAGAGGTATTGCGACGATGGTGATAGCGGGTAAGACTAACCAATATGCTTGCTTAATCCAAGTAGAAAGGGGAACGTACCAGGCATTGCCATGTTGAGACAGTCTTAAAGCGTAGTTTATTTGAGGTAAGAAGAAGAGGAAACTTCCACCAGTCAACTGGTTGATTAAACCTAGAATGACCGTGATAGTGACTCCTCCTGCGAAAAATTCCAGCGCGGCGGTTAGGAGGGGTCGGCGCCTTCCCAACCAGTTGAGAATGATGAAGTGTATAACCAATAATGGTAAAAACGTTACAGCAATGGTGGTGGTATGAGTGACACAGGCGTAACTCATTCCTGCCAGGAACAGCCAAATTTCTCTCCTCCTTTTACCCCCCCCCCCCACGTCAAAAGAGTAGTGGCTAGAGTTAAACATAGCAGGGTGACAAAGTAATAGGCTATGGCCGCAAGGGTGTAGTAATTCCATCCACCTGACGCATAAAAATGAGAGTAACCCGCAAGTAATACGGTGGTCAGGAAAGCCAGTCGGGAATTAAACGTCAACTTGACCGTTAGGTACAGAGAGGTCAACGCGATGACTAGGAAAACCGTATGAAGGAGATAACTGCCTGCCACTGGGCCAAACAGTTGGTATGACAACGCCCCTGGCAATATCCAGGGGAGCCGCGAAGACTTGTAATCATTATCCAACAAAGGCAGATGTTCTGCGTAATGGATAAAGTGACCCATAATCATAAACGGGTCAAGAAGGCCTGGAGAGTCAAAAAACCAGTTTTGACCACTCCAAAATAAAAAGAGGAAAGGTAAGCAGATGACAACGACCATCAAGCTGTCTATTTGCGGTAATTGGCGATTCAACAATGTTAGTTTTTCAGTCATCATGATGATACACAAAATAATTGTTCACTTTATACGGTTATACAGAAACTAAGTTTCTTCAAGAAACTTAGTTTCTTAACTAACTTCATTTGGCGAATTGTTTAGATATAGGAGTTCAAAGTGTAGCTTTGACAAAGCCACGCTTTGAACTCCTGGTTTTATGACGTCCCCTACCCTTTCGCGGTTCTCATCACTGCCACCTTGAGAGGCATTTGTGGGTCATTGGCCTCTGGTGCCGCCGTTCCCCCCTCTCCCTTTGGGAGAGGGGCCGGGGGTGAGGGCAACTCTTATGAATATCACCCAGATTGCATCACTACCCAACGTCGGGTAGTGATGCAATCTGGGTGAAATATCGTGCGGTTTCTCTTCGTCTTGAACTTTGATTTAGATGATTAAATGAGGGCTATGAAAGGAGGCTATGACTAATCAGAGTCCATCTGAGAATCATTCTAATCATAGTTCAGACAGAGAACCCACATTGCATCACTACCCAAAATTGATAAGGGTGTGATAGGTGGAATTGGGAGGGCAACGACAAGATGATAAGGTGCTTTGCACACCCTTTATTGATTCTCACAGAATTAAACGTTTGCCACCATCGAGTAACTCCGGCGCCAAGTCCGCCCCGGTTGGCCACTGGAGAGTATTGAGTTCCAGGTCCAAGACAAACGATTTAAACACATCGATATTTTTAAGAGGTTCAAATACTTCGCCCCATAATTCTTCGGCCAAGTCAATTTCACCTTCTTTGCCATCTGAAAAGGTTAGCCAGAGGTGATAAGCGGAGGTGTGTTTGGCGTGGGTGAGACGGGGGAACATAGTGATGACTTTAAAACTTGGGATTAGGCGGGCAACGGCAGGACGTTGTTAGGCTGGCCTATTTCTGATAGTGATGCCGACAAGAAATGATGGTCACTTCAGTTTCTGAAATTTCGTAAACCAAGCGGTGTTCACCGTCTATTTTTCTTCTCCAATAGCCGGACAAATCATGTTTAAGTGGTTCAGGTTTCCCTGTTCCTTCATAAGGAGTGCGTTTGATTTCTTCAACAAACTTATTAATTTTCTTCAGAAACTTGCGGTCCGTCTCTTGAAACCAGAGATAATCTGACCATCCCTCTTCCGTAAAGGTTAATTTCATGGTTCTATGAGTTCCTCCCGTTCCAACACTCGACCATTTCTGGCTTCTGCAATCGAACGTCTTAAATGTTCAGCATTGGCAGGATTGGAGAGTAAGTATAAAGTATCATCTGCGGGACCGATGAATAAGGTGCCCTCACCGTTGCTGTCAAAATTGATGTCATATACCATCTCGTTTTCGGAATAAGTAAACAAACTGCCATCCTCATCTGAGGTCCATCCCTTGTGTTCTCTAATGATGTCATCAGGATTTTGACACTCCTCATTCTGTTTGAGAATGGCCAGGATTTCGGCAATTTCTGTTTGAGTAATCTTCATAGTAATAAAACTCCTTAACTCAAGTTAAAACCTGACAGGTGCTCTACGACCTGTCAGGTTTCGGGTTTCCGATTCAGGTTCAAACCTGACAGGTCCCGAAGACCTGTCAGGTTTCGTATTTCTATTTGCTAACAACTACTCATGTCACCACTGACACTACTTCGCCGTCGGCTTACTCACCAAATCCACATGGGCGACTTTCTTCAACGACCACTTCCTAGACTTCTTATCATACGTGGAGTTGACAAAGCACTTCCAGTTTTTCTCGTCCACGAGATTGAAGTCCATCCGATAGTAGAAGCCCGGATAACGAGATTCTTCACGGAATTGGATATGCTTCATGTGGGCTTCCGCCGTGATGATACGGTGATAATTCTCCCACGCCCGTAACAGTTCATGGAGGTCTTTCGCACGCATCTTGAAAGAGTCTTCCTTCAACATCTCCAGTTTGTCTTCGCACACTTTTAACATGTGGGCGTTGGTTTGATACCAAGTGGCAACACCGGCGCAATATTCATCCATGATTTTTTGCAGACGGAATTGCAACATTCTGGGGGTGATGTAATTGGGGTTGACATCAATCGCCGTCGTGTAATCCTTGTGTTCCAAGTAATTACGGACGGGGCGATAAATCTCGTCCACCAATTCTTGCACTGGGGTATCCAGTTCGGGTTTCCAGTCTTTGTTATCCAACGCAAATTTGACCATGGCTTTGGCGGCCAGACGACCTTCGGCATGAGAACCAGAGGAGAATTTGTGGCCAGAGGCACCCACGCCATCGCCTGCGGTAAAGAGACCTTTGACGGTGGTCATCGAACGATAACCCCAAGCCCATTCCGGTGGCGCACCGACATCGGTGGGACCAGAGACCCAGATACCGCAGCAACCAGAGTGAGAACCCAGTAAGTAAGGTTCGGTTGGCATCAGTTCGGAAGGTTTCTTTTCGGGTTCGATGTTTTCACCCGCCCAGACACCGGCTTGACCGATACACATATCTAAGAAGTCTTCCCAGGCTTCGGCTTCCAGATGCTTGATTTCTTTGGGCGTCATGGTCTCGGCCAGTTTCGCCAAAGCCGTGGGCGTATCCATGTAAATGGGGCCACGGCCTTCTTTCATTTCGTGCATCATGACGTGGTTACGCAAGCAAGATGCGGGCACGGCGGCTTGACCATACGGTGGATATTTGTCTAACAACGCTTTGTTCTTAGTCAAATAGTCTTCGCCTAAAGCATTGGTCGCTTTGGCTTTGAAGAGGAGGAACCATGCACCGACAGGGCCATACCCATCTTTGAAACGGGCTGGGACGAAGCGGTTTTCCATCATGGTCAGTTCTGCACCGGCTTCAGCGGCCATAGCGTAGGTCGAACCGGCATTCCACACGGGATACCAAGCGCGACCTGTGCCTTCACCGACGGAACGGGGACGGAAGATGTTGACGCAACCACCTGCCACTAACAAGCAGGCTTTGAACTTGTACACCATCACTTTGTGTTCACGGACGGAGAAGCCCACGGCACCGGCAACGCGGCCTGGGTCCTTCTTGTCATTGACCAGTTTGACAATGAAGATGCGTTCTTCAATGTTGTCAGAACCGAGTACCTTCTTGGCGGCTTCGGCAACAATCCATTTATAGGATTCGCCGTTAATCATGATTTGCCATTTGCCAGAACGGACGGGCTTGCCACCGTCTTTAAGAGACTTGCCTTCATCGCCTGGTTGTTTCCAAATTGGCAGACCCCATTCTTCAAAGAGGTGAACGGAGTCATCCACATGACGACCTAAGTCATAAGCCAAATCGTCACGAGTAATACCCATCAAGTCGTTAGCGACCATGCGGGCATAATCGGCTGGGTCTTGGTCACCCAGATAAGTATTAATTGCGGAAAGACCTTGGGCGACAGCACCAGAACGAGACAGGGCGGCTTTGTCAACCAATCTCACTGTGATGTTAGTGCCTTCAATCCACCGCATGATTTCGTAAGCTGCACCGCAGGCGGCCATACCGCCACCGATAAGCAATATATCAACTTCTTCTTCAACAACTTGGGGATTCCCAAAAGTTCCTACGTCTGCCATGTTTGTCACCTAAATTTTAAGTTATGTTGAATGGTGAAAATGTAACCGACACCCGCCTGTTGAAGGCAGGTGATGTTCTTATTTGCCAAGACGAATCAGTTGAGATCTGTCGCCCTTCAAATTCGGCCCCATCGTAAATAAGCCCGGTCCGTCGAGTTTGGACATATCCGCTTTGGGTTTGCCAGTATAGGGTTCAATGGAGCCTTCGGGGGTAGTCCGAATGGGGAATTTGAAGCGCTTCATGTTGCCATTGCGGAACTTAATCGTCCACACGATGGAGTCAGTTCCACGCATGGGTTGGACGGAAGCACCGAGTGGCACGATGTCGGCATAAGCACGAACTTCGATGGCACTTTGTGGGCAGATTTTCACGCAGGAATAGCATTCCCAGCATTGTTCTGGTTCTTGATTAAACGCCTTCATGGCATGGCCCGTTTCCGAACCATCTTTGTCCAATTTCATCAAGTCGTGCGGGCAAATATACATGCACGCCGTTTTGTCTTGACCTTTGCAACCATCACATTTTTCGGTGCGTACATAAGTAGGCATTGTGATTTTTCTCCTATTTTGTTGGTGTATGAGAATAAAACTGGGATGCCAAGTTTGTTGGCTTGGATGCCAGCATATTTTTAGTTTATTGTGGCCGGGGTTCAATGAAGGACATATTCACTATAATAGTCCATCTTGAGTAGCAACAATTCATTCTTTACATTGGTTAAATGCCAGACCATTTTAGGACGGCATCGTTTAGAAACTCAGTTTGCTTTCGGAAACTTAATTTCTCATCACTGCGTAAATCGTGGTTTATTTTCATAGGTAGCCACCCCATATTTATGGTCCCCTATACTTGACCATTTTAGAGGGTAGCTATCCAATCAACTATATTATAATACAATGTTAAACAAAACCAAACTAAACTTTTTTGGGTGTCTATAAAGACAATATATGGTGTTTGGTGTTTGTATTTGTAGAATAACAAACTTTCAGAATTCTTTTAATGTAAAATGATTTTTGTCGAAAAGCAAACTAAATTTTTTTAGGGTGCTATAAAAATGACTTATTGAGGACTTACGCAACTGTTTTGGTAACTCGTTGATTTGACACCCCCCTAGCCCTTCGCACGCGGGGGGAATGACTCCCTCCCCGTGTGCGGGGAGGGTTGGGGTGGGGTGAGTGCGTAAGTCCTATTATTGTATAACATTAGAGAGATTTGCCATCCATGAATAACATTCCCGATTTTGAACAGACCGAATTAGAAGTGATTCACTCCGCCCTCCAGAAACGTTATGGACGTGATGTTGACCTTGAATTGGCCGACAGTGAAGTGAAACTCGACCCTGCCACACCGGCGTTGACGTTATGTCCAACAGTCTATTGGAAAGTGAATGAGATTAGTTTGGTGATTTTGAAGACCGACTCAAGTCGCTATCGTGGTCAATTTTTTTATAGTGACCTGGAGTTCCACGGGACTGGTGTGTCAGAGTATGCCAACTTATCTGACTGTGTCATGGGGTTGCTACGTGCCCAGGCGGACCATGATTTGGATAGGAAGTTATATGGATAAAAGTCCAGGAGGATAAGAGTCCAGGAGTCCAAAGCGTAGCTTTGAACTCCTGGTAAAATGAACTCCTGGTGAAATGAGTTAATTCTCCGGATACCCCAAATAATTTTCCAATTGCACCCGTGCCAGTTCCATCTCATGTTTGACGTGTTCATCTACTAACGAATCAAACCATTCCGAAATATCCGTTTTGGTCCGTTTCCCATCTTTCACTTCGCGCAATTGACGCCGTTGTTCCTCCTCGGCTTCAGCTAATTTTTCCCTCTCGCGATTTTTGAGAGACAAGTCGACCCGGTAATTGGTCTTGAACACTTTCTTACAGCCCGTTTCATACGCCTTCTGAAACTCTGTCATGGCCGTTCGTCCTTTGTCTTGCAACTTGTCTAACAACATTCCTGACTCCTCCTCAGGTACCCCCATGTCGTTGCAAACTTGTTCTGCATAAATCGGATCAGCCAGATGGGCCAACAATAAATGCGCAAGGTTCTTTTTGGTCTCCTCCCTGGTGATGATTTTATTGCCAGTGAAAACCGTGTGTTGCAAATATAGGCGTTCTGTACTCAGACTTTGACCTTGATTCTGCAACGCAATTTCTAACAAAGTAACTAACCCCTTGGTGGCCGAAGGTGGGTCTAATCCAAACGGTCGGGCGAGGTCCAACAGTTGTGCCCACGCTTCAAACAGCGCCCGTTGAAACAGGGCATATTGAAGAATGGCCGGCAACTGGGCATCTTTGGCTTTCTTGACGCCGTTCTCAAAATTGCGATAAATTAAACGGACGCCTTCAAACGACTTCCCTTCTTCAATGGGGATGTAATCAGTCACTTGACTGATGGCTTGCCGCGCTTCTGACGCTTCTGGTTGATCACTGTTGGCCAATTTTTTAAGGCGATTCAGTTCCGTCAGAAAAATCTCAAAAGCGGTGGCAAACTCAGCCGTGCGAAAGAAAATAAGTTCCAGACAGGGGACCAGGGATTTTTTAATCTGTTCTTCCAGAATGCTTTTTTGGCTGATCGAGAACTTGTCCCATTGGATGGTTGGATAATCTGAATCATCTTCCCCGTTTGGATACAAAGCGTCTTTCAATTCGTCCAAATTGAGGAGATATTTGACCAGCAATTTGCGGCTACCAACGCTTTCCGCCAAGGCTTTTTCAATGATTCCGATGCTGGTGAGAGAGTAGGCGCGGTTGATGATGGTAGAATGCTTTTTGTTCTTGGTGTTCCATTCAATGACGGCCAATCCTTCTGGACCGATGTGATTAAGAACGTAATCGCAAAATTTTCGACAGGCGATATTGCCCACGGTATTATCGGAGAGGAGGATATTGAAGTGGCCGCTGACCTGTTTAGCGGTGCTATTGACGTCGACAAAGAGGTGCCGGAAGACTTCGGGAACAGTGGGGACTCGAATCAAAGACGCATATTCTCGATTCTTCTGCATAGTGGCATTGGGGGCAAAGAGAATACAGACTGGAACGCCTAAGTTTTCCAGCAATTCTGGATGTTTTTCATACACTTTTTGGAGAGTGAACAGACGATGTTGACCGTCAATGATGACCAACCGGGCTCCATATTGATTGCCTTTGGCGAGACGAATTTGCAGTTGCACGGGTTCGCGTTGCACACCGACTTCAATGGTGTCATCATCGGCGCCTTTGTAAATTTGCAGACGATAGGCATGAGGACTGGAACTGGCAAAGAAGGTGAGTTTGAATAGCCCTGGCCATTCTCTGACAATATGTTCGCGGCGATTTCCAGATAATGCTTGAATGTCGCCTTGTTCATCACTATAGTAGGCTTCCATGGCTTTGCCTTTAGTGGGTACAATGGCGGCCAGTAAAGGTGGAAAGAAGACGGCCCGGGAACGAATTTCGGCGGGGGTCAATTGTTGAGGATTTAAATAGGGTTCCATTTCCAAACGGACTCGTTCTTCATCAATGTCACGTTGGAGGAGGAGTTCAAAATCGATTTTTTCCGGGCGAATGTCACGGGCAAACGTGAGTTCTGACAATTCGGCAGAGGAAAACGTGGTCATCACGTATTCGATGGGAAAAGAGTTACCGGTGTAGAATCTACCAAAACTGCCGACACGTTCTAAATTGTAAAGTTGTTCTTCACCGAAAGTTTCTAAAGGCATAGATGATTCCCCCCTGATTATGGTTTGTCGTGGTAAGGTGGAGTCCCAAAACTTGTTTCGGGGCTCCGGATTTGGCTTGTGGTGTTACTTAACTATTTGATTATAAACATTATCGCATATTGAGATATATAAATAATTCAAATAATTAAACTAACGTGCATTCATGCTTGTGATACCAAGACATATCAGTGTACTACGGGAATTTTAATAAAGACAAGTTTATTTTCTTCAAAACGTGACAATTTATAGCTAACTATATGAATTTACAGTGTCCATTTTGCAACATTGACAGACACAGGGTGGTGCTAGAAAATGACTTAGCCCTCGTGATTCGCGACAGTTATCCGGTGTCTCCAGGACATACTTTGACTTTGCCAAAACGTCATCTTGCGTCATTATGGCAAACCACGGCCGAAGAACAATTGGCGTTATGGCAACTCTTACCACAAGCCAAAGTACAATTGGATGAAGAGTATCAGCCGGCGGGTTACAATATTGGGATTAACGACGGCGTACAAGCGGGTCAAACGATTTTGCACTTGCATATTCATTTGATTCCACGTTATCAAGGGGATTGTCAAGACCCGCGGGGAGGATTGCGGTGGATATTGCCGGAGAAGGCAGTGTATTGGGGATAAATGGAAAATGGAAAATGGATCATAAGTGTCTCTCGGTTTTTCCAACTTCTTCGGGCAAAATGAACGTTGATCGGTTAGTGATGCAATGTGAGTGATATGTTTACCCTCACTCACATTGCATCACTACCGTATGTTTATTCTTTCCTAACAACTTCGGCAACTTGCAACAAACGAGAACTCACCTCCAATTTGGCCTCGCCTGCCGTGACAGGATCAATGAAAAAGCGCACCTTATTATTTAACAGATAGAATTGAACCATCCCCCCGCGAGTCACAAAATTGTTCATGTCGCTGACCGTGAGGATAGGTCGCTGTTTAACATAGGCCAAAATATGGACGAGTTGTTTTTCTTCCGATTGACTGATAAATAACGTCTGACATTTACTCGTTTTCTCAAAAGTTCGCAGGTAGTTAACCACAATTGATCGGTTTTTAACCATTTCATCTTTGACCAAAACATCCAAAATCCCTTGGAATGGGTCATCACCTAAGATGCAGAGATTAAAAATTGAAGCCGAGTTATCCAAGGCTTCTTTTGGATAAGTGATGTATTTACCAAAACGCACCAAAAAAGTGGCCTTGACTTGGTGTTCACTGACGTCTGGGGATCCTTCAGCAACGCTTAGTTCTAAACCTAACCAGAAGGATACAACTAGGCAACATTGCCAGAATAACGGAATAGCACGATGAAATTGAAATAGCATAGTATTTAACCTGTTTGGATTATTTACCAAAAAAATTATTATATCATTGTCAAACTCAGGAGTCCAACGCGAAGCTTTTTTCTCGTTTCCACACGCCAGTCTGGGAACGAGAAATGGAGAAAGGAAAACACTATGGTGGATTAGAGGCTTACGCCTCCATGCCATTAAGTTAAGGTAGGGTGCGTCCCACGCACCTTATGGAAAACCGCACCGTGTCTATTGGACTCGCGACCGACACGGGCAAGGCGTTTTAGAACTAGGACTTACGCAGTCACCTCGACCCGCCCCCCCACGCGGGGAGGGAGTGATTCCCCCCGTACACTGTTGGATAGGGGGGTATCAAATCTAAAGAGTTACAAATACAGTTGCGTAAGTCCTGAGAACCTCAAACGAACTATGACCTCAAAAGATTTGGAGACTATTATTGAGTCCCTCAAGCCACCCATCGAGAAGCAGTGATCGAACCTTATCTCTCTTTGGCACAGGGGAAAAATGTTTTGGTCACCTCTTTAGTCGTGCCCATCTGAACCATTATTTCTATAAATACCATCACTCTCCGCTAATGAAAAAATACCTCCTCCCGATGGTTCTGGTAGAAAACAAGAGTGTTCTTCACGGCCTTCACGACGGCCCGTGGTGTAACCGTAGCACCCGTTAAATGGTCAAAGACTCCCCCATCTCTTCTCACTTTCCAACTGGATTCGTTAGGATTATTTAAGGAACGTCCCTGAAAACCTAAAATCCATTTAGATTTCCGCAAGTCAATTATGTCCCCTAACCCTGGTGTCTCTTGATGACTGACCACTCGCACGCCTGCCAGGGTGCCATCAGAATGCACACCAATTAGCAAATGAATACTGCCACTGTAACCATCAGAGGCTACCGAAGTAAAGATAGCGCCAACCGGTTGACCTTGTTTACGGGCACGATAAATTATCACTGGTTCGGCAGTTCCTAACAAGGCTTCATGGGTCATTTCACGAACGTCACTGAAGAGGTCATTATCATAGCGGTCGTGAGACATGACTTCATTCAAATTGCGCAACAAACTTAGCCGTTCATTGGCTTGAATTTGTTCCCGCGTCATTTGAAAACTGACCGTCACTAATCCACCTCCCAAGACCGCGAAGAGAGTTAACATGGTGGCCGTTTTTAGCATGTTTTTCGATAACGTATTTATTTTCATTTCGGGTATCCAAAGACACGAGGTTGAGTATAATAATCAATCATGGGTGCCGTAATGTTCATCAACAACACCGCAAAAGCTATCCCGTCGGGATAACCTCCCCAGGTGCGAATAATATAAACGAGAATACCAATTCCAGCACCGTAAATCAATCGCCCTTGATTGGAAGTCGCCGCTGTCACTGGATCCGTGGCAATGAAAAAAGCCCCCAGAATGACACCGCCACTGACCAAGTGATACAGGGGAGATGGATAAATACCAGAGTCCCATACAAAGAAGAAAGTCGAAATCAGAAAGAGACTTCCCATGACGGCCACCGGAATGTGCCAAGAAATCACTCGTTTATATAGTAACCAAAGTCCTCCTAACAAGAAGACACCGTTGATGACTTCCACACTTTTGGCACCCATATAGCCAAATAAGGGGTGCTGTTGAATTTCTTGGATGGTATAAGATTGTTTGAGAGAATTTTTGACCGTATCTAATAACGTTGCACCACTCAAAGCATCTAGCGTGGGTACGGTCAAGGGATGACCGTTAAAAATGATACTCAAGCTATCTAGCATTCCAGGTTGAGAAGTAAGGGCTGGCCACTTGCCCATATCGGCGGGAAACGAAATTAGTAGCATGGCGTAACCAGCAATGGCGGGATTGAAAGGATTATAGCCAAGTCCTCCATAAAGTTGTTTGACAACAATAATGGCAAACGCGGTGCCTAACATAGTCATCCACCAAGGCACGAAGGGAGACAAGGCGGCGGCCAGTAGCCAAGCGGTGACTAGGGCACTGCCATCTGATAAGGAAGGACGCAGGGGACGGTTTCGTAACCAGAGTACCAATGCTTCGGAAGAGAGGGCGGTGAGACTGGCAATGAGGACGTTAATGACGACGCCCCACCCGAAAAAATAGACGTAAATCACTAGACCAGGGACGAGGGCGTATAACACCTGTCGCATGATAGCTGAAGTGTCGGTGGGTGCGTATAGAAAAGGAGAGGGAGAGGTTTTGAATGGCATTTTATTTAGTGGAAAGTGGACTTTAGTGGATAATGGACAGTGGATAACGGATAGTGGACAGTGGATAATGGACAGTGGACAGTGGAGTGGGACTAGAGGCTTTAGCCGCAATTCCAAAGTAGGGTGGATTAAGCGAAGCGTATCCACCGTTTTCGAAACTCTGGTGGATACGCTACGCTTAAACCACCCTACCTTAACTTAATGGCATAGAGGCTTTAGCCGGAGACGTACCACAACCACCGGCTGAAGCCTCTAGACCACCGTAGTTATTTACTATCCGTTATCCATTATCCACTGTCCACTCCTTTCGCCCGTTGCTTATGACGTTCCGCCCGTTCTTTCTTCTCACGTTCGACACGAAACAGACGAAACTCATGCCGTTGCTGGGCTTGTTCAGCTTTTTTATGTTCTCGTTCCGACGCCCGAATTTCGGCCTTCGCATAACGATAGTAACTAACTAACGGAATGTGACTGGGACAAACGTAAGCACAGCAACCACAATCAATACAATCAAAGAGATGATAGGCTTGGGCTCTCTTAAAATCTTTGGCTTTACAGTGCCAGTATAGTTGTTGAGGTAGCAGATGAATAGGACACACTTGGGCGCAGGCGTTACACCGAATACAGGGTAGAAGAGGAGGAGGTACCCTAAGTTCACCTGGACCTGAGGCAATTAAACAATTAGTCGTTTTAATCATAGGCAAATCATCTCTGGGTAACGCATATCCCATCATCCCGCCACCCATA
The DNA here is from genome assembly GCA_011391085.1 of Thiotrichaceae bacterium. Lineage (GTDB taxonomy): Bacteria > Pseudomonadota > Gammaproteobacteria > Beggiatoales > Beggiatoaceae > JAABRD01. The sequence goes on along the minus strand of JAABRD010000001.1, from coordinate 128,779 downwards.
ATCAGTTGTTCTATATCAGATTTCCTGCCACACTGGGCAAGGACCTCGCGCATTGGAGTGCCCAATAAAACTTCCAGATTTTGAGGACAGTCAACTCCATTCCCTGTCACGGTGACCACTCGTGAAACTAAGGGTCGTCCTTGAGTGACGGCACGAAAGACCGCGCGAGTGGTTTCGACATTATGTACCACCACACCAATACTAGCGGGAAATTGGGCGCGTCCAACTTCTTTACCGGTCAACACCTTGATGAGTTGACGTTCACCACCAGTAGGATATAAAGTGGGTACTTTGACCACTTCTACCGAAGTGCTTTGGGCCACTTGGGAGAGGGCTTGAAAGGCACTGGGTTTATTGTCTTCAACCGCAATAATACACCGTTTTGTACCACCCAACGTATGCCTGAGAATCTGCGCACCTTCCAGAATATCTTGAGGACATTCTTGCATCAAACGGTCATCACAGGTAATATAAGGTTCACATTCAGCACCATTGATGACAAGCGTATCAATGTCTTGCGGTCGCAATTTGACATGGGAAGGAAACCCCGCCCCGCCGAGTCCGACAATGCCTGCATGGGCGATATGTTCACGCACCGCGGCAGGAGATAGGGAGGTATAATCTGGAATCGCGTTCAGTTCAGTCCAGACATCTTGACCATCAGTTTCGATGACGATACAAATAGCAGTTAACTGCGATGGATGTGGAACCGGACGAAGTTCAATAGCGACCACCGTGCCTGAACTAGAAGCGTGAATGGGCGCACTTATCATCAAACTACAATCACTGCCAAAGCAGTGGGCCACAATTTGACCCTTCAAAACCTTATCGCCGACATGAACAATCGGTTCCGTGGGTTCACCAATATGTTGAAGAAGAGGAAAAATTAAGAATTTGGGTAGATTAGCTTGCGCAATGGGAACTTGACTGGACAATTCTTTATGACCGTCAAGATGTACACCGCCGTGAAATTGCCAAAGACGCATGAGAGTAATGGATAGTGGATAGTGGATAGTGGATAACGGATAGTGGATAACGGATAGTGGAGAATGGATAGTGGATAACGGATAGTGGATAGTGGAGAATCAATTATGCCGGACTAGAGGCTTTAGCCGGTGACGTACCACAACCACCGGCTGAAGCCTCTAGTCCACCTTGATTTTTTCGCTATCCACTATCCACTATCCACTATCCATTATCCGTTATCCACTATCCACTGTTTGGATAAGGCCATTTCCAAGTAGTCAACGACAGCGGGACAGGCACCATTTTGATACAAACGACTGGGCAAGGGGCCACGCATAAATCACAACCTGTACACTCTTGGGCAATGACAGTGTGCATGAATTTTGGGGCACCTAAAATAGCATCTACAGGACAGGCTTGAATACATTTGGTACAGCCAATGCAGACAGATTCATCAATCACGGCTAACAACTTTGTATCGGCAACAACTTGGTCTTCCGCATTCAAGGGTTTCGGTTCTCGATCTAGCAAATGGGCAATCGCTAACATGGCGGTTTCTCCCCCAGGGGCACACTGGTTTATCTCCGCTTCGCCCCGAATAATCGCTTCTGCATAGGGTCGACACCCGGGCCAACTACACTTACCACATTGCATTTGAGGTAAAATGGTATTAATCTGTTCCACAATCGGATTGCCTTCTACTTTAAAGCGGGTTGCTGCATAGCCCAGTAACAGCCCGAAAAATAAGGACAGTCCACCCAGTGTACCTATTACTATCCACATAATTTTGAGATTTGAGGCTTGTTAATTTTTTGCATAAAAAAGCGACAGGCAAGAAATAAAGTTTCTTTAAGAATCTTAGTTTCTGTCGTGCGTTTGCCTAAGATGAGTGACTTACATCTTTACCAATCCCGCAAATCCCATAAAAGCGATTGACATAATTCCCGCTGTGAACAAAGTAATCGGGGCACCTTTGAAAACGACTGGTACATCGGCGACTGCCACACGTTCTCGCACCGCCGCAAAGAGGGCTAAGACTAGGGAGAAACCAATGGCGGAACCGAACCCATAAATCGCTGATTCTAAGAAGTTATATTTTTGCTGAACATTCAGCAAGGCAACCCCTAGTACAATGCAATTGGTGGTGATTAGTGGTAAGAAGATGCCCAAGACTTGATATAAGACGGGACTGGTTTTGTGAACCACCATTTCGGTAAATTGCACCACGACCGCAATGACTAAAATAAACACTATCAAGCGTAAAAATTCTAAACCCAGAGGAAGGAGAAGATATTCATTGGAAAGATAACTGAGTACCGCCGACAACGTCAGTACAAAAGTCGTGGCCAACCCCATACCCATCGCCGTTTCAAGTTTGGTGGAAACGCTGATAAATGGACATAGGCCTAAAAATTTTACCAAAACAAAATTATTGACCAGGATAGTGCTAACTAAAATAAGTAAATATTCCGTCATGTATTTATTTATGGATTACTAAGATTAAAAAATTAGGTTCTAATTATCGTGTAGCTGAAGATGAAATACAATAGATAAAAAGTAAGGTATTAACAGTAGCTAACTTGATTGATATGATAACATTCTAAACAAATGTAAAAAAAACTTGACAACTTACTAAGACTATGGATAATAAACAATAGAGAGAATACACAGTCCCAAAACAGGTTTTGGAAGATATTTTGGAGTTTTAGGATTTCAAATAGGTATTATTTTAGAAACGGGGTCCCAAAACAGGTTTTGGAGCTCCCCCAACATGGGTTGCGGCAAGGGATAACACGCCTTCGAGGGGTGTTATCCCTGTCAAAGTTCAGATTGTGAAGCTATAGCATAATAATAACTATATTCCATCTTTAAAATATTGTTTTAATTCGGCCATGTAATGGCATTATTTCTGCATTATACATATTGGTTAACGTGTATTTATACCGCATACAAGAACATACCCCCAGAAACTAGATTTAGCCAGAAACTTAATGTGTCACCCACGATTCTAGTAGTGTAGTAGTTGGTAATGGTATCAAACTCTCTCAACTCCAGGAGTCCAAAGCATCGCTTTGTGTGCCAAACAAAGCGATGCTTTGGACTCTTGAACCATTACCTTTGATCAACTTATTGATGATAAAAAATATATCCGTTAACCTATTCTCGTGGCTGTTCAACCTTCCCCTCGTGAAGGAACACCATAATAGAGTCAGTATGAATTTATTAAACTTCCTGATTATAGCAACTTTGGGTTTAAGCACTCTGAAAACCGCTTACACGCCAGTTTCAATAGCCGCTAGAGAATACCAGATTAAAGCTGCCTTTGTGTATAACTTTACTCAAGGTTTCATTACTTGGCCATCTTCAAGGTTTACCGATGACAAAGAACCTTTTCATATATGTATCTTAGGTGAAGACCCCTTTGATGGTCTCTTAGACTCCACGGTGCAAGGGAAAACCGCAAAAGAAGGAAAATATGCAACAGGAGAACGTTCTTTAGTCATAGACCGAATTGACAATATCAATACTATCTCCTCTTGCCATCTTCTTTTTATCGTGAAATCGCAACAAGACTCTCTCACTCAAATACACCAACTCGCAAAACGCTACTCGATTTTGACGGTGAGTGATATGGAAGGTTTTACGGAAAACCAAGGAGGAATGATTGAAATTTTTACTCTGGAGAAAAACCTCAAAGTAGCCGTAAATATCTGTGTTCTTGAACAAGCGAAGCTGAAAGCGACAGCTGACTTACTGAAGTTATCTAAAATTACCCGGGAATGTCCAGATTAACCATTGACAAGTCATTATGAAAGCATTTGCTAATTTATCCATTAAACGAAAACTCATCCTTCTTACCATGCTGACCAATTTGGTAGCACTCATGGCAGCCTCCGTGTTTTTTGTGGTCAACGAAATGAACACTCTGCGTAAGGCTATGGTCAGTGACCACTCCGTACTTGCCAAGGTGATAGGCTTCAATAGCCGGGCCACCTTGGAATTTATGTCACCTGACGAAGCCGCGGAAACGTTAACCGCGTTGCGGGCCGAACCCCATGTCACGGCCGCCGTCATTTATAACAAAAGTGGGGAAGTCTTTGCCGAATACAAACGTCCCGGTCAGCAACATTTCGTGGCGTCCCTGGTACAACCGTCTGGTTTTTGGTTCACGTCTAGCCACCTAGAAATGTTTGAAGAAATCATCTTTAACTCTCAAAAAATTGGCACTATTTTTATCCAGTCCGATTTAGAGAAAATCTACAAATTACAAAAAGACTATGCGATTGTCGTCTTCATTATTCTCGTGATCTCCTCGCTGCTGGCCTTCCTCTTGTCCACCAAACTTCAGGGTCTCATCTCGCATCCTATCTTACATCTGGTAGAAACCGCGGAAGCCGTTACGCAACAATGTGACTACAGTTTGCGTGCCCACCGATTAGGCGGTGACGAAGTAGGAATGTTAGTCAATAGTTTTAACCAAATGTTAGAACAAATTCAAACCCGTGACCAAATGCTGGTCGTCCATCGTGAACACCTGGAAGAACAAGTCAAGTTACGGACCAACGAATTATCTAACACGAATCGACACTTGGAACAAACCATCAAAGAACTCCAAGATGCTAAAAACGAATTGTCTAACACGAATCGACACTTGGAACAAACCATTAAAGAACTCCAAGATGCTAAAGAAATAGCAGAAGTGGCAAGTCAAGCTAAAACCCAATTTTTGGCTAATATGAGTCACGAGATTCGGACGCCCATGAATGCCATCATTGGCATGACCGGCCTGCTGTTGGGAACCAAATTGACCACCGAACAGCAAGAATTTGCAGAAACTGTTCGCAACAGCGGGGAAGCCTTACTCTCACTGGTCAACGACATCTTAGACTTTTCCAAAATCGATGCCGGCAAATTAGAACTGGAAATACAACCCTTCAACGTCCGTGACTGTATCGAAGACACCTTAGACCTGGTTGCCACCAAAGCGGCTGAAAAAGGTTTAGAACTGGCCTATTTCTTTGAAAAACAAGTTCCGAAACGTATCAAAGGAGATGTGACCCGGCTCCGCCAAATCCTCCTCAACCTCCTTAGCAACGCCGTCAAATTCACGCAAACGGGTGAAGTCACCATTCTCGTTTCTGGACACCTATTGGATCATGGACGAGTAGAAATGCACTTTGCGATCAAAGACACCGGCATCGGCATTCCCGCAGACCGGATGGATTGCTTATTCCGTTCCTTTAGCCAAATTGACAACACCATGACCCGCAAATATGGCGGCACTGGTTTGGGATTGGCGATTAGCAAGCAACTGTGCGAACTCATGGAAGGACAACTTTGGGTCGAAAGCAAAACCGGCAAAGGTTCTACCTTCCACTTCACCATGAAAGTTGAATCGATTACCTCTGACGAAGGCGAAATGCTAGACCGTCCCCAGGCCAGTCTCACCAATAAACGCGTCCTCGTGGTGGACGACAATCATACCAATCGCCGCCTTCTCTACTTACAACTCCAAAATTGGGGAATGCAAACAGTTGAAGCGGAGTCGGGAGAACAGGCGATACGGATTCTTGAACAGGATACCCAATTCGATGTGGCTATTTTAGACATGCAGATGCCTTTTATGGACGGTCTCACGTTGGCCCGAGAAATTCAACGGCTACCAAACCTTCCTCCCCTGCCTCTCCTCATGTTGAGTTCCATAGGAATCTCTCCTGGCCCCAACGATTTGGCACTGTTCACCGCCTACTTGACTAAACCTATCAAAGCAGCCCAACTGTTTTACTGTCTCTCCAGCTTGTTTAAGGCCGAAGACACCCACAAGGTTAAAGTCACTCCTCCACCTCTTAAACTTACCCCCGAGTTGGCGCATGAACACCCGCTACGAATCTTGTTAACTGAAGACAATGTCACTAACCAAAAAGTCGCTATCCTCCTTCTGAAACGCATGGGTTATACTGCTGATATAGCCTCCAATGGGCGCGAAGCAGTAGAAGCGGTGGCCCGCCAAACTTATGATATTATCCTCATGGACATCCAAATGCCTGAAATGGATGGTATCGAAGCCACTCACCGGATTCGTGAACAATGGCCCGGTCAACGTCCCTATATCGTTGCCATGACTGCCCATGCGATGCGCGGCTACCGTGAACATTGTTTGGAAGAAGGCATGGACGACTATGTGAGTAAACCCGTTCACCCCGAAAAACTCGCGGCTGCCTTAAAACGTTGCCCCCATACTTCCCCAACCACTGGCAAATCCCCTCTCCACTCGTTGCCTGTTCCATCTCAGCCAGTGGATGAACCAGTGATTGAAGTTGAACCGGCGGTTAAAGACGAAGCCATTAAGAAAATTGAACCCGTGGTTGAACCCGTGTCGATATTCGACCCAGACACCGTTTGGCAACCCTTTGCACAGACAACCAGTTTAGAAAAATTAATTAGCGACATTCGCAAATCTTTATATTCGGTGATTGGCGACAGTGAACCCGATCTCCTCAATGAACTTATTCAAACTTATTTACAAGGTGGCACAGTACTGACTGACGATCTGACTGCCGCCATTGCCGAAAATAATCCCTCCAAATTGGAACAAGCGGCCCACAGCCTTAAATCTAGCAGTGCCAGCCTGGGCGCTACTCACCTGGCCGAACTATGTAAACAACTGGAACAACAAGGCCGGGCACGAGATATGAGTGGGGCCAAAGAGAGAACACAACAGGCCCTGTCCGAATATGCTAACGTTTGTCAAGCATTGACTGTCATCAGTTCGAAATCTCCCATTCTCAGTTCTGAATCTGTTTTCCAATCTTCTCCAGGAGTCCAGAACTCGCCGGAACTTCCGTCTCCTCCGTCCCCTCCAGACGTTCCAAGCGTAGCTTTATCCGACACAGCTACGCTTGGAACGCCTGAATCTTCCGGGTCAGTTTCCGCATTAGAAACCACTATCAAAGAGACTCTAGTCACTATTGTCGGATGTGATGAACCGGAGATTTTAAACGACTTGATTCAAACTTATTACAGCGATAGTTTGACCTTAATGGAAGGCATCCGCCAGGCCGTGACGACCCACAATGCCAGGGAATTAAGCAAGACGGCCCACACGCTGAAATCTAGCAGTGCCAACTTAGGTGCCATGACTCTCAGTCAACTTTGTTTAACGTTGGAACAACAAGGCAAGTCGGGTGATCTTACGCAGGCCCAAACGATGTTGGCCCAGATTGAAACTGAATTTAGACAAGTTCTGACGGCCTTACACGGTCTTTCCCCAGACGTGCCCCTGCCGCAACCTGCAACCTCTGATGTTAGTCAATCAGATAACTCCAGTCAATCCCAAAATGAGTCAGAGTTAGAAACACTTAGACAGGACATCCAGAACACTCTCTTTAGCCTCTTTGGCGAAGACGATTTGACCATTGTCTGCGACCTTGTTCAAACTTATCAAGATGACGCTACTAAGTTGATGGCAGAGATTCGTATCGCAGTCCTTCAAAGCGATGCTTCTCAACTGGCCCACGCGGCCCACACGTTGAAATCTAGTAGTGCCAATCTGGGGGCGCAGAAGCTTGCGGACCTCTCATCCATCTTGGAAAAACAAGGCCGTTCGGGGGATTTCACAAATATTCAAGACCACTTAGCTTCATTAGAAGCCCAATACGCCCAAGTTTGTTTAGCCCTGACTACCTTTGATACTCAACTGGAAGTCCAATCTGATTCTAACGCCATTCTCACATCAGACTCTAAATTGGTAGAGAACGCTGAAGATGATCCGCCATCCATTGCTACCCCTCAATTACCAAAATTGCCTGACCCCGCCACGGTTAAAATCTTAGTTGTGGACGATCAGCCTTATGACATCCTATTGGTTAGCACTTATCTGCGTGAAGAAGGCTACCAAGTTCTAACGGCCCACTCAGGTCCCGAGGCCATGGCAAAACTTGAAACAGAGTCCCCTAACGTCATTCTGTCTGACGTAATGATGCCAGGCATGAACGGTTTTCAACTCTGCGAACAGATTAAAGACAATGAACATAACCTCCTCACTCCGGTGGTACTCATCACTTCCCTAGATGGTCAACAAGACCGTATTCAGGGCATTCAAGCTGGGGCCGATGAATTTTTGTCCAAACCTATCAATCGGGAAGAACTCTTGGCCCGGGTCCGTTCCCTCCTCCGTTACCAACTGGTTCGTTCCCAATTGGAAGATGCCCAAAAAGAACATCTCAAAAGCATGTTCAAACGCTATGTCTCCCCCAAATTGGTTGACGAAATTCTTCTGCATCGTGACAAAGCGGAAATTGCCTTGGTGGACCAACAAAATCGTCAAGAAGCGGTCGTTCTCTTTGCCGATTTACGTGGTTTCACGGCTATGTCTGAACAACTACAACCCAAGGATGTGGTCGCGTTACTCAACCAGTTTTTCACGATGCTAACTCACATTGGCTACCGCTATGATGGTACCATTTTCAATATGGCGGGGGATTGCCTCCTCATTGGCTTTGGGGTCCCCTTTTGCCAATCTGATGCGGCCCAACGTGCTGTTCAAGCGGCCACTGAAATGCAGAAAGACTTTGTCCATCTATATGCGGCCTGGCAAACCCAGTTTAATGTGAACGTCGGCTTAGGTATCGGTATCAACAAAGGCGAACTGATTGTCGGCAATGTGGGTTCTCCCACTTATATGAATTATACTATCATTGGTGATACCGTCAACGTCGCGTCAAGATTGGTAGGATTGGCTAACAAGGGCGAAATTGTTCTGTCAGAATCCGTCCTAACAGCTATCGATGGTATCGAATTGGCAGGCGCCATTGAACCGCTTCCGCCATTGATTTTAAAGGGCAAGTCACAAACACAAACGGTTTATAAAATTCGTTATCAATAAGTGACTGAAACTCAGTTTCTCAACCTAAGAAACAGAGTTTCTTCAAAAAATTCAGATTGTTAAAAACCAAGAACATCATGCTTCAATATCAACCAGACCAATTTCCTTACCCTCTTCTACGCATAGGCATCATAGGCGGAGGTCAACTGGCTAAAATGACCACTTTGGCAGCTAAACAAATGGGCTTTCAAGTGAATATTCTTGACCCTTCTCCACATTGTCCGACGGCCCATCTGGCCGACCTGCACATTGTCGGTAGTTTATATGATGCCGATAAACTTAGGGAACTGGCTAAAGTCAGTGAGGTACTCACTTATGATATTGAACATATTGACACGGCCACGTTGAAGATGTTATACAATGAAGGTCATACTATTTACCCTTCTCCAGACCTATTAGAAATTATTCAAGATAAACTGATTCAGAAACAAATTCTAGCCCAACATGGCGTTCCCGTGCCGTGTTTTGAAGCAGTGGATTCCCTGACTCCAGACTATCTTGCCCAAGCCCATTTTCCTCTCGTCCAAAAAGCCCGGCTGGGAGGTTATGATGGCAAAGGGGTCGTCATCCTCAAAGGTCCAGAAGATGCTGACAAAGTGTTGCAAACGCCTTCTATTGTGGAAGAATGGATTGACTTCACGAAAGAATTGGCTATTATTATTGCCCGAACGGCCAAAGGAGAAACGGCTTGCTATCCCGTGGTAGAAATGGTCTTTGACGACAAAACAAATATCTGTGACATTGTGGAGGCCCCGGCGAAAGTTCACCCAAGGGTAGCAGATGAAGCTAAACGCATGGCTTTACTGGCTATTGAAGCGTTAAATGGCGTGGGAGTCTTTGGTGTAGAAATGTTTCTCACTCGTGACGAACACATCTTGATCAATGAAATTGCCCCGCGTCCGCACAATTCTGGCCATTATACAATAGAAGCCTGTATCACCAGCCAATTTGAACAACTTCTGCGTATTATCAGTGGCTTACCACTGGGCAGCACAGAACTGTTAAGACCTGCCGTGATGCTGAATTTACTCGGCGAAGCAGGTCACTCAGGTCCTCCTCTGATTGAAGGACTGCGAGAGGCTTTAACGATTCCAGGTCTCTCTTTTCATTACTATGGTAAAGACGTGACTCAGCCTTATAGAAAGATGGGACACATTACGATTTTGGGTGACCATTCGGAAGATGCTTTGGAGAAGCTTGAGAGGGTTAAGGACGTTTTGAAAATTGTTAGTCGTTAGCAACCAAAGCCAGTCTGGCCTAATTTATTCATATAACCTCATTCAGCAGAAAAATGATGAACCAAACACTTGTCGGCATTATCATGGGTAGTGATTCGGACCTCCCTGTACTCAAAGACGCGGCCATTCTATTTGAAGAACTGGGCGTCACTTATGAACTCACGTTGGTGTCCGCCCATCGTACACCAGAACGACTCTTTCAGTATGCGAAAACGGCTGAAGATCGCGGTTTAGAAGTCATCATTGCCGGTGCCGGTGGGGCGGCCCATTTACCAGGCATGGTGGCCGCCATCACCCCCTTACCGGTCATTGGCATCCCTGTTAAAACGTCTAGTTTACACGGATTGGATTCTCTTCTCTCCATCGTCCAAATGCCCGCCGGCGTCCCAGTTGCCACAGTAGCTATTAATAATGCCAAAAATGCTGCGCTTCTGGCCACGCAAATTTTAGGTATCAAGTATCCAGCCCTTCGCCACCAGGTCAAACGCTATAAAGCGGAATTGGAAAAGATGGTTTGTGACAAGGCACAGAAGCTAGAAGAATTGGGATATGAGAAATTTTTAGGTGGGTAGGAACTGAACTATGATGTTTGTGAAGTATATTATGGAGAGGGGAAAGGGGGAGAAAAGAACAGAAAAACAAAGACCGGATTAGAGGCTTCAGCCGGAGTGGAGGCTTTAGCCGCAATGCCATTAAGTTAAGGAAAATCCCGGTGGACTGGAGGCTTTAGCCGGCCGGCCGTAGGCATCACCCCCCCACTCAAATTGCGGGGCGCCCACCGCCGGCCGGCGGTAGGCGTCCTCCTAGTTTTGAGACATCGAGTGTGCCGACTGCCAACCGGCTAAAGCCTCCACTCCAGCCGGCTAAAGCTTCCACTCCGGCTATGTTTTCCTTAACTTAATGACATTGCGATTTTAGCCTCTAGTCCACCGTGACATTCCCGATTTTCCGCTATCCGCTATCCACTATCCACTATCCACTATCCACTAGAAATCCACTATCCACTATCCACTATCCACTAACATATTATGCCCGTTACCAAAATTTCTTACGACGAACTACCTTATACTTCTAACGCCATGCCCTACGCCCAACCAGACCGTCTGGCCACGGTGGCTATGTTCTTTGGCATGACACCTCCTCCTGTAGAAACCAGTCGTGTGCTGGAATTGGGGTGTGGCGATGGGCGAAATCTCATTGCTTCCGCCTACACTCTACCACAGTCAGAATGTTTGGGAATTGATCTGTCACCTCCCCGCATCGCTAGAGGAAAGGCCACGATTGATGCGGTGGGCTTGACCAATATTCAACTCCAATGCCAGAATATTTTAGACTTAGATGACAGTATCGGCCAGTTTGACTATATCATTGCCCACGGTATTTACTCCTGGGTGCCCGTGGCAGTGCAAAATAAGATTCTCAACCTGTGTCAACAACATCTCGTTCCCAATGGTGTCGCTTATGTCAGTTACAACACGAAACCCGGCTGGAATATGCGTAGCACTTTGCGCGATTTGATGCTTTATCATACAGCAACCATTTCTGATCCGGAACAACGGGAAGTTCAGTTGAAGGCTTTACTGACTTTTTTGCTGGAGAGTACAGCGGCCAGTAATGATGCTTATAGTCAACACATTGCCGAGGAGATCAAAAATTTCAGTGGGCTACCGTCCACTTTTGTCTTCCATGAGTTTTTGGAGGAGGAGAATAAACCGGTTTATTTTCACCAATTTACGGAACGGGCGAAGGTATTCGGTTTAACCTATTTAGGAGATGCCTATCTACACACCATGTTAGCCGGCAATTTCCCGTCCACCGTAGCTGAGAAGTTGCAGGCTTTCAATCGCAATGTCATCCATCAAGAACAGGTGATGGACTTTTTAAGCAATCGCCATTTTCGACATACGTTGTTATGTCACCAAGGCACTTCTTTACGGCGGGCGATTTCTGCGGATGTCATTTCGCAATTTTATATTGCTTCCTCTTTGCAACCTATCACCGATAATTCGTTTCAAAATCAGCGTGGTACTCTCAATACGGAAAGTCCTGTCATTCAGGCTGCCTTCCGTTATTTAGCCGGGCGTTGGCCGGCGGCTTTCACGTTTGCCGAGATTGTGGAAGAGGCTTGTCAACAGATTGGACAGGCACCAGCGCAGACGGATGAATATGCCATTGCCAATGCCTTACTGATTGCTTACACGAAAGGGTTAATTGAGTTATATACTTCTCCTCTACGTCTGGTCACGACAGTCAGTCCGCGTCCCCTGGCCAGTCAATTAGCCCGTTGGGAGGTTCAACAACGGAAGAGAGTGACCAATTTACGTTGTGAAGAGGTTATCATCGAGGATATTACCGCGTTGCAAATATTGCCCTATTTGGATGGCAACCATGATCGGGAAGCCTTACTGGACCTCTTCCAAGGTTGGATCAAGGCTGGCAAATTGGCCATTGAAGTGGAACAATCAAACGAAGCCGTGAAATTAGCGGAGGTTAATATGCGCAATGTGTTAGGTCAAGTGTTGGAGGATTCGTTGCAGTTATTGGCTAGAGGAGGGGTGTTGAGGGCTTAGAGTTTAATAGCCAGGAGTCCAAAGCTACGCTTTGGACTCCTGGCTTTGCTTTAGACTCCACAGGTACTTGTCTATCGATTCAATTTTCTAACGTTAACAAACAAGTTTGCTGGGCTGGGCCATCAAACAAGATTCTGAAACAACGTAAAAATCCTCTGCCAATAAGGAAACGAGTGTTTCCGATAAAAGTTTGTGCAACAACTTGATATACCTCCCCGGTTTTAGGAATGACGACTTCCACATAAGCTTCTCTCAAGTGAATGACTTGTCCTGTCACCGTAGTCGCAATAATCTTCTTGGAAGAATCGGCTAAACTCCAACAATGGAGATTGAGAGTTTCAAACAGTGGGTAAGGAACTAACAACTGTCCATTATAACCGGTGTCTATTGGCACGACTTCTTCTCTGTCACTGTGCCATTGCCCCTCTAAATTTCTCACCTGAATACCGATGTTCAAGTAGTCAGGTGAGGACCAACAGGCTAGTTGAATGCTATCTGCCATCCTAATTCTACCTTTTCTGAATGTCGTTGACCCACTTGCATGACAATTCGATGATGGGCATCACTGGCTAGGTGGTTAAGTTCCACGATAGAGTCTCCCACCCCTTGTAATTGACCGTGGGCAATGACAATCCACTTCCCAAAGTATTTTTGTTCCAGTTCCGTTTGGAGAGTTTGATAGGCTTGGTTATTCGCCCTCGCCTCGGCTTCAATGACAGGATTACGGTGTTGGGTTAACCATAATTCAATGGCTTCCACTAAGGCCTGTTTCACTCCGTCGGTCTGGTAAAGCAGATGGGCGGCCTGTTCAAAATGGTGTTGTAAAGCTTCTGGAATATTGGCGATTAACATAATTGAAGAGTCTCTGTGAGAAAATTCTGAGTAATTATACTACCTTGTGTGCAATACCTATTTTAGTCTATGAATTGGAGTGGAGGCGTTAGCCAATCCCCACCGGCTAAAGCCTCCACTCCAGTTCATTTATTAACATAGGTGTTTTGTCAAGCGACGCAGAAAAAGCTACACCTTGAACTCCTGGACATCAATTTGTTCCGCATCTAAAAATTTTTCCGCATACCGCAAATAGACCTGTTCACGAATAAATACATCGAATAAGTCCGGGTCAATGTGTTGGTCTTCTTTCATTTTACCCAAGATGGTCAACGCCTGGGATAAACGCATTGGGTCTTTATAAGGACGATCTTTTGCGGTTAACGCTTCAAAAATATCGGCAATACCCATGATGCGGGCTGGTATCGACATTTGTTCGCGAGTCAATCCCAATGGGTAGCCTTTGCCATCCATACGTTCATGGTGGCGACCTGCATACTCCGGCACTTGTTTAAGAGAGGACGGATAAGGCAACGATTCCAACATGTTAATGGTAGCCACAATATGGTAGTTGACGATACCCCGTTCCTCAGCAGTCAAGGTGCCTCTGCCAATGGTCAAATTTTGTACCTCATTCTCAGTGAGAAAATGGGTTTCTTGACCTCCTGGACCGACCCAACGACGTTTGGCTATCTGATGTACCCGTTCTTTATGTTTGTCAGACATAAATTCCGTGCCCAAATTGCATTGATAAAGAAACAGGCGTTCAGCATCCAACGTTTGCCATTCCTGGGCCAGCTGGTCTTTTAACGTGTCCTGGGTCACTGTTTCACCTTGTTGTAACGCTGCCACTTGCTTCCGTAACATAGCAATTTCAGCATCCCGTTTCAACACTTCAAAACGGGTGTTAATCGAATGAATGCGGTCAAAAATCGTTTCCAATTTAGTCGCTTTGTCGATGATATGTTCAGGGGTGATGATTTTGCCACAGTCATGCAACCAACCAGCCACGGTCAAAGCGTAACGTTCTTCTTCAGACAAGGAGAAATCTTTTAAGGGACCCACTTTAGTATTGGTCGCGGCATCCGCTAACATCATGGTCAATTCTGGAACTCTTCGACAGTGGCCACCTGTGTAGGGAGACTTATCATCAATGGCTTTGGCAATCAGTTGAATGAAGGCATCAAACAAGCGTCGTTGTGCTTCTATCAAACGTTGATTGGACAAGGCTACCGCCGCTTGGGAAGCGAGGGATTCAACCAGTTCTTGTTCGGCTTGCCCAAACACCGTAATTTCTCTAGTTACGGGGTCTAACGCATTGATGAGTTGAAGAACTCCAATCACTTCATCATGGTGATCTTTCATTGGCACGGTTAAGAACGATTTGGAACGATAACCGGTTTTCTTATCAAACTCGCGGGTGCCAGAAAATTCAAATTCGGTATTTGTGTAAGCGTCTGGAATATTGATCGTCTTCCCAGTGATGGCAGCACAAACGGCGACTTTATCCAAGTTGGGTTGACTTTGTTCATTGTATAAAGGCAACGACGGTAAATGGATGGGAACACCGCTGGTGCCCCCACTATGAAGTTTGAGAGAGTCAGTCAACATGGTTTCAAACTTGAGTCGATGGTCTTCGGTACGAGTGTATAACGTCCCCCCGTCTGCATAAGCGATTTGTTTAGCCCCTTTCAGAATCATTTCTAACAGACGGGTACCATCTTTTTCGGCGGACAGGGCCATCCCAATTTTATTTAAAGTTTTGAGACGCCAAAGGAGGTCAGTGATGATGTGTGGTTCTGGGGTTTTACTCATGGGGGTCACCTATATTTGTTATTGTAAGTACCGAAGCAGAATTTTTACGGTATTTTCAATCGTCGCCCTCACCCCCGGCCCCTCTCCCAGAGGGAGAGGGGAGACAGGCAACATCGGTGGTTTTCTCCCCACGCCCTCTGGGAGAGGGGCCGGGGGTGAGGGTAAGGGCGTCATTATACCAGAAAATTTCTGCTTCACTACTTAGTAATATTCCAATTAAATTGTACGGTTCCCTCTGGAGCGCAATAAGAATTATTGCGCCCCCTGCGCTACGCGCAAGAGAGTGAGAGTCCCCCAAACTGGTACAATTCCATCTGGGACGCTATCAAAATTATTCTTGATTCTTGCGCTTCGCGCCGACGCTACGCGGCAATGTCATTAAGTTAAGGAAAATTTCGGTGGAGTGGAGGCTTTAGCCGGTCGGCCGTAGGCATCACTTCTCACTAAAATTGCGGGGCGCCTACCGCCGGCCGGCTAAAGCCTCCACACCACCGTACCCTAACTTAATGGCAGTGACGCTACGCGGGCGCAGGGGGCGCAATAATTCTTATTGCGCTCCAGATGAAATCGTACAAATTTAAAGAAATATTGCTATATTACTATATGGACAGGAGTCCAAGGCGTAGCTTTGTGTCTTTCAAAACTACGCTTTGAACTCTTCCTGGAATCTCACTTTGAACTCCTAGATTGTCCGTGGCTGTGCCGCTTGTAACGTGTTTTCCAATAAACTCGCTACCGTCATTGGTCCTACTCCGCCGGGGACGGGCGTAATCCAACTGGCGTGTTTAGAAACGGAATCAAAGTCAACATCTCCTACTAAGCGACCATTGTCTAAACGATTCATGCCGACATCTATTACCACGGCCCCTGGTTTAATCCAATCTCCTGTCACCAGTTGTGGTTTGCCGATAGCGACGACCACCAGGTCAGCATTGCGCACTTTCGCGGCCAATTCGCGAGTGCGTGAATGACACACGGTGATGGTACACCGCGCTGCTAGTAATTCCAATGCCATTGGACGACCCACGATATTGGATTGTCCAATGATAATTGCATCTTGTCCTTCTAAAGAGAGGTTCGCATGGGCTAACAGAGTCATAATACCTTTAGGCGTACAAGAACGCAACAGCGGCATTCGTAAGACGAGGCGTCCCACGTTATAAGGATGAAAACCGTCCACATCTTTATGAGGCACAATCCGTTCGATAACGGTTTCCGTGTCAATCTGGGCCGGCAATGGCAATTGCACCAAAATGCCGTCTATCTCAGGGTCTTCATTCAATTGATCTAACAAATCGAGTAACTGCATCTGGGAAGTGTCTAACGGAAGGTTATAGGCTTTCGAAACAATGCCTACCTCGGCACACGCATTGCGTTTATGACGCACATACACTTGTGAAGCCGGGTTTTCTCCGACTAAAACTACCGCGAGGCCGGGGGCACGTAATCCTTGGGCGAGACGTGCCTGAACTTGTTGTTGTATCGTTTGCCGAATATGATTGGCAAGGGCTTTGCCATCTAAGAGTTTTGCGGTCATAAGAAATGATGAATGAGTGAACAATAAATAAAATTCGGGTCAACCCTAAATGATTGACTCGTCAATGCAAGTTAGGGTTTAGCCTGGTCATGTTACTCATTTTACAAGAAACGAAGACCTTTATACAACTGTCTCTCCATGAAATCTTTAATAGAAATGACTTAGCACTGGGCACTCATATAGTAATATTCACATAAATTTGTACCTTATCCACTGGAGCGCAATAAGAATTATTGCGCCGTGCGCCCGCTATGTTGCGGTGCCTGGTTGCGCAATAATTCTTATTGCGCGAAAGCGCGAATCGTACAGGTTTGGGGGAATATTACTATACCGCTTGTTGTACTTGTTGTATTTGCTAGGTCGTTATGTTAGAATAACTCATTACAATAGTAACCCACTATGAAAAAACTAAAACTCTATTTAGAAACTTCCGTTTGGAATTTCTACTTTGCCGATGACGCGGCAGATAAACAGGTTGCTACCGTGCAATTTTTTGAACAACTTAAGCAAGGTGTCTATGACATCTTTGTGTCAGATATGGTGTTTAAAGAAATTGCCAGGGCCTCTTTGAAAAAAAGAGAATTACTCTCTAACCTCATTTCTGAATATCAACCCGAAAAACTGCAAATTAATGCGGCGGTACTACACTTGGTTAACCAATATCTTGCACAAGGTGTATTGCCTGCTACCGCCGAAGCCGACGCCACCCATGCGGCGGTGGCAACTGTGTACGAACTGGAAGCCCTCATTAGTTGGAATTTAAAACATTTGGCTAACCTCAACAAGATGACCAAAATCAATGCGGTTAACTTGGCAGAAGGTTATGTCAAGAAATTAGAACTGATTACCCCTTTAGAGGTGATGAACCATGACTAACTATCAAGAAGAACCCTCACTACTGGAAGTCCGTGACTGGAAAGAACAATGTCGTTTGGAAAGAAGTCAGTGGACCGATGAAGAATATTTGAAGAACTTGAAAGAAGTTGCCGAGAATCTGATAAATCAGTATCATATCAAGTTACGTCCTGCGACACTCTCTTCCGTAACATCCTGAATTTATCTTGTTTCTAGGCCATGTGTAGAAACAACGAAAACGAGATTATCTTAACCGGAGAAAAACTGATGACGTTTGACGAATATATTCAAGAACGTAAATCTTGGGATGCAGAATTTGCCGCGGCGAATCTAGCTCAAGAAGTGGTATGGATGTTAGACCCGGAATATGTACAAGTCGAAGGTACAGGCACAGAGGAGGGGAATCAAGTGCGGGAAACGTTTGTGATTC
The DNA here is from genome assembly GCA_011391085.1 of Thiotrichaceae bacterium. GTDB lineage: Bacteria > Pseudomonadota > Gammaproteobacteria > Beggiatoales > Beggiatoaceae > JAABRD01. The sequence continues at coordinate 110,652 of JAABRD010000001.1, read as the reverse complement.
TTACGTCGTCCGTGGGAGACTTGGTTGAACAGGAAGCGGCGAATGATCCACCAAAACGAAAACGGGGGGCGTTGGTGCAAGTGGGCTGAGGAGAGTATGAAGGAGAGGTCCAGGCAGGGTGGAAAATAACAACACCTTGTCCACCCTATCTGGTTTACCTGAGAGGTTAAGCTGACTAAGACGAGGAGGCCCTCTCATTCCCAAAGCGGTTGGGTTCAATGACTCGTATTATCTCACCGTGCAACATTTCCACCACTTGCCCATGGTGCGAGGTGATGTACGGAACTTCCAACGCTTCATGAATTTTGATAGCCCGTTCCCTCGCCTGTCGAAACGCTTCTTGCAATCGTTCTATTTCAATCATATTAGAATCTCCGTTAAAGCGACGGTTTCTGGATGTAATGACAAACCGGCCGCAATCAAGTCAGGATTTACCGACTCTTCAATATTATAAAGTGGATATAAAAAGGGGGCAACTGTCGTTTTACCAGAACCATTGGCGCCTGCGATAATCAATAGGTTTTTTTTATTCATCGTCTGGCATAATACCTAATTTTGACTCGTGTCCAGTGAACAAACGTTCTTAACCATTATACTTGATTTCCAATGAATTGGAATAACATGTCCGAATGGAGTCCAAGACCTGTCTTGGACTCCCCCAAACTCTTGACAAACTTCTCACTTGACCATTATACTTGATTTCTAACGAGTTGGTAAGGAAATGCCATTAATTTTGTAACACTTCTGAATCAGAATTTGCAGAATTTTAGAATGAACAGAATAAATCATTCTGAAAATTCCGATTTAGACCACCATAAGAAAATTCACAACCATTCTGAAAATTCTAAAATTCTGAAAATTCTGATTCAGACCACAGCACCATTATAACTAACCACCATAGGCGCAATCATTATGCCCATGTTACAACTCCACATCCCTGACTTTGTGCCCTTAGGCACCAGAGAGATGGCCTTCATCTTAGCCACCAGACTCTATGAAACGGGCAAACTGTCCCTGGGGCAAGCCGCTGACTTGGCGGGTGTGTCTAAACGTACTTTTGTGGAACTCCTGGGTGACTATGGAGTCTCTCTCTTCAACTATGCCCCTGGCGAAATAGAACAGGACTTTCGCAATGCCTAACGTTATTTCTGATTCTAGTGGTTTGATTGTCCTAGATAATATTCACATGACCTTTATTTTAAAGGCACTTTATGGCAAGATTCATATTACCGAAGAGGTTTATCACGAGTTTGGTAAAGAGGTAGAATCCTGGTTTGAAATACAGTCGGTGACCAATCAAAACTATCTCAAGATGTTGAACACTTTAGTTGACTTAGGGGAGGCTAGTACCATTGCACTGGCGTTAGAAATGGAGAATAGCTTAATGATATTGGATGACCTCAAAGCCCGCAAAGTTGCCACTCAGTTAAACTTGAAGTTCACGGGCTTATTAGGCGTTCTCCTGAAGGCCAAGCAACAAGGGATTATTCCTTCGATAGCGGAGACCTTAATGAAATTGAAGGCGGTTAACTTTAGGATGTCTCCAGCTATCGTGCAGGAAGTCTTGAGGTTGGCACAGGAATTTGATTAATCAAGTAAGGTAGGTGTAAAATTTGTTTGTAGCTTACTTAACTGTTTAAAAGTCTGAATCAGAATTTGCAGAATTTTAGAATGAACAGAATAAATCATTCTGAAAATTCCGATTCAGACCACCATAAGAAAATTCACAACCATTCTGTAAATTCTAAAATTCTGTCAATTCTGATTCAGACACTTAAAAGGAGAAATTTATGACACAAGCACCTAATCCCTTCCAAAGACCAACGGTGCCGAAAAATGGTTTGGAGTTGTAACATTTCTTGACATCCAAACATAAACCAGATATAAATACTTTAACCATTGTTCAATAAATCACAACCGTCAGGATTTCAGCAATTGCGAGTTGAAAAGATACTTCAATCATTGATTTCAAACCCCGAAAAACGCCGGTACTATCTGGTTATTTTTGTGGAAGCGATTCATCATGCAAACTCATTTGGTAACAGTAAATGGGGAGTTCGATACAAAAACAATGGAATACGATTGTTAGTAGGCAATTTGGTTATCATTCATTTTGAGAAAGAATGCCTCTGGCTGGCGTTGGATAAAACTCTTGTAGATTCATCTTCCATTGATTTAAACAAAGTGGATTTTTGGAAATGGGAAACGGGAAGATTTCCGGTTTATAAACCAATCGATTCGGTGAATGGTTATTACTTATCATCAGACCTAAGTGGTTGGCAACAAATCAAGCATTTGCATTTTGAAGCCATCAAAAAAGCGGCCAATAAATACCAACATTTAAGTAAACAAAGTCAACCACATCATTCTACGGAGATATTGAATTATTTTAGAAGCGAGTTGAATCAAGCTGTTCCAGAACCCGTGTATGGGGTCATTACACAAGAAAATACGGCAGTTGCAGAAGTTGATAATCATTTTCCTGAAGACATTCAAAGTGAAAGTACAGAAACATTTTATGAAGGTACTCTCAAACAAATCACCGTCAATGCGTATGAACGTGACCCTAAAGCGCGTCAAAAATGTATAACCACTTATGGTTTGAATTGTGCCGTTTGTGGTTTCAATTTTGAAGAAAAATATGGTGAAATCGGTAACGGATTCATTCATGTTCATCATTTAAAACCACTCTCAGACCTCAAAATACAATATGAACTTGAGCCCATAACTGATTTGCGTCCTGTGTGTCCAAATTGTCATGCTATGTTGCATCGGAAGAAGCCTCCTTATTCGATTGCAGAATTGAAACTGTTCATCGAGAAGCATTGCGCCTCATCACGGAACCAGTACAACTGATTTATCCGCCCGACATTCCTGAACAGATGTTTGAACTAACCCAAGGTCATCCCGCGTTACTCCAAAAACTCTGCAAAGAAATGGTTGACATTGCCAATAAAGACTTACGTCGGCAAATGACCTCGCAAGATTTAGAAACGGCTATCAACATTACGCTGGACCGTGAAAATCTGGCCATGAGAATCTTTTGGAACGAATTTTGTGAAGACCCGCAGTGTAAAATCACCGTCAAACAAATTCTGGCGGGCCAAACACCGACGGACCAATATCAGTTGTTACGACTAGCGGAACATGGTTACATCATTCAGCAAGCGGGCGTTTGGAACATGCGGGTGCCATTGTTTGAAAGATGGTTGCAACGGTATGCGGAAGCGTTTAAAAGTTGAGAGGAGTCAGACCATTCAGTAACCCAAAACGTCGCTTTGTCATTGATTTGATTTATCTCAAGGTAGTTGAAAGAGTTTACGTTATTTTAGATGTTCAGAAAACCAGGAATCCAAAGTTACGCTTTCGATTCATGGTGAATATGGAGAATATAAAATATCAAATCGGTGAATTTCAATCATGTTAACTTTCAACAAAATCATCAATTTCTTAGGAATCGAGTTTCATATCGTCAGTCTGATGGAACGGCTGATTTCAGTCGTGGGCGGTTTTCTGGGGATTGGTTTAGTCTTATGGACCAGTCATTATTTCTTAGGAACGCAAGAGATTCCTTTGATAGTCGCCTCGATGGGGGCATCGGCGGTGTTATTGTTTGCCGTACCACATGGGGCCTTGTCACAACCGTGGTCATTGGTGATGGGGCATTTGGTGTCAGCGATAATTGGGGTGACTTGCGCAAAGTGGGTGCCTCACTGGTTTCTTGCGGCACCGTTGACGGTAGGTTTGGCAATTGGCGCGATGCAATATTTACGTTGTATTCATCCACCAGCAGCGGCCACTGGGTTGACCGCAGTGATTGGGGGGACGAGTATTCAAAATTTGGGTTATCAATATGTGATCACGCCAGTGTTATTGAATGCCATGGTCTTGTTGGTTGCCGCCATTGTGGTGAATTATCTGTTTCCCTGGCGACGTTATCCTGCCAGTTTAAAGCCAAAAGTGCCTAAAGAGGCGCCGACGGTGGAAGAAAGCGTGGCATTATCTCATAACGATTTGGAATATGCCCTGCGACAATTAGATTCCTTTATTGATGTGACAGAGGAGGATTTGACTCAGATTTATGCGCTGGCGGTGCAACATTCGCACTGTGGACAAATGGCCCCTCTTCAAGTGCAAATCGGATATTATTATAGCAATGGAGAGTATGGGGAGTCATGGTCAATACGTCGGGTAGTGGATATATTGGCTAGTACAGAAGGGCACTCAAAAGATAGGGTAGCTTATCAAGTGGTGGCGGGCCAAGGGCGGAGAAATTTAGGGGATTGTTCCAGAGAGGATTTGACAAACTGGGCTAAATATGAGGTGGTGCGCGATGAAAATTCCTGGAAAATGGTATGATGATAGAGGATAGATTTGAAAATTGGCTTGTTTATCCCTAGAATAGGGTAGTCAGTGCATGACCATATACACTGTGATAAAGTAAATCTGAATACCGTGTCTTTAAGGATGCACTGATTTCACGTAAATATTAAATGATATTATCATAAGTTATTCATGTAAAGGAGTTTTTTAAATCCGTCTAGTCATGGAGTCTTGACGTGGACAGGTTTATGTATTATAAAGCACTGGTTATTCATATTCATTCACAACTCTAAAGGAAACTCAAAATGATAAAGAAAAACAAACTTTATCCCATCACGTTGGGCGTGATGCTACTGGCAGGCACTGGTAGCGTCGCTGCACAAGAAATTGAACAGGGGTTTTATGTTGCCCCGTCGGTAGGTTATTACATGTTTGACAGTGATAGTGATAACCAGACGGACGATGCCCCTCTTTATGGACTCAGCCTGGGCTTGCAGTTGAATAAACACTTTGCCATTGAGGCGGGTTATTTTAGGATAGAATCGGAGGTGACTCCTAAGACGGATCAACTCATAGAGAAAGGAAAGCCGTTGGGTTGGAATAAGGACATTGGTAACATCAAAGGTGATTATGCCATTGATGATAGTGGCAAATATTATCCCTCTGGGGCCGATGTATCTGCCGATATGTACCGCGTCAACGGTATCTTCAATCTGGGATTGGGTTCCCTATCTCCTTATGTTGCAGTGGGTTACACGAAGTTGGATTCAGACCCTCTCATGGGCGAGAAAGATGACATGATGGACGTGGCCCTGGGAATTAAGAAGACCCTCTCAGGTGGTCTCTTTCTCCGTGGTGATGTGCGGGCCCTGCATAGCTGGGACAATGAAGACACCGATTACAGCGCCAGTTTAGGCGTGGGTTACATCTTTGGCAAAGCCGCAGGACCTGCGCCTGTGCCTGTGGAAACTCCAACGCAGACAGGACCTGGCGATGAAGACAAGGACGGGGTGACCGATGACCTCGATCAATGTCCAGGGACGCCTGAAGGAACGCCAATCGACAGAAACGGTTGCCCTGATTCCGATGGAGATGGTGTAACCGACCCCAATGACAAATGTCCTGGTACGCCTCCTGGCGAGGCTGTAGATGCCGAAGGTTGTCCACTGGGTTTGCCGAAGGGTTCTGGAGAAGCTGTCGAGATTAGCTTGGAGGTCTTATTTGACACCAATAAGGCCGTGGTGAAACCTGAATACTTTGATACGATTCAAAGGGTAGCGGACTTCATGCGCACTTATCCACGTACCTCCGCAGAAATTGAGGGACACTCGGATAGCAAAGGTAGCAATACCCATAACAAGAGATTGTCGCAACGTCGTGCGGATGCAGTGCGAGAAGTGTTAGTGTCCAGATTTGGAGTGGACCCTGCACGTCTGCGGGCGATGGGCTATGGCGAAGAACGTCCGATTGCGGATAACAAAACCGAAGCAGGTCGCCAAAAGAATCGGCGTGTCGTAGCGACCCTAAGGGCCGTACAATAACAATATTAGTGACTACCGAATCCCAACAGTGATTAGCTTTTCTAAACCTTGAAGGTTTAGGAAAGCTGACAAGATTTGGTAGAGTCATTCCCCACCCTCTCTTCCCCCTACACGGGGGGAAGAACCTCCATTCTAAGTCACTCACAAAGCTACGCTTTAGACTCCTGAATTTCTGAATCTCTATCCTAAGTCACTCACAAAGCTACGCTTTGGACTCCTGGACTCCTGAACTTCTGTCACGCACAAAGCTACACTTTGGACGCGAAAAATACCTATACTGCATAGCTTGACAATTTGAGTTTCGTTCGCGGCAAGGGATAACACCCCTTCGAGGGATGTTATAGTAATATTCCTTCAAACTTGTACGATTTCCTCTGGAGCGCAATCAGAATTATTGCGCTTCGCATAGTGGGCGCACGGGGCGCAATAATTCTTATTGCGCTCCAGAGAATTATGTACAAATTTATGAGAATATGACTATATCCCTGTCAAGTTCAGATTGTGAAGCTATGCAGTATAGCAATATTTCTGAATATCTTTCTGCCTGGCTTTGACGGGCAAAACATCCATTACCTGGCCATAACAGGCATTTTGAATTGAATTTTGCTTCGAAAAATGAAACTCAAAATGCAAATAAAAGCAGTTAACCAGCAATTAAAAAATCTTTAAAAAAGAATATTTTAGCCGTTAAAATAGAATTAAAATAGCTGTTTTTATTAAACTTTGTTAGATTTAGAAAAACTGGTTTTGGGGGGCAGAGTCAACCCCATTTCTTGGTAATAACGCCTCGCCCCAGGATGTAATGGAATTGGTAAATTGTGAATAGCCTTATGTGGCGATAAATCTTGAGTTGCAGGATGAATACTATTAAAAAACGGCAAATTTTCGTAAATCGTCTTTGTAACCCAATAAACTACTTCTTCTTTGACATCTTCACGTACCACTAACAAATTAGATTGGGCCAAAGTACGAATGGCCTTTTTTTGACCCGCATACGTGTTAGCAGGAATCAAATAAGAAAACCACAGTGGATAAAGACGATTGACTTGTTTCAATTGGGCATTCGTAAATTCTAACATCGTCATTTCCCCGCCTAACGTCTCAAAAGCACGAGAAACTGCACTGACAGGGGAACCGCCTGGCAAATTGAAACCTTTAATTGTCGCATTTTCCAGCGCATCGGCTGCCTGGGCATAGCCCAAGTACACCAAATCAAAAGTTTTGTCCACCGTTATCCCCAACGCTGACAAGATATGCCGCCCAGACCCTTGTGTGCCAGAATGATGTTTGCCCAACGAAAATTTGGCCCCGTTCAATTCCATTAAATCCGCCACCGTCCCCGTTCTCACAAGGTCACTGGCAATGACAAAGTGTTCGACATTGGGCCATAACCGCGTGATAGAACGTAAATAATTTTGTGGATTTCCTTGCATATTTCCTTCCCCATTCCATGCCCATCTACCATATAATTCTTGTAAAAAAGCAAATTGGGCCTGATTTTCTCCTAATAATTTCAAATTTTCACCTGAACCAGCGGTATTTAAGGCTGACAATTCAATCTGTTGCGTAAATGCCAGTTTTACTTTAGTCAACGTCGCAACTGCTACTCCCACAGGATAATAAGTCCCCCCGGTGGTGGCCGTAGCCAATATATAAGAATAAGGCTTTTCAGCAGCTTTGAGAGATAGCGAAGGGATGGCAACATTCGTTGCGATGGCCAATAAATATTTTAGAAAGGTACGTCTTTCTAGTGGGGAACGATTGATAACAGACTTTAGACTCAACTTATTTTGCATTGAAGTTGTTAGATGACATTGAAAATCATTTTGCATAATTTTTCGGAATTATTAAATGCAATTTTAAAATGAAAATGTGGTGGAGTCCCAAAACGTGTTTTGGGACTCCAATGACTACAGATGGAATAGTGTTGAACACCAAAGGTTGTTTTAAAGAAATTTAGTGTTTATAGCTACCACATTCTCAAAGAAATTAAGTTTCTTCAAGAAACTCAGTTTCGTTGGCGTTATTACATAAGTTCTAAATACGATAATTTACACTTTTAATTTTTTTAAATGTCTGTCAGCAAATATATAAAATTGTAGAAAAATCAACAGGACACTTAACTTATATCAGCTTTCATTCAAGTTCAAAAATGTTACTTTTAAATGCTACTTGATGAAATAAAAAATATTAAACCCAAAAAATTTAATTATCTAATTTATCCATTTATCCTCCTAAAAAATAGAGAATGCAACTAACTTAAAACCTTAGTAACTACCCTTTTCTGAAAAGAATAGAGAAGGTTTCCAGGAATCGTCGTTTAAACGTTTGAAAGATTATACAACCCTCTTTTTCCACAGAATGGCAAATGGATTGCACAAGGGTTTTATTAAGGAAATTTCTGTTTCCTTTTTCAAAAATTTATTGTAATAATTGGCCTATGGCATGTTTTGAATATGGGTGAGATTTGATAACTATCAAAAAGTTATTAAATCTTTACCCTGTTTATTATCTGTTACTTTCAACGAGAATATTTATCATGGAACAAATCTCTTTCACTAACTTAATCGTATTGGCATTACAAAAAATCAATCCCTATCTTGGCAATTTGGCTGATTTATTTCTCCTTGTTTGCCTGGTGTTAGTCGTCTTTGTCATTTACCAACGAGGCAATCGGTTTGCCTATATGGTCCCCACCGTTCTCACCATGCTAGGCATCACTGGCGCCATTTTAGGCGTTTTTGTCGGTCTAAGTGCCTTTGATGTCAATCACATTCAACAAAGTCTTCCTGTGTTACTGAATGGATTAAGAATAGCCATTCTTATCAGCGTCGTCACCCTGTTCTCTGCGGTCCTGGTTAGAACCATCAATAATACCAGACGACTGATGGCCCAAGAACAAGGGGTTATCAGTGGTGTGACGCCGGCTATGATTTACCAAGTCTTGAAAGAAATCAGCAATCATCAGATTGATCAAAAAGGGATCCTGTCTAGCATGGCAGAACAAGCCAATGAAAACCAACAAGGTCTTCAAAAAGTGTTAGAATCCCAAAAAAACGACTTTGTTCAGCAATTGCGCCTACTAAAAGATATTAATCGTAGCCTCGTAGGCGCCGAAGAGAGTTCTTTGGTCAGTCAAATGCAAAAATTGCACACCCATCTGGAAGGCGAATATAGCGTCCAAAAACGTTCTGCCAAAGGCTTTGAAGACTTCACCGAGGAATTTCGTACTTGGTCTGCTAGACTAGCAGAGAATAATCTACCGTCGTTAATACAAACCCTAAGAGACTCTAATCACTCCGGAAACGAACAATTTAATGAAGATTTAAAACAATTGACTTTCGCCACCAACACGTTGATTACTTGGCAAACTCATTACCATGACCAAATCACTCGTCTGAATGATCAGTTTGCTTATTCACTTGACGGCATCTCGAAAACTCGAGACGCTTTACAAGATATTGCGACGCATACGCAATCTATCCCTCACACGATGGGTCAACTTGGGCAACTCATGCAGGGCCTGCAACAGCAGATGGCAGACATGGAACTTTACCTGGAAAGTTTCCAACATCTACGCACTCAGGCAGGACAGGCTTTGCCGTTGATTGAAAACAATCTCAATCAGTTAGTCCAGGGAATGCAACAAGAGATGCAACATAACTTGGACTTGATGGAAATTTCTCTGGAAACTCAGCTAGATATGGCAGAGACCTCGTTAGAAAACCAAATGGAATCTTTCCAAGTCTTACAAGAGGGCTTTGCTACGTTGGTCACTCAAGTTCGTACCGTGACAGGCGTTCAAAATCGGGTAGCGGAAATTCAGGAAGTCAAAAACTCAGAAGTGCAAGAAACCCTCTCTCCAGACCTTCAGACGTTCGCAGAACCCACGTTTGATGTTCAAGAGTTTCGTGTGCCAACTGATCACTCTATACCTCCGCCAGAAGTAGAACGAGACTTGGATACGCCTGTGACTCAATGGTCTTATGACCAGGGCAAGGTTGCATTGGTTGAATTAAATGAAATTCAACATACCGAAGAGGCATTGACACAAACTGATGACGATTGGCAAACTCAAGGCTATCACTTCATGCAGGCGGGACATTACCATGAGGCTATTACTTGTTTTGACAAAGCCATTGAATTAAAACCAACAGAATTTGCTTTGTTTTATAACAAAGCATGTTGCCAGGCCCTACAAGGCCGCGCAGATTTAGCGTTGATGGCATTACAACAAGCCACATTCTTAAATCCAGAATGCCTAGACATGGCCAGAAATGACAACGACTTTGATTACGTGCGCCACGATGCTAAATTTCAAGGCTTCCTAAACCACCTCTACTAATCAGGACTTACGCAACTGTTTTGGTAACTCGTTGAGTTGATACCCCCCCTAACCCCCCCGCACGCGGGGGGGAATGACTCCCTCCCTTCCCTTTCCCCCTCTCCAATTCAAGTACAAATATTCGCTTGTACTTGCCCCCTCTCAAAAAAATCCAGGACCCTCCTTGGATTCTCCAAATCAAATCGGATAAAATAATTAACCTGAACCATTATTAGTTATTCATTATTCACTATTCATTCCACTATGAACCAAGTAGAACAACTCTTCGGCCAACGTTCTCGTTCCCAAGACCATTGGTTATTCATACTCTCTTTACTTATCTTGGTCCTCCTGACAACTTTTTTATTATTATCTATTGTGTACCAAGTTAAGTTTCAGGCCCGGGAGACGGAAAACTCAATTAAACAGGCAATTATAGAGAAACCGCTACAAGATAAACCAGAACCATCACCAAAATTGCCTGCCGTTCAAACAACCCCAGAAAGCTGTCTACCCCCCAAACCACCTCAATGCCGGGCTACAGAAGACTCCTTAAGAAATACCTATCAGGCTATTTATCAAACACTCCTTGACGAATTTCAGAACGATCTGCCACGCTGGTCTGCGGAAATAGACCCTCAGTCATTGACCATCAGCTTTCGCAACCCCATGATTTTTTTCCAAACCGGTAGTGCTACTCTCAACCCACACTATCAACAAATATTGGCTGAATTTTTCCCAAGGTATATCAATATGTTACAAAAATTTGCGAACTTTATAGAAGCCATCAGTATTCAAGGGCATACCTCTTCCGAGTGGACCCACAGCATTTCTATAGAAGAAGCCTATCTTAACAATATGATTCTTTCCCAGGAACGCACCAGAACGGTCTTAGAATATTGCCTACAACTCCCTGTGGTGGCGCAATATAAGGATTGGTTACGCCAAATTTTCACCACCAGTGGTCTCTCTTCCAGTCGCCTGATTTTAGAAAATGATCAGGAAAATACACAAGCATCGCGGCGCGTCGAATTTCGAATTTTCCTCAAGTGACACTGTAGTAAACCTCACAATCATTCCTTCACTCACACAACAATGACACTCAAGTTTGATATTTATTCTTTATATTTCAATATATTAAAAATTGGACTAAATTTTGCCGGGGGTACTTTACAGCTATCCAGCTATAGTAATATTCCTCATCACTTGTACCCCCCTGCCCCCTGTGTACGGGGGGAGTGACTCCCCCCCGCGTGCGGGGGGGCTGGGGGGTACAAATGAGAAGGAATATTACTATACCACAACGACTCAACCTATTTTAGGAGTCCAACCGATTCCAGGAGTCCAAAGCGTAGCTTTGTCTGACAAAGCTGCGCTTTGGACTCCTGAGTTGCAAACGTGTTTTTACCGAAATCAGGAGAATCAACCTAATGAAAATGATCACCGCTATTATCAAACCTTTCAAACTCGACGACGTTCGGGAAGCCCTTTCGGAAATCGGAGTCCAAGGCATCACCGTCACCGAAGTCAAAGGGTTTGGACGCCAAAAAGGTCACACGGAACTTTATCGTGGCGCCGAATACGTCGTCGACTTTCTCCCCAAAGTCAAAATTGAAGCCGCGGTCCCCGATGATTTGGCCGAACAAACCGTAGAAGCAGTCACTAAAGCTGCCAACACGGGCAAAATTGGAGATGGCAAAATCTTTGTCTTCAACATTGAACAAGCCATCCGGATTCGCACGGGCGAAACTGGCGCAGATGCACTTTAACATCACTGTCGAGGAAAATCAGATGACACTACACCAAACTCACAAAGTGGGACTCTTTCTACTGTTTACTCTCTTCCCAACCCTTACGCTGGCCCAAGAGACTCCTTCACTGAGTTCAGGGGACACTGCCTGGATGCTGACTTCTACGGCTTTGGTCCTCTTTATGACAATTCCTGGCCTATCTCTCTTCTATGCCGGCATGGTGCGTAGCAAAAACGTCCTCTCAGTGTTGATGCAATGCTTTGCGATCACTTCCCTGGTTACCCTCTTGTGGATGCTGTACCTCTACAGTCTCTCCTTTACCAATGGCGGGGCCCTAAATCCCGTGATAGGAGGGCTAGAAAAAGTTTTCCTCAAAGGACTTAACAAAGATGTTCTCAGTGGCACCATCCCTGAAACCGTCTTTATGACCTTTCAAATGACGTTCGCCATCATCACTCCAGCCCTTATTGTCGGCGCCTTTGCGGAACGTATGAAATTCTCCGCCCTCCTCATTTTCATGACCCTCTGGGTCACGTTTGTCTATGGCCCCGTCTGCCACTGGGTTTGGGGCGGTGGCTGGTTGGCCAATTATGGCGTCCTTGACTTTGCCGGTGGCACCGTCGTTCACATCAACGCCGGCATGGCCGGTCTGGTCGCCGCCCTCGTTCTGGGCCGCCGCAAAGGCTTCCCCCACGTCGCCATGCCTCCCCACAACCTCACCCTCACTGTGGTCGGCGCCTCCATGCTATGGGTAGGTTGGTTCGGCTTCAATGCAGGAAGTGCCCTCAAGGCCGACGGCATTGCGGGCATGGCTATGGCTGTCACCCAAATTGCCACGGCCACGGCAGCCCTTTCCTGGATGTTTAGCGAATGGATTATTCACGGCAAACCCAGCGTCCTTGGTATTGCTTCAGGTGCCGTCGCCGGTCTCGTGGCTATCACCCCTGCGTCCGGTTCAGCAGGTCCCGTTGGCGCCCTTATCATTGGCACCGCCGCCGGTATCGTCTGTTTCTTTGCGGCCACGAAACTCAAACGTGCCGTGGGCTATGACGATTCCCTGGACGTGTTTGGCGTCCACGCAGTAGGCGGCATCATTGGTGCTATTCTCACCGGCGTATGTGCCTCCACCGCTTTAGGTGGCACCGGCTTTGGCGCCGGTAATGATACCATGCTGGCCCAAGTGTTTGCCCAATTCATTGGCGTTATCGCCACTCTCAGTTATACGACGATTCTAAGTTTCATTTTCCTCAAATTGATCGACTTACTAATTGGTCTTCGCGTCGATGAGGAACAAGAAACGCAAGGATTGGATATGGCTTTACATGATGAACGAGGTTATATTATTTAACACTTTCGTTAACCATAAGCTCTGTTAACTAGGAGTCCGAAGTGTAGCTTTGAGAAAGCTACGCTTTGGATTTTTGGTCCGATGACCCTAAGATACTTTCTATTCATCCCAATCATTCTAAAGATTCACACTATGGAACCTACAACAATCCAACAACTGGAAGAACTCAATTACCAGTTCATTCAACTCAACTATGCCCTTAACACTCTCTATATTCTTGTCAGTGGTGCCTTAGTCCTCTGGATGGGCACAGGCTTCACTTTGTTAGAGGCGGGTCTAGTACGCACCAAAAACACCCTTGACATTCTCATTAAAAATTTGACACTCTACGCCATTGCTTGTATCATGTATTTACTCATTGGCTATGATCTCATGTTCAATCATCCAGCGGGTGGCTTCTTTTCTCTACCCACCCAATTTTTTAGCATTCTCACGATGACCAAAGAGACTGATCCTAGTTATGGCAACATCCCGCTGGGGGCCTTCTTTTTCTTTCAAGTGGTCTTCGTTGCCAACGCCATGTCTATCGTCTCCGGCGCCGTGGCAGAACGCATGAAACTGTGGCCTTTTCTGCTGTTCACGGTGGTTATGACGGCCTTTATCTATCCAGTTCAAGCCTATTGGAACTGGGGAGGAGGCTTTCTGAATAAAATGGGATTTGAGGATTTTGCGGGGGCCGGTACGGTCCATTTAGCAGGGGCCACGGCGGCCTTGACTGGTGTCCTCCTCCTTGGCCCTCGCAGAGGTAAATATGGCCCCACTGGCCTTATTCTGAATGCCTTTCCTGGGGCTAACCTGCCCTTGGCGGTACTTGGCACTCTCATTCTTTGGTTTGGATGGCTTGGGTTTAATGGTGGTTCCCAAACGGTTCTGTCCAGTGTGAATGATGCTAATACGGTTGCCATGATTTTCGTCAACACCAATATGGCAGCCGCTGGTGGACTGATGACAGCTACCATTATTTCTCGTTTTCTGTTTGGCAAAGTTGACATAACCATGACCCTCAATGGTACCCTGGCAGGACTGGTTGCCATTACCGCAGGGCCACATACGCCAACCCCTTTGATGGCCACCGTCATTGGTGCCGTCGGCGGGATTTTAGTTCTATTTGCTATTCTCACTTTTGAGAAATTCAAAATTGATGATCCTGTAGGCGCCATCTCTGTTCATGGGGTGGTCGGTATTTGGGGACTGTTAGCGGTACCATTGACTGCCCCTGAAGCGAGTTTTCTTAATCAAATCATTGGTCTTACCGTCATCTTCTCCTGGGTCTTTACGACCAGTTTCATCACCTGGTTTCTCATCAAGGTGACGTTAGGACTCCGTGTTTTAGAAGAAGATGAATATGAAGGTTTGGACCTGACAGAATGCGGAATGGAAGCCTATCCGGAGTTTGTCAATAAGTATTACTAGCCGGGAGTCATTCTTAAACCATCCTTCAACTACCCTCAAACCAGGAGTCCAAAGCGTCGCTTTGGACCCCTAGTCTTGGTAGTGATGCAATGTAGGTTCTCTGTCTGAACTCTGATTAGAATGATTTTCAGTGAACTATGATTAATAAAATCTCCTTATCAGAGTCCTCATTTAATCATCTCAATCAGAGTTCCAGACCTTCGCGAAACCGTGCTTTATTTCACCCAGATTGCATCACTACCCTAGTCTTTTCATATAGTAATATTCTATAAATTTGTACACTTCCGCTTACGCGCAATAAGAATTTAAGAATTTAAGAATTATTGCGCCGTGCGCCCGCGTAGCGGCGGCGCGATACTGCGCAATAATTCTTATTGCGCGTAAGCAGGAATCGTACAGATTTGGGTAGTGATGCAATCTGGGTGAAATATCGTGCGGTTTCTCTTAGGTCTTGAACTGTGATTTAGATGATTAAATGAAGGCTATGAAAGGAGGCTTGACTAATCATAGTCCATCTGAAAATCATTCTAATCATAGTTCAGACAGAGAACCCACATTGCATCACTACCCAGATTTGAACGAATATTACTATAACACCAATTGTTGCAACCAAGCAATGTCTATATAACTTGCCCCACTCGCGTCTCCAGCCAAGACCGTAAACGGCAAGTCAGGTTCACCTAAATGGTTCAGAACCAGTTGAGCACTTTTAAAATTTTCGTGTCGAGTATAATCATTGACTGTGATAATGGTGCATAACTGGGCCCCTTTAGCTGCACATAAGCCATTGTAGGAATCTTCAAACGCAATACATTGATTAGCATCCAGTTTCAATTCGTTTAAGGCATGGTGATAAATATCCGAAGCAGGTTTTTTTGCTTGTACCATGTCACCTGCGGCTATCACGTCAAACCAGTGAGTTGAGTGAGGTGCTAGGCTGTATTCCAAAAGCGAAGTGACATTTTCTAAACTGGTGGTGGTGGCAATCGCCAAGCGGATTCCTTCACGACGGGCTTCTTCCAACAACCGTCGGATCCCTGGTCGAAGTGGAATGGGATTCTTCACCAACATCTGGTTGTAGCGGGCGGTTTTATTTTTATGCAGTTCTGCCACAAATTGGTCTATGTTGTCAGGACGTGGATAATCAGGAAGGTAGCGGTCTAAGTAAAATTTGATGCGTTCTTTGCCACCCGTGATGGCAAGTAATTCGCCATATAGTTCTTCAGACCAGTACCAATTCAGACGGTATTCAGCAAAAGTATCATTGAAGGCGCCCCGGTGGGCATCTCGTTCGGTTTCGGCTAACGTGCCATCGACATCAAAAATGAGGGCGTGGAGTTTTGTCATGTTGAGTGTTTCTCGTTATCGGGAGTTGAAATTATTGGAGTCCAAAACCTGTTTTGGACTCCGACGGTGGAGTCCAAAACAGGTTTTGGACCTTGCGTTTGAAGTTAGTTACTTTCCATGCCCCCTTTCTGTTTATCATGGACCTTTTCAACAGAACCTTCTATCGGTTCCCGATATTGACCATGTACCGAGACAATTGTACCATTTTTGAACTCCAATTGCTGTAACATAAATTTGTTGTTATCGCCAAAAAGGAGTTCTGGAGATTCGCCATTGGGTAAGACTAGCACGCCCTTGCCGGTGCGTTTGCCATTCTTAAATTCTCCCTCATAACGGTCTCCATTCAGATTGATATAGACTCCTTTGCCGGTGCGTTTTCCACCCACAAAATCGCCTTCATAGCTTTCGCCATCGGCCCAAATCAAAATTCCTTTACCGGTTCGTTGGCTATTGACAAATTTTCCTTCGTAGCGGTCTCCATTGGCCCAGACATAGACGCCCTTGTCATCTTGACGTTTGCCTTTGACATATTGACCTTTGTAACGGTCGCCGTTGGCCCAAAAGTATATGCCTTGACCATGCGGTTGCCCGTTGAGAAAGTCTCCTTCATAACGATTACCGTTAGCCCATGTATAGACTCCTTTGCCAGTGCGTTTGCCCTTTACATATTCACCCTCATAGCGGTCCCTATTGGGCCAAACGACGGTCAATTTGCCAGTGAATTTGGCATCTGGTTGTTGTTCCGGGACAGGTTGGGAACTCTCTACCATTGCCAAGAGATTTTTCTCTTCCCGTTTAGGTATGTCTGCGACAGTTTTCTTCTCGACTGGGGGCGTTTCTTCTTTCGTTGCTTTCGAGACATCTTGAGGTCCTGGTTTTGCCTGTTCAGCTGCCAACTTTGCTTCCCCTTCGTCCGCCTCTTCCCCCATTTTATCATCCTCTGTCAGTTGCGAAGAATCAGCAGGAGTTGCGTCTCTTTCATCAGAAGAGGACTTGTCACTTTTATTTGCCGCGGGTTGAGGGGCGGTGACGGCTGCGGTAATCGGTTGAGTGATGGGTGCAGTGGTGGGTGGAGAATGTGGTTTTAAGTCAATTTTAGAAGGTGCAATGGCAACGGCAGACGGTTGCAATTTGGGGGAACGGGCCAATTTTCCTTTGCCCCGTCGACCTTCGGTAAATTCACCTTCGAAGCGATCTCCATTGGTCCATGTATAGATTCCTTGACCATCTCGTTTGCCTTCTGCATATTCTCCCTTGTAGCGGTCCCCGTTGGCCCAAACGTATTCTCCTTCACCATCTGGTTTGCCTTCAAAAAACTCTCCTTTATATTGATCCCCATTGGCCCAGATATAAGTTCCTTTGCCGGTTCGTTGGTTGCCAACGTATTCACCATTGTAATGGTCTCCATTGGGCCAGGTGACACTCTTTTTGACGGCCTCTTCATCTGCAAAATCGTCCTCTTCTTGGGCGGCCCAGACAGGTTGTATACACAGCAGAAGAAACAGGAGTGGCCATTGCCATCTATCTTTTAGGTTTTTCATAAAGATGTCCTCGTATTATTTAACACTTTGAATCACTTTGCCATTTTGCCATTTTTTACCAGGAGTCCAAAGCGATGCCTTGGACTCCTGGACAGGACTGACGCAACCGCCGGTCTTTACCCCACCCCAACCCTCCCCGCACGCGGGGAGGAAGTCCCCCCCGTGTACGGGGGGGCATGGGGGGTGATAGTGTGTAAAATCAAATAATTACAAAAACGGTTGCGTAAATCCTACTGGATTAGATATGACAGAGAAAGACTACTTGGCAGGTGCTTCTGCCGGTGGATTAGCCTTTTTCTTAGCAACTTCCAGGCGGGCTGTAAAATTGGCAATGTCTGCCGCTATAGCCTTAGCATAAGCCTCTGCATTGACTTTGGCATGAGTTGCGGCATGGACTTCTCCTTTTGCGGCATCAGCTTGCCAGGCAGCTTTGTTAGCTTTGTTAGCGGCTTCATTAGCGGCTTGTATGGCTTTATCTGCCGCAGTGGCGGCGGTTTTAGCGGCCGCGGCGGTCTTTTTGGCTTCTTCGGTTGCCGTATTAACCTTATTAGTGGCCTTCGTAACCAGTTCTGTTTTGGCTACCACATCGGCTTCGACTTTGGCCAGATCGGCTTTCATGGCCATGAGTGTCGCTGTATCAGCGGCTTGATTGGCCGCTTCTACGGCCAGGTCCGCATCCTCGGCAGTGGTTTTGGCCAATTCTGCGGCTTTTTTGGCCGCATCCAAGATTTTTTGAGTTTTCGCTTCCGCTTCTTCAGCCGCCTTTGGGGATAACGTATTCGAGGCTACCGCGAGGGCCACTTTATGGGCTTCGGCTTCGGCAACATCGGCCTGCATAGCGAGTTCTTGATTGGCCCGGGCCGCTTGACGGGCCGCTTCGACGGTTTTATTCGCGGTGGCCGCGGCTGCCACAGAGGCTTCTGCGGCTTTTTTAGCCGCTTCCACAGCGGCTTTCACCTTATCAGGAGACGCGATTGCAGAAGCAGAAGTCTGCGGCTTGGTAGTCTCTGCCGGTTTGGTAGCTTCTGCCGATTTTTTCTCAGGGGTAGCCTTTCCCTCTGGGGCAGGTGTGGTTACAGTTGTGTCAGCCGTTGCCTTCGTGGTTTCATCAGCCGCAATTGCTGAATTTGTCACTAGAATGACGTTGAGTACGGTGCCAATTGCCAATGCCAGAGGGGTTCTAATAGATTTGTTAGACATTCTTAATGCCTCCTAAAGTTTGGTTGAGTTAAATGAATGACGGATAATAAATAGTGAATAATGAATACAATGATTCTCCCTTCACTACTCATTATTCATTATTCATTGCCTTTAAGCATAATTTGATTTTTCGAAATTTTCAATAGATTGCCACATACTTTGAAAAAATAAGTGTAATCTGTTATCCTAGAAATTTTTTTGCACAACCGTAGCGTTATTTTTCAATTTCTATGACTCGATTTATTTTTATTACTGGCGGCGTCGTGTCTTCACTGGGTAAAGGTATTTCAGCATCCTCTATAGGGGCTATTCTGGAGGCGCGTAAGTTAAACGTCACTTTACTGAAATTAGACCCTTATATCAACGTGGACCCTGGCACCATGAGTCCGTTTCAGCATGGCGAAGTTTTTGTGACTGACGATGGGGCCGAAACAGACCTGGATTTGGGTCACTATGAACGTTTTGTGCGCACGACGATGGGTCGCCATAATACGTTCACCACAGGGCGTATTTATGAGAATGTGATTCGTAAGGAACGACGGGGAGATTATCTGGGGGCTACCGTCCAAGTCATTCCTCATATCACCGACGAAATTAAACGTAGCCTGGTTGAAGGTGCTAAACAAGCGGACGTGGCATTGGTCGAAATTGGTGGAACGGTCGGTGACATTGAGTCTTTACCTTTTTTGGAGGCCATTCGGCAACTGGGTCAAGAGTTGGGGCCTGAACGGACGTTATTCATTCATTTGACGTTACTTCCTTACATTCCTTCGGTAGGGGAACTGAAAACGAAACCCACTCAACATTCGGTGAAAGAATTACGTTCGATTGGTATTCAACCTGACATTTTATTATGTCGTTCGACGCATCCATTGTCGGAAAGCAATCGCAAAAAAATTTCGTTGTTCACCAATGTGAATGAATCCGCTGTCATCTCGGTGGTAGATGCCGATTCTATTTATCGGATTCCTTTGCTGTTGCATCAACAAGGGGTGGATAAACTCATCTGTGATAAACTCAAGTTGACGACACCGCCTGCGAATTTGTCAGAATGGCAAACCGTATTAGCGGCTATGGATCACCCAGATGATGTGACCGTCAACGTTGCCATGGTGGGCAAGTATACTGAATTAACGGACGCCTACAAGTCCTTGAATGAAGCCTTGAATCATGCTGGCATTCATACGCGCACCAAAGTCAAAATCCTCTATATCGATTCTGAAGAGATTGAAAAACAAGGGACCGACTGTCTTGAACAAGCCGATGCCATTTTAGTCCCTGGTGGCTTCGGGACGCGTGGTATCGATGGCAAAATCCGCACCGCCCGGTTTGCCAGAGAAAATAATGTTCCCTATCTTGGCATCTGCCTGGGAATGCAAGTGGCCGTCATCGACTTTGCCAGAGAAATGGGGTTAGAAAATGCCCATAGCACGGAATTTAATCCCAACACACCGGATCCTGTGATAGCCTTGATTGCCGAATGGACCAGCGATAAAGGCAGTCGCGAATATCGCACGGAACTTTCCGATAAAGGCGGTACGATGCGCTTAGGCGGTTACCCTTGCCATTTAATGAGGGGGACCAAAGCCTATGAGTTATATGGCAAGGAAATGATTCGCGAACGGCATCGGCACCGCTATGAGTTTAACAACAACTACTTGGGCATGTTCAGACAAGCCGGTTTTGTGTTTGCCGGCTTGTCTGCGGATGGCAACTTGGTAGAAGTGGTTGAAAATCGCCATCACCCTTGGTTTATCGGGTGCCAATTCCATCCTGAATTTACCTCCACTCCTCGCGATGGTCATCCGTTATTTTCGGGATTTATTCGGGCGGCAAGGGCGTATGCGAAGGGATGCTAAGGTGACTCGCCAGAGAAACTAAGTTTCTCAGTTGGAGTCCGGAATTCATTCCGCGCCTTTCACAAGAAGTTGGAGTCCGGAATTCATTCCGCGCCTTTCACAAGAAGTTGGAGTCCGGAATTCATTCCGCGCCTTTCACAAGAAGTTGGAGTCCGGAATTCATTCCGCGCCTTTCACAAGAAGTTGGTGTCCGGAATTCATTCCGCGCCTTTCACAAGAAGTTGGTGTCCGGAATTCATTCCGCGCCTTGAAACGGAATAAATTCCGGACTCCAACGGAATAAATTCCGGACTCCAACGGAATAAATTCCGGACTCCAACGGAATAAATTCCGGACTCCAACGGAATAAATTCCGGACTCCAACGGCAAATTCGTTCACTACGTCAGGTAGTTTAGTCTTAGACTCCCACCAATTCCTCATAACGCCCTTGCAACTTCTGTTGATGTTCAAACTCCTCATGGGCCAAATAATAAAACAAATCTTGCAAAGGTCCTTCAGTCTCCTCGGCCAATGCCGAATACTGTTCCATAGCCGCCTGTTCACGTCCTATCGCATACAACAAAATGGCTTGATCACTGGCAAATTCGGCCAGTTGCGGTGGCCTTTGCAGGTAATTGGTAAAACGCAGATGACTAGGTGGCGTTTTAATTAGGTCTGCAATATGTGCCAACGTATGAGGATGCCTGCCCAAACCTTGAAACAACTCAAAGTGACCTCTTTCCTCAGTAGCCAATTCTTGTACAAGAGGACGTAAACGTTGGTCGACTTTGTGAGTCAGCGAACTATAAAAAGTAAAAGCGGTCTGTTCAAACGAACAGGCCATTTTTAAAATATCGCCGACGCTAGCTTGGCTTTTTAATTCTTGATAATTGTCACCTTCTTGAAGAAGTTTATTTTGGTCATTCATACATGTTCTCCTTAAAAATAATAGAAAATAGAAAATGGAAAATAGAAAATGGACTAGAGGCTTCAGCCGGTGGCAGGGGTACGTCACCGGCTAAAGCCTCCAGTCCAGCCAGGTGTTTTCCATTCTCCATTTTCCATTATTCATTATTCATTATTCCCCCCTTCCGTTCTCAATTCCACTGTAAATGTTGATCCTCTCTCTAACTCACTTTCACACCATACTTTCCCTTGCATTGCCTCAACCAATTTTTTGACAATGAAAAGACCCAACCCGGTGGAATTTTCATCCCCCGTGGGTTGCGGCGTAAGACGTGTGAACTTGCCAAATAATTTTTGCTGGTCTTCAAGACTTAAACCAGGGCCTTCGTCTTGAATTTGACAACGTAAATGGCGTCTCGTTTGAATCAGCCGAATATAAATATTTTTACTATGCGATGAATATTTAACGGCATTCGAAATCAAATTGTCTAACACCTGACGAATGGTTTTTTCATCGCCAAAGGCAAGATATTCTGACTGAGTGAGGTCCAGATGTAAAGTGATATTTTTAGTTTTAGCCCGGTCCTTGTAACCATTGACTACCCATTCGACGACGGGCAAAATGTTGAAAACGCCTAACGATAAGTTGAGTTTGCCGGATTCCAGGCGATTGACATCCAACAAATTTTTTATTAATTCAAACATTTGTTGAGAACTGGTTGAAATCATTTTGGCCAAATCGACAATCTCTGGTTTAGGCAATTCATCAAAATCTCTTTCTATCATTTCTGCCAATCCTTGAATCGCGGCCAGGGGATTTTTCAAATCATGGGCCGCAATGCTGAGGAACTCATTTTTTTCTTGATTGGCTTTTATCAATTGTCCGTTTAAAACGATCAATTTTGAGTTTTTGGCAGCAATGTCCAAGGTACGTTCCTTAACCTTCTCCTCCAAATCCGCATATAACCTAGCATTTTCAATTGCTATGGCCATTTGTGAAGACAGTAAATATAGCAATTCTAATCGTTGGGGAGTAAAGGCACCGGTCACCAAATTATTTTCTAAATATAAAATGGCTATCGTTTTACCTTGATTCACTAGCGGGGCACATAATACTGACTTGGGTTGATATTGTTGAATGTAGGAATCGTTAGCAAATTTGGTAGCCACCGTCGCATCACTTAGCACCACATATTCTTTAGTGCGAACCACATAATGAACGATGCCCGCCGGCACTTCTGCATGATGTTCCACAGACCCTAATTGCGACGTTTCTACGCCGTGACTGTGAACAGTGGCCTTAGCGTGAACGGTCCATTGGCCATGTTGTTCCAATAACAGAAAACCGGTTTGTGCCCCAGCACTTTCAATGACCAGTGTCATCAATTTTTCCAGTAAACGCTTTAGCACGATTTCACCGACAAACGCTTGTGAAGCCTTGAATACCGTGTTTAAATCAAAATCTCTCAGGTCGCCTTGAATAGTGGTCGTAGCCATCTTGGCCAGGTCCTGCAGGACCGCAGAAGACCGCGCTTCAGGAACTTCATAAGAAATATTACGCACGAGAGAACACGTTTCGAAAGACAATGGTAGAGTTGAAGAAGCTGATGGTTGAGTCAACAGCTTCGGGTAACGCAGTTCCAACTCCTTGACCTTTGCGGTTGCCCCCCAACGTGAATAGGCATAATGGGCATCGCGCAGATACACTTGGGCTTGTTTAGGGTGTCTTTTGGCTAAATAAAATTTCGCGGTCAACTCCGCGGCCAAAGCTTCTTCATTCAGATACTCGTGTGTTTGCGCCAAAGCAATCGCCTGGTCATACCATTCTCTGGCGTCACCGTCACGATGCAACACCCGTGCGCGTTCGGCTTCCACTAAATAAAATTTATGCAAATAATTCGTCGGCGCATGACGTGCCCACTCTTCCATTTGTTTCTGGTTGAACGCCACGATTTTTAAAGTCTGTTTGCGTTCAACTTTGGGTCCCTTTTCAAACCATGCTAATCGCGCCAGTGAATCATAAAAATGGAACAACGGCACCAGCGGGGAACCGATGACGGCGTCTATATGTTGAGAAGCTAACAGAGTATTTTTAAACGCTTCCGGATATTGACCAAATAGATAACCTAAGATTAATTTTTGCGTATAGACTTGAAAAATTAACCCTCTAGCTTGGGCTTTGTGATGTCGTGGTAACATTTCCTCTTCATCATACACCTTGCCTTGCAAACGAATTGGATTTTCACTATACCCTCTTAAATTTAAGATCGCTTGCCAATATAAATGATTCACTTGCAAAGACGCCTCCTGCTTGAGTTGTACAAAAGATTCGGTGTACATGGCCATTTCTCGTTCCACGATGGTCAATTCTTTGCCGGCTAAATAGGCGT
Organism: Thiotrichaceae bacterium; assembly: GCA_011391085.1. Classification (GTDB taxonomy): domain Bacteria; phylum Pseudomonadota; class Gammaproteobacteria; order Beggiatoales; family Beggiatoaceae; genus JAABRD01. The sequence goes on along the minus strand of JAABRD010000001.1, from coordinate 86,729 downwards.
GCATCGCATACGTGGTGGCAGACATTGCCGCATATTCAAAATTCCCGGTCTCCAGGCCACTTTGATAGGCTTCTTGCAACGGTTTCAAAGTGCTTCTCAACGGCTTTTTATAATGGTTTATCACACCATGCACAATTTGGAAAATTCTCGATTTCAGTTCTTTCATCTGATTTTTTTCCAACAACTGCAAAGCCAGTTGGCCAAATTGAAAACCGGTTTCAATGTCTCCTCTAGCGCACAGAAGGTAGCCATAACTGGCATACGCAGGCGCCGATTCGTAAGCATTTCCATGTTTTAACGAGAGTTGAATACGGGTCAACGTAATCAATGGCAACAACGCTGGGCGAATCGCATAGACAGCGGGACTGATGCTTAACATGATGCGCATGGCGGCCAATAGTTGCGGTGCGTGCATGGGGGGCAAGTCCACTAAACGGGCCACCGATTTGCCACGTAAGGCCCATTTGGTTCGCCAATAACTCCGTGTCAGGTTTAGGGAAGAGGAATATTTGGGAAATTTGACTCCCAATTGCCTCAATAGCCACAGCCCCAGTTCCACCGCTTGTTGAGGTTGGTTTTGGGCCTTATACGCCTGCATTCGAATTTCATAGACTTTGACTTTATCCAGCAATGAGTGGGCCCGTTGCAACACGGTGTCGATAAAGTTTTCCAAGTCCCCCAATTCGCCCGTCAGGTAAGCCATTTCAGCCGCTTCTACCGTTATAGACAAAGCGATAGAGTAGAGACGTTGCCACCCCTCTTCTCCTAATAATTCTATTCCGACCCTAAAGTGTCGCAAAGCAGTTTCAAATGCAGCAGAGGCTTTGGCTTTTTGGCCGGCCCGCAAATTGAGTTGGGCTAATTCGTCTCTCTTCTCTTGCGTATCTTGAAGTTCGCGTCCCAAATTAAGTTGGTTTACGATATTGAACAACAGTTCTTCTTGTTTTTCTATAGAAGTGCTGTGTAACAAAATGCGTCCAATTTTACTATGACAAGATTGCCGTTGGGCCGAGGACATCAGAGAATAGGCCGCTTGCCGAATCCGGTCATGGGCAAATTTATATTCATCCGTAAGCTGGTAGTTTTCCGTGGTTTTTAAGATGGTACTGCAAAATATGGCAAACTGAAAATTACTTTGGGTCAAAGGCAAAATAAACCCTTCCGCAACGGCTTCTTGAAGCGACATTATGGTGCTATTTAAGGATTTCTCGGAAATCAGTTTTAAAGTCTCCATTTGAAAAAAACTCCCCACACAAGCGGCCAATTGCAATACTTCTTGCGTTTTCGGAGAGAGTTTGCGAATTTTGACCATTAGCAATTCGACAACGTTATCGGTTATGTCTCGTGCCTGAATTTGAGTTAGATTCCAACGCCAACCGGGGGCCGCGGCCCTCACCCCCGGCCCCTCTCCCAGAGGGAGAAGGGAGAAAACCATTGGTCTCGCCATACTCCCCTCTCCCTCTGGGAGAGGGGCCGGGGGTGAGGGAGAAGATAATTCGAAGTAAATCAGTCCTTCGGTATGAAGAGATTTTAAAAATTCGTTGACAAAAAAAGGATTGCCCTGCGTTTTGAGGAAGACTAAGTCGGCCAGGTGTTGCGTTTCTTCTGAGGAAGCATTGAACATGTCCAGGAGAAGTTGATTGATGGTGGCAACCTCCCAGGGGGCAAGATAAATCTGTTGAATCAGAATGCCGGCTTGTTGAATCTCTTCTTTCATCTGCCATACTGGATGGCTACTATTAACTTCATTGTCACGATATGCCCCAATGACAAATAAATAGTGATTTTCCCTCGTGGTGACTAACAGTTGCAAGAAATTAAGACTGGCTGTATCGGCCCATTGTAAATCATCCAGGAACAGTACCAAGGGGTGTTCGACTTTGGTGAACACCTTAATGAAGTTTTGAAAAACCAAGTTAAAACGATTTTTGGCTTGGGCTGGCGGTAACTCTGGCACGGGAAGTTGTTTGCCAACAATCAATTCGACTTCTGGGATGACATCGATAATCACTTGGGCGTTGATACCAAGACTGGCTAAAAGTTTTTCGCGCCACCGGGCCAGAACGGTTTCTGTTTCTACCAACAATTGTTTCACTAACTCGGTAAACGCTTTGAGAAGCGCACTGTAGGGAATATTGCGTTGAAACTGGTCAAATTTGCCCATGATAAAATATCCACGTTTGGCCGTGATGGGCTTGTAAATTTCTTGAATCAGCGACGTTTTACCGATTCCAGAATAGCCAGAAATTAGCAACATTTCCGGTTTACCTTGGCACACTTGATTAAAAGTGGTCAGTAACGTTTGTATCTCTGTCGTTCTGCCATAGAGTTTTTGAGGTATCTGGAACTTGTCTATAATATCATATTGTCCACAGACAAACTCTTCCACTCTTCCAATCGTTTGAAGTTGATGAAGACAAATTTGTAAATCGGTCTTTAAACCAAGGGCACTTTGATACCGATGTTCAGCATTTTTTTCTAATAATTTCAGTATGATACCAGACAACGACACAGGTATCGCTGAGTTTAACAGATGCGGAAGCACAGGCAGTTTAGCCAGATGACAGTGAATCAATTCCAACGGGTCATTAGACTCAAACGGCAGTCGACTTGCTATTAATTCATACAGAGTCACACCTAACGAGTAAAAATCGCTACGATAATCGACCTTTCTATTCATTCGCCCGGTTTGTTCGGGGGACATATACGCGAGAGTGCCTTCTAAAGTGTACGGAGAACTGGCTGATTGTCCCTCACTGAAGCCTTGGGAGGAGATGCTAAAGTCCGTGAATTTGACTTGACCGGTGTCACTATTGAAAATGATATTATCCGGTTTAACATCCTTATGAATAATTTGCTGTTTATGGAGCTCCCCTAACGTCTCGGCAAGTTGAATGGCTAACTTCAAAATCGTGACCAGGTCCAAAGGATGCCGGGCCATTACGTCTCGAAGCGATTTTCCGCCAAAGTCCTCCAACACCAAGGCCAGACTATTATGATAGGGTTCGAGTCGATACGACTTCATGACCCCGGCAGATTTGATTTTTTGAGTGAGTTCATACTCATATCTCAATTTAGTCAACTCTTGGGGCGAGGGGTAGTCAGCATTTAAAATTTTGATGATAACCGAACTGTTGTCCCGTTCAAAAATGGCACGGTACACAATCGTTTTCGTGTTATGATAAAGTTCTTCGAGAATATTGTAACCGGCTAAAGCGAACATTTTTTATTTAGTAGAGAGTGGACTTAGTGGATAGTGGATAGTGGATAACGGATAGTGGAGAGTGGAAAAATTAGGGTGGACTAGAGGCTTTAGCCGGTAGGCGTTGAGGAGTTGAAGTGGCAAAAAAATTAACATCGCGGTGGACTAAAGGCTTTAGCCGGTGGGGGCCGAACAGAATTAAAATCGCAATGCCTCCCACCGGCTAAAGCCTCTAGTCCACCTGTCGGTTAATTGCAAAGCCCTCACCGGCTAAAGCCTCTAATCCATCTGTCAGTTTCCTAAAGCCTCTAGCCCGACATAATTTACCCTGCACTCTCCGCTATCTGCTATTAAAACCGCCCATAATTTATCAACTGACATCCCCCCATTGTACAACTTATTATCACCGTCCCTTGTTCTCGCCAATCTCCGACGACTTTACGATAAGCAGGTTTTCCTGCAAGGGTCAATGAATGCACCGCAGGACGATGAGTGTGGCCGTGAATTAACTGAGAAACGCCAGCGTGGGTCATGGCCTTCAACACTTCCGAAGGTGTCACATCCATGATTTTTGCCGCACTTTGATGAGTATGGGCGTTGCTGTGGGAACGGGCTTGTTGGGCCAACTGTCGCCGTTGAGTCAACGGTTGGGCCAAAAATTGTTGTTGCCAAAGTGGTGCCCGTACCTGGGAACGAAAAGTTTGATAGGCCACGTCTAATGTACATAAACTGTCACCGTGCATCAATAAGGTTGGTATACCATAGATTTCTAGCACGGTGGGATCTGCAATTAAGGTACATCCTGTGGCCTTCTCAAAGGTTTGGCCCAATAAAAAATCGCGATTGCCAGGCATGACGTAGAGATAAGTTCCCTGGTCAGTGAGATGGCGCAAGGCCGTCAAGATGTTTTGAGAGAGGGGTTCGTCGTCATCATCACCAATCCACACTTCAAACAAGTCACCTAAGATATATAACGCCTCCGCTTGTTTGGCACGAGTGGCTAAAAATTGCAAAAACAAGTGCATTATCGCAGGGCGTTGGTGGTTAAGATGAACGTCAGCAATGAAGAGGGTTTCCGACATGGCCAATTTGAAAACCGTTAGTCTTGAACAACCTCGGCTTCTTCAATGAAGACATCTTCTTTGGGAACGTCTTTATGAAAACCGCGATTGGTGGTGGATACCATCTTGATTTTGTTCACAATTTCCAATCCTTCGACCACTTCACCGAACACACAATAGCCCCAGCCTTGTGCAGTTGGTGCGGTGTGATTGAGGAACGTGTTATCTGCCACGTTAATAAAAAATTGGGAGGTGGCAGAGTGTGGGTCAGAAGTACGTGCCATCGCAACGGAACCCACTTTGTTAGGTAAACCATTGTTGGCTTCATTTTGAATCGGTGGACGAGTGTTTTTCTCCCGCATCCCAGGTAACATTCCTCCCCCTTGAATCATAAAATTGTTAATGACGCGATGGAAGAGAGTGCCGTTGTAGAAGCCCGAATTAACATAATTCAAGAAGTTTTCAACCGTTTTGGGGGCTTCTTCAGAATTGAGTTGGAGGACAATAGTACCATGATTGGTTTTGAGTTTGACTTTTTGCATGGGTATGGTGGAAAATTTCCTATAGTGTGGTTAATAAATAATAGTCCAGGTCCAGGAGTCCAAAGCGTCGCTTTGTCAAAGCACAGCGAAGGATTCCTGGTCTTCTGAGGTACAGCCGCGGCCTTAATTCGCCAGTGGTTCCGGCTTATCTGGCAGTGTGGGTGAATCAGGTGGTTTCGCCCCTGGAGGCGGTGTTTTAACCGCCGGTTTAGGTGTCACCTTAGCTACGGTGTCCGTCGGTTTTTCCTCCTCTTCGGTGACATCCACCCTGTTTGTTGCATTAGAGATTGCCATAGCAGACCGAGTAACTTCCGATTTTTCGGCCTGTTTGCCGGTCTCGGCGTCGTCTGCTTTTTCCTCTTCCGTCGCCGCATTCTTGGCGTTTTTCTCCACGCCTTTTGCCTTTTCCTCTACTACTGCGTCTTCCACAGGCTTGGATTCTGTCGGCTTGATTTTGGCAGAAGTAGAGGTATCCGTTTGGGTTTCTGCATCTGCATTATCATCTGCATTGGAATCCGCCGAGGTTGCGGCATCGGCCCCTGCTTCCGATTCTGCCGAATCTTTGAGGTTGGATTTCGGGGAGTCTTTGACACTTTTAGACACGCTAGAGTCTTTAGCCTCTTCAGATTCACTAACCTCTTCACCTGCCTCTTTGGCAACCTCTTCTGATTCACTAACCTCTTCACCTGCCTCTTTGGCAACCTTCTCTTTGGCAACCTTTTGAGGCATCTCAGACGAGGACGGTTTAGGTTTTACACCTGGTGCAGACGGGTCTGTGTCAGAACCCGTATCCTCTTCTATGTCAGCCGCGGCTTGGTCATCTAAACGGTCCTCTGGTTTATCGGTTATTGCAGACACTGGGGGAGGCGTTTTACTTACGGACTTGGCTTGATCGGCGTTATCTGTTTCATCTGCGGCATCCCCTTGAGATTCTTCAGATTGGTCTGCCGTTTCAGATTTGGAGTCGGCGGTGTCTGCTTTGCCTTTATCAGCCTTGCCTTTATCAGCCTTAGCCGTCTCCGTCTCCTCTGCAGTTTTATCTTTTACCGCAGAATCAGTAGAATCAGTTTTGGCGGCGGTGGTCGCACCCTCTTTAGTTTCCTTAGCTTTCTCTGTTTTCTCTTCTTCGATATTCTCTATGTCAGACAACATATCCTGTTGCATTTCCATCATAGAAGGCATTTCCGGTTTATCCTTCTTTTTTTCTGAGGGAGGAGATTTTTCCGGGGCTGCCATCACCCATTTGGTGGGCGGTGCATAGGCGACTCGAACATCTTCAATAATCACCGCTGTTTGTGGCACGTCTCTTCTAAAGGGACCATCGGAATCGGTAGGAAGTTTCGAAATTTTGTCCACCAGTTCCATCCCTTCCACCACTTTGCCAAAGACACAGTATCCAAACCCCGAAGGCGTTTGTGATTTGTAGTCAAGAAATTTGTTATCCTTGACGTTGAAAAAGAATTGGGAGGAAGCCGAATGAGGTTCTGAAGTGCGGGCCATTGCCACTGTACCACGCACATTTTTCAAGCCATTAGCCGCTTCGTTAGGAATCGGATCATGGGTGGGTTTCTTTTTGAAATCAGGTGTATATCCGCCACCTTGAACCACGAAACTTTCAATCACGCGGTGGAAAATAGTGCCCTCGTAAAAACCATCTTTCACGTAAGTGAGGAAGTTTTCCACCGTTTCCGGAGACTTGGCAGGGTTAAGTTCCACTTCGATAGGACCTAGATTGGTCTGGATGGTCACCACGGGGACTTCTTTGATTTCTTCGCCGTGGACTGCAACGGTGAGGAGTAGGAATAAACCAGTTAGAAAGTTTTTCATAAAATATTTTTAATATGCCTCTAAGTTGAAATGTTGAATCTCAAGGGTTAGAATAGTGTATAGGACTTACGCAGCCACCCCACCCCGACCCTCCCCCCACGCGGGGAGGGAGTGATTCCCCCCCGTGTACGGGGGGATAGGGGGGTGTCAAATCAACGAGTTACAAAAGTGGTTGCGTAAGTCCTGGTGTAGTTGAAACGGAATTTTTTGGCAACATGTACCGCCGGACTAGAGGCTTACGCCTCCATGCCATTAAGTTAAGGTAGGGTGGATACGCTAACGCTTAATCCACCCTACCTTGGCTGGATATTCCTTAACTTAATGGCATGGAGGCGTAAGCCTCTAGTCCGGCACTATTTCCATTTTCCATTTTATAGTAACACGTTTTGAAAAAATTTATCAAGTATGAGTAACCATTTAATTATTGGATTAGGTGGCACGGGTGGCAAAATTATCCGTGCGTTTCGCAAAATTATTTATCAAGAATTTCGTCAGATTGACCCTGAAGGGGTTAATATTGCCTATCTTTATGTGGATTCAGATGCAGAAATGATGGTCTTGGATGACCCTAGTTGGAAAATTTTGGGTCATTCTGTGCAATTGGGCGCCGATAGTCAACTGCATATTCAAGGGGCCGATTTAAATCATCGGTTAAATAACATTAACAATTACCCTGGCATCAAGGAATGGATTGGGAATCAGGCTGATTGGCAAGATATTTTACGCAGTTTTGCCGGCGGACGGGTGTATGGCGGACAAAAACGGCGGTTGGGACGATTTTTGGTGGCTTGTAATATTGAGGCATTGGGGAGTCAACTGAATTTGCAAGTCCATAAGTTACAACAAAGTTCGAAACAAACGGAGGTGACTTTTCATATTTGTTGCGGATTGGCGGGGGGGACGGGCAGTGGCAGTGTGGTTGACACGATTGCCCAAATTCGTAAACATTATCCGTATCAATCGCAAGGGTCACATTATTCCATTTTGGCTTACACTTATTTGCCTGAAAAAAGTCCTAATCCCAAATGGGACACAGGAAATTATCAAGCTAATGGATATGCCGCTTTGTTGGAATTAAATGCCTTGAGTGCGGGTCGCTTTGACCCCCACGATATAGCCACAGGGGGACGAATTCCCTGCGAGGTGGCGTTCAATGGGTTATATTTGTATGCTAATCAAAATGACAGAAATGTGATAGTCGATGTCGAACAGGACATTCCGCAAATTGTGGCGGACTTTCTTTATCAAAAAATGGTGGCCGTGCGCCATCTCACCTGGCCTTCGTTGCAATTTTTAGAAGATGCCCAAAATGGGGATAGTACGCCAGAAGTGGCACCGCTTCCCAATGTCAGAATTGCGGAACGGGCGAAACGGTTTCTGACCTTTGGGATTCATCGTGTGGCGATTCCAGAGGAGGAGATTAAGGAATATTTGACCTATCAATTTGCCCGGCAAGCGGTGTTGCAGTTGAAATTTAACCATTGGGATGACCATGAAGGGTTTATCGATGTGGCCAAAACGACGCGGGATGTTAACGAGTGGGTGGGGCAAAAAACGACCCAGATGAATTGGTTGTTGACCGATGATCATTTGTGTTTGTCCAAAGGGATTTTGCCGGCGGATATTGAGAAACGGTGGAACACCTTGGATGATGAATGGCGTCTAATTGCGCCACATTTCCGGGACCTGGCGTTGACGGTAAATAAAGAGGAACGGTTAGAACAGTTGGAGAAACTCTTTCAGAAACGGTTTGAACAAGATTTTCGCAGTCGGGCCGCGGGAGAAACGGGTGGCGTGGAAAACTTTTATCGGCTTCGGCAAGCCTCGCAAAAAGCGATGGCCAAAGAGATTCGACACCGCATTGAAGCGGAATGGTTCACCGACTGGAAAAATGGAACTCTGTCGATTCACGAAATTGTTGACACCCTCAATGCCCTGATTTATTCTTTAAAAGGTCGCAAAAACAGTTTGAAACAGCTTCTAACAATTCGCGAAAATCAAGCTAAAGAAGCCCTCAAACAAGTCAATGTGATCAAGTATCAGTGGGCTAATCGTAGCTGGTTCACCAGCACGACGGCCTTGATTGATAAACAAGTTCTCAATCTGAAAGATTTATGTACAGCCAGTAGCTGGGTGAACGCCCTGAATTTTGCGGACCGTTTGCTAGATGAAGTCATCAATGAGTTAAATAGTTGCTTGGCCCAACTGCAAGAATGTGCGAACACGATTAGCGAAGCGGCCAAGGAATTTGAAACCTTGTTGAAACAACGGTTGCATCCACAAACGGCGACGGAACTGGCGAGACAAGTGCGTTTGTATGACCCTGATCGGATAAAAAAGGTCACCCATACGCTAATCAGTGAGGAAGTGATGCAACGCACTTACACGACCAAAGTGCGGGAGGAGATTGTCAAAAAACTGGGCAGTCATCCGAATTTTTCGGCCTTCAATCAACAATTGGGGAAATCGGCATTCTTGGATATGGTGACGATAGAAAGTGCCAAGAATGCGCAATTGGGGCATGATAAATTGATTCAGCAACCTAAAGATCGCTTGTTTGGAGTTAGCATTGTGGATAAATTGAAAGAACGGTATGAAGGAGACACCCAAAGTCTTCGTATTTACGTGGCTGAATTGGTCAAGTATGCGTGCAACTATCTGACTTTTGACAATGCCGAAATTCAGAAGACGGGGTTAGGGATTCCGACGTCACCTACCAAGTTTTCACGCTTTACCGTCATCTTGCCCCAAGCCCCGCAACATGCGCAATTTATGACGGAGTTGAAAAATGTGTTTCAACAAAGTTATCCCGGCGAGATTGAATTTTTAGAAACCGATATTCACACGGCCCCGCATGAGATTGTGATGATAAACATCACCAATTTATTCCCCTTGCGCTTTGTTAGCCAAGTCGGTTTCTTAAAAGACAAATATCTTGCCAGATTAAATCGTCCTGACGCGGCCCGGGCCAAATTGGAATTGCACATTGAAGGGGATGGCAGTCAATTCCCAAATCTCTTCGTCCCGTCAATGGCTGAGGTAAAGACACAAGCGATTCCGTACTTGTTAATGGCCAAAGTGATGGGCTTGATTCTCTCCTCTGAACATCCCAAAACCGGGGCCACTCAATGGCTGTTTCTGCAAAAAGATGAGGATGGATTTGATGCGGAACCGGTTGATTTGGGGGAAACCTTTGTGGGGGCGTATGAACGTTTAGATTTAAGTCACTTGGAACAAATGAAGCAACAGGTTCACAAGTTGTTAGCCTCTGATTATCTGCACCGTGAGAAACGCAATCAGTTGAAAAATGCGATATTGGAAGAGGTTAATCGCATTAAAAAAGAACATTGTGGAGAGGATTTGAATCATCCCCTTTATCAACGTTTCAATGAAGGCGGCAAGGGGGCAGTGAAGATGTTGAAGGCATGAAAAAGTTGACTACCTGCCAAAGCCAGGTGGACTGGAGGCTTCAGCCGGGGGCTTCGAACAGAATTGATATGGCAGTGCCAGCCCACCGGCTGAAGCCTCTAGTCCACCAGAATTGAGTTCCTTAAATTATTCATTATTCATTATTCATTATCCTTATGAAACCACGAATCGGTATATGTACTAACATTGGCAATTGTCCAGAAGCTAACAGCAAAAGGAAAGTTCCCCTATCTGGTAGCGACGACGCTTGTCCTTCTTGTGGCAGTCGCCTGGCAGAAATCAATTCAGCAACCAGTTCTCTGGCCACGGTATTCAAAACCGGTGTTTATCTCCTCTTGTTAGGCGGTGGCGGTTTTGCTGGATGGACTTATTTAATTCCTCATGGCCCCTCGCAAACGCATTTGATTCCCACGTCTTTAGAGGTTACGGGGGACTCTAACGCACCTCAGTTGGTCCGGGAAACCAATTGTTTATTAGACAATCCTTCTCCCGAATTACAAGCGACGCTTCCGATGACTTCTGTGGGTGCATTGACTCGTTTCCCCATTCCACGGGATTTACATGCGTGGATGAAAAATGTGGAACAGGTGAGTCAACCAGCTTTTGACATCATGCGACGTGAAGTGACGGTGGCGGAATTTAAACGTTATGTCAATACGTTACCTGAATCGGAACAAGATCGTTTAGGTACCGATTGGCAACAGGATCGAAATGGGGCACCGTTACCCCAGGATTACCCAGTGGGGTCAATAACTTGGGAGGATGCGAAAGGGTATGTGGACTGGTTAGCCAAAGAGACAGGGTGCAGTTTGACGCTTCCAACCTATGCCCAATGGATAGCCGCCGCCGTACAATATGCCAAACCTGACCAAGCGATGACGCGGCAACATCAACAATCTCAATATTTGCGCCCCACGCAACGTCCGCCGGTGCCAGATGAGGTAATGGACTTGTTAGGGAACTTACGTGAATGGGTATTGGATGCGGGGGTTGCCGACCAATTATGTCCCAATGGAGGACATTATATTTTAGGAGAAGATTATAAAACGTGGTTACAAGAAATTGGAGGCGAACCGCGTTGTGAAACGATGGGATTGGATACGGTAGGATTTCGGGTGGTACGAATGAAATAAGTTGCACTCCCCCCCCTCTGAAGTGCCCTCACCCCCGCCCCTCTCCCAGAGGGAGAGGGGAGACAGGCAACACCAGTGGTTTTTTCCCCGCACCCGGAGGGAGAGGGGGCGGGGGTGAGGGCGACGACTAAAGTCTGCTGAGGAATCTCAATTATAGCAAACTCGAATACAATTCAGGTCCCAATCGTGCGAGGGCTTCCATGTCTTCAAGAACTGAAAAAGTCAATTCCTCGCCCTCTTCAATGTCACGACAAGCATAAGAGACAAACTCTTCCAACGCGCTACTAACCCCTTCTAAAGTTCCCATGGTATTAGGTGTAGCGGAAAAATTAAAGTGTCTAGCATTGTCGCAACACAGGATGATTTGATGTTGGGCCACTCGGTAACTGTAATGCAACACCGCCTCACATTGCACTTTCGGCAGCCGTTCCACGGTGTCATCAGATAACATCAAATCTAATCCAGGGGTGTACTCCCACACCTTTGTCCCCTTTGGAACAAAATGCGTTGTGAATGCACCAATTCCATGAATTGGGCTTTTATCTAAATAGGTCTCAATTAGCATCATAACTTTAATTGTCTGACAGAGGACAGGAGTCCAAAGCTACGTTTTGGACTCCTGAACCATTATTTCCAAAGACTGGCAGTCCCTAAGAGACTGCCAGTCTTGATTGGGGTCAGGGATCACCCGTTTCCCCCCTTCCGTTACTTCACGGTCACCTCAATTGGTTGTTTATTGACAACGAGGGGACCTTCTGGCAAACGATAACCAAAATAAACTTGCAAGATAAGCGGCGTAGAGAACTGACCATTATACAGTTTCAGGTCTTGAACCTTGGGCAGTGTCACGTCTTTTCTAAAGGGCACCAGACTAGCGTTCTTCTGATCCCATGGTTGTATTTTGCCTTTCTCATTCATCATGTAAAATCCGGGGGACGGAGAGTTTGGCACCTGGAAAGTTGCATAAACCACTAGGTCTGCGATTTTGCCAACGTGATTGGAATCTGCCAAGAAGGTGCCACGAATGTTCACCACTTCAAACGGATTAATCACCAACCGACTTTCATAAGGCCGTAATCCAAGCGACGTCCCCCCCAGAAAAGAAGCCAAGGTCGGGAGGGGTTGATGGTGGTTATCAATTGCACCACCTTGACCTAAATCGGGCAGCGAAGGCAATTTAGAGGGAGGCAGGGTATCCGGTTCTTTGCCAAACCAAAGCACCAAATATCCTTTGTAAGTGCCCACGCCCAGGGCATTCCAGTCGGGATTGAGGAGAACCGCATTGTAGTGATTGCTACGGCTAAATTCCGTCAAAGCTAGGTCCGGGAGAATTTTATAGGCATTGGCCTGGGCAATCTCATACCCATTGCCAGGGTAAGCCGTGCCTAAGCGTTGCGGCGCATTGGTCATGCAGTGCCAGGTATTTTGCACCCCTGGATCATAAGCACAGTGACTCCACGCAGGAGTTACAAACCCCAGGTGTTGGTCAAAATCTCGCACATGACGGTTAGCCACGATGGTAAGCGAAGGAGATTGCGCAATCGGCGGGAGACCTCTATCTATACGATAGTAGTTTATCATCTCGTAAAGTCTAATTTCTTTCGGTTCCAACCCGTCACCTACGCAATGTTTCTCGGTCAATATCTGGGCCCCGTGGCATTCTACTTGACCGTAAGCCGTGTGTGTGGTTGTCATGCCCAAGAGACTGGCAAAACTGATGGCAAAGAGTTTTCTTTTCATGGTGAATGTCCTTGATTATAGAGTTTAATGGGTAATGGATAAGGAAAACGCCGTTGGAGTGGAGGCTTTAGCCGGTTGAGGGTAGGTACACTCCATATCTCAAGAGTGGGGGGCGCCTACCGCCAACCGGCTAAAGCCTCCACTCCACCAACGTTTTAATTCCTTAACTGAATGGCATTGCGCCTAAAACCTGTAGTCCAGCTTTAGGTTTTTTCATGACTTATTATTCATTATTTGCTATTCATTATGCAACACTATTATATTTATGGTTAAGAATACTATAAAATGGCTTGGTCTTAAACACGTATAGGACTTACGCAGTCACCCCACCCCGACCCTCCCCCCACGCGGGGATGGAGTGATTCCCACACGCCGCGGGTGGGAGTCACCCCCCGTGTACGGGGGGCTGGGTTCGAAGGAGGAGTCCCAAAACACGTTTTGGGAGGGGTACATGTTTAGGGATTTCACCATATTACCATTGACAATAACTAATCAGATGACTAGAACACTTTGGCTTGCCCCTTACACCCGTTCCCACCACCAACTGTCAATGACCTTTGGGGTCAATGACTTGCGTTTTTCAACCTCGTATTGGTATAACGATGTGGACCTCATTGAACTTGAACGTCGCTTGGGTCTGGATTACATGGCAACCGTTTACTTTCACATCCTCGCTTTTGAAGCGAATAAGTTGACCAGTTTGAAGCCAGATACCTTTGACTTAGGTCCTTTCCAGCGACATCACACCCCAGAATTTGAGGAACTTTGGTTAACCATTCAAAGGAATGTCTGGGCACAATGGCGATATGAGAACAATTTCCCTCATTATGCGGGTCCCCGTTTTTTAAGCCAGCCCACCCAACCTATTTCCAATGCTTTGCAATTAGCAAATCACAATGAACAGGTACTGCTGTTTTGTGGAGGAGGTAAAGATAGTTTGGTTTCTTTAAAACTCTTGGAAAGGGCTAACGTGTCTTATTCCACTTGTGCATATTCAAGTTCCATCTATGGTCGTGCCACCCCACAACACCAATTGATAGAGTCATTGTTGGACACTGCCACCCCGCAAACCCGGCATAAAATTTGGATGTATGAAGATTTTTTAGACAGTCCCGTGACCCGTTTGGCTAACGAATACCAAGTCACTTCTCTGACGGCTGCGGAAACGCCGAGTTCAATCTTTGCTTCGTTGCCGAACATTCTTCAACATCACTACCGCTACCTCAGTCTTGGACATGAACGCAGTGCGGATGCCCCCAATTTGATTTGGGAACACACTAGTGAACCGGTCAATCATCAATGGGGCAAGTCCTCGCAAGCAGAACAATTAATCAGTCACTATGTTCAAAGTCACCTAGTGACAAATTGCCAATATTTTAGCTTACTGAAGCCAATTTATGACGTGGTTATTTTCAACCTGCTGAGGCAAGATTTAGCCAGTGTGCCCTTCACCCACTCCTGTAATCTCGCCAAACCTTGGTGTAAACGCTGTGCCAAATGTGCTTATGTATGGTTGAACTACATGGCCTATTTGCCAGTGGAGTTAGTCAATCAAATGTTTCATCAAGTCAACCTCCTTGATTTACCCGACAATCAACTGTGGTTCAGACAGATGTTGGGGCTTTCGGAACACACGCCCTTTGAATGTATTGGGCAAGTCAATGAAGCACGCTTGGCGTTTGAACTCTGTCGTCGGAAAGGGCTGACTGGCAAGGCCATGACCATGTTTATGGAGGAAGTCAAACAGGTTGATTACCAGGCCATCGTAAATGAATATGCAACCGTGGATCGGAATTATTCCGCCATACCGCAGACGATAGCTACGAACGTCTTGACCCAGTTGGAATCAGCGGCTAAAGTCAGTCGAGAATATATTTTGAAACTCTGTGGAATGCCAGAGTAGGGGGCGTCCCACGCACCACCCAGGTATGTTGCAAAATGGGGTAGTGATGCAATGTGGGTGATATTCATAGATTTTCCCTCACCCCCGGCCCCTCTCCCAGAGGGAGAGGGGGGAACGGCGGTACCAGTGGTTTTCTCCCCTCTCCCTCTGGGAGAGGCTCTGGGAGAGGAGCCGGGGGTGAGGGTAAACATATCACCCACATTGCCTCACTACCCAAAATGGTGCTGAGGCACGCACCCTACCAACTTAGTAATCAACATAGGAAAACTTTTATGTCTCAACTCAAAACACCGACCGTTGGATTAGTCGAATTACCAGAACTCGGACTCTTCGATTCGGAAGGTAAAAACTGGGCCTCCGTCCGTAAAGGTAGTGCGTTAATTAGCAAACAAGTCTTGCTGGCGGATTTACAAGCGAAAGGATTTGATGCCCAACTGGTCAATCTCAAAAGTGGGAATGACGAAGTAGAATATGGAAAGGTCATTTGGGGAGGAGATGAACTCACTAAAGTGTACTTAGGTAACCGGATTACCGACCTCGATCCGCAAGCTTACGATGTGTGGGGAGTGACCAATAACTTTTCTCAACATCGTGAAGTGGCAGCGATGACAATTCAGCACCTAGCCAGTCAAGGAAGCCCCGTTGTCATCGGTGGTTCAGATGCGTTTGCAGAACCGCATTTTTATCTCAAGGCCGGTGCCACCGCGGTGGTTTTAGATCAATCAGGGGCTGCCAATGGTCCCATCCTCGATTATGTGTTAGGAAACACTCCCAGAGAAGAACTGTCGGAAGTGATGTTGGCTGACGGTAAGCCACTGCCACGGCGTGGCCGGCCCTTCGGTCCTGAACTGTGGGCACTCCCAGAACCTGCGGTCGTCAAACAGTGTCTGGGCACCGAATATTGGGGTTTTGACACGTTGTTACCCATTGGTTCTGTCTCTACTGATATTGGTTGTGATCGACAATGTGATTTTTGCCAGACACCTCAATATCGTTTGGGGTATCGTGCCATGTCACCGGCACGGGCGTTACAATGGTTTGCGGCCCAAAAAGATGCTGGGGCAGGGGCCGTGATTAATTCTGCTGACCAATTTTTGGCCCGGATTCTCAAACCAGGTGGACGTGCTGACATTCTCCAGATCATGAAAGGTATCCGAGAGTTAGGGATAGCCATTCTCTGGCCAAATGGGTTGGAACTCAAGAAAGTCACTTTAGGACGTGGAATCAACCGCGGTACCCCTGATCTCACTCCCGACGAGGAGTTGATTACGGCCCTCTGGGGTTGGGATGGCAAAGTCGGTTGCTTTCATGCTTATATCCCAGCCGAACGTCCCGTGTTTGGACGCGAAAATTATAAAAAATTGTTGCCTTGGCAAGAACATTGTGAAGTTGTCAAAGCCATCGTTAGAACTGGCGTCCCCAATCTCACGTATGGTGTCATCATTGGCTTTGCTGATGAGAATGAAGAGAGTCTCTTACGCCTTGAGGAAGCCATCTTGACCCTGTATACCGACTTGTTAGCAATTAATCCATCTTTGCGATTTCAAGTCTCCCCGTGTGCCATTTTTCCCATCCCAGGGACTCCACAATGGACCGAGTTACATCAGTCGGGATTACTGCAATTTGAGGATCCCAGTATTTTTGGTGGACTGTGGACACCTTCCGTCAATACTCGTTATCTGAATTACCAACGGATTGCGGAGTGGCAAATTCGCCTGTTGCAGATTGGTAGTGTGGAGGGGCAAACTCATTTTTTGGATACCCATTTCTCGAAGCGTTGAATTGATAAGTAGTGAAGCAGAAATTTTCTGGTATAACGACGCCCTTACCCTTAGCCTGAAAAGGAGCTTTTAAAACATCCTCTCACCCACATTGCCTCACTACCCAAAATGGTGCTGAGGCACGCACCCTACCAACTTAGTAATCAACATAGGAAAACTTTTATGTCTCAACTCAAAACACCGACCGTTGGATTAGTCGAATTACCAGAACTCGGACTCTTCGATTCGGAAGGTAAAAACCGGGCCTCCGGCCGGAAAGGCAGTGCTTTAATTAGCAAACAAGTCTTGCTGGCGGATTTACAAGCAAAAGGATTTGATGCCCAACTGGTCAATCTCAAAAGTGGGAATGACCAAGTAGAATACGGGAAAGTCATTTGGGGAGGAGATGAACTCACCAAAGTGTACTTAGGTAACCGGATTACCAACCTCGACCCGCAAGCCTACGACGTTTGGGGAGTGACCAGTAATTTTTCTCAATACCGCGAAGTGGTGGCGATGACGATTCAGCACCTGGCTAGTCAAGGGAGACCCGTCGTCATCGGCGGTTCGGATGCGTTTGCAGAACCGCATTTTTATCTCAAGGCCGGTGCCACCGCGGTGGTTTTAGACCAATCGGGGGCTGCCAATGGTCCCATCCTCGATTATGTGTTAGGAAACACTCCCAGAGAAGAACTGTCGGAAGTGATGTTGGCTGACGGTAAGCCACTGCCACGGCGTGGCCGGCCCTTCGGCCCTGAACTGTGGGCACTCCCAGAACCTGCGGTCGTCAAACAGTGTCTGGGCACCGAATATTGGAGTTTTGAATTTCCCGACACGTTGTTACCCATTGGTTCGGTGTTTACTGACATCGGTTGTGATCGACAATGTGATTTTTGCCAGACACCTCAATATCGTTTGGGGTATCGTGCCATGTCACCGGCACGGGCGTTACAATGGTTTGCGGCACAGAAAGATGCAGGGGCAGGTGCCGTGATTGGTTCTTCAGACCAATTTTTGGCCCGGATTCTCAAACCTGGTGGACGTGCTGACATTCTCCAGATTATGAAAGGTATCCGAGAGTTAGGGATAGCCATTCTCTGGCCAAATGGGTTGGAACTGAAGAAAGTCACTTTAGGACGTGGAATCAATCGAGGCACCCCTGATCTCACTCCCGACGAGGAGTTGATTGCGGCCCTCTGGGGTTGGGATGGCAAAGTCGGTTGTTTTCATGCTTATATCCCGGCCGAACGTCCCGTGTTTGGGCGCGAAAATTATAAAAAATTGTTGCCTTGGCAAGAACATTGTGAAGTTGTCAAAGCTATCGTTAGAACAGGCGTCCCCAATCTCACGTATGGCGTCATCATTGGCTTTGCCGATGAGAATAAAGAGAGTCTCTTACGCCTTGAGGAAGCCATCCTGACACTGTATGCCGACCTGTTAGCGATTAATCCATCTCTGCGATTTCAAGTTGCCCCGTTTGCCATTTTTCCCATCCCAGGGACTCCACAATGGACCGAGTTACATCAGTCGGGATTACTGCAATTTGAGGATCCCAGTATTTTTGGTGGACTGTGGACACCTTCCGTCAATACTCGTTATCTGAATTACCAACGGATTGCGGAGTGGCAAATTCGCCTGTTGCAGATTGGCAGTGTAGAAGGGCAAACTCATTTTTTTGATACCCATTTCTCGAAGCATTGAGTCCAGGAGTCCAAAGCTTTGCTTTGGACTGCTGGATATGATATAGTAATATTCCTATAAGTTTATACACATCTGAAGGAATCGTATAAATTTGCAGAAATATTACCATACTTCTTGACAATTCTCTCTTGACACTTGTCCACGAAACTAAGATCATTTGCTTAAAATTACTTTTATCTATGAATCCCACAAAACCAACCCAATTGGGTACCGACGAAGCCTTCTGGCAATTTATGACGGTCAGTGGCAAGAGTTTGTTAAAACTCTTTGGTCTGTCGGACCAAGAAGCCGCCAGCTATCATTTTCATGCTACCGTCTTGAAAGAAAAGAAATTGCAACCGGATATTCAAGGAATCTCCTCCTTGGCCAGTTCCCAAGGACGCTTTTTCATGGAATTTCAAGGCTATGAAGACCTCTTTATTCGCTACCGCGCCGTCGCCGAAGCGTGTTGGGGATGTGCCTTTGAACAATTCAAGGGACCCATACGAATTTGCATTGTCTATACCGACCTTAAATATCAACAAGTTGCGTTGCCACTGTCGTTGTCAACCGACCAGAAAACCTGTCAATTAACCACTTGTATACAGGAACTCGTGTTAACCAAATACACCGAAGCGAAACTGGTCCAAGTGGATCCCAGGTTAGTCGTATTAGCCCCCTTTACGGTGTCTGCCAAAACGCCCAAAGCCACGTTACTCGCGAAAGGGGCACAGTGGCAACAACAAGTGACCCAGTTCTATCCGCCGTCTGAACAACGTGTAGCGTCAAATGCGCTAGGCTTATTTATACTTAATCAATTTCGTCAAATCAGTTATCAGGAGGTTCGCACCATGTTCAATTTCGATTTAAGTAAGTCCCTGGCGGTCCAGCAATTCATGCAGCAAGTTCGCCAAGAAGCCCGCCAAGAAGCCCGCCAAGAAGCGGTGTTGGAAAAAGGCCAAGAATTTCTGTTAGAAGCCCTCAGTGAACGTTTTGGCCAGGTTCCCAAGCGACTGTCCAATCAAATTCGGGCTATCGCCCAACCAGACGTATTGAAACAACTGTTCCGCCAATCCCTGCATTGTCAGGACTTGGACACTTTTAAGGGAAATCTTCCAAAAGTGAAAAAGATGAAGAAGTAAGTACCTGTACCTGACAAACCTGGTATAGTAATATTCTTTCACCTTTGTACCATTTTGATTTAAAATGTAGGGTGGATTAAGCGAAGCGTATCCACCACGGGTTATAGAATTTGGTGGATACGCTTCGCTTAATCCACCCTACAGGGAAACCGAGAAGGTACAAAAACGGAGGAATATCACTATACCTCACGACTTGACTCGCAAGTAGTGAACACTAAATAATCGCGCCGGGTCAGTCCAAACTCGTACAGGTTCGAAATTCGCACGAGTTGCAATTGCATGAAATTGTTCAACAGTGTACTTGTATGAATTTTCGGTATGAATATTCTCCCCTTCGGCAAACACAAATCGTTGCCCATCGACTTGAACTTCTTGCGACGTTTTACTCACCAAGTGCATCTCTATGCGACCCAGTTGGTCGTTATAAAAAGCCTGATGTTCAAATTGGGTGAGGTTGAAATCAGCCTGTAATTCTCGGTTGATGCGCGTCAACAAATTGAGATTGAAGGCGGCCGTAACGCCTTGGGCATCGTTGTAAGCAACATGAAGACAGGCCGGGTCCTTTTTCAAATCGACCCCAATCAGTAACGCGCCGGTTGGCCTCAAGAGATGCGCCACCCGTTGCAACAACTCTTGTGCTTGAGACGGTTCAAAATTGCCAATACTGGAACCCGGGAAGAACGCCACTCGGTTTATCTCGTTCCCAGACGTCTGCGTGGGAATGCAACCACGGGGTAACTGAAAGTCACTTGAGTAGTCGGCACAAATCGCATGAATCTCTAGGTCAGGATGGTCGATGGCCAGGGTCTGGACCGAATGTAACAGATGTTCTTTAGAAATGTCAATGGGTAAGTAAGTGGACGGTTGCAGGGAATCGAGTAGCACACGGATTTTTTTACTACTACCACTTCCCAATTCCCATAACCAACAGCCTTTTCCCAACAGCCTCGCCATTTCTTCACCATGTTCATGGAGAATCCCTATTTCGGTACGAGTGGGATAATATTCTGGCAATTCCGTAATGTCATCAAACAGTTGAGAACCAGATTGGTCATAGAAAAATTTCGGTGGAATCGTTTTGGGATAAACCGACAGACCGTGGCACACTTCCGCTTTGAAATCTGCTAGAGTGGGATGTAAGTTATAAAAATGGATGTGATTAGCAGTGTTCATGGAGGTCCTCCGCCAGCCGAAATCCTTTGAACTGCCAACGTTCATGCGGATAGAAAAAGTTACGGTACGTGGGGCGAATATGATTGGCTGGAGTGACACAGGAACCGCCGCGCAAGACGAATTGGTTGCACATAAACTTACCGTTATATTCACCGATTGCACCGGCGGCTGGCCGATACCCAGGGTAAGGTGTGTAAGGAGAATGGGTCCATTCCCAAACGTCACCGTACATCTGTAATAATTCGTTCTCCTGACCAGTGGCAACGATGGGGTGTAAGAAGCCACGGGCTTGTAAATTCCCGGTCATGGGCAAGGGCCGGGCGGCGACTTCCCATTCGGCTTCGCTGGGCAACCGTTTGTCTTTCCAGGTGGCAAACGCATTTGCTTCATAAAAGCTGACATGACAGACCGGTTCTTCAGTTCGAAGGGGACGCATTCCCCCCAGCGTCATTTGCCACCATTGTCCTTCGATTTTTTCCCAATACAAGGGTGCCTGCCACCCCTGTTTATGGATGGTACTCCAACCGTCGGATAACCACAATTCTGGACGTTGGTAGCCACCAGCTTCCATAAATTCTAAATATTCGCCATTGGTGACCAGTCGTGATGCCAGCCGAAATGGGGAGAGGAGAACTTGGTGGCGGGGAGATTCATTGTCGTAGGCAAACCCTTCTCCCGCATAACCGAGGTTATCTAAACCACCCGGATATTCTAGCCATTGTAAGGCGGGTGCAGAACGACTGGGTAACGTGGGCAAGTCTTCCCGATAGGGGGGACGTAAGGGGTTAAATGCCAGGTTGTATTTGATGTCAGTGAAGAGTAATTCTTGATGCTGTTGTTCGTGATGCAAGCCAATGAGGAGGCGATGGGCGATGGTGGGCCAGTCTTCGTCTTTGGCGGTCTCAATCAGTTGTGTCATGTTTTCATCTACATAGGCGCGATACCGATAGACTTCGGCCACCGTGGGACGAGATAACAGACCCCGTTGAGGACGTGGGAAAAATTTCCCAACTTGTTCATAGTAGGAGTTAAATAGGTAACGAAACTGGGGGTGAAAGGGTTGGTAATGGGGCGAAAATTCGGTCAAAATGAGAGTTTCGTAGAACCAGGTCACATGGGCCAAATGCCACTTTGCGGGACTCGCTTCCGGAGTGGTTTGAATCACGTAATCTTCCACTTGCAGAGGAGAACAAATAGTTTCGCTATCTTGGCGCACAGTGCGGAATTGCTGGAGGGCTACCTGGCGAGTGAAATTCACGGTTTGAGGGTTGGTGTTAGGGTGTTGGGTTGTCATTTGTGGTTTCCTTTGGTTAAGATTGATTCAGGAGTTCAAAGCGTCGCTTTGGACTCCTGGCTTTAGTTCTGTAGGGTGGATTAAGCGTAGCGTATCCACCAATATTTCGAACAACTGGTGGATACGCTACGCTTAATCCACCCTACATGAAATACCAGGTTTGTTATGCACAGGTACACTCCTGGTTTTAGTTAATGTTAGGATGAAAGTTGGAGGTGTTTATTTTCTGTTTCCTTTGGTTGAGATTCGACAGTTAAATGGGGTTCGACGGTTAACTGGTTTGGTTCGATTTGGAGTTTTTTCAGAGGCGACATGGCATTCACAATCCCCAGTGCCACGCCCGTATTACTAATAACAATGACGCCCAGCAGCCCCAGGTGGAAGAGAAACATGCCACTGAGATTGAGAACACCTGGCACCATCAGAGTGAACAACGTCTTCTTCAAATTGGCTTCCAGACTGTCTGCCAGTTCAAACAATTCTGGCAAATGTGACAGACTACCATCCATCAAGACCACTTGGGCCATATCGGTGGCAACGGTGGAGGCGCCCCGTAAGGAGATGGAAATATTGGCTTTTCGCAACGCAATCGCATCGTTGATGCCATCTCCAATGAAACATACCGTCCTCCCTTCCTGTTGCAGTTGCTCCACAATTTCAGCCTTGTCTTTTGGGAGAACATCATAAAAATAATTGGCTATTCCTAAAGACTTAGCCAGCTTCTTAGTCGGTTGCCGGTGGTCACCAGACACAATGGCAATCTGCTGAATGCCGCGGTGCCGTAAATAATCAATCACGGTTTTCACTTCAGGTCGCACCGTGGCTTGTATTTCAATCGCACCACTGACTTGGTCGTTAATGGCCACGAGGACCAACGAATGACCTTCCCGATGGGCATCTGTTTGTGCCTGTTTTATTGAATCTGGCAAAGGGATGTCTTCCTGTTTCATAAAACGAGAACTACCGACTTTGATAACGAGATGGTCAACCTGAACCGAGACGCCAAATCCCATTTGATATTTAGAGTCCTCTATCTCTGGTAAGATAAGATTCATGGCCATCGCTTGTTTGACAATGGCTTTGGCCACGGGATGATTTAGCTTACATTCAGCCGCGGCTGCATATTTTAAAATCTCCTCCGCAGGATAATTGCTACAAGTAATAACTTGTCCCACGGCCGGTTGTTCCGTGGTCAACGTCCCAGTTTTATCAAAGATGACCGTGTCCACCTGTTTCAAAAATTCAATTGCCCGTCCATCTTTAATCAGAATACCTTGATAGGACGCTAAACTGATATGATTGAGGGTGCCAAGGGAACCTGTCAGTCGGAGAGGTCCACTGATGTTGCAATATAAAACTCCTATAGTACCAACCACTCCTAAGACTGGAGAGACTAACACACTACTGACTAACAAGGGTACAGCCGCCTTATCGGCCCAATCTTCGCTTTTCGTTTGGAAATGAGTTTTAAACTGGGTTGAATGAGTTAAGATTTGACCAATTTTAGCAATCGTGGTATCTTGGCCGGTATGTTTCACCCGGACTAAAATTCTGCCATTGACGACAGCGGTGGAAGCAAACACTTCATCACCTACCATCTTTTCGGCCAATTGCGATTCACCAGTTAAAGCATGTTGGTCAATCATGGCGGCCCCTTCCGTGATGCAACCATCGACTGGCACCACTTCACACGCATTGACAACGACAATGTCATTCACCTGAATGCTGGCTAATGGCACCTCCATTTCGACTCCGTCTTGAATCCTCCAAACCTGCCGTGGTTGCTGTTCAAACGCATGGGCAATGACTTTGAGAGAGTGGTCTTGAGTTTTAATGGTTATTTTGCGTCCTTGATGATGTAGCCAGGCACCGACTGACCCCGCAAAATACTGTCCAATGAGAGGAGTGAGAGAGATTGACAGTACGTCCAATACATATCCGTTCACTTGATTTCTTTCCAGAAGGGCTTCTTCGGCCCGTCTAAAAGTAGGTATGGTAAGATAGGTATAGAGGGCGATGTTCAGCAAAGCGGCTTGCGGATAAATAAATTGTCGAACCGTTGCGATGCCGATATTTAGGGTACTCAATTTGACATAATGTTCTTGTTTTCTAATCGCCACTGCCGTTGGATCCTCGGTCTGCGATTCCACGAGTGGAGTCGGTGGCAACGGATTGACCAGGGCCGTGGAGGGACCCTTACGTGTGTCCCGGTATTTTTCAAATACTCTCACACTCACATAACTTGCTAATAAGATGCCTAAATCTAGTAACATTTGAATTTAATTTCCGTAATTTTAGGTAGTGACCGGACTAGGAGTCAAAAGCGTCGCTTTGAACTTCTGAAAGTTAGCAAGATTATATAGTAAGTTCTTTTAAAAAGTCAATCACTCCAGTTGCGATTTTTTTATCTGAGGTTACTTTGGGAGGGTTTGATTTGTTCACAAATATTCACTAATTTATCACATCTATCACAGTTCAAACGGTTCATCATTACCAACCACAGAAAAGCATTGTAGTAGCTACAAAAAAGCGTTGAACTAGAGGCTTTAGCCGCAATGCCATTAAGTTAAGGAAAACTCCGGTGGAGTGGAGGCTTTAGCCGGCCGGCCGTAGGCATCACCCCCTCACTCAAATTGCGGGGCGCCTACCGCCGGCCGGCTAACGCCTCCACTCCACCGTACCTTAACTTAATAGCATTGAGGCTTTCGCTGGTGGATTAGAGGCTTTAGCCGGTGAATCGTTGGACTAGAGGCTTTAGCCGGTGAATCGGTGGATTAGAGGCTTTAGCCGGTGCAATGCCGTTAAGTTAAGCGCAATGGGTAGGGTGCGTCCTACGCTAACCCCCCGTACCCGGGGGAATCACTCCCTCCCTGCGTGCGGGGAGGGTTGGGGAGGGGTTAAGTTCATTCTAAAATTCTGTCAAATTTGAGCCGCCCACCCGGTTTGGGTGGCGGCAACAAGGGTTCAATAAGTTTCCATTGAGCTTCGGTGAGGTCACTAGGATAAGAAGTCGTTGACATTTTTATCTTCTCAAATGAATTGATTAGTTGATTTAAATTCAAAATGTGAACTATTTATTCATTTTCAAGTCCTCCATTAGAAGATTTCTAAAATTAATCATACAATATGCTTTTAAAACACCCTCTTAGTGACGCCCGCTTGTCTAGCCATAGAACCAATGAGAAACTGACTAAATGGTGCTTTAGGACAGTCAACCGTTACTTTATAACGTCGCCCTGCCATCTCTTTTATCCATTGTTCGTGTGAAGTACCCATTCCCTGAGTAACTCTTTTCTGGAAGCCCAGGTTTCTGAGGATAGTTTTCATTTGTTCACAGGTCAGCGGCGGATAGTGGGTACTCATAATGGTCTATGAAGATAGGGCGTCAAAGGTAAAGGTTCACGAAACAGGTAATAGTCATGGTGGTGGACCGGCATAACATGGTGTCTGAAGAGGTAGAAGTAATATCTTAGCCATTCTAAGAGGGGTGCTTGGCGGGACAGGAATGGTTCTGCATACGCTTGGTCTTCTCCCACCAAGGCATCAAAGAGATATTCTTTAATCATGCTTTCCAGTTTGGCTTGGGCACCTTCCACATTCTCCGCTTGGGCCGCCAAATCAAAGTCTAGGCAGATTGCTACCCATTGTCCTTCGTCATATCTTGCGTAACATCTTAGCACTAAATTCGCTACTTTCATAATTGGGTTCTCTAAATGGTTAGGATTTAATGGCCTGTGTAGGGTGCGTCCCACGCACCGAATCCCCCGCAGACGAAAGAATGGTGCGTAGGACGCACCCTACCTTTTCAGGTTACGTTTGCTTCCAAATACTGGGGAATGCTGATACCTTGTTGTTTAGCCAGTTTAGCTAACTTAGCGGACACGGTCTGGGAAATAGTCTGAGTCTCCTCCAAACGATTTGAGGGTTCTGGTACAGGTTCACCAGCTTGTTTGCAAGCGGCTTGCCAGGCTTCTATGGCATCATGTACTTGTTCAATCGCTTCCATTTCAGTGGCACCCCAGGCATTACAACCGGGTAAATCGGGCACGAGGGCAATATAACCTTCATCTTCTTCACTCCAAAAGAGTTCTAGTGGATAATATTTCATTCGGTATCTCCATATTTGGCTATCATGGCTATCAATTGTTTAGCTTGATAGGGTAAAATATAGCCTTGACGGTTTTGGAAATTTAACTGTGTCGTTTCCCCCAGACGTTTAAATACGCGATGCGCGCCTTTGCCACCAGAGTAGGTAAAGCCTAGACTTTCCGCTACTTTACAGGCTTCGTCAAAACGTACTGTCTTGGGATTGTTGCAAATGGCTGCGACTAATTTGGTATATTTTCCCATCGCTTAGATATTGTTCTCCTCTTGACTGGCAAATTTGGTATGTATGTAAAACTTGACGCACCCTACTGAACTGATTAGTACAGCGGCTTTGGGGGGATACACGGATAAAGCGGCGGGCAACCAACTTTCCCCATCTAATGGTCTGAATCAGAATTTTCAGAATTTAAGAATTTTCAGAATGGGTTAGGTTAGGGTTTTATTCTGCTAATTCTAAAATTCTGTAAATTCTGATTCAGACAACCTCCCCCTTCTACCCTTAACTCTCCTTGCCCGCCCCACCCTGACTAGCCATCTGTCTAAGCAACTCCTGATAATTCCCTGCCACAATCTGCGTAGTCGGATGCTGTTCCCCCAATCTATTCTTGAAGATAGTCAAAGCCCGTTCAGACAACCGCAACGCCTGTTCATACTGGCCGGTTGTTCTATACAACCCCGCCAGATTGTTCAGGCTAGTCGCGGTTGAGGGATGGTCTGTCCCCAGCACTCGTTCTTTTATCTCTAGTGCCCGTTTATACAACGGCAACGCCTGTTCATACTGGCCGGTGGCATCATACAACAACGCCAGATTGTTCAGGCTAATCGCGGTTGAGGGATGGTCTTTCCCCAACATTCGTTCTCTTATCTCTAGTGCCCGTTTATACAACGGCAACGCCTGTTCATACTGGCCGGTGGCATCATACAACAACGCCAGATTGTTCAGGCTAGTCGCGGTGTCAGGATGGTCTTTCCCCAGCACTCGTTCTCTTATCTCTAGGGCCTGTTGATACAACGACAACGCCTGTTCATACTGGCGGGTGGCATCATACAACGCCGCCAGATTGTTCAGGCTAGTCGCGGTTGAGGGATGGTCGGTCCCCAGCACTCGTTCATGAATCTTTAGGGCCTGTTTATACAACGGCAACGCCTGTTCATACTGGTCGGTGGCCCGATATAATTCCGCCAGATTGTTCAGGCTAGTCGCGGTTAAGGGATGGTAGGTCCCCAGCACTCGTTCTGTTATCTCTAGGGCCCGTTGATACAACGGTAAGGTGGTTGCATAGTCACCTCTTTGGTGTAGATAATACCCCGTTTGATTCAGCAACAGTGCCGCAATCTCACTCTCTATCTGATAACGCTGAATCCCCTCTGCACAAGCTAAGGCACTGGGCACTAAACGTTCACAGTGAGGCCAGTTGTCAATAACATCAGAATCAGGAAACAAGTCCTTCACCACGCCTACCAATTGTTCCACCAACGCCCGTCCCTTCTCTTCCCCCAGTTCCGACCGCAATATCGTTTGTACCAGACTATGAATCTGAACTTGCTGAGAGTTCGAGTCACGAGTTAAGAGAGAATAACTCAGAATGGGGTTTAACCAATCCTCCAAATCAAACTCCTCAATGTCTAACACCTTTAACAATACCTCCTCTGGAATCCCCGTGGACGATAAGAAGGCGCAATAATGCAATAACTCCAACGCCCGGGGTTGTTGCTGTTGAATTTGGGCTAAGGACACTTGCCAAGTCGTGGCCACGGGCAACGGATGGTCTTGGTCAAATATTAAGTTCCCTCGTTCCTTTAATAAACGGGTAGCATTTTGTTGATATAAGGTCAAATACTTCTGATAACCGCAACGTCGTTGATACAGATAAGCCGCCGCTTGGGCTAAGGCTAAGGGTAAGCCTTGTAGAGTGTGACTGAGGGTACGGGCATTCTCCAAATCTGAAGATTTGGACTCCAGGTCATGGGTGCGACGGAGTAATAATTCAGCACCTTGGTCATCCGTCAAAGTCTCCAAAGTCACTCGTTTCAAGGGCGGAGGCGGTGCCTGTTGGCGCGTGGTCAATAACACCTGGCCCGTCGTTAAAGGCAACGGTAAAAATTCCTTGAAGACCTGCTGAATCTGAATCAGTTCATCGGCATTATCCACCACCAATAACCAATTCGGTGGGTGACTGAACTTCTCTTTGACCCACGCCCGCACTTGGTCAGGGGACAATTGCCCAGTCAAACCTAAATCCTTCGCAATCGCCTCCACGCCCGTTTGTAGGACTACGTTATCATTGGCAGATAACCAAAAGACATAAGTATACTCCCCTTGATGTTGATAAGCATACTCCACCGCCACTTGCGTCTTGCCCAGCCCGCCTAAACCACATACAGCGACTGGACCTTGGGGTAAGGTCTCGTGAATCTGCGTGAGAATGTCTTCGCGGCCCGTGAAATAGTCATTGCGGGGGAGAGGGAGGCGGAACAGGGGTTGCGGTTGGGACGACGTGACAGATGCGATGACGGGCACGGACGTAGTGGTAACCGGCGAAAGTTCATCTAACATAGCAAATGCAAAGGCCGCGGCATTGCGGGCCGCGATGGGTTGCCAACCTTTGGCATCACTTTGGGATTTGTCCACCACTAAATCCGAAATCCCCCGAATGACAATCCCTTGCACCTGCGGTTTCGCCCGAAACGTCCCTAAAAAGCCCAACGCTTCCATTTCTACTGCCACCGCATCACTGCAAGTCTCCTGTAACTGGGCTAAAAATGCCCGTGAAGCTACCACCTTTTCACCAGAAGCTATCGGGCAAACCCAGGCTTTAGGGGCAGACTGTGCGGGCGTAAAGAGTTTCTTTAACCATTGACTTTCATTGGCTAGATTTTGTGCTAATTGTAGGAGTGCATGAGACGAATGTTCTACCGATACCCGTGGTTTCCATTTATCTTCTTCGGTTTTGCCACTTTCATAGCCACGCACCAAACTAGCGGCCACGACATCCCCTAAGTGGACATCTTTTAGACCGCCCGCGATGCCGACAAAGAACATATAGGTCGGGGCAAAATGAGTAATGGCCCATTCGGTTTCACGGGCCGCTTGATAATTACCTTGCGCAGCCAATTTCCCAACCACGACTTGCCAAGATGCTTTGGGCGTGACATAGTCACCAATCTCATAGATGGTATTATCAGACTTAATTTCCTTCCGCCGCTGTGGCAAATAAGCAACAACGGCCTCATATTCTAAGGGTAAGGCCGTAAGAATAACAATAGTAGGTTGTGAGTTCATATAATGTACTGGTGCATAACGAAATCTAGCATTTCAGGTTGAGTGGATGTCGCTGCCACTAAAATTAAAGAAAAAGCCAACCCTCAATCAAAACACAGGTGGACTAGAGGCTTCAGCCGGTGGGTGCAGAACCGAATTGAAATCACTGTGCCATGCCCTCCGGCTAAAGCCTCTAGTCCACCATGAGTTTAGTTCTTTACCCGCCATTCTGCTAACACCCATTCTCGATTCCGTTTGGCTGGCTGATGGTTCGGCTGATACTGAAGGGCTTGATTATAACAGGTCAAAGCCTCCTCATAACAAGTTAACTGACATAACAGATTACCGCGATTATACCAAGTGTCAGCATCATCGGGTTGGAGTTGCAAGGCTTGATCATAACTATCAAGGGCCTCCTCCTCCCGTCGCAGTTGAAACAACGCATGACCACGGTTATGCCAGGCAGCGTGGTAATCTGGGGCAAGGTCGATGGTTTTGTCATAGCAACCGATGGCTTTCTCATAGTGACCCAGTTTGAGAAAAGTATTGCCTCGATAATACCAGGCCAAGGCGTAATCAGGGTCAATCTCAATCGCTTTCTCAAAATTCGTCAAAGCCGTTTCAAACTGGCCGCGTTTAAGCCAGGCATAACCTCGATTATACCAAGGGAGAGGGTCTTGAGGTTGTAATTCAATGGCTTGATCATAACCAGCAACCGCTTCTTGATAACGCCCCAATTCCAGATACGCATTCCCGCGGTTGTTCCAAACAAAATATAATTGCGGTTGCTGTGTTAAGGCACGGTCATAGCTAGTGATAGCATCGTGGTAACGTTCTAATTTGGCCAATAGTACCCCACGATTATACCAGGCCAGTGGCGCAGACGGTTGCAATTGCAAGAGTTGATCAAGAATAGCTAGGGCCTCTTCCAAACGGCCTAAATTGGCCAGTGTGAAACTACGTTCTGCCCAAGTATTGGGATGTTCAGGGGGGGTGTTTGTCATCTGTGATTTTCTCTCTTTTCCATAAAATTCATCAAATCCAGGAATTCAAAGCGTAGCTTTGGACTCCTGAAGTATCTTATCAATAATCGCTTTGGTATTTTTCAATACTCCAAAGATGGCTTGAATCTCCTCTTTGGAGGCGTTGAAACCCGTGTGTACCGCGTATTCTAAGCCATCGAGGAGGACAAAATGCCAGTAGCGTCCTATCACATAAGCACCATATACGGGATGTTGGTGTTGATTCAACTGTTGGGCCGCCACCATAGCAATCATCAGTTGTCCCAACGGATCATTGGAGGAATCATGTTCTTTTTTATATTCTTGGAGAAAGAAGAACGGGCGTTTGGGGGAACGTTTGCCTTGGGCGATGACACAGTCAACCACGCCTGACAATATTTCATTATGGTATTTGACGGAGATTTCTCTTTGAAAAAAGGGATGGTAATGTTCTTGTTCAAAGTCGACCAGATGTAACAGGGGGGCTATAAAATAGACAATGAGTTCTTGTTCATTCCAATCATAGACGTGATTAAGCAATTTTTGTTGCAACGCTTGCAATGGCAATCTCTGCTTATCTTCCTCTGGCACTGCATGAAGAGTTAGCCACTCGGTCATACGTGGATGTTCTTGTGAACAAGTCAGGTTAAATTGTTCTTCAACAGCTTCAATGGTCCATTTAGAAAAGGGTTTCATAGATGAATTATCCTCTTTTTGAAACAGATATAACGTAAAAAAATTTGACCGCCTTCAAGTCTTGACTCTACCCAACGTTGTCTTTAATATCATACTTATCTATCAATCAAAGGTCATTATATTTATGAAAAAATCTTTCAACATGGTGTTAATTTCTTGGTTAAGTATCCTTCTCTCTCACGAAGTGTATGCCACTTCGCCTACCAAAGATTTTCCCATGGTCGGGGTATGGAAAGTCATCAGTTACCAAATCATCGGTTATCCCGCTATGAATGAAGCCCAGGCGAAAAACTGGATAGGCAAGCTGGTGGAATTTAGTTCGCGGAAAAAGGCTACGTTGCGAGAAGGGATGACGCAGTTGCAGACATGTCCAGAATTTTCTTATGACGTATCCATGCAAAATGCGGAAGGATATTTTTTGGTGGGTTACAAGGTCAAACCCACTCGGCTGGGAATCACCCAAACTGAAGTGGAAGTGGTGACAATCCGTTGTAAAGAGGAAAGTTGGTTGGGTAAAAGTCGGGAATTTGTCAGAATTTCTGATGATCTGATACTGAGTAATTGGGAGGGAGTTTTTTTCTTCTTTACCAAACAGGCAGATAGCTTTACTCTATTGGCTTCTCAAGGGGAATCTAAAATTTTGTTTGTGACCCCGCAAAGCGTTGGGACCTTGACGCCTGAGAGTGATTTTAACGAGGCTACTTTAACAGAGGCCTTGTCTGGCTATACGGTCCAAAAGGCGACGCATCTGAATGAGGATAAGCAAGAGGTCATAGACGTGTTGATGTTTTATCGTCAAAATCAGTTGCAATTGAGAATATTTCCAGACCCAACCACGCGGAAAATTGCCCGGCTTGAAATCTTTGATGAACAAGCCAGGGCCCCTGGCGGTGCTAAAGTGGGTATCCTCTATAAAGATTTGTTTAAAGATGAACAGGTCGATTGTGAAGCGGGTATTCAGGAATACAGTGGGCAAACGCTTTGCCATTTCAAAAATATGGAGAGTGTGAAGTACCTCTTTGAACCTAAACCAGCCAATGGAGGAGGCAATCTATCACCAATTGAGGCATTGAATCGGGCCAAATTGGTAGGTTTTCTGTGGGAGGCGAACCCAAATTTGATGAAAGAAATCATCAATTTAGATCAAATCGGGATACCTGCTATTCCAATTATCACAACTCCATTGCCAGCCCAAGTGGTCACTTCTCCACCACCAGTGGTGCCACCGAAAGTTGAATCGGAGTCCCAGGTCGCTTATAAAATTCAAGATAAGCAATTGAATGAGGTATATAAACGCCTAAAAGAAGCTTTAAAAATAGAAGGTGAAAGTGAGGTAGAAGGACCTGTTAACTTAACCAGTTTCGTGGGGGCCCAAAAAGCCTGGCTTGAATTTCGCGATAAAAATTGTGCCTGGCAAACGACTTTGAAGGGTAAGAATATTCCAAGTGACTTATGGAGTTGTTTGGAAAAAATGACTCGCGAGAGAGTGGCGGAGTTAGAAGTGATTCTGAATGCGATTCAGGAATAACAAAACCAGATCAACGTAAGTTACCTGATTGGCGATGAGAAACTAAGTTTCTTAAAGAAATTTAGTTTCTTTGACATGGTTGCGTAATTTCTGATATTTATAGATAGTAGCACATGAACTTTCCCGCTTCCCTGTTACCAACTGCTTGGCTATGGACAAGTCATATTTTATACCTTATCATACTTCTCTGGGCGGTCCGAGAGGCGCCCTGGTATCATTTCAAAAATTCTGAAGATACCCATGTCTTATTAGCGAGTTGTGTGATTTTATGGCTAATTTGGCATCAAAGCGCAGGTCTCACGGCAGGGATGGAATTTCATTTATTGTTAGTCACCACTCTTACCCTGATGTTTGGCTGGCCATTTGCGATTTTGGCCACTAGCCTTGCCCAATTGGGATTGACCTTAGAAGGCAAATCAGAATGGGCCAGTTATTCCCTCAATACCTTGTGCAATGGTATCATCCCCGTTTGGATCAGCTATGGAATGTACTGGTTAGCCTACAGATGGCTACCTAAACACCTGTTTATTTATATTTATGTGGTGGCTTTTGCAGGAAGTGCGTTAGCCATGTTAGCCAGTCGCCTAGTGGGATTGGGAATTTTACTAAGTAGTGGGGCCTACACCTTGATAAATTTAGGTGACGAACCCATATTTATGATTGTCATGCTATTTCCTGAAGCCTTTACCAATGGACTCTTGGTCACTGTCCTGGTCGTTTATTACCCGCAATGGGTGAGTAGCTTTAGTGATAAACATTATTTGCATGGAAAATAGATGATAATCTATATAAAAATGGTTTTAGAATTTTCCATGCAATTTTAAGACATATCCTGTCAGGCGCAGAAGACAAGGCTTTTTGAAAAATTTGAAAAAATTTTCAAAAAGTGTCTTGTAAAGTTTCTGATTAGACCTTATATATGATGACAAGTGAATGCGAGGTGGAGCAGTCTGGCAGCTCGTCGGGCTCATAACCCGAAGGTCGTAGGTTCAAATCCTACCCTCGCTACCAATTTTTTCTCGCAGTAATCCCCCATCTTTATAGCCCCTGTTCGGGTATCTCAATGATTAACAGTGTAAGAACTGTTATCTTTTGTGTCGTCGTTTCCCCATGTCTTAATTTTCTATTCCAGTACCTCGTTTGGCCGCCTTATAAAATCAAGTGGTGAGATAAGCGTCATGTATGCACACAATCTCAAACCAAGAGGAAATTTCGATCCTCAGAAAACCATAATGCGACTCACATTCAACAAAGACAAATATTTTGCGGTTCAAATTCGGTTGATGACTGATGATCCTCAAGTTCAGAAAGATTTAAGGGCTATTGCAGAAGAGTTTTCTGTAGCAGAGTTGGATGGATTGAAGCACATAAAACCATGAAAATTAGTCGACTAGAAATAACAAATTACCATCAATTTGACCATTTGACCTTAGACTTGACTTATCCCAAAGGACATGAAAAAGCAGGGCAGGCGTTGGATAAAGTTTGTTTAATTGGTCAAAGTGGGACCGGCAAGACCACTTTGTTGAAGGTGTGTTTATCCCTATTGGAGAAGAACTATCTCGACCCAAAGATGAAACAAATTATGGCTACAATGGAGTTAGAGCCAGGGGTGGAACTCACTCTAAAAATCAGAGATGGCAAACTATCGCTGTCGGCAAAAGATTCTACCTCTGGGAAATCTGAAGAGGAAATCAAGACACTTTATCGTGAACATCGTCAACGTTACACCTGGTTCATATATTTTCCAGCGGAAATGACCAAGTTGTTGCCTCCTCAGGAATCTTCTAAACGTATTAATCCTCTTGACGCTTTAAAAGTGGAATCAACTGTAAATAATACGACGCCGGTCAAGACGGAAATGCGTCGCTATTTTGATTTTGAACAAGACAATATATTAGAAGTCTGGGATGATGTTTTAAAAAATATCTATGCTTACAAGGTCAAGGAAGTACAATATAGCCTAAAATTTAGACAAGAACTTACCGTCGCTATTGCCACCGGCCTGGAAAAACCAGAGATTAAGAAAATTATTGAATCGGATAAAGCTTGGAAACTGGAAAATCCTAATCCTCTGGAAAAATTAGCGCAACAGTTAAATCCACTGTTGCACAAGTTTGGTCTGAACGTCAAAACAACGGTTGAATTTGAATCTATCGAGGATTTGAAATTTATTCAGATTGAATCCTTGAAGGGTAGTGAAATTCCTTATGGTAGCTGGAGTACGGGCACGAAACAAGTGATTTTGATGTTAACTCCACTGTTTCAACTCAACACTGACCATGCTATCATTTTGATAGACGAACCAGAGAGGTCCTTATATCCTGATGTTCAAACTGAAATTATTAATTACTGTACCGAACTCGCGCCCAAAGCGCAGTTCTGGTTTGCTACTCACTCACCTATTTTAGCCTCGGCGTTTGAACCGTGGGAAATAGTGGAACTGAAATTTGATGACCAAGGTGCTGTTTATCAAGAACTTTATTACACGGGCGAACGGCATATAGACAATTATTTTCTTGACCCTCGCTATTTACGATGGGATACCATTTTGCTGCGCATTTTTGATTTAGCCGTGGAAGGTAATGAACAGTACCGAAACAAGGCTTTGATGAGGACTTCTCGGCTACAAGCTCAACTTGACAAGCTAAAACAGGAGAATCAGTTGGATACTGAGGAGGGAAAAAGGTTGCTAATCGAATTTGAGAAATGGGCACAAAAACTGGCTTGGAGACTCCATGAGAAAGATCGATAAAAGTGAAATTCTTGCCACTAAATATGCCCAGTGGGTGGCCAATTTTGACAAGAATAATCAAAGACCATCCTAAGTATAACAGTTCTAACCATAAATACTACACAGATGTATTGGTCAGTTTGCTCTATTGTCAAAAAGGGTTATGTGCTTATACAGAAACTTTCATTGCGAGTGAAGAAAGATATGGACCTCAT
This sequence comes from Thiotrichaceae bacterium, assembly GCA_011391085.1. Classification (GTDB taxonomy): domain Bacteria; phylum Pseudomonadota; class Gammaproteobacteria; order Beggiatoales; family Beggiatoaceae; genus JAABRD01. Next base: position 51,300 of record JAABRD010000001.1, on the reverse strand, counting down.
AATTTCACAAACGGAAGATATGTCATTGCTGATTCCAAATCCAAAAAAGAACACAGTTTTTCTGCACAGCTAGACCATTTTGACCATAGTTTGAAAACAACTAAAGGTTGGAGTTGGGAGAATTTCTTTGCCGTGTTGGATAAAGTCAATACTTCAAAATTAGATGCCCCCGTAGATGAGATTCTAAAACCTGATTCGCCCGATTATGACCCTTATAAACTGTTAGCTTATGACCGTAAAGAAGGCGTTTTTTACGCTCATCCTAAGATTAAAGACGAACAGTTGGTTACGAACATTGAGGACATGATTATCGCCTTGGGATTGAATCTGGGAACTGTGAAGGATTCACGACGTTCTTATCTGGAACCCAAACTCAAACGACTAGAAAAGGGACAAGACATCGAACCGGTTTTTCAATATTTCACCGCGTTTGAGATGATGAAACAACAACTCTTGCCAGAAAATACTTGAACACAAAGTAGAGGGTAGGTTGAACTTCGCTTTCACTTTGTCCAACCTACACAAGCAAGTCACAATTCAGACACCGCTAGTTTCCAACGCCAACAACAACCCCCGCCGATAATATTCCCCCGCCTTCCCCTGTTCTTCCAATTGTGTATATAACTCCCCCAACACCTTATAAGTCACCGGACTTGGGGCTAGATGAGAACTGGCTTCCAAATACTGTTGTGCCTTACCCCATAACCGATTGCGCATACAGAGACGCCCTAACATCAATAACAAGTCCGGGTCCTTCTCGTGACTTTTTAACAGCCCCTCTGCATAACTGATTTGTTGAACAATATGAGGCGTTTCCACGTCTCCATATAACCGAATTAAATCGGCATCCCAATGATATTTCAAAGCCTCCTTTAACAATGATTCAGCAGCAGTCATCTCCTTTACACCAATCAAATGTTGAATATAGACCTTCAATACCACAGGACGCAACCGAATGGCTTTGGGGATTTGCGACCACCAGTTGGCCGCTTGCTTAGGATTGGTTCGCAACGTATATTGAATCAACGCGACACTGGCCCGATTTTCTAAACGTTGAATTTGTTCAACAGGCAACGTCTTACGTTTGCGCACTTCTGGCAACAGTTCCAATAATGCCGGCCAATCTGCCAATTGTAAATACAAGGATAACAACATGATCAGATTCTCGTTTTTAGGCGACAGAGAATGGGCCCGCAACGTGACTTGCAATGCCGCTGGCAAATTTCGTTGTTGCCAGTGTAACTGTGCAGTGAACAACGTCACCGCCAATTGTTCTGGTGCCTCCTTGACCGCTATTTCATTCAGATAGTTTATCATTCGCGAATGGTCTCGCACTTGAGAAGCTGCATAAGAAGCCCCCAAGTAGTGTAACATCGACAATTCGTTAGGTGACACGGCCTTTAAAAAAGATTGTTCTGCGGTTTGCCAATCTCGTTCTAGCAGTGCCAATACACCGCGTAATAACGAAGTCTGGGCCTGTTGTTGCAACTGCCAGCTACTGCGTTTCCCAAACCGAGAAGGTAATTGCCAGAGGAACTTTAACAGGCGTAGCAGATGATGTAGTAGGAACCAACTCACTACCAGTCCAATTAGAAACATCGACAACGTTGTTTCCAACGTCCACCCGCCGCGGCCGATAATGACGAAACCAGGGTCAATCAGGGCCGATAATGTAAATATCACAGCCACAATCAAGATTAGCAATAACGTGATAAGCCATTTCATGGGGTAGTCTCCGTGGATTCAGATTGGGAAGTAGAATTAGACACCATTTGTTGTAACTGTTGCAGTATTTCGGTAACATCTGGTAACTTGGGTGTTAACACTTCGGTTTGCATCTGGGCCAGGTCCTCTTGCACCTTTTTCACATCGCTGTCATTTGGGTCATAATAGCGCGTTAACCAGTCCCGCGCCGTTTGTAGGGAGGCAGTAAAGTTGTGCGTGTCACGACGCCATAGTGAAACCCGCGCTAGGTCCAAATTCAAACGTAAATTGTGCATCACAAATTCACGTTGTTCCACGGATAACAAGCCTCTATCTGCTTCAGTGTTGTAACGGATGACTACCAATTGTTTGATTTGATTCCACACCACACCAACCCAGTCTTGCCAGGTGTCTGCCACCGGCGATGCCTGGTTAGACGTGGTGGCAGAGGACTTTACCAGATGACGAGAACCTTGTATCAAGGGTAAAGTTTGTGCCAGGGTGGCAAATTCAGTTAAACGTGTGGCCAATTGGTCAATTGGAGGCATTTTCGCCTGACTTAATTCCCGGATTTTGGCAACCAATTTGGTTCTGATGTCTAGCACCGCAGGTTGATTCAAACTCTCCAGATTGGTTTCTGCCTCCTTTAATATCGGCAAGGCATTGTCAACTGCTTGCGTAAACTGCAAATGATACTGTGCCAGAGTCAGCAAATACATCGTTTCTGCGAAAATCCAATCCTCGTCCCGCGGATGCGGTTGACGAACTTGGTTTGCCAACGTATTTTGTTGGTTGCCCAACTGTTGCAGTTGTTTCGAAAACGACAGCAGTTGCGCTTCTATCTGTTCAGAAGGCGTGCGTTTCTCCTCTGTCGATAACAATGCCTGAAATTTTCCCTCCAACGTAGTCACTTGATTTTGCAACTCCTTGACTTGTCGTTGCAAATCTTGTTGCGACTGAGTGAATTGTTGCCATCCCAGGTAGCTTATGACAGCTACGATGCCCGCTATTCCTGGTAGGATCAACCACCAGAATTTGTTTCTACGTTTGGGTTTTGGAGGTTCAGAGGCAACGGTGTTAATTAACTCTGTGGTGTCGTTCATAATGTTATAATGAATAATGAATAGATGATAATTGTTAACGTAGGAGTAGAGGCTTCAGCCGGAACTCGCGGTACGTCACCGGCTAAAGCCTCTACTCCGGTACGGTGAGTAAATCACTATCTGGCTATCCGCTAAAAACCAAGGTTCAACAAAAACTCCCGATAATTTTCCTTCATCGGCAAGTTTAGGTCACATTGGATACGTCTCCTTTTGGTCAACACAGATTCGCCGGTCACGGGATTGTATCCCTGTTTATCATACTCTTCCCAGTATAAACCGACGCCACGCTTTTGCCAAGTGGGTAACTCATTGAAGTTAATGCCATGACTAAATAATAACTCATTTTTGGCAGATACCGATAATCCCAACAAGGCGTCCGTCGCCTCTCGCACAGATTTCCCCTGTTTTCGCAATAACCAATAGCAATGCGAGTTGAGGGCATTTCGATGCGCATCTTCTTGACGCCACAAGAAATAGTCACTCACCCATTCTAGCGAAGGCAATTGTGATAGACGACCATCAAAGATGCCAGGTTGTCCCAATAATAAAGAAAATTTGGCACTGGCCTCGCCCGCCAAAATCGAATGATATTTCCTCAATTTTCTTTGAAAAGCCTCCTCTTGTGGATGAAACCATAAAGAAATTTCATCGCTTTGAGTATATCCATAAATCACTCTAAAACCGCAATCCATCAGATGTTTGACCACCTCTATCATGTAGTCACGAAATCGTATATCATAAGGTGCTTCAAACTGATACACTTGTTTGGTCAAGCGTGTGAAACCATGTCCATCTAATCTTGCTACCATGTATAAACCTGGTAACACACAATAGTCTGACGCGGTTTCAAACACGCGCATTTTTTTATCAAAATCATCAAATTTCATTTGTATGCCTCTTAAACATTTAGTATAGTAATATTGCTTCTCATTTGTACCCCCCCCCTGCCCCCCCGTACACGGGGGGGAGTGACTCCCCCCGCGTGCGGGGGGCAGGGGGGGTACAAGTGATGAGGAATATTACTATATTTAACTCAGGAGTCCAAAGCGTAGCTTTGGACTCCTGGTGTATCTTGTCATCACCGATTTGCCAACGTCTTATTCAACGGTGGATGGGCCGCAAAATATTCTTGCACCCCCTCTAAAATGGCTTGGGCAATGCTAAGACGATAGGCCGGATCATTGAGTTTCTTTTCATCTTCTGGATTCGACAGAAAGGCCGTTTCTATCAGAATCGAAGGAATCTCGCGAGACCGTAACACCATGAAGTTGGCTTGTTGGACATAATTAAAATGATTCTTACCAACGTTCTTTAAAGATTTCAAGACACTATTTCCCACCTGGGCACTGGCTTGTAGAGTACCCGTTTGCAACAGGTCAATCAGTACGGAAGCAAGCAGTTCATCCTTGTCACTTAACTTAATTCCACCCGCTAGGTCCGCGGAGTTTTCGCGTTCTGCCAACCATTGCGCCGCTTCACTGCTGGCACCGCTACTGGATAACATATAAACACTTGAACCATGTACGCGGTTACTACTGGGATAGGCATCGGCGTGGAGGGAGATAAACAAGTCAGCATGGGCTTCTCGTGCCAGTTCCACACGTCGGCGCAGTTCTAAAAAGTAGTCGCCATCGCGAATTAATACGGGACGCATTCCGGTATCCTCTGTTATCAAGGTTGCCAGTTCTTTAGCAATTTCGAAATCCACTTCTTTCTCCAACGTGCCTCCTTGTCCCACGGTACCAGAATCGATCCCCCCATGCCCGGCATCAATCGCGATCACAATGTCATTGGCAGAATCTGGTGGTGGTGAAGAGGTGGTGGTGGAAGATAGATTTAGCAACGACTGAAATGCCGAAGACACCAACTGGGGAGGCGAAAATGAGGAAGTGGTCGCATTGGGAAGACTTGTGACTAGAGAATCCGTGCTGGTGGAATCATTGCCTGTCAACGTATTTATCTCTATAATTAAACGATGACCAAATTTACCAGTCGGTTTTTGCAAAAAACTTTTGCTATGGACTGGGGCGGACAGTTCTAACACCAGTCGTAACCCCTTATTACGGGCCGCACTGCGAATATCGGTGACTAGCGTTTGGTTATCAAAAGCGAGTTTTTTCTCGCCCAATGCCACATTTTTAAAATCTATCACCAAGCGATAAGGCGACGTGAGAGTGAAGATATTATGCGTAACTGGCGCACTTAAATCAAATACCAGCCGCAGATTTTGTTGGGATGTTTTCAAAAATTGTAAATCCATTATTTGGACGGGTTGGGCTACACTAGAGAATGATAAGTTAAGTAAAAATAAAGTTATTAAGGTTCGCATATTCAATTTATTGGTTAGGTTTTAAATGTGATGAATAATAAAAGCCGGACTGGAGGCTTTAGCCGGGAAACCGGACTAGAGGTTTTAGCCGCAATGCCATTAAGTTAAGGAGTTGAAGTGGCGAACGAATTAAAATACAGGTGGACTAGAGGCTTTAGCCGGTGGGTGGGGCACTGCAATTTCAATTCTGTTCCGCCCCCACCGGCTAAAGCCTCTAGTCCACCTTCTAAGGCGCCGGCTAAAGCCTCTAGTCCACCTTCGCCGGCTAAAGCCTCTAGTCCACCTTCGTTTGTTTCATTATCCATTATCCCATTATGACACTTTTACAGCAAGCCGTTCAACATCATCAAGCCGGCGACTGGCAACCAGCCGAAATTCTTTACCGCCAAGTGTTGCAAATGCAACCTCAGCACAGTGACGCCCTACATTTGTTAGGGCAAGTGCTGGCCCATTTTCAAAAATATGAGGAGGCCCAAACATTGATTGAACAAGCCATTCAGGTCAATAGCACCACTCCCGATTATTATAATAGTCTAGGGAATGTCTTGGGGAAACAACGCCTGTGGCAGGCCGCCGAGAAGTCTTTTCAACAAGCGTTGACCTTAGACCCTCAGTTTGCCGAAGCCCATTACAATTTTGGAAATGTGTTAAAAGACCAAGGTCAACTTGAACAAGCCGAAGCCCATTTGCAACAGGCGGTCACTCTGCGTCCAGAGTTTGCGCAGGCATATTACACGTTAGGCCGAATTTTCCATCAACAAAGTCAATTTAACAAGGCCATGGCAAGTTACCAACGTGCAATAGCTATCCAGCCTAATTTTGCCGAAGCCCATAATAATTTGGGCAATACCCTAAAATTTCTGGGTTCTGAAGAGGAGGCAAAAGAATGTTTCCAACGCGCCTTGACTATCAATTCGTCCCTGATAGAGGCACTTTGTAATTTGAGTGAACTCTGTCTCCGCCGCCGTCAATTTCCAGAAGCTGTGGAATATTTGCAACGTGCCTTGAACGTGAATTCCAAATATAACATAGCACTGTATCTATTGGCCAGTGTGTTTGAACAACAGGGAAAACTCCATGACGCCGTCGCTTGTTATCAAAAACTCTTGGAAATCAATCCCCATGATACCGTCGCCCATAATAATATTGGCAAGGTGTTGTGGGAAGAAAATCAATTTGAACAGGCATTGAATTGGTACCGCCAAGCATTGGCCAAAAATCCCAAAGATATTGCCTTGCGTAACAATTTGGGCATCATTCTCTTGACGCATGGCCAAATTTCGGAAGCGATGGCTTGTTTTCAAACGATTCTCGCGTCAGACCCAAACTTTGCTGAAGCTTACGCCCACTTGGGCGCCGTTGCCTCAGATATGGGACAGTTAGAGGAGGCCATTGCCTATTATCGGCGGGCGTTGACGTTAAAATCAAACACCATCTTTCAACAAAGTATTTGTTTGATAAGTAACTACTCTGCCGTGCCAGATGAGGAAACGCTGTTTGCGGAACACCAAAAAGTCAACGAACAACATGCTATTCCTTTGGCAAAATTTATTCAACCTTTCCTCAATGCTTGCGAACCGTCACGTAAATTAAAGATAGGATATGTGTCCCCCGACTTTCGGCAACATTCGGTAGCCTACTTTATGGAACCGATTTTAGCACATCACAATCGTCAGCAGTTTGAAATTTACTGTTATTACAGCAACACGCTGTTTGATGACGTGACACAACGGTTTCAACAATATGCGGACCAATGGAACAGTTGTGCTAAATTTTCCGACCTTGAGTTGGTAGAACAGATCCGCCGCGATAACATTGACATCTTGGTGGACTTAGCGGGACATACCGCCAACAATCAACTCGCCGTCTTTGCTAGAAGACCCGCCCCCGTGCAAGTCACTTATCTGGGGTATCCAAGCACCACCGGTTTATTTGCCATGGATTATCGGCTGACCGATAATTATATAGACGTACCAGCCAATGAAACATTGTCTTCCGAAATGCCTATCAAGTTACCGGCCTGTTTCTATTGTTACCAACCCCACCAAAACAGCCCACCTGTCAATGAGTTACCTGCATTGCAAACTGGCTACGTGACCTTCGGTTGCCTAAACAGCTACAGCAAAGTGACTCCTCCTCTGTTAGAACTCTGGGCAGCAATTTTACAAGCGTTACCTCATGCCAAATTACTGATGCAAAATATCAGCCTAGCAGATGCCACGGCCCGTCAATCTTTTGAGACCCGTTTGAATAGCGTCGGTATTGCCACAGACCGAGTGATAATCAAGAATTTTGCCCCCGTTCCTGAATATCTCAAAATTTATCATCAAGTTGATATTGCCCTAGATACCTATCCATGCAATGGCGGCACCACCACTTGCGAAGCCCTTTGGATGGGCATTCCCGTGGTCACCTTAGTCGGTAAAAGACACGTATCCCGCTTAGGATTAAGTATCTTGTCCACGCTAGGATTAACAGACCTGATTGCGACGACGCCAGAGGAATATGTTAAAATTTGCATTCAACTGGCTAATCGATTAAACTATTTACAGCAGTTACGGCACACCATGCGGCAACGAATGCAAGCCTCTCCCCTGATGGACGCACCGGTATTCACTCGTCAGTTGGAGGAGGCGTATCGGCAAATGTGGAAAAATTGGTGCAAAATTTCATTTTGCACTCCAGAAACTTAGTTTCTTCCAGACCAAAAACTGGTAGTGATGCAATGTGGGTGATATGTTTACCCTCACCCCCGGCCCCTCTCCCAGAGGGAGAGGGGAGAAAACCACTGGTGCCGCCGTTCCCCCCTCTCCCTCTGGGAGAGGGGCCGGGGGTGAGGGAAATTCTATGAATATCACCCAGATTGCATCACTACCCAAAAACTTAGTTTCTATCCTTACCTTACTACTCGCAAATCATGAACCAAACTCTAACTCTTCCCCAAGCCATGCAAATGGCTACTCAATATCATCAAGCTGGTGACTTGCAACAAGCCGAAGCGTTATATCGCCAAATCTTGCAAACCCAGCCCAATCACAGCGATGCCCTGCATTTATTGGGACTGTTGTCTTATCAGCACAAACGGGTGGACGAGGCGATTAACCTCATTCAACAAGCCATTCGCTACAATCACACGGTGCCGACTTATCACAACAGTTTAGGAAACGTGTTGCGTAATCAGAAACAATGGACCTCCGCGGTGGAATGTTTTCAACGGGCCCTAGCACTGAATCCGAATGAAGCAGGTTTCCATTACAACCTGGGTCTAACTTTCAGGGAACAAGGCAAGTTGGCGGAAGCGATGGCTTCTTATCAACATGCTATCGCCTTAAAACCCAATTATCCTGAAGCCCTGAATAGTCTCGGCAAAGCCTGTTTGGAACAAAATCGCTTCACCGAAGCAACGGAGAATTTCCAACGGGCATTGATGTTACAACCACGGTTTGCCGAGGCCCACAACAACTTGGGAATGACTTTGATAAGTCAAGGCAAGTTCACCGAAGCCAGGAACAGTTTTCACCGCGCCTTGGCATTAAATCCCAATTTCACGGAAGTCTATAATAACTTAGGCAACCTCTCTTATCAAGAAGGCAAATTTGCCGAAGCCACCGACTTTTTCCAACGCGCTTTGCTATTAAGTCCCAATTCCCCAGAATTGCATTATAACTTAGGCAATGCCTTGAGTGACCAAGAGAAACTGACTGAAGCCAGAGACAGTTTGCAACGTGCCATCACCCTGCAACCCAATTATGTGGAAGCCCATAACAACTTAGGTCTCGTCTTCGAGAAACAAGGCCAATTTACCCAAGCCGAGAATTATTATCGCCGGACCTTGGAATTAGACCCCAGGTTTGCCATCGCCCAGAAGAATTTAGGGAATGTGTTGTGGGATCAAGGCAAGTTGACGGAAGCGGTGGCTAGTTATCGACAAGCGGTGTTATTAGACCCAGAGGATGCGGATGCCTACATTAATTTGGGGACGGTGTTGAAGGAAGTGCAAAAAGGGGCATTGTAGTATTTAGCCAGCAGGCAGTTGGACTAGAGGCTTTAGCCGCAATACCATTAAGTTAAGGAAAATCCCGGTGGAGTGGAGGCTTTAGCCGGCAGGCAGTTGGACTAGAGGCTTTAGCCGGAACGGGACGCCGCGATTTCAATTCTGTTCCGCGCCCCACCGGCTGGAGCCTCTAGTCCACCACTAGTTTACCTTGTCTCGCCGGTAGGTGGACTGGAGGCTTTAGCCGGTGGAAGCGAAACAGAATTTAAAAACAAATACTTCCCCAACTCTTCCGTCGCCAGTTGATTCCCTTCCACATTCCAATGCGTATCTTGTAAACGATATAAAACCTGAGTTTTGGCCGCTTCCTGAAACTGTGGTAACAAATCCAAATAGGCAATTTGTTGGGCCTTAAAAAATTCGATTAACTGCCGTTGGGGCAACCCTATATCATACTCCTCTGGCCATTGTCCAGCTTGATAGGTGGCTTCTTGTAGGAGAGAAGGATAAACTTGATACTCATCTGGAATCAGTAGCACCACCAATTTTGCCCCAGATTGTTTCACACTGTCCTGCAACCATTGCAACACAGGAGTCACGTTGGCAAATAAACGAGAAAATAGGGGACGGTTGACAACATGGGTGATAGCCATACGAGAGGCCACCGTCTGTAAAAAGGCGGGACGTGAAAAAGTCGGTTGCTGAGGATTATAAATGTAATCCGTCAACTCATATCCTCCTTTAGAAGTGTCACTCGCAAGACGTTCCTCTTTGACTAAAATATCCGCCGAATGCACCACGCCTGTTAGGCGATAGAGATTTCGGAATAATCTAAACACATCACTCTGTTCAGCAAGAATATCGGTAAGGGAATACGGCAATAACTCCGCCTGTTCATCGGTAAAATCATTGCCAATGCAAAAGGCCAAAATAACCACGTCAGCCCGTAATTTTGCCCCTTCTAATTGCCATAGACGTAATTCAAAACGGGGGCCTACGCCACCGACACCTAATTTGATAACTTCTAACGGATGTGCTAGTCTAGTTTGCCATTGCCGTTCTAACAACACAGCCCAATGTTTGGAATGAGGCACTCCACCACTGGCAGCGGTGAAAGAATCGCCAATGGCAACGATTCTATGATGACCAGACGCTTTTTGAAACGAATATTCTTGGGTACGAAAGGACCGCGAATTAAGCACAAAACCATCTCGTTTGGCAAAGGGTTTGAATCCTCTGGGTCTGGTATTCAATAAATCTTCCAAGGTCTGAATATTTTCATAGGGTCCCAAGATGCCTGGGTGATAAAGTAACACCCGTATGTTATGATTAAAGGGGGCTAATACTCGCAGACCCATTTCTAGTAAAATCAGAGTGATTAAGAATTGGATACTGAGAGTGAAAATGAAATGGGCGGATTTTTTTATCATCTGTTGTTTATTTCAAAAATAGGTAGTGATGCAATGTGGGTGAAATGTCTGAACTATGATTAGAATGATTTTCAGATGGACTCTGATTAGTCAGAGCCTCCTTTCATAGCCCTCATTTAATCATCTAAATCACAGTTCAAGACGAAGAGAAACCGCACGATATTTCACCCAGATTGCATCACTACCCAAAAATAATTGCAAGTACGGAGTCCCAAAACGTATTTTGGAACTCCACCGAGGTCCCAAAACCTGTTTAGGGACTCCAACCTGATACATTATACACCATGAATCTAACCATTATTTACACAACCTTATTTGTTTTCCTCATCGTATTGATGATAGTTACTACCGTGGTTTTTAGAAACCTTTGGCAGACGCCGTCCACGCTTCGAAACTATGCCATCAACCTCTCTGTTTTTACATTCACCTTGACTTTTCTCCTCCTCTGCGTGGAAATCTTTTCGGCGATTTTCATTATACATTCAGATAGCTTCAGTTTCACACTGGCCAATCAACGGTGGTTTGAAACCTATTGGCATCCCATCAATCGTCTTGGCTATCGAGATGTGGATTATTCCCCAGAAGACTTGGAAAGTCAACAAGTGGTCTTTGTGGTAGGCGATTCTTTTGTCGCAGGGCAAGGGATTCCAAATTACCAAGATCGTTTTTCTAACCGCCTCCAAACCAAATTGGGGGACGGCTGGAAAGTTTTAAATATTGCCCAAGTGGGTTGGAGTACCACCGAAGAAGTTCAAGCGGTTTTGTCTCATCCACAAAAGCCTGCCATCATTATTCTGTCTTATTTCATTGACGACATTCGTGCCGCGGCCAATCGGAGTCAGATTCAACAGAAATTTAGCTTTGCAGAATTGATTCAACCCCCACCAGCGGCGTTTGCCTGGTTGATTCAACATTCTTACTTCCTCAATTTTTTCTATTGGGAATGGTATCGTTATCACAACCGTAGTCCCGAAGACATTTATTGGCAACGACTCCGCTACTTCTACGCGGAAGGTGATGCGTGGCAAATTCATCAGAAGGAGTTGCAAACGCTGGTCAATTATACTCGCGATCAGAAAATTTCGCTACTTCCAATTCTATTTCCTAACTTGATTTCTATCGATTTGAGTCAACCTCTGTTAAAAAAGGTGTCCGATTTTTTTCAAAGTGTTGGAATTAACGCGCTGGACTTGACGCCTTACTTTGTCAATCGTCCACCAATGGACCTGGTTGTCAGCCGCGTGGATGCCCATCCCAATGAACGAGTCAATGCCCAAGTGGCAGAGATTTTGTTTGAAATTGTCAATGAACAACCCATAATGAACCATTGATACCGGATTAGAGGCTTCAGCCGGAGACGTGCCCTTGCCACCGATACCGGACTAGAGGCTTCAGCCGGAGACGTGCCCCTGCCACCGGCTGAAGCCTCTAGTCCACCTTAGCCGGAGACGTGCCCCTGCCACCGGCTGAAGCCTCTAGTCCACCTTAGCCGGAGACGTGCCCTTGCCACCGATGCCGGACTAGAGGCTTCAGCCGGAGACGTGCCCCTGCCACCGGCTGAAGCCTCTACTCCGATATAATTTTTTTCATTATTCATTATTCCAAAAACATGTTCACTCGCTTACTCCGTTGGTGCTTCTTCACTCTCATAGTACGTCCGCTAATTCTCATTATCATTGGCCTCAACATTCGTCACTGGGAACGCCTCCCGTGCAAGGGACCTGCCATCATTGTTGCCAATCATAACAGTCATTTAGACACGTTGGTGTTAATGAGTCTCTTCCCTCTTGCCCAATTGCCATACCTCCACCCAGTGGCAGCGGCGGATTATTTTTTGCGAAACCGTTTCTTGGCTTGGTTTGCTTTAAACCTCATTGGCATTCTGCCGCTGGAGAGAACCCGTCCCAGAGAAGGTACAGAAACATTACAAGGCATTTACCAGGCCCTAGACCAAGGTCACATTTTGATTTTATTTCCCGAAGGGACTCGCGGTGAACCAGAACGGTTAAGTAAATTTAAAAATGGGATTGCCCGACTCGCCCAAACACGTCCGGACGTGCCCGTGATACCTATCTTTTTACACGGTCTCGGTAAATCTTTGCCTAAAGGCGAAATCCTCCTCGTTCCCTTTTTCTGTGACATTTTCGTTGGAGATGCCTTACCTTGGACTGGTGACAAGGCTAACTATATGCAACACCTTGATGACGTTATGCGTGGTCTGGCAGAAGAAGGGCAATTTGCGAGTTGGGAATAGAAGGTGAGTTTAAGAAACTAAGTTGTCTGTAAGACAACTTGGTTTCTCGGCTTTCTTTGGCAACTAGGGGTAGTGCTGTAACAACGTGTTGATAATTTCGTTTAAAGTATCATAAGCGGTTTTCGGCTTCAATTCTTTTGCGGAAGGCAACCTATTGGGATTTTTGCCATGGGCTACCCAATCTCGATACTCCAAAATTTGTTTTGCCAAACCCATCTGATTTTTCTCTGCCGTGGTGACAAACAAACTATCCTTTAAAAAATCCAAAATCTCGACAGGCTTCCAATATTCTGCCTCCTTGTGAAAGTGTCGATACAACGAATCTCCCAATGTAAACGGCTGAACATGTTGTTTGATTGCCTCCCCTTTGTGCTGCAAATAAGTTCTCAGAAACCGTTCAAACGTTGCCCACAACCCTAAAATAAACAAATCTTGGCTTTCCTCTTCACTTTGCCGAAGCAAATCGATCACGTTAGGATGTGTGTCAAATAATAACTGTTTGAGTAACCGGCGTTGGTAGAAAAATAATTCGCGCTGACAATCAACATCCTTAGACTGTAGTGGCCGCATGACTCGTTCTACCATTTTAAAAGCATCCTTTGAAGCCTGAAAAGCTTCCCAAACAGCAGGTAACGGGTTAGACAAGGTACTAGAACTCATATTCACTAACCCAAGTCACCAATTCTAAAAAAATCTCATGGTTCATCAAATGCGCCCGGTTCCGGTGAGTGTCTTCTATCCAATACCAGCCATCCACAGTCACCCATTTGTACAGGGGACGTTCTCGACCAAAACGATTTATCATTACCATGTCCTCTGTTCGCATGTAGATAATCCACTCTTCCCCAAACATCCCCTTCATTTTAATCAATCCTTCCCCCATTAATACCGATGTACCTTGGGGAAACAAGTCCGCTATGGCACCGTCATCAATGTCGGGGGCAGGTGGCTGTTTCAGGGACATGGACAACACTGGTACCTCATACTCACCCGTGTTGTCGGTTATCCGCTGGGTCGTTTCAACCCATTTAAATTCATTAGGTATCCAAGTTTTCACCTGTGCGAAAAATTGTCCAACGCGGTCTAAATAAATCTGTTGTTTCTCTATTGTCATTGATTTACACTCTCACAGTTCATGATAAATTTCTCTTCTTTGGTCAGTGACCAGTGGTGGTCCAGGAATCGTGGCACATTCTCCGGCTAAAGCCTCTAGTCCACCAAGGGGCGACACCGCTATCCGCTATCCACTATCCACTAAGTCCGCTATCCACTATCCGCTATTATAAAATCAAGCTGCCTCCAACCACGCCTCCTCTCGCACCACCATTCGTTGCCGTTTGCGAAATCCCGTCACATCTTCCCCAATTAACCAAGTATGCCAACCTGGAATCGAAAATTGTTTGGACACATTTGACCAGGCAATGGTTTTACGAGTTCCGCCTTGGCAAGTAATCTCCGTTTCGCGGCGTAAAAAGGTTTCGTTAAGCCACTGTCTTTCAGGCCACTCACTGGCGTTAGACAATGGATACAATAAGTTCCTCTCTTCCGTCAGATGCGTCACTTCCGCAGCACTATATCCCGTCACTTCTTCACAATGGCGATTCCATAAAATCAATCGTCCTTGTTCATCATACACTTTTAACATGATTGGGATGTGTTGGATTAACAACCATAACCGTTCTTCACTGTCGCAGAAGCGTTCTAACATCTGTTCTTGTTCCGTCACATCTTGACCAATGAACCATAAGGCAAACCCACTCATTTTGACTTCGTTGGATACGGACCAAGAAATCTTGCGAGAACTACCATCTTTGCAAGTGACGTTCAGTTCCCAGTGCCGAATGCCACCATAGCGGTCTAACATATCCTTTTGAGTTTGAAAGACCTGTTCACGATACTCGGCGTCTGGGTAGAGTAATTCCCAAGCACGCGGATTGCCAACAATTTCGGCTTTCGCATAGCCAATCACTCGTTCACATTCTTGATTCCAGACCACCAGATTGCCATCTTCATCCAGGGCATCGATCATCATGGGCAAATTTTCAATGGCCATTTGTAACCGTTTTTCACTGCCTAATAAATCTTGCAACGTTTGTTCATGTTCGGTGATATCTTCGCCAACTACCCATTCTAATTCTAACTCCTCGGCCTTGGGGTCCTCCGCTTGATTGTTCATGGACCAAGCTACTTTTTTCTTGATGCCGTTTTGACAGGTCAACGTCCATTGCCAATGTTGCCAATTCTCATGGTGTTTCAGCAATTCGGTGGCGGTGCCTAGCATTTTTTCGCGATATTCGGTATCTGGGTACAACAGTTCCCAGGCTTTGGGATTGTCAATGATGTTAGACGCCCGATAACCTGTCACCTGTTCGCATTTGCGATTCCACAAGGCCAGATTCCCTTCACCATTGATCGCATACACCATAATGGGTAAATTTTGAATCCCCTGCCGCAAACTGGCTTCCTTCTTCTCCAACACTTGGATTTGGTGACGCAACCCGCGTTCGGTTTGCACTTGTTCGGTCACGTCCATGGCAAAAATAATTAAGCCAGCAATGTAACCTGTTTCGGTGCGATAAGGTAGCTTATGCACTAGCCAATCGACTTGAAAATATTCTTCGGTAATTCCCAATTCAGGTTTCCCAGAGTAAATCACTTTCAAGTCACTGGGCTGATAGCGGTTCGCATATTCGGGTTCCAAATCGTGGAATGACATCCCTTCCAATTTCTCCGGCGTCGTTTCCCACAGTTTGGCAACATACCGATTGACCAGTAGCAATCTATCATTGCGGTCTTTATACCAAATCGCAAAAGGGGCCGCGTGAAAAATGGTCTCATATTGATGACATTGATGACGTAATTGTTGGGTGGTACGAATGTGTTCTGTGACGTCCACGGCAAACACCAGGATACCCAAGATATTCCCTGTGGTATCTCGGTACGGAATCTTATCTACTCGCCAATAGAAGCCTTCCGCATATTCGGCAAGGGTGCCAAACTGTGGTTCACCTGTTTCCAGAATTTCTATGTCATCGGCATGATATTTTTCGGCATATTCAGGGGCAACGTCATATAAGGACAGGCCTGCCAACTGGTTTTGAGAAATATTCCAACGTTGGGCCGCATAATGGTTGGCGCAGATCAAATGGTCAGTGCGGTCCTTATACATCATGGCCAAAGGCGCCGCGTTGAAAATTGTCTGATACTGGTCGCGTTCCCGTTGCAATGCCTGTTCTGCCAAGACCCGTTCTGTGACATCGACTAGGAAAAGAATGCTTCCCAATGATTGCCCTTCCAAATCTTGATAAGGCATTCTCAACATTTGATAATAACGGTCTTGATAGCGATGCAAAGAAGGCGACTTGGACCCGCCCTTGGGGGCGGAGAGGGTAGTTAATTGAGATTCGAGGTCAGTAAATGACCGTCCCACCAATTTCTCCGCGGGGCTATTCCAAAGTTGCGCTGTGTAACGATTCACCTTGACAATGCGATTCTTCTTATCCTTATAAATAATCGCCACAGGGGCTGCATGAAAAATCGTTTCATATTGTTCCCAATCCGCATGTAATTTGGCCTCTAATGCCTGTTTCTCGGTGACATCGTGCATCAGTCCAAAAAATAGCAACAAGTTCCCTTGTTCATCGCGAATCGCTTCCAAACGGTGCCACACCGATAGATGCAGTCCTTCACTGTCTAACAGGTCCAACACCCCTTCCCAAGTTTTACCTTCGCGTAGCTGAGGCGTAATTTCTTGTTCAAACAACTGTCGCGTGTCAGGGGTGCAACGTTGGGCAAAATCATTGAAATCCAACGCTTGCAGGCATTGAGAAGTGCAGTTGAACAACTGTTCATACGCTTGATTGTAATAGACCAGGCGTCCTTCGGGTTTGCGCACCATCATTGCCTCCCCCGTGTTTTCTACCATCCGTTTAAACAGTCGCAACTGTTGTTGCCCCTGTTTTCGTTCGCTGAGATTGATACCCACAGCCACAATCATCGTCACTTTCCCATCGAGATTTTGGACGGCACGATAATGCCATTCTACGGGCAACGGCGGTTTGTTTTTCAACTTGATGGCACTTTCTTGCCAGACGACTTCTTGCCGTTTGAGAACCAGCGTATTAAAGGCATCGGCAACAAATAACTGGTCATTGCGCGGCACTAGGGCCTCCAGGTAATCTTGGTCTAGCCAGTCTTCCAACGGATAACCAATAATTTGTAAAAAGGCATCGTTCAACGTCAAAATTTTTCCTTCCAGAGTCAAAGCCATCACAAAGACCGGTGTCCCTTGAAAAATGGCACTGTGCAAGAGTTGCATTCTATATAACTCTTCCTCCTTCTGCTTGCGGGCGGTTACGTCACGAATCGCAAAACACATCAAGTTCCGTCCCTTGAATTTATAGCTACTCCAGGCGATTTCGACAGGGAAACGTGAACCATCTTTTTTCACATGCCACTCAAATGGCACATTGGGTAACTTCTGGTCCTTTAACCGTGTCGTCAAACTCTCTTGAGGATGCGCCACTAACATATCGATGCCCAATTGTTCCCATTCATCGCGTTTGTATCCATACATAATAATGGCCGCCGTATTGACTTCCACAACCCTTTGTTGATGGGCTTCGCAGATAATCAAGGCTTCGGGTTGGGAATCAAACAACATCCGATACCTCATTTCACTCTCGGCCAACGCTTCTAAAGCTTTGCGGGTGGAAGTCATATCACGTACCGAGAAAATAAATAATTTTTTGCCTTGCCATTCCAACGTTCCTACCATCATCTCCACGGGGAACATGGTGCCATTTTTTTTCTTCTGATAGCCACTCTGTTGAGAATGCTGATTCAACCCGGCAAACAATTTTTCACCGTCTATGAAAATCGGGGCGCGAGTGAAACTTAACAGTTCTTCACGGGTATAATCATATAACTGGCTGGCCGCGGGATTGGCGTCTAAAATGCGCCCCGTTGGCGTGACCAATAACACTGCTTCGGCTTGACACAAGAAGAGTTTGGCAAATTTTTCACTGGTATAAAGGGCGTCTTCCATGCGCTTGCGTTCTGTGATGTCAATGAACGAAATCAGGAAGCGATACCCTTGCCCCGTGTTATCCCGCAACACCGTGCCTTGACTGTGGGCCCAACGATAGGATCCATCTTTATGTTGAATCCGATGGGTTTTGTCATACACGGGATGTGTTTTATCCTTAACACATAACTCAACCTCCTTGATGACCTTTGAATAATCATTGGGATGAATGCGAGAGTACCACAATTCAATTTGAGTGCCTAACTCGTCAGCCATAAAGCCTACCATGTTATGCCAACGCGGGGAATAATGGACTTGGTTGGTCAATAAGTTCCAATCCAATACCCCTTCCCGCTTGTTTTCCATGATATATTCAAAATCCTCCTTGGCTAATTTCACCTCCTGTTGCACTTCGGCATTGTAAGCACTCAAGTCCACCCCTACCAGATGAAAGACGGGTTCGGTTTCGGAACGGGTGGCTTCCCATAGAATATCGCGATACGTCCCATCCTGGCGACGAAAGCGATTGGTAAAACTGACGAAATTAGTGGATGCGGATAACGTTTCTAGCGTGGCCTCGGTCTTGGCCTTATCGCGGGGGTGTACCAGGTCTAGGTACAGACTTTTATAAATGTCATTATTGGTATATCCTAATACCTTTTTCCAAGCCGGATTGACTTGACGAAAATTACCGGCGAAGCCTACCACTCCGAATAGAGACAAACATGTTGTAAAGAAATTGGTATGTTGGGGATTATCTATTAACATGGCGTCGTGAGAATAATGGAGAGTGGATAATGGAATGGTTTAGCTGTTTAAAGATAGCCACTATCGAATTATCCATGAGGCGTGGGAGAAGTAAAGAGAGGGATGGATTATTAATGATAATTTAATTATTTTCCAGGAGTCCAAAGCGTAGCTTTGGATTCCTGAAAATGAAGACTTAACACTCCCCTTGAAATATATAAGTGATAATATCTCCCAACGACGTTTTATGAAACAATAAGATAAGCGTAATATAGAAGAGAAAAATCCCGCCTATAAAAAAGGAGAAAAAGGTGATTTCTAAAAAACGAACCGTGGCGGTTTTGGGAAATTCCCTCTTGTAAGTTTCTCTCACGGTTTTTTGCAAAAATTCCATTTCTGGATCACTTAACCAACGTAGTCGGCGTGGTCGATTTTCTGCTTTGTAAAGTTCATCTAAATGTTGTCTTAACAGCGTTTTTATATCGATTTGTTGGATTATTCGGAACCATAATAGTCCTGCATAGATTTTTGCGGCTATTTTGGCTAATATCCAGCCGGTCATGAAGATGCTGGCAATGAACATAAATATGACTAGAAAATTTCGCATATCACTTTCCCTTTCACCGGCTAAAGCCTCTAGTCCGGGGCGGAGTATTCAAGCCGGACTAGAGGCTTTAGCCGGAACCACTGAAATTATGTTAATTTACCGAATCTTTGAAATTCTTTTCCCCATCTTCGCTATTGTCTTGGTCGGTTATTTATATGGTCGTTACCGTCCCACTGACATGAGTATCACGAATCGGATTGCTATCGATATTTTTGCACCGGCTTTGACCTTTAGCGTCTTGTCTAATAAATCTTTTGACCCTAGCCATTACCAACAGTTGGCTATAGCCGCTGTTTGTATTGTCCTTGGTTCTGGCCTCCTGGCCTGGCCGGTCACTCGCTGGTTTAATCTCCATCCGAAAACGATGGTTCCGCCTATGATGTTCACTAATACGGGAAACATGGGGATTCCTATCCTTTTCTTTGCGTTTGGAGAGTCTGCTTTACCCGCCGCGGTGTTATTATTCGTCATTGCGACTGGCTTACATTTTACGGTAGGTACTTATATTTTGAGTCACCAGACCCGCTGGTGGAACATCCTCAAATTGCCTATGATACAAGCGACGGTGGTGGGACTGTGGGTGAGTTTTTGTCATTTCAAAGTCCCTGATTTGCTGATGAAACCAATTAACATGCTAGGCGATTGTGCTATCCCTCTGATGTTGTTTTCTCTAGGAGTTAGATTGGGGGATATTGATTTAACGCATTGGAAAATTGGGATGGTGGGGGCAATACTACGTCCGTTATTGGGATTATTAGTATTTTTACTCATTCGTCCGTGGCTGGAATTAACGCCATTACAAGCACATATTCTTCTGATCTTTGCCGTACTTCCGCCGGCCGTGTTCAATTATATCTTAGCTGAACAATATCAACAGGAACCTCATAAAGTCGCGGCCATCGTGATGATTGGTAACTTGATGAGTTTTATCACATTACCCATTGCCTTGGGTTTTGCCTTACGATAAGCAAGGAAGAGGCATACGCAAGTTTGCCTCTCCCTTGTCACTAGCGCAGACTTCTCCGTTCGTGTAAACTATGGGTCTTCTATATCATCAGGAAACTGAGATTCACCCACGTCAAGTTCATCCAAACCCAAAATAAGTAAGTCCGTCAACAGGGCATCACGTCCCTGAACTTCATTTGAATTGACACTGACATAGTTGGGCCCCCCTTGTTCTGCGGCAAGTTTTTCAATGCGTACCATCACATCATCGGGGATATTTAGTTGTAACGTCTTCATTGTTAATGGTTTTCCTATTTTCCTTAGTGAATGATTGTCTAACTTTAGAATTTTCAGAATGTTAGAATAAAAAAAGACCTGAAGAATAAAACCTTCTTAAATATTCTGAGACGGATAATTCAGAATAAGATTGCACGTATTATGTTCATTGGTAACTCACCTGATGCAATGCTTCTTAAAGAAACTTAATTTTTGTAGCGCAGTGGCATAAAGTGAGTGGGTAAGTCACTGTGACAACGAATTATACAATATTTTTCTGAATGATTCGAAACTGTAGAACTATGATGTATTATGATATATATGGAATGATGAACGTATTCGAGGATTTTCCCTTAATTTTGGATATTTCTCATTTCAGACACATCACATAATATTACAGTTCCGTCTTGATTGGAAAAAATACTATAACTTTTGTAATAAACCACTTATACCTTAGCATAGTATAATGGGGTTGTCATTTCATTCATTCACCAAATCCTAGATTATTTAAACACAGAAACACTCACCATGACTGATAAAAAAATTACCATTTTAATTGTAGATGACGAAATCGTCTCTCGTTATACTATGGAAGCCCTCCTCGAATCTGATAATTTCACCTTAGTTTTTGCCGAAAATGGCATTCAAGGCTTAGAAAAAGCGGAGGCCATGAAACCAGATTTGATTTTACTAGATGTGATGATGCCAGGCATGAATGGTTTTGAAGTCTGCCGGCGCCTGCGGGCCAATCCTAACCCCCACTTGGCCAACTTGCCAGTTGTGATGGTCACCGCCTGGGACGACCCCACCGCCCGTCTCCGGTGTTTGGAAATTGGTGCCACAGAAGTCATCTGTAAACCGTTTAATCGTGCTGAATTACACAACCTTGTAAATACCTTCACTCAACCACCGCCGTAATGATTGATAATGAAACATAGCTACCTAAACGGTATTCATTAATTCATTACTCATTATTCATTATCAGAATGGCCGATAAAACCGATAAAAGCACCATCTTAATTGTCGATGACGAAATCGTCTCACGTTACACTGTAGAAGCCTTACTCTCTTCTGAAGGTTACAACCTCGTGTTTGCCGAATGTGGAGAAGACGCTTTGGAAAAAGCCACCGAATTAGTTCCGGACCTCATGTTATTGGACGTTATGATGCCCGGGATGGACGGCTTTGAAGTCTGTTCACACCTCCGGGCCAATCCACGCTTGGCGGAATTACCTGTGGTTATGGTCACCGCCCTCGATGACCGCGAATCCCGTTTGCGTGGACTCCAAGTAGGCGCCGACGACTTCATGAGTAAACCGTTTGACCGCGCCGAATTACGGGCCCGCATTCGCACGATCACTCGTCTCAACCGTTATCGGCGCCTCGTCGAAACCGAAGAAAAACTCGTTTACTTAGCTAATTACGATACGTTAACCGGGCTTCCCAACCGTAACCTCCTCATGGAACGTATGCGGCAAACCTTGGGACGTGCTAACCGCAATCATCAAGGTGTTACGGTCTTAACCCTGGATTTAGACAATTTCCAAATGATTAACGAGTCCCTGGGCCATGAAGTGGGAGACAACCTCCTCCGCGAAGTTGCCCAACGTTTGACTGGTCTCATTTCTGAAGGGGCCACCGTCGCCCGTCTCAGCGGCGATGAATTTGTCGTCTTTGAAGAAGCTGATGACCCAGTCAAACAAGTCAGTGACACCGCCCAACGGATTTTGGACCGCATTAGCAAATCGATGACCTTTGATAATCACGAAATCGTCATCACGGCCAGCGTCGGTATTAGCGTGTTTCCCAGCGACGGTGAAGAGGCAGCAACTCTCCTCAAAAATGCCAATGCAGCCTTATCCCGTGCTAAATCCCAAGGTAAAAACACCTATCAATTTTTCACCACCGAAATGAATACGGTGGCCATTAAGCGACTCATTTTAGAAAATCAACTGCGTAAGGTTTTGGAACGCAATGAACTGTGTCTATACTATCAACCCCAAATCTCTTTGACCACAGGTCGCATTGCAGGTATGGAAGCCTTGATTCGTTGGCAACATCCAGAACTTGGTTTTGTTCCCCCTGGTCAATTTATCTCCGTGGCTGAAGAAATGGGACTGATTATTCCGATTGGCGAATGGGTCCTGCGCACCGCCTGTCTGCAAAATCAAGCCTGGCAAACCGCCGGCCTGCCCAAAGTTCGCATAGCCGTTAATGTTTCCAGTCGCCAATTTCAACAACCGAATTTACTGCAAGCCATCAAAGATATTCTAATAGAAACTCGTCTCAACCCTACTTATTTGGAACTGGAACTGACCGAAAGTCTGCTAATGGAAGAAGATCATGACAAGAAAAATAGCGTATTTGCCACACTCTCTGAATTACAAGGAATGGGGGTACATATTGCAATTGATGATTTTGGCACAGGTTACTCTTCCCTAAGCTACCTAAAACGTTTTCCCGTCAACATCCTCAAAGTAGATCGTTCCTTTGTCAAAGATATTGGCACGAACAAAGATGACGCCGCCATTACTACCGCCATCATTGCGATGGCCCATAGCCTACAACTTTCTGTCGTGGCCGAAGGCGTAGAAACGACAGAACAACTCACCTTTTTACATCAACGCCAATGTGAATTAATTCAAGGATACTTTTTTAGTCCTCCTATACCGGTCAAAGATATGACCAAACTTTTAGTATCTAATGATGCACAACCGTTTGTAATACCACCATTACCTTAATGAATAATGAATAACGATAAGAGACCGGTGGACTGGAGGCTTCCGCCGGTGGCAACGATGGAATAGAGGCTTCCGCCGGTGGCAACGATGGAATAGAGGCTTCCGCCGGTGGAATGCCATTAAGTTAAGAAAAAAAGCCCCTAAAACTAATCGATAGGTGGACTAGAGGCTTCAGCCGGGGGGTGGGGCACTGCGATTTCAATTATGTTCTGCACCCACCGGCGGAAGCCTCAATGCCATTAAGTTAAGGAGTTGAAGTGGCCCCAAAATTAAAGTTGTGGTGGACTAGAGGCTTCAGCCGGGGGGTGGGGCACTGCGATTTCAATTATGTTCTGCACCCACCGGCGGAAGCCTCTAGTCCACCTGTATTTTAATTCGGGGGACTTTTTTTCTTAACTTAATGGCATTGCGGCTGAAGCCTCTAGTCCAACGGTGCCCTTACCGGCTAAAGCCTCTAGTCCGTCGGTACTTTTTTCCCACATTGCTTCGGCCCTCCGAACGACCTATTATTCATTATTCATTATCCATTTTCAGAGAAACCCACTATGACAAAATCCCAAAATTTAGCAATGATGATAGGATGTTGTTTACACAGTTTCACTCCCTTAGTCATTGCCCAAGAAGAAGCACTTCCTAATAACTTGACGGTGCCCTTTGTCACCACGCCAAGCGAGGCGCAAATTCCACTGGTGATTTATCCTGCTTCGGAAAATGCACCTTCGCCGGTAGTGTCAGCACCCTCGCCTACTTCCATGGACCAGTTGCCTGTTACCTCCTCAAATAACCAGACACCTGATTCATCCCCCCCACTTCCTATTCCCCCCAGACCCATCTGGCCTGCTACCCCTCTCAGTATTGAGATTCAACCTTCACCAACGGTTGTCAATCAGTCCGCATCCCCCCCAGATGCCTCCCTTGAACCGGCCCTCTCTGACCCTCAGACTGCCGTCAAATCTGAGGCTTTGGAAGCATTGGAGGCATTACAAGTTGAAATAGAGGCACTCAAATTAGAAGTTGCCAATCTGTCTCAACAAAACCTCCTCCAGGCTGAAAAAAACAAAGGTACGTTGTTAGAACTGCAACTGGAAAAAGACAAACTCGCTTTGGAAAATGACGTTCGACATGAACAAAATCGTCAAACCTTAGCCAAACTGTCTGCTGAAAAAGACAAGTTGCTGTTGGAAAATGATCTACAAACTGCCCGGCAAATTCAACTGCGGGCTGAATTGGAAGCCCAAAAAGTTCGTTTGGAACTCGAAAACACCATTATCGAACTCAAACAAACCAAGTTGAAGGCCGATTTAGAAAGCGAACGTGCGATGCTGGCTACTAAAAATGCTGTTTTGGAGGAGAAAAATAAACGCCAAGAATTGGAAATCCATCTGGCCTCCACCAAACTGGAATTTGAAAAAAGCAAACTGGAATTTGAAAAGGCCAAAAAATCCCTCAATTTGGAGGAACTCACCGAAAAGATTGAGGAACGAAACCGCAAACAAGAATGGGAGAGTCAGGTCAACAAGCCTGTCGAGTATTTGAAAGACCCGTATCAAAATGGGCACTTGACTATCAGTGATCGCCGCATTGAACTGCCCGACTGGATTATTCTCCCAGGCATGGCGTCTTACGTGTTGGAACGCATTCATTACTTCAACAACAAAAGCACCGAACATCCAATTTTCCTCGTCATTGACTATTGTGAAGGGGGAGACGTTCAGGAAGGCGGACACATTTTGGAAGCCATGCAAAATAGCCAAGCACCGGTCTATGTAGTGGTCAAAACGATGGCCGCCAGCATGTGTGCCGTTCTCACCACCTTAGCCAAACGTTCCTTTGCCTACCCCAATGCGGTCATCGTTCACCATCAAATTTGGACGTTTGCTTTTGGTAACAAAGTCCAATTGGAAGAACAACTGGAAGATACCCAAAAATGGACACAACGTATTCTTCAACCCGTTGCGGAAAAAATGGGTCTTAGCATGGGCGAGTTTGTGACCCAAATGTATGAACACAACTCGAACGGAGATTGGAGTGAATTTGCAGATGACGCGGTTAACCTCAAATGGGTCGACACGGTCGTGCAAGATATTCGCGACTCTTCCTATATTCTGCAACCCCCAACAGGAAACCCCAATGACGAAGAAGATGACGATGATGATGATGGCGAAGATCTGATGAAGGTCAGAGTCTCAAAATTGCGTGCCAAAACCGATGAACAGGGGCAACGCTATGTGCAATTGCCGCCGGCGCGTCCCAAGGGGTTTTACTTCTTGTATAATCCGCATAACTATTATCGCTACTGACAATGATTTTCTCGTTCCCACGCTACCGCGGGAAAAATGCCCCGGTGGAATAGCGGTGGACTAGAGGCTTTAGCCGCAATGCCATTAAGTTAAGGAGTTGAAGTGGCCCAAAAATTAAAGTTGTGGTGGACTAGAGGCTTTAGCCGGGGGGTGGGGCACTGCGATTTCAATTATGTTCTGCACCCACCGGCTGAAGCCTCTAGTCCACCTGTATTTTAATTCGGGGGACTTTTTTCCTTAACTTAATGGCATTGAGGCTAAAGCCTCTACTCCACCGGCTCCACCGGCTAAAGCCTCTACTCCGGTGACCGTATTTCCATTTCTCATTCTATCAAAAAATATGATAAATACCATCGACCTCAGCCATTGCGAAAAAGAACCGATACACATCCTCGGCCATATTCAATCTCATGGTGCCTTATTGGTGTTGAATGATTCATTGACTATTTTACAAGTCAGTGACAATACCACGACATTACTGGGACGACACCCTGACAATCTGTTGAATCAGTCTGTGACGACACTATTTGACCCTAGTCAATTACAACCCCTGACCAGTGCGTTATCCTCGAAGACCTCGTTACACTTCGTCAATCCATTACCTCTTATGATAACGGTTCAGGGTCAACCGGTTTCTTTTAACGGCATTGTCCATCGTAATCCACAACAAGCATTAATCTTAGAATTAGAGCCGTCCCTAGACACCGGTCGGGACCCGCAACTCTCTCCGCTGACCTCCTCCCTGGGCCAACGTCATTGGCATTCTCACGTTGCCAAAACCATGATTGCCCAATTTCAAACCATCTCCTCCCTACCCAATTTGTTACAAACGGTGGCCCAGGAAATTCGGCGCCTCATTGGTGTGACACGAGTGATGATTTATCAATTTGACGAACAGTGGAATGGTTGTGTGGTAGCCGAAGATAGGCGAGAGGATTTGATACCTTATCTGAACTTACATTACCCCGCCAGTGACATTCCCAAACAAGCCCGTGAACTGTATTTGCGTAACCCCTTGCGTCTCATTGTGGACGTGTATTCGCAACCTAGCCAAATTCTCCCCACGCTTTACTCAGCCACGGGAACGCCGCTAGATTTGAGTTTCTCCGCCCTCCGTGCCGTCTCCCCCATGCACATTGAATATTTAAAAAACATGGGCGTCACCACCAGTTTCAGTATCTCCCTCCTCCGCGAAGATAAACTGTGGGGACTGATTGCAGGCCATCACGATTCGCCACGCTTTCTCAATTATGAAATGCGTCAACTCTGCGAACTGCTTGGGCAAGTCATTTCCGTGCAACTCACTCTCTTGTCTAAAAATCAAGAGTACGAATTTGCTTTGGGACTCAAAGCCTACCAATCGGAATTGTTAGATGCCCTCTCCGTTCATGCCGAACCGTTTGTCGACATTTTGAGGAAACATCAATCGGCTTTGTTAAAAGCCGTCAACGCCCAGGGGGCCGTCATTGCCTTCCAAAATCAACTTACGTTGTTAGGTGACACACCCACGGAAGCACATCTTCAGGCATTACTAAACTGGTTGCCAACTTACACGCAGGAAACCGTTTTTGCTACCAACAGTTTGTCCTCGATTTATCCACCCGCCCATTCTTACAAAGACACCGCCTGCGGTTTGTTAGTTCTATCCATTGCGGACCACTCGCCAGACTACATTTTATGGTGCCGTCCCGAAGTGATTGAAACCGTAGAATGGGGAGGCGACCCCAATAAACCTGTCAGTCTGGATGCCCAAGGCCAACCCGTTCCTCTGGATGGCCAAGGTGTTCGTATCTCCCCCCGCAAATCCTTTGACAGTTGGAAACAAATCGTGTCCCTGAAATCTTACGCTTGGCATCCTAGCGAGATAGAAACGGCTACCAATCTAAGTAGCATCAAACACATTGCCGCCAATGAAATCGCCCAAGAGGAATTGAAACAAGCCAGAGATGCTGCCGAAGTCGCCAACCGTGCCAAGAGTACCTTTTTGGCCAACATGAGTCACGAATTGCGGACTCCCCTGAATGCGGTCTTAGGATTCGCCCAAATCTTCAAGCAAGAGAAAGGCTTACCCAAGGAACACCACGAATACATAGACATCATCTACCGCAATGGTGACTACCTTCTCACTTTGATTAACGATATTTTGGACCTCTCCAAAATTGAGGCGGAGAAGATTGAACTCTATCCCACGGATTTCCATCTGGGTCAATTTCTCGCCGAGATTGTGGAACTCTTCCAAATGCGGACCCAACAAAAGGAGATTGCCTTCGTCTATGAACCTCTTTCTAGCCTCCCCAAGGGGGTTCATGTCGACCAGAAGAGATTGCGCCAGGTGATTATCAACTTACTGGGCAATGCCGTCAAATTCACCAAAAAAGGAGGCGTGTGTTTCAAAATCGGTAGCGAAGACCCATCTTCACCCTATACCCTTCGCTTTCAGATAGAAGACACCGGCATTGGCATGACTTCTGAAGACCTTACCCAACTCTTTCAGCCGTTCAAACAAGTCGGTGATGAACAATATCGGGCGCAAGGCACTGGCTTAGGTTTATCTATCACTAAAAAATTAGTGGAAATGATGGGCGGACAATTGCATGTTAACAGTCAACTGGGCGAAGGGACGACCTTTTGGATGGTCTTACCTTTGAAAGCAGCGACGACGGACGTGGACATGAAACGAGAGACGCCCCCAGTGATTGTCGGTTATGAACGTCGACCTGACCAATCCCCTTGCAAAGTGTTGGCGGTGGACGATAGAAAAGAGAACCGTTCCCTTCTAGTCAAACTGCTAACGCCGCTGGGATTCGAAGTGCGCGAAGCCGGCAATGGTAAAGAAGCAGTCGAACTGGCCCGCGAATGGATTCCCAATATAGTGTTAACCGATTTAGTCATGCCAGTCATGGATGGTTTTGAAGCCACTCGGCAACTGCGCAAGATGCCGGAACTGACAGAACTGGTCATCATTATGTTATCGGCCAGTGCGTTTGACTATCATCAATCGCAAAGCCGGGAAGTAGGTTGCGACGACTTTCTAGCCAAGCCGTTTCGGAGTGAAGTGTTGTTAGAGAAAATGCAAAAACATCTGCACATCACCTGGATTTGTGAACAATCCAGTGATTCCCAGGAATCTATGATAACAGCCTCAGAAGAGACGGTCCCAGACGGTCAACCAGAACGCGGCCCGTCGTCTGAACAAGCCGGCCAACTGTTAGATTTGGCCATGCAAGGGGACCTGGATGGTATCGTTGAATACGTCCAACAATTGGAACAAGCAGAACAGACGTTGGCACCCTTTGCCAGAAAAATTTGGCAATTAGCGGATGACTTGAAAGACCAGGAGATTTGTGAAATAGTGAAGCGGTATATTCATTAACTAAGTCTGTAGTCTGTAGGGTGGATTAAGCGAAGCGTATCCACCAGTCGTTGTTAATGTTGGTGGATACGCTTCGCTTAATCCACCCTACCTGAAATACCAGGTTTGTTATGCACAGGTACTTACTATTCTTTGCGTAAGGTGAGTCATTTATCCATTATCCACTATCCATTATCCATTAACGAAGTTATGACTGGCACCATTTTACTGATAGAAGACACTCCAGACACCATCAAAGTGTTGCGCAAAATTTTAAAAGACGAAGGCTTCAAAGTGTTGATTGCCCAAGATGGACCACAAGGTATCCAACGGGCTGAATATACTCAACCAGACTTGATATTGCTAGACATCATGATGCCCGGTATGAATGGCTTTGAAGTCTGTGCGCATCTCAAGTCACACGAGAACACCAAAGACATTCCTATCATTTTTATGACGGCCCTCAGTGACACCGCCGATAAAGTGAAAGGATTGATGCTAGGTGCCGTGGATTACGTGACCAAACCGATTCAAACAGAAGAAGTGTTAGCCCGGGTGGTCACGCATGTCAAACTACGCCAGCAACAACAACAGTTGCAAGAGGAATTGCAAACCGGTAGAGACCATGCTGTGGTACTAGAGAAACGGAATATAGAACTCAATACGTTTGCCAGAACGGTCGCCCATGACTTAAAAAACCCGTTGAACGCCGTCATTAATTTCAGCGAATTCTTGTTAGAAGACCAAGGTCCTTTTGACCCTGCTACCCTCGAATATTTACAAAACATAGCCCAAGCAGGTCGAAAGATGAACGACATTATTGATGCGCTGTTGTTATTGGCAGGGGCCAAACAGGGCAATGTGGAACCCCAACCGTTAGACATGAACCTAATTGTTAATCAGGTGGTAGAAAAACGCCTGTTTCAGATGGTAAAGGGATTTCATGGCGAAATACATTTTCCAGACCAATGGCCCATTGCACAAGGTTACGGGCCATGGGTAGAAGAAATCTGGGCGAACTACATTAGCAATGGGTTGAAATATGGAGGACAACCTCCATGTTTAGAACTAGGTGGAGAATCTGAGGGAGAAAATCTGATACGCTTTTGGGTTCGTGATAATGGTCCTGGATTGGGTGAAGAAGAACAAATGAAGTTATTTACACCCTTTACCCGGTTACACCAAGGACGTGCTGAAGGACATGGCTTAGGGTTAAGCATTGTGCAACAAATTGCCGAAAAGTTGGGAGGTGAAGTGGGGGTGGAAAGTGTGAAAGGAGAAGGGAGTTTGTTTTATTTTACGTTGCCAAAATAGGTACGCCGGCCGGCGGACTAGAGGCTTTAAGCAACCGCACGTACACAGTTAGAGAAACGCCTACAGGAATTGGAAACCCGGTTGAAATCGTCAAAGGTAATGATGTAAAACCTATGAGGAAAAAGCGTAGCTTTGTCCGTGACCTGGCAAAGCTACGCTTTGGACTCCTGAACTATTCTATTACTAATGAGTTGAACTCACCATTTCTTTCAACAATTCGGGATGCTTATTGAGTAAGCGCAACAAATGGATAGTAGAACGTAATGGGGCAGCTTCGCCGCGTTCATAACGACTAAACGCATTCGGTCCACCTCCAAAAATTTCGGCTGCTTGTTTCTGAGTCAATTTCAATTGATGGCGAATTTTTCGAATATCCCCAGAAGTCAATAAACCATCCACCTGCGCCTGAAAATCCCGAATAAATCTTTCCGTCGCTTTCAGGTCTGCACCATTGAGGATACCTTCTTCACAAGCGTTGCAAAATTCACCCGGTTGATTCACTTCCAAGGAGTGACCTTTATAGGTGTAGGTTTCCCTAATGGTTTTCCTTTCTAAAAAGCCGCCCTTGCAGAAAGGGCACTTTTTCCTTTTCATATAAGTTCACCTTTCTTTAAATGAAACGATTAAATGACCTTCGTCATCCATCGTAAATGATGTACAGGAACAAAACCTGACAGGTCGCAGAGCACCTGTCAGGTTTAACATCACTGTTTGCCATTCATTTATACCATACCTTCCTTAAACCTTGACTCTCTCAAATGTCAACTTGTATCACAACCATTTGAATTACAAACAAAATAATTTTTTTCAAGTCACCCTTCCCCCTTGACAACAAATATGTTATAGTAACCACTCCTGTCCCCAAAAGACAGGAATTTTTTTTACTCAACTTAACAACTAAATTAAAGGAGAACTATGCGAGTTTATAACTTTAGTGCAGGTCCTGCCATGTTACCCGAAGCGGTATTAGAACAAGCCAAAGAAGAATTAATCGATTGGCAAGGCAGTGGGATGTCAGTCATGGAAATGAGTCACCGCGGCAAAGAATATATTTCTATTGCCCAACAAGCAGAGGCAGATTTACGAGAACTTCTCAGCATTCCTAAGAACTACAAAGTTCTCTTCCTCCAAGGCGGTGCCTCCACCCAGTTTGCCATGGTGCCGTTAAACCTCTTGCGTGGCAGCAATCAAGTGGACTACCTCAATACTGGTCTCTGGTCCGAAAAAGCCGTTGCGGAAGCGAAAAAATATTGTCAAGTCAATGTTGCAACCGACAGCAAACCCAATAAATATACCACGGTGGCGCCGCGCCGGGAATGGAAATGCAACGTCCAAGCCGCTTATTTGCATTACACACCTAATGAAACCATCAATGGCTTGGAATTTCACACGATTCCAGAAGTCGATGTCCCTCTCGTGGCTGATATGTCCTCCACGATCTTGTCGCGTCCCCTCGATGTTTCCAAATTCGCGTTGATTTATGCAGGCGCCCAGAAAAATATTGGGCCTGCGGGACTCACTATTGTCATCGTTCGCGATGACTTGACGGATCTGGTGATGCCTGGTAGCCCCACCATGTTGTCTTATAAGACGCAGATTGAAAACGAATCGATGTACAACACTCCTCCCACGTATGCCTGGTATATTGCCGGACTGGTGTTTAAATGGCTAAAAAATCTGGGCGGTTTGGAGGAGATGGGAAGACGTAACCAACGCAAGGCGGAGATGTTATATGCGGCAATTGATGGGTCGGAAGGATTTTACAAAAATCCCGTCGACCTGGCCTACCGTTCTTGGATGAATATCCCTTTCACGATGGCTGATAGCAACCTCAACGACACCTTTTTAAAGGGTGCCAAATCCGCCGGTCTCGTCACTCTCGCAGGGCACCGTTCCGTTGGCGGAATGCGGGCTAGTATTTACAACGCCATGCCAGAAGAAGGCGTGAAGGCACTGGTGAATTTTATGAATGACTTTGCTAAACAGAAGGGCTAACAAGAATGTATAAGATTCTCACGTTAAATAACATCTCCGTGTCAGGACTAGAACGTCTGCCGCGGGACCGATACGAAATTGCTTCGGAAATTCAACATCCCGATGCCGTGTTGTTACGTTCCTTCAAGATGCACGACTGGGAGATTCCGCCCACCCTGAAGGCGGTAGGACGGGCTGGGGCGGGCGTTAATAACATCCCCGTGGACAAAATGAGTGCCAAAGGCATCGTGGTCTTCAATGCCCCCGGTGCTAATGCCAATGCGGTAAAAGAACTGGTCTTAGGTTGCATGTTAGGCACCGCCCGGAACCTCTTCCCCGCCTGGGCGTATGCCCAAGGACTGAAAGGCACCGATGCTGAAATTTCCAAACAAGTGGAAGCAGGTAAGAAACAATTTGTTGGCATGGAACTGGTCAACCGCACCGTAGGCGTCATTGGATTAGGGGCTATTGGTGTCAAAGTGGCTAACGCGGCCCAAGCCTTGGGAATGCAAGTGGTCGGTTACGACCCGAATATCACGGTAAGAAACGCCTGGCAACTGTCCTCCAGTGTCAAACAAGCCTTGAGTGTGGAGGATGTATTGTCTCAATGCGAATTTGTCACCGTACACGTTCCTTTACTCGATGCCACTCGTCACTTGATTAATGCAGAACGGTTACGGAACGCCCGCAAAGGATTGTTTATACTGAACTTTTCGCGTGAAGGTATTGTTGAGGACACCGCTGTTTGTGAAGCCATCAAAGCTGGCAAGGTGAAAGGTTACATCTGTGATTTTCCCACTAACCTCCTCCTCAATCACGAAAAAGTGACGGTGTTACCTCACTTGGGTGCCTCCACAGAAGAAGCGGAAGAGAATTGCGCCATCATGGTTGCAGACCAAGTGCGAGACTATTTGGAATTTGGGACGGTGCGAAATTCGGTAAATTTTCCAGACATGGAAATGCCTCGCGCCGAAGGCTTTCGTCTCCTCGTCGTCAATGCCAATGTGCCTCACATGATTGAACGCATTTCCTCGGCGATTGCAAAAGGCGGTCTCAATATTATCAACATGGTCAACAAATCTCGCGGAGAGTTGGCTTGTACCCTGGTTGATGTGGGAAATGTTATCCCGCAAACGGTGGTTGAGAGTATTAGTGCAGTGGAAGGGGTGTTGACGGTGCGGACCTTATAAGACGGTACGGAAGAAACTAAGTTTCTTAAAAAGAAACTTAGTTTCTTCCGTTCGCAATAATTCTTATTGCGTTCCAGAGGATGTGTACAAATTTATGGGAACATTACTATATAATCAATCCACTATAGAACTCAATCATCATGATAAATGCTATTCGACAACAGACACGAATCAAAGCGGGAGGTAAACTAGAAATTTCTTCCCCCGAATTACCTGACAATGCTTTGGCAGAAGTGATAGTCTTTCTGCTGCCCGAAGAGGAACAAGACACGACTGACTATTTACTGTCACAACGGAAGCCAATCGTCAACATCTATTGGAAGCGATGACTCAGGTAGAAAAACGAGAAAATTTGATAACTATCACTCCGGCAGAATGGCATGAGAAATATTGTGTTTGAGGCCAGTGCGTTTGAACGGTGATGAACCATGAAAGTTAAAGAATATAGTGACTTGGAATTACGTCAAACGGCCTTATGGATATTGTACCAGCAACTCGGTGCCGCCAACACTGTGCGGTTTTTGTCGTTTTATCAGCCCCACACAGAGGATTATCTGGCCATTCAAGACCGTCTTTTTGAAGGGTTAACCACTGAAGAGGTATATGAGAATGCGGCAAATTTTTGGCAGAGGAGAACTTCAAGTGAACACGATGAATCCACTTTGTCATTCAGGAGTCCAAAGCGTTAACTTTGCATTTTTATAAGGAAACTAAACATGTCTATTGAACTAAAAGGAAACTGGAAGAAAGGTTTTGCTTATGATGTACATACACTAGACAGCCTCTATATGGGGGTAGATGAATATGGACATAATCGTTGGAAGACGACCAGAAGTGAAATGGGCGAACTTGTTTATCAATTGAAATATAACGGGGATAAATCAGCCGTCGGAAAGATTGTTGATCGATTGCTTACGAAATTTAAGGGGCTTGAAACGATGGATGCAATTATTCCGATTCCGTCAACTAATAAACATAGACTTACCCAACCCGTCGTTGAGATAGCGCGAGAATTAGGTGCAAGACTAAAAGTATCAGTGTTGGAAAATGTGCTGGAAAAACAAGTAGGCGGGAGAGAACTCAAAAATATTGAGAATCCACAGGAAAGAAAGGAACAATTGAAAGAAAACATGTTTTTGGGTAATGTTCATCATTTGGCAGGTAAGAACGTTCTATTACTTGACGATTTATATCGTTCCGGTTCAACTTTGTCGGTCGCAACTGCTATCTTATACGAACAGGCCAAAGTAAATAATGTATCTATCCTAACCATGACGAAAACTCGGAGTAACAGATGACTACCGTATTCATTTCTGGTTCCAGAAAAATTAGTCGACTCAATCAAGAAATTTGTTGCCGCTTACAGAACATTGTTGACCAGCAGTTCACCATCCTGGTGGGCGATGCCAACGGCGTGGACAAAGCGGTACAGAAATACCTATCTGAAATACATTACCCAAACGTCATGGTCTTTTGTTCTGGTCATTCGCACCGGCATAATCTTGGGAATTGGACTATCAAGCATGTCTTTGTTGACCCAAAACTGAAAGGGAGAGATTTCTATACACAAAAAGATAAAGAAATGGCGGCGCAGGCGGATTATGGTTTGGTAATCTGGGATGGAAAGAGTCCAGGGTCTTTTAACAATGTCATGGAACTGTTGAAAAGAGGCAAGAAAATCTTAGTCTATGTTGTCCCTCAGCAAGAATTTTACACAGTGGCAAAATCGGATGATGTGCAAAAGCTACTATTGGATAAATGCGACTGCTAAGGAGGGTCTTAATATTCTCAAACTCTTAACAATTTGGACGACAGTTTCGTTTCCATCTATATGTTTGTCATGGCCGAAAATTCAGTTAACTTCACTAATATGAACCTAACACACGTCATCAACGACATCGTAACAACTCTAGCAAATTGGGAAACAGCGGGTTTGAATGAAGCCCAAACCCGTCAAGTCATCGTGTTGCGCCTCTTCTCGGCACTCGGTTATAACATCTGGAATCCTTTCGAGGTCATCGCGGAACGCAATAGCGGTGGCGGGGCTGGCGGCTATATTCCTGATTTTACCATGCGTCTCGATGATAAGGATTGTTTTATCGTAGAAGTGAAAACCTTGGGGAAGGAATTTAGCAACAATGACCGCACCCAAGCCGTCAATTATGTCAATTCGATGGGCTTGCGTTGGGCGATTCTCACGAATGGCAAGCAGTGGTTATTTTTTGACAACAAGCAGGAGGGTGTGGCCACTGATAGGTTAGTGATGACCATTGATTTGACTACATCTTACGCGGCGGACCATTTAGAAAAATTGTTGGCGCCAGCGGTGTGGAGGAGTTCTCAGGCCAATCAAACTGTTTGGGAAGTGGTTCAGTTTCTCAAGTTAGAATCAAAGTTGCGTCAAATCATGCAAAGGGGATTTACGCGAGATAGAGATGGGTTGGAAATGGCGATTGAATTGAAACTTCCTCCTGACGAACGTCAATTGGCGGAGTCTCATTTTGAGGAGTTGTATCAACGAATTTTGTCGGTTCAACAGGTGGTTTCGTCGACATCACCTGTGCCGACGACGGTTGCGTCGGCACCTCGTGAAACCTCATTTTCTGTTCCTGTCGCCTTCTCAGGGCCTATGGTAGTGAAATCTCAAACTGAGATTTTGCAACTGTTGCGGGAGAAAATTGAAATGGTGAGTCAAGCGAATCCAACCCACAGATTTGACATTGCTGCCACCCTAAATGATGTGGAAATAAAAGCGAATAGTTGGCGTAACACCTTTACTGGAATAGCTGAAGTATTTGTCAGTCTAGGTAGAGAACAAGAAATCCAAGGTCACATTTTTGATTCTCCGGAAAAAGAGGAAGATGGTTATCAATACCGTCAATTAAGCAACGGCAAATATCTACGGGTTGATTGGTCAGCTAAGACTTACAGGAGATATATCAACAAGTGGTTAAAAAAACTACAAGTTCCCCTCAAAGTTTTGGCCTTGACCTACAAGGATGAAACCTATTACTTGCCCTCACCCGTGTCGACCTCTGTTGCTTCGCCAAGTCGTGATGCAAAGGAAACTGCGTCTCCTTCTGTCACCTCTTCAAAGCCCGCGGTGGTGAAGTCTCAAACCGAAATTTTGCAACTGTTGCGGGAGAAAATTGAACAGGTCACGGAAACCTTTTCGTCTCCGTCCCGTGAATCGCGCTTTACAGAGGTCAAGTTAGATGGAGTGGAAATCAAAGCTAAAAGTTGGCCTGATATTCTTACCGGCCTTGCCGAAACTTTTATTGGTTTGGGCAGGATGGTGGAGATTCAAAACCACATTTTCATCTCTGATTCTCCGGAAAAACGGGAAAGTGGTTATCGGTACCGTCAATTAAGTAATGATAAATATCTGCGCATTGACTGGTCTGCTGGGGGTCTCATAAGACATATCAACAAGTGGTTAAGAAAACTGCAACTTCCCCTCAAGGTGTTGGCCGTGACTTACAGGGATGAAACCTATTACTTACCCTCACCCATATCGACCTCTGTTGCTTCGCCAAGTCGTGATGCAAAGGAAACTGCGTCTCCTTCTGTGACCTCTTCAAAGCCCGCGGTGGTGAAGTCTCAAACCGAGATTTTGCAACTGTTGCGGGAGAAAATTGAAATGGTGAGTCAAAACACTTCGGCCTATGGATTTGATATTACTGCCAAATTAAATGGTGTAGAAATTAGGACGAATACCTGGCGTAATGTTTTCACCGGAATTGCTGAAACATTTATCGGTCTGGGGAGAGAGAAAGAAATTCAAAAGTATATTTTTGACTCTGCCGAACAGAAGAAGGGTCTCGCATACCGTCAACTAAGCAATGGTAAGTATCTGCTGGTTAATTTTTCTGCTAATGACCACCAGAAACATATCAACAGGTGCTTGAAAATATTGCAACTTTCTCCTGAGATTTTGGCCGTGACTTATAGGGGGGAAACTTATTGCTTGCCTATGTAAGATTTGACAACTTTTTGAAAGTTGTCAAATCTCATACCGCTAACCATAGAATAACCGCCTTTAGTCCGTTACCTTCAACGAATCCACAACTTCCCTGGCCAAACCCGTCACCCTGGCAATCATTTCCACATCCATTCCTTCGTTGCGTAATTTCTGGGCTACTTCCAATCTAGCAGCTATCTCTCCCTCTTGTTTGCCATCGCGGTGCGCCGTTTGAACCACGTCCCGATCCGTCGCGGCATTCATCAAAAAGTGTTCATAACGGTGCCGTTCCTCTGGACTCATTTTCAATAAAGTGAGTTTCGTCTGTGCCTTCTCAATGTGTTTGGCTTTAAACTCCGGGCGAGTGGTCGAGTGTTTCAGCAGATAAATCCATTCATCCAAATCCGACGCAATCACATCCTCAAAACTTTCCACATTGATTAAGTAATACTCTGGAAAGATATTCCGTTCCTGCCATTTACCGTCCACCAACTTGCGAAATTTCAAGGGCTTGAGGTTATGGGTCCCGGCAAATTCCGTGTTTCCGTGGTACACATAATCCTCCCCTAAACCTAAATT
The DNA here is from genome assembly GCA_011391085.1 of Thiotrichaceae bacterium. GTDB lineage: Bacteria > Pseudomonadota > Gammaproteobacteria > Beggiatoales > Beggiatoaceae > JAABRD01. The sequence continues at coordinate 13,474 of JAABRD010000001.1, read as the reverse complement.
GAAATACAGAATACTGATGGAAACCACCTTTTTGACGTCCCGATAATCACCACCCAATTCCAAGTTTTCCACAATCACCTTTGACACACCAAATAGCAGACGTTCTAAGTAAGCCGTCACTCGTTGATTTTGAATCTCGATGATGAAATGGCGTTGGTTACTATCCTTAACCAACAAATCCACACGATTGGATTTTTCGTCCAAGTCCGTTTGGTTCGATTCACTTTCCAAGAGTTCCACAATGAAAATCTCTTCGCCTAACAGGGCACTTAAAAAGCCTTCTAAAATATCAAAGTTGGCTTTGTCACGCAATACCGTTTTGATAGCCCAGTCAAAACGAATCAGTTTGGTTTCATACTTCATATTAACATCTCCTCCTCATTGGACTCTAGTTGGTTATTATATACCTTGTGTGCAACACCATCTAATTTGTGGTCATGTCGTGGCGGTGGAGTCCCAAAACACGTTTTAGGACGATAGTGGAGTCCAAAACACGTTTTGGGACTCCACCGCGACCATCCCAAAACGGGTTTTGGGACGATCCACTCATCCAAATCCGACGCAATCACATCCTCAAAGCTTTCCACATTGATTAAGTAATACTCTGGAAAGATATTCCATTCCTGCCATTTACCGTCCACCAACTTGAATACGTTCCCGCGTCCAAATCTCCTCATAAATTTCGTCACTCGCCCCCTGAATTTCAAAGGACAAATTGAAACCTATTTTCAAGGCCACAGACGCATTTACCGCAATCCTGGGCCAGGTGGGACTCACCATCTGAAGTTCTCTTGGTTTTTTGCCCTCCATAAGAACTGCGTACAATTTTTCTGCTATGCGTTCACTCGTTGCCAGAAGGTCAGCCGATGTGAAACCCATCATTGCCCCACCTTGCACACTCCTCGAATCCTGTTGCGTAAAAGTCGGTATTTTTTTGTCTATCAAAAAATCCATTAAGGGTTTGACATCGTTTTTAGTCCAGTCAAAACAGTCCAACGACGGAATAAAAAAAGCGTCCATACCCCGCATAAAAAGACTGTTAAGGGCGGTTAAACAACAAGGGATGCTATCCTGAGAACATTGTTGCATCTGTATTTTTGGTTGTCCCTGAGTAGATGGACGAGAACTAGACAGAGAATAAGGAAGGACGATAAATTCCTTCTCTTGGGCAACAATCTCAGCATTCTCCAAATGAGTCTGCGTATTTTTGTTTTCCTCGTCATGATACAGTAAACCAAGCCGTTTGAAATGCACTTCATTGTAAAAAGTTCTAAACATCTTCGAGTAACGCCCAGGGGTAATGCTAACCGTGAAATTGTCGATTCCAGAATCATTTTCACTCTGGATAAATCCTTCTTTAATCGGCTCCTTGATACCTTCTGCAAAAATGGGAAGGTTCGGATTATTGTTGGTAATCTTGAGAATGGCACGAGTGGCCAGGTGACCATCTACAATGATGGCATCCAACTGACCGTAAGCCCCTGACACCAACAATTGCGCCTGTTTTTCTCCCTCTTCCTTGAGGTTGGTGCCTATGCTGATGTAAGCCTCTGGCGCAAGTTCAAAGAGAGTTTCCCAATGCTTGCCTTTCAACACTTGCTGAAACGTTTGTAGATATTCATCTTGAGACGCCACTGTAGCGGCTTGCTGATAACTAAAGGGCTTTTGTTCAAAATAGCCGACTCGGTATGTTTTTTCCTCTGCCATGGTGAGTGAGAGGGGAAGTGATAACAGCAACAATATCAAAGTTAGGGGTTGTAATAAAAGTTGGATCATCGTAAATTTTTAACCTCTATAGTTAGTCGGTAGTGATGCAATCTGGGTGATATTCAGGTTGCCCTCACCCCCGGCCCCTCTCCCAGAGGGCGTGGGGGGAACGGCGGAATCCGTGGTTTTCTCCCCTCTCCCTCTGGGAGAGGGGCCGGGGGTGAGGGCGACGATTGAAAATACGGTAAAATTTCTGCTTCGGTACTTATCACCGGCTGAAGCCTCTAGTCCCGTACCTATTTTTTATTTTCCATTCTATATGACATTCAATTCTCTTTCAATGTCATCCCTTTCGTCAAGGGCCGAAACGTCCGCCCGTCGCCACTGAAGAAGCGCGAAAAGCCTTCATAATATTCTAAACGTAACACCTGAATGGTGACAATCGCCCCTTCCAATATCACAATGAAGAGGTTTCCCAACAGGATAACTAACCAATTGGTGGGGGAACCTATCATGTCCGCCAAGGTGAAGACGGCAATGGCCAAAGCAACATGGTTGAGACTAAAAGCCGCCACTCGTAAAAAGGATAACGTGTTAGCCAGATAGTTTAAGACCGCTTCGAGTCCTTCAATCAAAGTGACCAAAATGCGTTCGGCGACGGGCATTTGGTTTTCATGCCATTTATAACCTAAAATCAATGACAGGGGTAATACTACCGCAAGTTGTTGGACGGTGTCAAATTGATCCGTTGCCAGCCATTGTCGAATCGCATAAAATCCTCCTAAATACAACAAGATACCCGCCACGCCCGACGTGTTAAACAACGCCTTTACATAGTCACCTTCTTGCCAACGATTGACAATGGTAATCAAGGTGGCAACCAAAATAAATCCCATCCCCCAATATAAGGCGATGGTTAACATCCATTCTGGGTTGTGAATGGGGGACATCCACAAAGCCGGGAACAGGTCTTCGAACCCAAAGACACTGCCGTACAGTATACCAAAAACAAGAGAGGAAGTACCCGCGGCCAGAAAAAAGGGCATAAAGGTCTTCCACTTATCGCGCCAATACCAGCCCGCCGACGCAATTAACGCCCCATGTCCCACGTCACCAAACATGGTGCCAAACATTAAGACAAAGGTGGTGGCAAACCACAGCGTCGGGTCAAATTCTCCATAACGAGGGGTGCCATAGTTTTTCACCAACGTCATGTATGAAGCTAACCAGGCAGGGTGACGAGTCACTGAAGGCACCTGCGGATATTCAGCAGGAGAAGGTTTGCGAGTGGTCAACACAAAAGGTCGTTCCAAATGACGCCTCAACAAGGTTTCCAAGTTTGTCAACTGTTCTTGAGGCACCCAACCTTCAATCAAAGCCAACTCGCCACGCTTCCGTGACGTTTCCGTCAATCGTGCAAAAGCCGCGGCCCGGTTCAAGATATGATAAGCCTTGACTAACCAAGAATGACGTTGTGTGGCCAACTCTGTTTCACGTTTCAAGACTTCTTGAATATTCTGTTGCAAGCGTTTTAAATCGGCGGTTAACTCCGCATGAACTTGTTGCGGATGCTGATGAAACTGGGGCGGAATTGAAAGTGCTTGAAAATTCGCATGTTCTAACACCCCCCGCACTTGTTCTTGATGTTCTAACGGACCTGCCACCACCACATAAGCGGTATTGTCATCACGGTGGAACATAGAGACAAAATGTTCTGCCAACGCTACCGCTTCTTGCAAATGTTGAAAATGTTCAGCGGGAGTTGTCCCCAGATGCAAATTTAAAAAGCGTTTTTCACTTTGAAAAATACTCAGGTCCACATCGAGGTCCGCAAATTTCTGAAGTGTTTCCAACAATTGTTTTAAAGCCGTTTGTTGTTCAGTACACTGATGCAATTGTTCTTCGAGGGCTGAAAATTGTGACCAAAGTTCCCCCAACTGCGTGTTAACTGTACGCAGTTCTGCCAACGAGACCGGGTAAAATTCTGGTGTCTCAGGCGGTTGAAAAGACATCAATGCAATAATTTTCTCCAATCGACCTTTGGCACTATGAAACTCTTGGCGAAATTCTTCACCCAGTGGTTCAGGTAATTCTACCGCCACAGCGTCTGTCGTTTCTGGATTAAATACCCCACATTCTGCCAATACCTGGGCCGCCTGCGGCACGTCTTCGGTAAGCAGTTTGAGGGAGAGATGTTGCATGGGGAGAGGTTTTAGCATAGTGGATAGCGGATAGTGGATAGTGGATAGTGGATAGTGAAAAAACTACGGTGGACTAGAGGCTTTAGCCGGTGGTAGTAGCACGTCACCCGGCTAAAGCCTCCACTCCACCGTTAATTCTTTCATTGTTCATTCATTCATCAAGCCATCAACGCCGTCGAATATTCCGCCGCGGCGGAAACCATTGGCGTGGTCAACTGCAATCGCTTCCCTTTCACAATGGCCATCACTCGACGCATTTCCATTTCACGTAATAGCACGTAAGCGAAGATTTTAGCCAACGTGAAACTGCGCCACCGTAAAGTTTGTTCCGCGATTTGTCGAATTTGCAACAGGAGGTGTTGATCCACTGCAAACACATTGTCAGTTTGGGCCAACCAACTTGATAGCGGTTCTGGCAACTGGGCCAACACTTCTGGAAGTGTATTCAATTCAGCTAAACTTTGCAAACGGTTTCGATTCAGACGATATGGAGTGGGAATTAACAGATAATACGTTTCTGCTGCCGATAAGTGGTAGGAGAACCGATAACGTAGCAACCATAACAAGTTAAAACGGTCCATAAATAAACTAAACAGCGGTAATAACGGTTCCCGTTGCCGACTGGTGAGACTGCGAACCCGTTGCACCAATCCGGAGAGATAATGACGGTCAATCGCAGCGTCCAAAGAATACAGTTGATGTTCTTTTTCAAACACTCGTCGCGCTTGCCGGGCAATATTTCCATACGAACTGGTTTCCAACTGACGCAATAACTCACTGACGTCTTCCGTGCGTAACAGTTGTTCAACAGGTAACGTGGCAAAATTCCCTAATTCCATCAATTGACCACGGAGAACATTTGCATTTTGACCCGCAATTTTACCACGTACAATCGTTTTGATGTTAGCAATTTCGCATTTGCGTAACCAGTAAAGTAATAATTCTCGTTCACCGCCAGCTAACGGACGTATCAAGACTTCAAAGTCTGCCAACATTTTCATTAGCCAGAGTTGTTCTAATTGTGTAGAATCCACTTTGAGGTCATTTAACCACTCGTCAAATTCAGAATGACCAGTGCGTTGTTGACCCACCGGCTGATTTAATAATTTGGTTAAACGGCTTTCCGACAATAAGCGACCCGCGAGAATGGAAACTCGCGCATTGACATAGGCATAATTGGTCATTTGGAGGAATGAATAATGGGGAGTATTGTATTTATGATGGTAATCTATTTTACACAGTTTGGGGCAAGGTTAGGACTGGCAGTCCTTTAAGGACTGCCAGTCCTTGTCAATTCCTCACTTCCCCACCCGCATAAACACTTGCACAGCGGCTTCCAAAGCCAGTTGCTGATTTTCTTCAGCCAAACTTTGCAAGCGGGCTTTTCTTTCGGCATAACGTTTTTGCAATTCGGCAATCGTTTGTTGCGCCCGCACTTGGGCTTTTTCTAACCAGTGGGTATGTAATTCTGGAACTCGATTTTGAAATTGTTGTTCTTTCTGATGACTGTCTTCCAAAGCTTGCTGAATAATGCGTTCCCGTTCCGCATTGGCCTTGGCAACCAGTTGTTCAGATTCGGTTTCTACAGTGAGTAAACGTTTTAAAGTGGTTTCCATGAATGAATAATGAATAATGAATAATGAATAATGGAGACCGGACTAGAGGCTTTAGCCGGTGGGAAATTTTGCTGTGGTATCTCCAAATAATCGTAAAGCGTCACGATTATGGCGCAAGTCCGCCGCAAATTGAACACTTAACAAGCCCACATTTCCATCGCCTATCGTAAAATGGTCAATCCAATAGTTATATTCCGCTACTATCCGTTGTCGTGCTTGTTCAATCGTACCTCCTGCTAACATTTCAAGGAGTCCTGCATTGACACATTCTCCGGTTTTTTGTAGATAGAAATTATCAAGTCTTAAAATAATCTCGTTGTCATAGCCGCAATAGCAACGGACAAAACGTTCTGCGGTTTTACCAAGCACCTTCGCGGTCCAACAACCCACTACATAAACTATCTTGTTTTTTAACAAGTTCACATTGCCTAGATGAACTAGAGGTTCCCCAGTTTGACCTTCCATACAGTCTTCTGAACCATGTCCATAGAACACAAAGACGGTGCTATCGACAGTTTGTAAAGTGGATTCCACCTGAGTAGTCACCGCCAGGTTTTCCCCTAAATCACAGACTCTCCAACCCTGAGTTTCAAATTGTTCTTTGATGAGAGAAGCCCAAGGATAGGTGGACTTAGTAGGGTCTGGATAAGGTTGGCCACCGCGGGGTCTCACAAGAATCATCGTCTTGCTGTTAGCCATCTGATTTGAGTTTCCCCCGTGTCAGTAAATCAGTAGTGAGTTTAATTAGGTTTTTATACTCCTTTCTCCCAAAAGGAGTATTCTTCTTGATCTCCTCTAACACCTGCTTTGCTGACCACACTTGCATTTCGCCCGTTTTAGTCAGGGTGGCACGTTGTGGCTGATTAGCCTCCTCTGGATGAGTTTCTACCCATTCTTCCAGTGCTTCAATAATACCATCTTTGCGTGTCAACACCTCCTGGACCTTTTCCTGGACCTTTTGTAGTAACATTTCCATGTTCACAGGTTTTTTCAAATAGTCAACAGTATGGCGATGATGGGCTTCAATGGCGTTGCTTTCATCCCCCAAATCCATCATAATAACATTCACCTCAGAGTGCATGTTCTCAATGTTTTCCAATACGGGTCTCAGTTTGTCCATTTTCCAATCTACTTGGGAAACGGACCCCACTCCCTGGCCATCATCGATTATAATCACTATTCTCGTTTGCATCAATTTATCTCCTTTTCTGGTATTCTAGGAAAAGTTATCAAAAAGGCCGTCATTTCAACGAAACCTGAAACAAACCAGCCGGACTAGAGGCTTCAGCCGGTGACGTGCCCCTGCCACCGGCTGAAGCCTCTAGTCCGGTATCCATTTTCCATTATCCACTATCCATTGTCCACTATCCATTATATAGATACGTCGACAACTTGTCAACCAACTCCCCCTTCGGCAAATCCCTATAAATCCCATAATTCGCCCCCTGATGCGGTTGCATCCCACGTACAAATAAATAATAGACTCCGCCAAAATGTTGTTCATAACGATAGTTAGGAATCCGAACAGAGAGGTAACGGTGCAACGCAATCGTGTAAATATGGTATTGCAAAAAATAGGCTTTGCGGGTCATGATCTCCTCCAATTGACTATGATGATAGTTATTCGGACGACTGCCCAAAAAATTGGATTTGTAGTCAACCAGATAATAACGTCCTTCAAACTGAAATATCAAGTCAATAAACCCCTTCATAAAACCGCGCACAGGGGAGAATGAGAGGCGTCCTATTTGTTCTTGCCAGGCGACACGCAAGTCATCGTCCGGTTGCAAATGAGAGTCACCAAATAGCGTGTGCAACCCTTCTTGTGTCACGGTGGTAGCCAGTGGATAGTAAAATTCCAACTCGTTGAGACGCATTTCATTGCCAATTCGAGAGAGTGTAAAATCACGTCGTTGCGGTTCTAAAGGCGTGTGGAGAACGTCGTCAATCCAAGTCGCAATCACGGTTTGCCAACGTTTTACATCATAGCCAAAGGCTTGCAATTGTGTTTTGATCACCTCTTTGTCAGGTTTGGTAAAATCCAAGTTTTCAAACAGCGCATGAATGAAGTTCCCGGCCCTGGCACCGCGAGGAAAACTGAAGATATTCTGTTTGTCAGGACTCCAATCGTCTTCTAGCAACGTTTCATAAGACGTGATTTCGTCATAATCCGGACGGTCTGCTATATCTTCATGGTCTTGTGTAGTGGCCGTGAGAGAACTGAAACTAGACACTTTCCAATCTTTCGCAAGATTTCCTAAAAAGGGACGCGCTAGAAGAGTTTCAGAGGACGTGGCCGGGCGTTGGTAATACGGATTCTCCAAGGGCAACAGAGACACTTGCAGGGTGCCGTAAGCGTCACTTTCTAACTGTTTTAACTGTGACCACAACGTGTTGTCATCCTCCGTTTTTTCCACGGACGCTAAATTTGGGTGCAATAAATGCGCAAGTGCCGAAGTATCTGCATCTCGCAAGGCCCCCCAAACTAAATAGCAGCGATGTTTAGCGCGAGTCACAGCAACATAAAACAGGCGCAAGTTCTCTGCTTGTTCCTCATATTTAGCGTGGTGCCGATGTTCTTCTTGCGTGTCGGACCCCAAATCTAATGTCAATTCTTCTTTGTCATTGTGAAAAGTAAATTGTTCCTCTTTCGTGGTATACAAGTGACCATACCACACAAACGGGCAGAAGACAATGGGATATTCGAGACCCTTGCTTTTATGAATGGTGACGATTTTCACCAATTTTTCATCACTTTCCAAGCGTAATTGTTGTTCTGGAGTCACTTCCCCTTCCAATTGACGTTGTTGGGATAGCCATTGACAGAGGCCGCGGATGCCTAATTTTTGGCTAACCGAGGCTTGTTGTAACACTTCTGCGGCATGTAACACATTGGTCAACCGTCTTTCGCCGTCAGGATAACGTAGCAAGCGTTCTTGCATGTTTTCTTCTAACAACAGGGTTCGAAACATTTGAATAAAACCAACGTGTTGCCAGAGAGAATAATACTTTTGGAAGCGATGCAGATAGGTTTGCCAAGTCTCGTCATGGGTCATCAACTCATATAATTCATCTCCTTTGAACCCCCACATATCGGTAGTGAGTGCGGCTTTCAATAAAGGTTCCTGACTGGCTTCGGCAATGGCTAATAACACTCGTTCGATTTCCATCACTTCATGGGAAGCGAACAGACTTTCGCGGCTGTATAACACGCTGGGAATGTGTAACTGCGTCAACGTTTTTTGCATTAACCGTGCTTGGGCATTGGTTCTCACCAAAATGGCAATATCTCCTGCAATCAACGGTTGCGTACCCAGAGTTGCTTCTCCCTGTTGGGCTAATTTGAGTAATCGCGCAATTTCGTAACCCACTGCCAGAGGAATATGTTGGTCTCCCCAACTCTTGTTAATCGGCTTATCGGCAGGCGTTTCGGCTTGTTGTTTGGAGACAAACCAAATTTGCAAAGGAGGCAAATGTTGACCTTCGATTTGCAACCGCGACGGTGCCTGCGGACGCGACACAGGCGCGTGGGCCGAATGAAACACAATATCTTCAAATAGAAACGGGCGCGGATTTTGTCGAAATAATTGATTGACACTGCCAATTAAATTCGGTTCGGAACGCCAGTTGATGGTCAACGTATGACGATGCGTGGCTTTGCGACTGGCAACTAGATAAGTAAAAATATCGGCGCCCCGAAAACTATAAATGGCTTGTTTAGGGTCGCCAATCAGAAATAACGTATGTTCTCCCGTCCCGTACAGACGGTGAAATATCTCGTATTGCACAGGGTCAGTATCCTGAAATTCGTCAATCAACGCCGCATGATATTTTTTGCGAATCAAATGGGTTAACCGAACGCCACTGCTTCCTTGTAAAGCGTGATACAAGTTAATCAACAAGTCATCAAAAGACTGAATGCGATGTTGCAATTTTTTCCAGGCTAACTTCTGTTCTGCCTCTTTAAACAATTCGACTTTTAAACTCAATAATTGTCGTCTGAAACTGTCAGATAACTGTTGAGTACAGTCGAATAATTTGTCACTGATTGCAAAAAAATCATGGTGAGGAGGCATTTTTCCCTTTTTGACACTGGCGGCCAGTTCACGGCGCGTAAATTTTTCAAACCGTTCTGGTAACTTGACTGATTGCATGGGGGCGCCAAAAAAATTGTCTAGCTGTTTACACCATTGAGAAATCGACGCTTCTCGGTATTTGTTGCGATTTAGATTGGCATCTGCACATAACAATGTTTCTATCTCCTCTGCGCACTTTTTCCAAACTTGTTGGACTTCCCGAAACAATTCTTGAAATGCCAATTCCTGGGCTGCTGTCACTGGAGGAGACAGTTGCGGAATGATTTTTAAAAAAGGTTGCCCGACATATTGCCCATGCTTCAGCGTATTCAATAAGCTGGCGGGTTTCTTATACCCATTTTCTAAGGCATACGTGATAAACAAGGAGGAGGCATGATAAAACATTTGCCGCCAAAAGTCTTCCACGATTTCTTTTAACAAGGGTGAGGGGTCGCTAATCAATTCCGTGTCAAATAACAAACCACTTTCAAAGGCGTTGTTAGACAACATTTGTCGACAGAAACTATGAATGGTAAAAATAGCCGCTTCATCAAATCCTCGCAAAGCATTTTTCAGCCGAAAGATAGCCTCCTCATGGTTTTCATGTTGTTGTATCAATTGAGACAACACGTCATCATCACTGTAGTGGTTTTCAAAAGCCAGTAAAGCCTCGTGCAACCGCCGGCGAATGCGGTCACGTAACTCTTCCGTTGCCGCTTCTGTAAAAGTCACCACGAGAATTTTATCGACGGTTAGATTTTTTTCTAAAATCAGACGGATAAATAAGAGAGTGACCGTATATGTCTTGCCCGTCCCGGCGCTGGCTTCAATGAGACTGACGCCTTGTAAGGGGACAGTGAAAGGGTTCAGGACTTGGATATTTGGGGGTAAGTTTATCATAAATTGAGTTAGATTAATAACGTTTTCTGGAGTTCGAGGCGTCGCTTTAGACTACTGAAGAATATTACCCATTCTGGTAATCTAGGTCAAGGGGGGGTCATATTTTAGTGAAATTGCTGAACATAGCAAATATCATCCAATTATCACTTTTAATGTGGATTTCGGTTTCTGCCAGTACCTGTTTTTTCCAAATAGAGTGGCATGAATCCCATAATGAATGATAGATCAGTATCAAATCCGTCAAGATAAACGCAGTGGCATTGTCAATGATCCGAATCGGTTAGAAGATGAACAGTACCTTGCCCGTCTGATTGGACAGGTGGTGACGGTGAGTGTCAAGACGGTGGAGATTGTGAAAGGGTTGCCGAAAATTGAGTAGTCTGGTAGTATCGAAACCATAATCTTGATCTTTGAGAAAAGGTTAGGACTACCAGTCTTTGACCATTGAAGTCTCACTTAACAGAGGGTCTCAAAGTTGATTATGCCTAACCCTACATCCTTTCCTCACGTTATCCAAACCTACTACACTCAGTTACGGTTGTTGCTGAAATTTAAAGAACAAGTGGCCGACTTGGGAACGGTGTTGGTCGGTATCCTTACCAAGGAATTACAGACCAATAAACCGTTTCAAGAAGCATTTGACAAATTTCGGAAACTCTGCCACCATTCGATCAATCCAAACTTGGCCGATGCCGCCATCTTGGAGATGTTGGTGCAACATTTGTTGACCGAACGGTTATTTCGGACCGTGTTTGGGAATCAAGATTTTCGGGACAAGAACGTCATTGCACGGGAAATTGAGACCGTCATTGCCCAGTTGACCGCCAAATCGTTCAGTCGGCATGCGTTCCTCAAGAGTCTCGACCATTTTTACTTGGCCATTGAACGGGCCGCCGCAACCATTGAAGAATATCATCGCAAGCAAGAATTTCTCAATGTCATTTATGAGAAGTTTTTCCAAGGCTTTGCCGTCAAAGTGGCCGATACGCATGGCATAGTGTATACTCCGCAACCGATTGTCGAGTTTATGGTCAGGTCGGTGGAGGAGATTTTACAGCAGGAATTTAATCGTTCCCTGTCTAGTCCGGGCGTGCAGATTTTGGATCCGTTTGTGGGTACGGGCAATTTCATCCTACGGGTGTTACGAGAGATCAACCCACTGGCATTGAAACGGAAGTATCAAGAAGAATTACATTGCAACGAAGTGATGTTGTTGCCTTATTACATTGCCTGCATGAATATCGAACATGCCTTTTATGAACGAACTGGGGAGTATCTGCCCTTTGAAGGAATTTGTTTAGTGGATACGTTTGAACTGGTCGAGGAGAAGCAACAAGAATTGTTTGGCCCGGCCAATACCCAGCGAGTGTTCCGTCAACAGGAAGCGCCGATTTTTGTCATTCTAGGCAACCCACCGTATAACGTCGGTCAACAGAACGAAAATGACAATAACAAAAATCGCAAGTACCCGGCGTTGGACAAATTGATTGCGGAAACGTATGCGAAGGATTCACACGCTACGAATAAAAATGCGTTGTCAGATGCGTATGTCAAAGCATTTCAGTGGGCCACCTGGCGACTGCGGGAGAGTCAAGAAGGAATTGTAGCATTTGTCACCAATAACAGTTTTTTGGACAGCATTGCGTTTGATGGGATGCGGAAACATTTGGCGCAGGACTTTACGAAACTTTACCATCTCGATTTAGGCGGAAATGTCAGAAAGACGCTTGGGGTGCAAAATGTGTTCGGAATTAAAGTCGGAGTCAGTATTAACTTGTTGGTCAAGAGTCAAACGGGGGAGAAGGGTATTTACTATGCCCAGATTGGCGACGTTCTGAAGAAACCAGATAAACTTGACTTTCTCATGGCAACCCGTTTTAAAGCCATTCCTTGGCAAACGATTCGGCCGGATAAAAACCATCTCTGGCTGACGGAAGGCTTACACGCTGACTTTGAGAGTTTGATTCCATTAGGAACGAAGGCCGAGAAAGCGTCGAAACAGGAAGTTGAGGGAGTGATTTTCAAGATTTACAGTCGTGGTGTCGCAACCAGCCGTGATGCCTGGGCTTATAACTTCACTCGTGAGACGCTGGTGAATAACATGCGACGCACAATGGAGTTTTATAATCAAGAAGTCTTTCGCTGGTCACGCCATGACGAGAAGCCAATCAGTGTGGATGACTTTGTGGTCTATGACGATACCAAACTGAGTTGGAGTCGTGATTTAAAATTAGACTTGCAACGGGGTAAGTTTGCAGAATTTCAGGAGGACAAAGTGAGAACCTCCTTATATCGTCCATTTATCAAGTCAAACCTATTTTTAGATAGGGTGATGAATGAGGAGGTTTATGTGTTCCCCTCCTGTTTCCCCACTCCCGCTACTGAAACTGAGAATCGTGTGATTGGTGTCAGTGGTGTGGGTAGCAGTAAACCATTTCAGACGGTAATGGTGAATCTTATTCCTTGCTTAGATTTGTTAGAGAAGACTCAATGCTTTCCTTTCTACACCTATTCCGAAGACGGCACTAACCGTCAAGAGAACATTACGGACTGGGCTTTAAAGACGTTTCGCCAACACTATCGGAGTCGCAAACTGACGAAGTGGGACATTTTCTACTACGTCTATGGCCTGTTGCATCACCCTGGTTATCGGGAGAAGTACGCGGCGAATCTGAAACGGGAACTGCCGCGAGTCCCTTACGCCCCAAACTTCTGGGCGTTTGCCAAGGCAGGTCAGCAGTTAGCGGAATTGCATTTACACTATGAGACGCAACCCGAATATCCGTTGCGGTTAGTGACCAAGGAACCCTTGAACTGGCGAGTCGCGAAACTGAAGTTGTCGAAGGACAAGACCCGTTTGAGTTATAACGAGTCTTTGACCTTGACGGGAATCCCTTCGGAAGCGTTTGAGTATCGGCTGGGGAATCGGAGTGCGTTAGACTGGGTGATTGACCAATACCAAGTCAGTCAAGAT
>JAABRD010000019.1 GCA_011391085.1 Thiotrichaceae bacterium | reverse complement strand
AGTCCAACTTTATAGAGAATAACTATTAATCTTACAGAGGCGCAATAGTATGTAAGAACCAGAGGACTTCTAATTAAACTCGGGCTGATAGAAACGCCGAGACCCAAAGGATTAAGGGGCAAAAGTGCGCTAGGAGAATATCTAAACCATGAATCAAATCTGGGTCCCAAGATGAGTGAACACGCTGTCAGAGCCTGTGATAAACAGGAAATGGTGGTTCATAGCTTATCCTTTAATTCACCAAAGGATGGTTGACATCTTGAATATTTGCAGAAGACATGGTTTCGGGCGAGACCTAAAAGGTAACGCGGACATTGGGTCAAAATACCTAGTCCTAATTCTTTGAAAGCTGTGTGACGCGAAAGTGTCCCGCACAGTTTGGGGTGGGGGGAATACCTAATCTCACACTAGAGAGGATGTATTACTCTATCACCATTAAAATTCTGTAAATTCTGATTCAGACAACTGCGTAAGATGAGTAACTCATGCTTTTCAAAAGAAAACTCAAAAAACACCCCAACAAGATATTCATCTAGCTGAACAACGAAAACGGGATTATCTCAATCGGAGAAGAAACAATGACTTTGAGTTTTGACGAGTATATCCAAGAATGTAAAGCCCGTGACCCTGAATTTGCCGCGGGTTATGACAGTGGTTACGCTTTATATGAACAGATTTTTAAAGCGAAAATGGCGGGCCAGGTGACAACGCTAAGGGTGAGTTTAGAACCGCACTCGACGGGTTATCGTGGCTATCTCACTGATTCACCACCGATTGACGCCCATGGTGTGACGTTAGCTGAGGCCCGGGCAAAATTAGCGCAAGAAGTGGTGGAGATGTTAGATCCGGAATATGTACAAGTGGCAGGAACTTCCAGTGCGGTGGGGACTGGAGTGACGGAAACGTTTGTCATTTTGACCGCTTCGGTGGGAGACTTATTTAAGCAGGTGGCGGCTAATGAGGTGCCGAGACGTTCTAAACGGGAAAAAAGGGCTTGGGCGAAGGTGGGATAGAGGGTGGTCAATTTGGTCAAAACGGTGGTGGGGAAATGATTCAGGAATCCAAAGCGTAGCTTTGGATTCCTGGTTGACGGAAGCTAGGGTATTAGACCAGAAAATTTCTACTTCACTCCATCCGTTGAGTGTGCATCAAATAATTCACCGAGACATCGCTTCCCAAACGGTAAGATTGAAATACCGGATTATAACTTAAACCCGTTATCGCCGTCACTTCCAATCCCGCCTGTCGTGCCCATTGGGCAAGTTCCGCGGGGCGAATGAATTTGGCGAACTCATGAGTTCCTTTCGGCAAGAGTTTTAACACATATTCGGCCCCCAGAATGGCAAATAGATAAGACTTGGTATTCCGATTCAAGGTCGAAAAAAATACGTGTCCACATGGCTTGACCATATCGTGACAAGCTTTTACTACGGAAGTAGGAAGAGGCACATGTTCTAACAATTCCATGCAAGTCACCACGTCAAAACTAGCCGGCTGAGTTGCGGCAAATTGTTCTGCCGTAAGGCAATGATATTCTACCTGTGATTCGGATTCGTACAAGTGCAATTGGGCAACATTGAGGGCTGCTTCACTCATATCAATTCCAGTGACTTTGGCTTGTCGTTGGGCCAATCCTTCACTTAAAATACCTCCGCCACAGCCGACATCTAGCACGGTTTTACCAGCCAATCCCCCCGCCTGTTGTTCGATATAATTTAAACGCAAGGGGTTGATGTCATGCAACGTCTTAAATTCGCTGTGAGGGTCCCACCAACGGGAAGCGATTTGATTAAATTTATCCAGTTCTTTAGGATCAATGTTTAGAGTTGTCATTGTTGTTGTTATCGTGATGAATTAATTTAAGTTGGAGTCCAAAACCTGTTTTGGACTCCTCCTGTTTAGGTCTTGGCCCACCATTCCTGCAATGACTATTGCCAGGTAAATACCAACCACACTGCCAATGACAATGCTATCTGTATAAGCCCCCCCGAAAGAACCATTGATCCACCGTGCCACCGTGCCAGGGGCCGCAATCAGAAGAATGCCTGGCAATAGCCAGAAAACTGAATAGCCTTTGCTTATTACCAGTAAGCTGGTGATAAGAAAAAACAGAGTATAATCATAGTGGTGCAAGGGCATAAACATGGCTGTCAGACAGATGGTCAAGGAAATGAGGAGGAGATGTTGATAATCGGTCATTTCTCGTTGTCTCCCCCAGACGGCCAAGAAGATGACCAAAAGGATTCCCATGACGGGAAGTAATCCGATAATGTGTGGTGCGACATTTAACTTCCCTAGAATGAAGTTGAAACCAGGTAGCAAAGCTGTCGAGTTAGCAAAATTGGTTTGGTAATAAGCCACGGAACGCAGAATATCGGGAAGTGGGTTTAAATCTCCTCCCAATGTTAATATCCCGAAACTGGTCACGCCGACTGCTACGGTGGCCCCGCCGAAGAAACGCCAGTCTTTCGTTGTGATAAACAAGTAGAGAAGGGGAAGCAAGGAAAGATGTGGTTTGATGCTGGCCAGGAGGACAAAAACTGTCGCTATCCAAAATTGTTGGCGTCGCGCAAAATAGATAGCACCTAAGCAACCTGTGGTGGCCATTAAGGAGTTTTGGCCAACTACGAGAACCGCCGTGGTATACGGTAATTGGGAAAAGAGACTCACACCGATACCGAAACTGAGAATCAAGAAGTTACGTTGATAGTCTTTCAGCAATAATAGGGTAAAGAGGGCAATGAGACCCAGGAGAAAAACGTTGAGTAGATCAACTAAAGTTTGGGCCGTTTCCCAAGAAAACAGACTGAGAGGAATGGAGATAAGGCCCAACGTGGGTGGATACGGTAACGCCACTCTACCCAGTTCTATTTGGTTTTGCAACATTTCATTGACCATGAGAGTGTTCCAAGTCTGTTGAAACGTTTCAGGGTGATAAGGAGATTGTCCCGATAGCCAACAGACGCCACTGATATAGGTGGCACGGGCGTCAATGTGCCTAAGTATTTCGTTTGAACCAAGGTCCCTGAAGAGGGGACCAATGGCGTATAAGAAGCCAGCTAGGATAAAGAGGAGGCCAAGATGTTTTTGGGTTGTTTCTGAGAACATAGGTAGTTGATGGTCATTTTTTAAGTTAACATGTAGGGATTCAGGGGGCCAAAGTGTAGCTTTGTCAGAATACAGAAAAAGCTACGCTTTGGACCTCCGAATAGAATAATAGTGAGTTTAATTTTTATGCGGCTCTTTCCTTTCGTTATCATCAGAGGCGCAAAAGGAAACCAATCGCCAACCTTCTGACTCATACTCTTTTTCTTTGGCTTTCATCTCCTCATAGATAGCCCACACGTCATAATTAAACTTCTTGGCGTGTGCTTCTCGGTATTGGTGTATCTCCTCTACAAAGGGGTCTTTCCACATAATTGTTCCTCCTGTTGTAACTGTTCGTAAGGGGTACAGAGGATAGGAATATCATATCCTCGTTTTTGGCTGATTTGACGTAATTTAGGTTGGATTTGACCATTAGCAATGTGCTTACAATTCCAAGTTAACAGGTAATTCATTCGGTGTACCGTGGCCAAAGCAATGTGATAGGCGTCATCGGTGGCCTTGCTAGGCACCCCCTTTTCTTGTAGGAAAGCTGATGCCAATTCGACTACCGCATTGTTTGATACTAGAATAGTAATATCCTTCACCATAGCCAATCTTTTTGCGGATTCGACAATATTGCCTTGACCGATTTCACTAATCACCCATGGCGAGATGAACAGGTCAAAAGCGAAGCGACAACTCTCCCACCATTCTCGCGTGACATGTTGATTGGCTGCCGTGATGATATTCTGACTAATGGGGCTAGTCAAGTAACTGATGAAGCTGGTTTCCAGATAGACTTTGGGTTTCATAAGTGGGTCTTGATTTTCAGTTCATGTAGGGTAAGCAGATATTTTGTTGTCCACCTTCATCTGATGGACAACAATAAACCTATTGCTTACCCTACATAACTAACTGGGAGAAGGATCGGAAGTGAGGGCGATACGTATTCCCTTACACCAAATGATCCAAAATCGCCCCCTTCACCTCCTCCAACGTCGCTTTTACCTTAATGACTGGACCTGTGCTTTGGCGAATCGCCGTGTCAGGGTCTTTCAAACCATGCCCTGTGAGGGTACAAGTAATGGTACTGCCTTCTGGAATTTTACCACTTTTCACATCTCGAAGGGCGCCAGCAACCGCGATGGCTGAAGCGGGTTCACAGAAGATGCCTTCGCGTTCGGCTAATAGCTTTTGCGTGGCTAAAATCTCCTCATCGGAAAACTCATCAAACCAGCCGCCCGATTCACGTTGGGCGGCCCAGGCTTTATCCCAACTTTGCGGGTTGCCAATTCGAATGGCGGTGGCTATCGTTTCTGGATTTTCCACGGGATGACCACGCAAAAAGGGCGCGGCCCCAGAGGCTTGATAAGCACACATCCGCGGCCGAGTCGTCACGATGCCGATTTGATAAAATTGCGTGTAACCCAGCCAATAGGCAGAAATATTGCCTGCATTCCCTAATGGCAGACAGTGATAATCCGGCGCCCTTCCCAATTCTTCAATGATTTCAAAGGCGGCAGTCTTCTGGCCTTGTAAGCGAAACGGATTGATGGAGTTCACAATTTCCACAGGCGCATGGGAAGCCACTTCTTTGACCAGTCTCATACCGTCATCAAAGTTGCCTTGAATTTGAAAAATAATGGCACCGTGCATCATCGCCTGGGCCAGTTTCCCTTGGGCAATTTTGCCGTCGGGAATGAGAACAAAAGCGGTGATACCAGCCCGGGCCGCATAAGCGGCAGCCGAGGCGGAAGTGTTTCCGGTGGAAGCACAGATGACCGCCTGGTTACCGGCATTCACGGTTTGAGTGATGGCCATAGTCATCCCGCGGTCCTTAAATGAACCAGTGGGATTCAAGCCTTCGTATTTGACATAAATATTTACTTCTTTACCCAGTTCACGTTGGATATTATGTAACCGAATGAGGGGCGTGTTGCCCTCTCCTAGACTGATAATTCGGGTGTCTTCATGGATGGGTAAAAAATCCCGGTATCTGTCAATGACACCGGTGTAACGGGGACGAAAAGGCATTGTGTGTTCCTCAATAATAGTGGATAGTGGTTTTAGCGGATAGTGGACAACGGATAGTGGAGAGTGAAAAAGTCGGGGTGGACTAGAGGCTTCAGCCGGTGGCAGGGGCACAATCACCGGCTGAAGCCTCTAGTCCATCCTGGTTTTTTTGCTATCTATTCTCTATTACAACCAATTCCCAATCAGTAAAAACGGTGCCCAATACATGGGATGTCGAAATTCGGAAGACCTAATTAATTTCTGTTGGGCATGTTGTAATGCTTGGGCTTTGGAAAGGGTGGGATTTTGCAATTGGCGGTAAAATTCGGTCATCAATTCGGTGGTGGATTCGTCATTGACCGACCATAAGCTGGCGAGTGCGCTTCTGGCACCAGCTTTGATGGCAACGCCAGCTAATCCCAGTGCCGCACGTTCATCACCCACCGCGGTTTCGCACGCGCTGAGGGTGAGAAGTTCAACTGGTTCTTTCCGCAATTGGGTAAATCTCAGTAAACTTTCTAGCCGGTTCATGGTTAACCTGGCATCGTATGTTAACACAAAGGTTTTCTTAGGGTCGCGGTCAAATTGACCATGCGAAGCCAGATGCACAATCGAATAGGGAGTCTTTTGTAGAGATTGATCGAAAGTTTGCAGTAAGAACATTTTGTCAAGTAAAACTTGGCGGTTCTGGAAGAGAGTTTCAATACTCAAGACCTCTTTTGGGACATTGGGCAGGGGCTGAAAACTTTGTACGCCTTCGGATAGACCATTTAACAAGATACTGATGTTTTGACGATTCAACGGACGCGGTTCGGTGAGACTTAACCCAGGGGTAACAGTGATGGCAACCTCTTCCACCAAAAATTTTCTTGTGTCTGGATTGTATAAAGCGGCCATAGGAATAGTACGTAGGGGGCCATCAGGAACAATGACTAAAGTATTGATATGATGGTCACCGAATTGATTATGTAGAGGCGCAATCAGCCATTCGTACAATTGTTTGGCTTGATTCACAAAGCGATTGTGAACGCCATTTTGCACGTTTCTACGAAACTCAAGTACAGTGTTCCCCAGTTCTTCAGCACCCACTTTGGTGATGAATTGGTGGATACCATCAGGCGTACTTAATAACAATTCCGTGCGGGTGGGCAACAGAATGGGATACAGCACAGCGGTATGGGGTTCTAACAGATCCAACTGGGCCACTTTGTCTTCTTGTACAAAGGAGACGCATTCATCTTGGAAGTAGTCTTGCAATTCGGCGGCTTTCAGTTGTTCCACTACCTCTCTGGCACGTTGTAACAACGCTTGTTTGGCTGTGGGTGAATCGACTTTAGCCGCTTGTTGGAGGAGGACATCGGCGAATCCAAAATAGATGGGGCGGATGCGTTCCTGAAAGGTTTCGGAAGCATTGCGTTGGCCAATAACCAGTCGCGTTTGAATGGGATACAAATGGTCCCGCGCTTGTTGATAAGCGGCGAGGGCGCCGGTTAAATCCTGTTGGTTCAGTAGTAACCGACCCAATTGCCATTCCCAAATATATAGAATATCTTGATATTCTTGGGCGAAAAAGATGGCTTGGCGGGTGAAACGCAAGGCTTCTTCATGACGTTGTTGTTGTTCATAAACTTTTCCCAAGAAACCACTTGCAGAGGCCCGTAACCGCTGATTCTTTTGTTGATTGGCAAGGGCTAACACGTCTTGAAAAATTTGGTAAGCCATCTGCTGACCTTGTGGTTCCCGCAAAGCCAGTTCCCCCACACTCAACAACTGGAGTCCCGTGGTATAGTCACGCGGTTGCTTTTGTAAAATTGCCCAAGCTGTTTTCAACGTCTCTAAACTCTCTTGTGGAAGATTCTGTTTCAGGTACAATTTGGCTTGGTTCAGAAGAGATTGAAGGTGCAAACTGAGATTCCCACTACGTTGGGCCAACTCAGCGACTTCGGTATAAACTTTTAGGGCGTCGGTAAAGTTTTGTTGAACGCTTAACACATTGCCCAAATTGTTTAGCAAATGCGCCAAAATGACCGGATTATTCAGGGTACGGGCCTTTACCAGACCACTTTGTAGAAGCGTGTTAGCTGCTTCTAGTTGTTGCATAGCTAATAACACATCACCCAGTTGACTGTGTATTAACACTTGTTGTTCGCCCCCACCTTTCTCTTTGGCCATCTGCATAGCTTGTTGAAGCAAAGCGTGGGCTTTGGCATAGTTGCCTGTCGCTTGATAGGCCGCCGCAAGATGAGTCAAGGTATCGAGATAAGCAGAGGTGTCTAACGACATTTCTGTCAATGCCTGTTCCCAACTTGAAATGGCCTGGGGATAGTCAGCACGTTGAAAAGATGCTTGGCCTTGTTGCAATAGTTCGTCTGTATTCGTGGCAAACCCGGCTTGACTGCCAAGTAGCAAGACCAGGCAGGAGAGTTTAATAGTTTTTATGAACATTTGATGACCTCTTTAAATTATTGATGATAAAAATTGGGTAGTTATAGTAATATTCCTTCAAATTTGTACAATTTCTTCTGGAGCGCAATAAGAATTATTGCGCTTCGCGCCGTAGCATAGCGGACGCACGGGCGCAATAATTCTTATTGCGCGAAAGACGGGAAACGTACAATTTGGTTAGAATACTACTCTATAAAACCAGCACATATTGTAATGCGTATTTTGCCCATCTATCTGGGTATTTGTCGCATATAGATTTTTCATTGAGTTCACCCCATTATAAGGGATGTGAGGGCTAACAACCTAAACCAGTTTGACAAATGACAAAAAATTTGCCATGCTTATTCTTGTTAGCTTACATCAACTCTTAACCTAGATAACGAGGATTATACAATGAACGCCATAAAACTTTCTTCTTTTTCAATTGTTACGATGGGCTTTGCCTTAGCCATTTCAGCCCCCCTTCCAGTATTTGGTCCCTCTTTGGCACAGGCGGCGGAGATAGCTTATAAACCTGCCGTTACAGGCGCCCCAGTGCGTCGTGTGGGTGCAGGTAGCCGTGGAGTCCGCGGTGTATGTAAAGATGTCGCCGGCATCGACGAATCTTTCTCTTTGCAAGTATTGGCCCCTGACAGTATCGGCCAAACGCTGTCTAAACAACCGACCTTGTATTGGTCAGTTTCCATGCCCGTGTCAGCCAAGTTCCTCTTCACGATAGCAGAAGAGTCTAGGGATTTTCCTGAACCGGTGTTGGACAAGGAAATGACCATTGCGGTCCCAGTGGGTATCCAGACTTTACCGCTGGCCACCCATGGCATCAGTTTGAAAGAGAATGTCAATTACAAGTGGTCTGTCTCATTACAATGCGACACCGCTAACCCCTCATTAAATGTCATTGCCTCCGGCATGATTAAGGTGGTTACGCCTGCGACCGACGTGGAGAAGTCTTTCAAACAAGCCGGTGAAGAAACGTTGCCTTACCTGTATGCCGAACATGGCTATTGGTACGATGCCCTGACTAGCCTGACGAACCTGATCGAAAAAGGTCGTCCTAATGACCAAAAATGGCGCGAAGTACGTGCCAACCTGTTAAAACAGGGTGGGTTGGAAAAAGTAGCCGCTTTAAATCCATAGTAAATGGACGTCAAGTAATATACTAGACTCAAAGCTATGCTTTGGACTCCACCCCTTTAGGAGTTCAAAGCGTTAGTTTTGTCATACACCGCTGGAGTAGAGGCTTTAGCCGGTGGGAGGGTCTCCACTGGAGTAGAGGCTTTAGCCGGTGGGAGTTGCCCTGATTTTGGATGAGGTGCCAATCCCCCGGCTAAAGCCTCAATGCCATTAAGTTAAGGAAAATTTCGGTGGAGTGGAGGCTTTAGCCGGCCGGCAGTAGGCATCACCCCCCCACTAAAATTGCGGATCGCCTACCGCCGGCCGACTAAAGCCTCCACTCCACCGTACCTTAACTTAATGGCATTGCGGCTAAAGCCTCCACTCCACCGGTGACTCTACATCCTCCAGTGCATTATGGTAAAACTGATTAATCTATCCCAAAGTCCTCCACAAATCTCCAATCCTCATGATATTCCTCGGTGCCTAACACTTCCATGACGAGACATTTTACCATCGTTCGAATCTGTTCATAAGTCCATTGTTTACCGTTCTTCTTGAAAAAATCAAGATTCGACCTCACCAGGACCCTTACCAATTTCGCGACCTCTCCATACCTTGCCGGAATTTCACGACGGTAAGATTTTGTCAAATAAAATCCGAGTGTGCTAACCAAGTAGGCTATGCACAATCCTACCACCACACTGCCCAACCCCCCCATTGGTTCGACGAACCATAGCAACCCAATGGTAGTCAAAATTGCGGCACTCATAGACCATCCTCCAATCAGCCACGTTAACCAACGCGGTCTTTCTAAGTCAAGTAAACGCAGTTTCCCTTCACTGGCAATCGTCTTCCATACCCAAGTGTGCAAGTCTTTCGGAATTGTCTCCCGCAAGTTGGTATCTATTCGAACTTGAGGACGTGATAATGCGTGGCACCCGTTGACCACTTTATCACGTAAAAAATAAAAAGCCGTTTGCGTCAAACATTGTGGTTGCTGACTGATTTCCAATTTGGAAGCAATCAGATGAATGGCATCTGTGGGCGTGAGTGTCCTCTCCGCCTCTGCATCGGAAATGGTTACGTCAAACGTCTCTTCCATTGCCATGACTAATTCAACTGCATCTAAACCCATTTAAGTTCTCCTCTAAATTTGGGTAGTGATGCAATCTGGGTGATATTCATAGAGTTTCCCTCACCCCCGGCCCCTCTGGGAGAGGGGCCGGGGGTGAGGGTAAACATATCACCCACATTGCATCACTACCCTCCTCTAAATTTCTACCTTCTCCCCTAAAAATCTAGGTTGAGTATTCAACACGTATAAATCTAACACGGCCCGAAATCGCGCCAAATATTCCCGCATCGGCGTCTTCAAGTCTTCCGCCAGCGGGATCCCTTTGGCATTGAAACCAATCGCGTTAATTTTATAAAAATCGCAAATAAACAAAGCGCGTTCATTGTGAAAGGCTTGCGACACAATGATAAAGTCATCCTGAGAAAACACCTTCTGGGCGCGGACAACGGAATCTAATGTGCGAAATCCGGCATAGTCCAAAGTGATAATGTCTGGCGGAACACCTTGGGCCATTAACGCTTTTTTCATTTCTATCGGTTCATTATAATATTTAAAACGATTATCGCCACTGACGAGAATATGTTTAACCTTGCCGGCTTTGTAAAGTTCTACAGCGGCATCAATGCGATATTGAAAATAACGATTAATTCGTCCATTACCAAGGTGTCTGACCGTGCCCAACACGAGGGCTACGGTTTTGGAAGGAATCGCATTGGAGTCTGAATATAACCGATCCTGCGTTTGTTGTTCAATCCAAAAATTGCATCCCATGATGAAGAACGTGATGAGGGCGAATAATCCAAAAATAAATTGCAGCATTTTTTTCATAAGACCGTTGTTCAAATAAGTTGACGTGGGAATAAAAAACTAAGTTTCTTAAAGAAACTTAGTTTCTGCATCATACCTCAAATCATTTTAAAAGTCATCCTCTACCACTTCACTCAATCACCATCCCCACGACTGTCGCCGTCAAACAAGTGGCTAATACACCGGCCCAGACTGATTTCATACCCAAAGAAATAATATCTTCGCGTTTTGCCGGTGCCATTGCCGTCATTCCGCCTATCATAATGCCTAAACTGCCGATATTCGCAAAACCGCATAAGGCATAAGTCATAATAATTCTGCTTCTCTCCGATAAAGCTGAGTCGGGTAACTGCGACAGTTCCACATAAGCGATCAATTCATTTAACACCACCTTAGTCCCCATCAACGCGCCGGTGGTGAAAATATCCGAAACAGGAATCCCTATTAGAAACGTTAAAGGTGCCATTAACAGACCCAAAATTTGTTGCAACGTCACCGGTTGACCAAATAGCGGCGGTAACAGTTGCAACAGTTGATTAATGAGATTAACCATAGCGACTAACACAATCAACATAGCAATCACGTTCACCAACAATTTTACACCATCGGCAGTGCCCTTTACCAAAGCATCCATCGCACTATCGGAAAATTGAGGCAGTTCTACATGCCGTTGCACATTCTCATTTTGATGCGGTACCATCAGCATCGAAAGGATAAGGGAAGAGAGGACATTGAGTACCGACGCGGTTAAAATATGACCCATCGCCGAGGGTAACGTGGGACGCAAAATATTTGCGTATAACACCATTACGGTTCCCGAAATCGTGGCTAACCCTGCAACCATCACGGAAAAAATTTCTCCTCTGGTCAACGTGTTGAGATAAGGTCGAACCAATAACGGTGCCTCCACCATTCCCACAAACGCATTGGCTGCCGCACTGAGTCCCACCGGGCCCCCGATATGTAAACTTTTTTGCAGTAGGTAAGCGAAAAAATTGACAATGGCAGGTAAAATTCGGTAATAGTAGAGGAGATAAGACAACGCACTGATGACCAGGATAATAGGCAATGCCTTAAATGCCAGGACAAAGGAGAACTGTGGCGAAACCATTTCAAAAGGTGGTTTCCCGCCTCCCAAATAGCCAAACACAAAGGAAGTGCCTGCCGTGGTGGCCGTTTCCAAGGCCAGAACCACTTGATTGAGAAATTCGAACACTTCTCTGAAAAACGGCATTTTTAAAAAGATGATGACCAACGAGAAGTGAATAAGACAAGCCATTCCAATGGCCTTCCATTTCACCGCCGCTTTGGCTTCACTCATCAGGTAAGCGAGTAGCAAAATGGTGAAAAATCCAAGGATGTTTTGTATTAGCATGGGGTTGATGTTGTTAAGGTCAAATTGTTTTATAGATTAGGACTCACGTAGAAATTCGTATAACTATTGAGTTGACAGAGTCGTGCTGCCCAAAAGAGTGAGTTAAACCTGACAGGTCTTTAAGACCTGTCAGGTTTGTTAACGGTCCGAAGCACTCATTGAACATTGCGTAAATCCTGATTCAGTAAATTCATTTTATAATTTATCAAATTATAATTTATCAAAAAGAGTTAATAAGTTCAAACGGCCCTTAATTCACTATCATGGCAATCACAAGAGATGACGGATTTTTCAACTTATCTCCCTTGAAACTTTTTCCTAAACATGCTAACATTCTCCCGTCTCAAAATACATATCCTCATGGCAATACACATAAAATTATGAAAATAAAATGGAAATTATCCCTCTTAGTGGGCATCACCATTCTCCTAGCGTTCTCCTCTACGATTTGGGTCATTCATCATCATACCACTCAAACTGTCACCACGCTGGCCTACCAAGTCGCTGAAGAAACGGCCCATAAAAATGCCTGGTTAGTTCAAGGTCGTCTTGAAAGACTCTTGGAAAAGGCCCGCATGTTAGAAATTATCTTGCTTGAACTCGTGCAACAACAAATCCATGATAGAGAATTTATCAATGACCTTCTCATCACCACGATTAAAAAAGACCAAGATATTTTGGGGGCCTGGACGTTATGGGAACCAAACGCATTTGACGGCAAAGATGTCGATTTTGTCAATGCGCCAGGTCATGATGCCACCGGCCGCGTCAATTACTATTGGCATTGGAACGGTGACCAGGTGGTGGTTGAACCCAATGTGGATTGGGAAACCTCTGATTACTATCAAATTCCCCAAAAAATTCGTCAGGAAATTTTGTTGGAACCCTATCTTTATAAGGTGTCTGGTAAAGAGATGTTACTTACCAGTGCCATCGTGCCGTTGTTATATAAGGGTAAATTTGTGGGCGTGGTAGGCATAGACTATCTGCCAGACAAACTTCAAGCTGAAATTTCTCAAGTCAACGTCTTGGGGGGCGGTTACGCAGCCCTGATGGGTAATAGCGGTGTGATTGTGGCCCATCATGAAACCAAATACGTGGGTCAAAATATCGCTGAATTAAAATTCAACTCGAACCTCACAGACGCTATTCGTCAGGGACAATCCTATTTCACCATCGCCACTTCACCCATCCTGAATACAACTACTTATCAAACATTCATTCCCATTCATATTGGCAAAGCAACCCCCCCTTGGTCATTCATGGTGGCTATTCCTATTACCACTGCGCTTCAATCGGTCTATCGTTTGACTGAATACATCTTGCTAATTGGCGTGGTGGCCATGATCGCAGTTCTTCTCCTCCTGTTGTTCTTCATGAATCGTTTACTGACTCCCATTGCCACAATGTCAACCACAATGTCAACCGTGTTGACTCAGATGGTTGCCAAAGGACTGGACTTAACTCGCGTTTACTCCGTGGCGGTGAGGTCCAGTGATGAGGTGGGAAAACTGGCAGTGGCCTTCAATGAGGTGTTTGCTAAACTGCATCAAGAGTTCACCCAGCGAGAACGTACTGAACAGATGCTACGGGATCGCGAAATGTCCTTATCGCGTCTTAAAGCGTTAGTTGAAACGACCAGTGATTTTATTGGCTATGGCGATCTGCAAGGTAATATCCTCTATATGAATATGGCCGGTTTGCAGATGATAGGACGCACCAAAGAGGAGATGACGCACCTTAAAATTTCCGATTGTCATTCACCAGCAATGACTCAAAAAGTGATAGAAGAATATTTACCCTTCATCATGGAAACAGATATTTGGTCTGGAGAAAATGAGGTGTTACATCGCAACGGGACTGCGCTTCCTGTGTCTCAAGTCATCATTGCACTTCGTGAGGAGGACGGAAAAATGGTTGCCATTGGCACCATTATGCGTGATATGACTGGCCGCAAACGAGTGGAGGAAGCGTTGCGTCATCAGCAAGAATTATTGCGTTCCGTGATTGACAATCTCCCCATGTTGGTCTTTTGGAAGGACCTTAACTCGGTCTATCTAGGTTGCAATCAACAGGTTATCCAACTGAATGGACTTAGCAGCACAGAAGAAATTATTGGGAAAACCGACTTTGACTTGTCCTGGAAACCCTGGGCGGACGTTTATCGTGCAGATGACCGCCTAGTGATGGGGAACGACAAACCAAAACTGGGAATTGTGGAGAGGGTACAAAACCAGGAAGGGGTAACGACTTGGATAGAAACCAACAAAATTCCTCTACACGATGCGAGTGGTCAAGTATTCGGTATTTTAGGTACAGCCCAAGATATTACGACCCACAAACAGGCAGAAGACCTGTTGAAAGAATACCACCAACGCCTCGAACAAGAAGTGGCAGACAGAACCGAAGCGTTGCGGAAACGAGAAGAACAATGGAGTCATTTTTTCAAGTTACCTATGATTGGAATGGCCCAACTCTCGCCTACCCAAAAATGGTTGCAAGTCAATGATAAATTTTGTGACATGTTAGGTTACTCCCGCACGGAATTAATGAATGTCACCTGGGTTGAATTAACCTATCCTGACGATTTATCAGCAGAAGTTACTTTCTTTAATAAAATCTTGGCCGGCCAATTAAGCAACTACTCGTTAGAGAAACGGTTCGTACGCAAAGATGGTCAGCTTGTTTACACTAGCCTATTTGTCAATTGTGTACGGGAAACAGCAGGTGAAATAGACTCGATGGTCATCGTTCTTTGGGACATCACCGAACGTCAACAAGCCGAGACCGCTTTACGGCGAAGTGAAGAACGGTTTGAACTGGCTATGCGGGGAGCCACCGATGGGCTGTGGGATTGGAATTTACAAACTCAAGAAGTCTATTATTCCCCCCGTTGGTGCGATATGTTAGGCTATACACCAGAGGAGATTATGGAACAGAAATTAGACGTTGGAGTAAATTTCCTGCATCCAGAAGATCGGAAACATGTGTTTGCCCAGGTCAATGATTACCTCACGGGCAAGTCTTCCGTTTATTCCATAGAATTTCGCATGAGACATAAACAAGGTCATTATGTTTGGCTCCTCTCGCGAGGAGTCGGGGTGAAAAATGAAGCGGGTCAAATGGTGCGAATTGTGGGCACCCACGTTGATATGACCGAACATAAGCAAGCGGAAGAAGCGTTACGCCGTAGCGATGCCCGGTTTCGTTCCCTGATTGCCGCGACGTCACAAATTGTCTGGACCACCGCGGCGGATGGTAGCGTTGTCACCGAACAACCAGGGTGGAGTGCTTTTACCGGTCAGTCGTTTGAAGAAGTACAACACGGCTGGCTGAACGCGATTCACCCTAACGACCAAGCACAGACTGCGGTGGCCTGGTTGAGTGCAACGAAGGAACGCAAACTGTATGAAATAGAACATCGGGTGCGCCGTTATGATGGTCTATACCGCTATATGCGGGGTCGTGGTGTACCTCTGTTAGATGAAACCGGTAAACTCCACGAATGGGTAGGAGTGCATGAAGACATCACCGACCGCAAAGAGGCGGAAATAGTTTTGCAACAAGCCAAAGAAGCGGCAGAGGTGGCTAATCGTGCCAAAAGTACCTTCCTTGCTAATATGAGTCACGAACTGCGCACTCCCCTCAATGGTATTTTAGGCTATGCCCAAATTTTGGCACGGGATAAAACGTTAACGCCCAAACAGCAAGAAGGGATTGCCATTATTCAACGCAGTGGGGAATACTTACTCACCTTGATTAACGACATTTTAGACCTCTCCAAGATAGAAGCAGGTAAAGTGGAACTGTATCTGGTGGATATTGATTTTCACAAATTCCTCCAAGATTTGACGGAACTGTTTAAGATACGGACCCAACAAAAAGGGATTGCTTTTCTATTTGAACCATTGTCCTATCTGCCTTTAGGCGTCCGTGCCGACGAAAAACGTTTACGCCAAATTCTCTTTAACTTGTTAGGTAACGCGGTCAAATTTACCGATGCCGGCGGCGTCAGTTTCAAAGTGGGTCTGCAAGAAGGAAAGATTCGTTTTCAAGTGGAAGATACAGGTCCTGGCATTGCCGCGGAAGATATTGACAAAATTTTCCTCCCCTTTCATCAAGTCGGCGACGCCAAGTACAAAGCCGAAGGGACTGGGTTGGGATTGCCTATCACGAAACGATTAATCGAAATGATGGGGGGAGAATTACATGTCGACAGTCAAGTTGGACGTGGAAGCACTTTTTGGATGACCCTGGAATTGCTTGAAGTGTCTGGTCTCATCAAGCAGAATACAACTGTTGCCCCCACCATTATCGGAATAGAAGGTCGATCTCCCAAACTTTTGGTCATCGATGATAAGTGGGAAAACCGCGCTGTCATGGTCAATTTACTCTCCCCATTAGGTTTTATTGTCACGGAGGCAACCAATGGTCAAGAAGGTGTTATGCAAACCAAAGAACAGCAACCGGACTTGATTTTGACGGATCTCGTGATGCCCGTGATGGACGGTTTTGAAGCGACTCGGCAAATTAGAAAACTACCTGGTTTTGAACAAACCCCCATCATTGCGGCGTCTGCCAGTGTCTTTGATTGTCATCAACAACAGAGTCAGTCGGCGGGTTGCAACGACTTTATTGCCAAACCGTTTCGGGCGGAAGTATTACTCGAATTATTGCGCAAATACCTGCATCTCACTTGGACTTACGATACCGATGTGCCCGTGGCGAAAACGTCTCAGGGACCCACCGTGGAAGACCTCAAAACGTCGGTTCAACAAGAAAAAATCGAACCCTCTCTCAAACAAGCCGAAAAGTTATTTGATTTGGCGATGCAAGGAGACATTGGAGGTATCCTCGAAGCGTTGGATGAATTGGATCAAACGGTTCCGCGGCTGCGGAGTTTCAATAGTAAACTGCGGCGATTGGCGAAGAATTTTGAGGAACAGCAGATTTGTCAGATACTTGAGGAAGTGATTTTGCGTCACCAGGAGTCCAAAGCGTAGCTTTGAACATCAGGAGTCCACCTTACGCAATGGCACCATAGAAACTCAGTTTCTGAAAGAAACTGAGTTTCTTCGCGAGGGTTTTGGTATCACAGAAACTCAGTAAATGTAGGGTGGGCAACGTGTTTTGGTTGCCCACCAATCCGTTACCGTAGGTGTGGGGAAAAGGTGGGCAACCAAAACACGTTGCCCACCCTACACTAACTTGAATTTCTGCGATGTCTTTACTTAATAGCATTAGAGACTCCTTTTCGCCTCCTCCCAATACACATCCATTTCCGCCAAACTCAGTTCATGCACATTTTTCCCAGCACGTTTTGCGGAT
This sequence comes from Thiotrichaceae bacterium, assembly GCA_011391085.1. Lineage (GTDB taxonomy): Bacteria > Pseudomonadota > Gammaproteobacteria > Beggiatoales > Beggiatoaceae > JAABRD01. The sequence goes on along the minus strand of JAABRD010000019.1, from coordinate 77,650 downwards.
TCCTCTATATAATTGAAACGTTTGATAAACTTCCGATTGGTTTTTTCCAAAGCGGTTTCTGGATCAAGATTGACAAAGCGGGCATAATTGACCAGTGAAAATAATAAGTCACCAAATTCACCTTCCATAGCTACCAGGTCCGCAGGAGAACATTGCTGAAACTCCTCTATCTCCTCCACCACTTTTTTCCATACCTCTTCCTTATGTTGCCAATCAAATCCCACACCATGCGCTTTTTCTTGGATCCGAAAGGCTTTGATTAATGCGGGCAAGGATTGGGGAACGCCTGCCAGGACACTTTTATTGCCATTTTTTTCGGTTAACTTTAAACGTTCCCAATTGCGTTTCACTTCGGCATCACTGGCTACACTCAGGTCTCCAAACACATGGGGATGTCGTGCAATCACTTTGTCACAGAGAGTATTGATAACGTCGGCAATGTCAAAAGCGTTCGTTTCAGACCCAATTTTGGCATAAAACACGATGTGCAATAACAGGTCACCCAGTTCTTTTTTCACCTCCTCCAAATTACCTTCTAAGACAGCATCAGATAATTCATAAGTCTCCTCAATCGTGAGGTGACGCAACGATTCTAGCGTTTGTTTGTTGTCCCACGGGCATTTTTCACGTAATTCGTTCATGATGCCAAGGAGACGGAGGAAGGATTGACAGGCGGGTTCGTGTTGGGAGTTCATAATATTGGGTAGTTGAGTTTGGACTAGAACACCTTGAGAAACTGAGTTTCTTGAAGAAACTCAGTTTTTTTGACATTTGGCGCCTATTCCTTAAACTGATTGAGATAATTCCCAAATGCCAGCAAGTTAGCAGACTCCTTGAAATTTTGGTTCTGATTGGTTTCCAAATATTGGCGAGTGTATCCCGCCAACTTTTTCGCATCTAAAAACTTCTCCTGCAAACTCAAGGAAATGGGGGGCTCTGCGGTGATTTTGGAAGGTTCCCCAGAGAAAAACACTGACATGTTCATGTAGAAGAAGTCAGAAATATAAACCTTCTCCGCCGCCTCCACAGAAGCAGTGTTTTCAATCTGTTTCAACTCCCCAATGGCTGTTTCCACCTGGTTAAGTGCCACCCAATTGAGGGCACTAAAGTAGTGGGCATCGGCTATCAAATCGTTGTCCGTGTTGGCCGTTTTCTCCAGAAACTCTTGAAACACGGCGTTGGATTTGGTCACGTAGGTTTCCAATTTGGGTTTGAAACCTTGTTTCACGAGAACCGCATAGATGCGCAGGTAATATTGCCCTAAGAAGAAATGGGCCTGGGAGGCATATTGACTCAACGGATATTTTTCATAGACCCGTTTGAACTTATCCGCCACGGTTTGGTTAGCATGGTTGTTATTGAACTCATCCATAGCCTCACTGTACAAGCCTTTGGCCCTCATTAAAGCAGTATCGATGGTCATCTTGAGGTCTGAAGTCGTTTCTGCTTGATACATCTCATACAGGGTTTTCTCCGCGGCCTCTTGATTCGTTGCGGTCCAGAAAAAGTTAAGAGAACTTAACACGCCACAAATACCGCTTTTGACCTGTGGACTACGTGAAGACAGGGAGGTAATTAACGTCTGAACCAGGGCCGGACGAGCTTTTTCAGGGTTGTTTTCCAGATGTTTTTTCAACTCGATGCGGGCATTGAATCGGTCAATGGGACTCGCTGATTCTAGGGCCTTCAACAACGGGGCGAGTTTCTGAGTGTCTTGACCAAACGCATTGAGAACGATACCCAACAGTAGCAAAGCCAGAAGTGGTCGTGTGTAGTAAAATCTAGGCATAGTTATTTCTCCTCTTTGACATACAATTGCAATTCGGGAATGTCATCGTGGTATTCCAAGATCACATTGTCCAGTTTGATGTTCTTGGAAAGTTTTTCCATGAATATCATTTCTCTCTGTAATTCCGCCATCGGAAATTCATATTTACCTTCCTTGGTTTCAACTAGCTTGTTGTTGCCCAAGTACCCCTTGAATTTGCCATCCGAGGTTTGGAAAATTTTGTGGGGGGCTTCCAAGGAACGAATCACCATGGTTAGCGTTTCTCGGCCTGAACAAGTCTTGGAGAGGGATGCTTTCAGACGAGGAATCATTGCCTCCAGGGGTTCTGCGGAATCCATTTTCAGAAGGTGTCGCATCTCTTGTATTTTCTCAAAAGCGTCCTCGACTCGTTTCACGGCAACTTCCGTAGATAAGTCCTCAGTCGAATTTGATTTTGATTTGGCAATCTCTACAATCTCCAACATGTAGTTATCCGTGGCAAAATACGGTTTGAGTCCCACCACGGCGACAACCATGACGAGAAAAATAGCGGCACCGCCGCCCAAGGTTTGGCCTTGAGTGGTAAAAGTTCCAGTGGCACCCAAAAAGCCGGTAAAGGCCATCGTCAACGCCGCAATCAAAAACATGTACTGGAATAACTTGCTATCTGGTTCATGACCAAACAGAATGAATAGCACAAAGAAGCTAATCAGAAAGATAAAAAACAAGCCGAGAACGACGAATTTGTCTCTGTCACTCATGTCACGTATCCTTTTTAAGAAAGTGGGTTAGATGTAGATTCAGGCGTCCTATTTTTGACACCATCATTTTTATTTTACCATTGATTTTTTGGTTGTCAAGACCCTTCGAAATAAATTTGACAACTTTTTTGAAAGTTGTCAAATTCACCTATTAAGTATCTAAATTCGACACCAATAACGCATTCTTCTCAATAAATTCCCGGCGCGGTTCCACTTGATCACCCATTAGGGTAGTGAACACTTCATCAGCGGCAATGACATCTTCCACACGCACTTGTAACAAGCGACGAGTTTCTGCATTCATAGTGGTTTCCCAGAGTTGTGTCGGGTTCATTTCACCCAATCCCTTATAGCGTTGAATATGTATCCCCCGTTGGGCTTCGGTCATTAGCCAATCCACCACCTCTTTGAAGCGACTGACAGGCTGTTTTTTCTCACCGCGTTGCACATACGCATCGGCTTCTAGTAACCCTTTCAATTCCTGCCCCAGTGCGACGATGGCATGATACTCAGGGGAACTGAAAAAGGTTTTACTCAAGGGATAGGTGGTACCAACACTATAAGCCGTCACTGTGAGATGGGCCAGCACCAGGTGAGTATCAGAAGCTGGGTGCAAATCCAGATGGTAACGGTGTTGCGGTTTAGCCCGTTGATTTAGTAAGTCGATGAGACTTGCAAACCATTCGGAAAGACGCATAGAGTTATCCAACTCTGCCTCCGCCAAGGCCGGCAAATCAATCATGGTTTCTAACACCTCCGCCGGCATTCGCCGTGAGAAACGTTGAATCAACGCGGCCACTCGCAAATAGTGTTGAAACAGCGTTTCCAACGCCGTGCCAATAATCGGTGGTGCCTGCGGATTGACAAACAATTGTGCCTCTTGCAATGCCAAAGTGCAAAGATAGTGATTGAGTTCACTATCATCTTTAACATAATGTTCCTGTTTCCCTTTGGTCGCCTTGTACAGAGGAGGTTGCGCAATATACAAATGCCCACGTTCAATCAGTTCTGGCATGTGGCGGTAAAAGAAAGTGAGGAGGAGGGTACGAATGTGGCTACCGTCCACGTCGGCATCGGTGGCGAGAATGATGCGATGATAGCGTAACTTGGCGGGGTCATATTCGTCTTTGCCAATGCCGCAACCCAATGCGGTAATCAGTGACCCGACTTCGGGAGAAGACAACATTTTGTCAAACCGGGCTTTTTCAACATTCAAAATTTTCCCCTTCAGGGGCAACACGGCTTGATATTTGCGGTCTCGCCCTTGTTTGCAGGAACCACCGGCACTGTCTCCTTCTACCAGAAACAGTTCGGACAGAGTAGGGTCCTTTTCTTGACAATCGGCCAACTTACCGGGCAATCCTGCTATGTCTAGCGCACTTTTACGTCGCGTCATTTCACGGGCTTTCCGCGCCGCTTCGCGGGCCCGGGCTGCTTCCAGAATTTTCCCTGCGATAACTTTCGCCTCTGCTGGCGTTTCTAATAAAAACTCTTCCATCTTTTCCGACACGATGGATTCCACTACGCCTTTGACTTCGCTGGAGACCAGTTTGTCTTTGGTTTGTGAAGAAAATTTGGGGTCCGACAATTTTACGGACAACACGGCAGTGAGACCTTCGCGGACATCTTCACCCGCCGAGGTGATTTTGTCCTTTTTCAAGAAGCCTTCTTGTTCCAAATAATTGTTGAACGTGCGCGTCAAAGCGGCGCGAAAAGCGGCCAAGTGAGTCCCACCATCCCGTTGTGGAATGTTGTTGGTAAAGCAGAAAATGTTCTCCTGGTAAGAGTCATTCCACTGCATAGCCACCTCGACCAGAATGTTGTCCTTTTGCGTGTTAATATAGATAACGGAAGGATGCAACGGCGTTTTATTGCGATTGAGATGTTCCACAAAAGCACGAATCCCGCCCTGATATTCAAAGCAGTCTTCTTTGCTAGAAACTTCGTCAGACAGTAAAATGCGAACCCCAGAATTGAGGAAGGACAGTTCACGTAACCGTTTGGCTAAAATATCGTAATGGAACTCAATATGGGTAAAAGTTTGGGGACTGGGTTTAAAATGAATTTTGGTGCCACGTTTCTCCGTTTCGCCTACCACACTCAAAGGCGCTTGTGGTTCACCCTGTTGATAACTTTGTTGATAGATTTTGCCATCTCGATAAATGGTCAAATCCAACCGTTCGGATAACGCATTCACCACCGACACACCCACGCCATGTAGGCCACCGGAGACGGTGTAAGAATCGTCGTCAAATTTGCCGCCGGAGTGGAGAATGGTCATAATAACTTCGGCAGCAGAACGCCCTTCTTCTTTGTGAAGGTCCACAGGAATGCCGCGGCCATTGTCAGTCACCGTGATGGATTGGTCGTGGTGCATTTCGACCTGAACTTCTGTACAATAGCCTGCCAACGCTTCATCCACGGAGTTGTCGACCACTTCAAAGACCATCTGGTGTAGGCCCGTGCCATCGTCAGTGTCACCAATGTACATGCCAGGACGTTTTCTAACGGCATCTAAGCCTTTGAGAACCTTAATATTATCTGCATCGTAGGTGCTTTTAGACATAATTTTCTCCTAAAGTCGTTTTGTAAGATGAGGTGATTTTACCAGATTGAGGTTTGGATGGCAAATTTTTTTGTCTAAATCAGAATTGAAAGACATTTAAGAATTTTCCGAATGAGGTAGTGATGCAATCTGGGTGAAATATCGTGCGGTTTCTCTTAGGTCTGGAACTCTGATTGAAATGATTAAATGAGGGCTATGAAAGGAGGCTTGACCAATCATAGTCCATCTGAAAATCATTCTAATCAGAGTTCAGACCTTTCACCCATATTGCCTCACCACCCAGAATGGAAAGACTGGTAAAGTCTTCCCCTCACTCGTTCAATCACCACTTCCTCTAATAAAGTCCATCCCCAAGTAGGTTTGATTTCGGGCCTTTTATGGGGCGTGATAACCAATAATGAGGGGGCCATTCGACTGAGTTGATATAATAACTTAGGTAGGCGTGAAATGTCAACTAGGTGTAAAGCAAAACTGCAAATAATTATGGTATAGTGATGGTCCGCCAATATACCATTTTCAATTTGTTCAAAAGAATATTTTTCCGCCACTTTGCCAGTGCGTTCCCGATAAGCCTCAAAAGTATATGGATCCATGCCAATCACATTGGTATATCCCAATTTTTTTAACGCGAGAGTCACTTCCCCACTGCCACAGGCTAGGTCTAACACATTCGTCAAGTCTAGTTGACAGGTAGTAGAAAGGACTTGAATGATTTTGCCAATGGCGGATTCATGGGGATTACGATATTGTTTGCCAAATTGTTGATAGAAAGAGGTGACACCATGTTGTTGATAGGCGGTTCTGATAGCCGGCGGGAGGGATTGAACTTTTTGCATGGTTGGATTATACTATATAATTTGATAATGGAAAATGGAAAATGGATAACCGGACTAGAGGCTTTAGCCGGAAATCGTGGCACGTCACCGGCTAAAGCCTCTAGTCCACCCGGCTAAAGCCTCTAGTCCACCCGGCTATTTTCGATTCTCTATTTTTAGGATAGGTACATTAACCATGATTGACCAACTTATCCATTGATTCGACGGTAGTGATGCAATGTGGGTGATAACAGAGGCACTGGCTAATTGTTAGGTTCTGGCAAACCTCCGAGGTCTTTAAGACCTCGGAGGTTTCGGGTTATCACTCAGATTGCATCACTATCGATTCTGCTAAATGGCACTTCATAATGATTGACTATAATAACCACCATGAAATATTCTTCTATATTGACTCGAACATTATACGCCGCGTTCTTCTCAACTACTGTGCTCTGTTTGCCAAGTCAGGCGGAAGACGCGGCTGACACGCTGTTAAGCACCGAGGAACTTTTAGATTTATCCATCGAGGAATTAATCAAAGTCAAAATCGTCAGTGCTACGACCGGCAGTAAACAGACCGTGTCAAAGGCACCTGCCATCGTCACCGTCATTACCGCTGACGACATTGCGAAGATGGGGGCCAAAGATTTGGACGACGTGTTACAAACCGTCCCAGAATTACATGTCATACGGTCAGGTCTGGCTTACAGTCCACTTTATCTCCTCAGAGGTAACTACTACTCCACGGCTGATAATCCTAGCGTGTTGGTCTTAATCAACAATATCCCGATTAATCTGGTGCAGTACGGTGATAAAAGCCGCATGTGGGGAGGAATGCCCGTCAATGCCATTGCCCGAATTGAAGTCATCCGCGGTTCAGGGGCCGTCGTCCATGCCGATGCTTTTGTTGGGGCGATTAATATCGTCACCAAGAACGCCAATGATATTAAAGGCACAGAGGCGGGTATAACGACAGGTAGCTTTAATACTTTGGAGGCGTGGCTATTACACGGAGGTCGCTATCACGGGGTGGAGGTTGCTACTACCCTAGAATACCAAGATACCAATGGCCACCGTGAAATTATTACGACAGACCGTCAAACGCCGTTGGATAAAAAATTCGGTACCCAGGTTTCTTTAGCACCAGGGTTTGTGAATGTCCCACATCGTAGCTATGAAGCGCGATTAGACGTAGCCACAGGTGATTGGCGTTGGCGGGCGGGCTTGCAAGAACGACGGCAGATAGGCACGGGGGCAGGAATTTTTTCGGCTTTAGACCCTCTCGGTCTGTTTCGCAGTCAACGACTGAATACCGACTTGACTTATCAACAACCGCACTGGACGCCGCATCTGGACGTCACCGCCCAAGTCAGTTATTTTAGAAATCTGTGGGGTAGCGAAACTCCTTCGATATTGTTACCACCAGGCAGTAATGGAGGGGCTTTCCCAGAAGGTACACAATCCCAAGCCCAAGCCATCGAACAACATTGGCGCTTCAGTCTCTCGACATTTTACACAGGTTTGCCTAACCATGTAGTACGTTTGGAAACTGGATATGTCAATGCCGACCTGTCTGACATAGAATTAGCCAGGAACTTTGATGTCAAAACTAACCAGTGGTGGGGTAAGTTAGTGGACTTATCAGATACCCCAGATGCTTTTTTACCTGAGAAAATCCGCCAGAGTTGGCGTCTGTTTTTACAAGATGCGTGGACCTTCAATACGCAGTGGGAATTGACGGCAGGATTACGGTACTATAATTATTCAGATTTTGGGAACACGATAAACCCCAATCTGGGACTGGTTTGGCAAGCGTCACCACAACTGATTACCAAACTGTTGTATGGCAAAGCGTTTCGTCCGCCTACGTATGATGAACTCTATGCGGCTACGGTGACTAGAATAGGTAACCTGGATTTAAAACCCGAAACGATTCAAACGGTGGAACTGGTCATCGATCACCGGCCAACTTCCAAGATACAATGGCAAGGTAACCTGTTCTACTCCAGAATAACGGATGCCATTTCTCCTCAACCGACCTTGTCGGGCCGATTTCAATCGCAGAATAAAGGCGAAAAGACTGGCTATGGTTTAAGTTTGGAAACCAATTGGCGGTTCCGTGACCATTTAAAATGGCAAGGTCATTATGATTTTCAAACGACCGTTGATCAAAATGACCAACTCGTTCCTAACGCACCTCGTCACCAAGGGTATTTGCGCACCACTTGGGAATTTCTCCCAGACTGGAACTTAGACCTGCAAGCCAATTGGACTGGCAAGCGGCATCGCCCAGTTGGCGATAAACGTCCTGCTGTCTCCAATTACACCACGGCAGATATGACGTTGCGTTATCGCCCGCAGTCGCAACCTTGGGAAGTGGGAGTGTCGATACACAATCTGTTTGACACGGATGCCAGAGAACCTTTTGATTCGGTGATTCCAGGCGACTTACCCTTGGCTGGGAGAAGTGTCTGGGGAGAAATGAGGTATCGGTTCCCGTCTTGGTAGAGGCAACGGTTCACCACCTAATAGCAAATCTGGAGTGGAGGCTTTAGCCGGTGGAGTGGAGGCTTTAGCCGGTGGAGGCTTTAGCCTCAATGCCATTAAGTTAAGCGCAGTGGGTAGGGTGCATCTCACGCACCATTTAGGAACGACGAGGTTTTCAACTAAGGTCGAAAGTCCAGCGTTAATCACTTTCACGGAGAACTTTCACGAATGACTATTACAAACAAAATTTACCAACATCTCCAACAACTGTCCGCACCAGAATCTTTAGAAGTGTTGCAGTTTCTGAAATTTTTGGAATTTAAGAAAACTGCGAGGTGGTCGCCAACACCACCGACGAAACGCTTGATGACTGCCCAAGATTTGTTGGCTTCTGACTTAGTGGGAATGTGGGTTGACCGTGAAGACATTGAAGACAGTTTGAGTTATGCGCAGAGATTACGTATACAAGCACAGCAACGCGACCTGGGGTGAGTATGTTATTATTGGATACGGATATATTGATTGATGTCCTTCGCAATCACCCACCAGCACAGTTGTGGTTGCAAAACTTGGGAACTGAACTGCTGGTGGTGACAGGATTTACGGTTATGGAGTTGTTACAAGATTGTCGAAATCAACAAGAACAACAGCAGATTTCAAAGCGGTTATTTGGTTATCCCGTGGTTTGGCCGCAACCGTCTGATTGTGAAAGGGCTTTGGCCACTTATGCGAATTTTCACTTGAGTGATAACCTGGGTATTTTGGACGCCCTGATTGCACAAACGGCAGTGGGAGGACCCCAACATCCCCAATGGGATAGATGGCAATGGGGATGGCATTCTGGATGCCCATCAACCACATGTGATGAGTTTGGCCGACAAAGTAACCGGCAGTTATATCACCTTGGTCGTCAATCCTAAATGCACAGTGGCAGACAGTTCCACTCTGTTAGCCGAGAGTTTGGATGGTCATGACTCCAATCATCCCGCCCCGCAAGGACTGATGTATTTTGAGTTAAGATGTTCCCAAACGTCTGTCACCATGTATTTTCATGGCGTCAACCGAATCCCACGCAATATCGAACTTCTCAAATATGGTCCGACTACCCAGGAGATGAGAAGACGGTCAGATGGTATCAGTTGCTAGATGCCAAATTTAGTTTGGCAACGGTGGGTGGGAAGCCGGTGGCAACGGTGACATATACCCTCACCGATGGGCAATTGGGGGATAGTACGGGAGTGGATGGGAAGATTGTGGACCCGGCGGGGTTGTGTTATTCTCATTAACTTTAACTTCAGGTTTCCTAAATCTTCAAGGTTTAGGAAACCTCGCAGATATTATCGGTCTATTCATTTTCAAGAGGAACTTATCATGCACAAATTCTTTAATACCGCCGGCGCTTGTCAGCCGGATATTCATTACGTGGTGGACTCATTGCCACGCTTATCGGGCATTCGGGAACTGATTGACGGTCGCCATTATTTTATTATTCATGCCCCCAGGCAAACGGGTAAGACGACTTATTTATATGCGTTAATGCGCCAATTGAATCAGGAGGGGAAATATACCGCGTTGCAAGTGAATATCCAAGCGGCCGCCAGTGGACGAGATGCCGAACGTGCCATGCAAATTGTGGCCGCCGATATTTACAATCAAGCCATACAATATTTACCTGCCTCCGAATGTCCAACCGAAGTGACAGAAGTCAGTCCTCAGTTTGGCAGTTTAAAGGGTTATTTACAGCAGTGGGCCCGAACGAATCCGAAACCACTGGTCATCTTTATCGACGAAGCCGACTCCTTAATGGACGACCTCTTTTTAGCTTTGTTACGCCAGTTACGCGCTGGCTTTGAAGCCCGTCCCACAGGGTTTCCCCACTCTCTCGCCCTCGTCGGCTTACGCGACGTGCGGGACTATAAAATTCGGCTTCGCCCAGAGAGGGACAGTTTAGGGACGGGGTCGCCCTTTAACGTGAAAACTAAATCTCTCTTCATGTTTGGTTTTACCGAAGCCGAGGTCAATGCTTTGTTAGACCAACATACTCAAGAAACGGGGCAACTTTTTTCTGTAGCGGTGCGCCAAGAGATTTATCGCTTGACGCAAGGTCAACCCTGGTTAACCAATGCCCTGGCTAATCAAATTGTCTCGGAAGTGCTGAAGAATGATTATTCGCAATCCATCACCCTAGCCCACGTGATCCAAGCGAAAGAGGAGTTGATTCAACGGCGGGATACACATTTAGACAGCTTGATTGATAAATTGCGTGAACCACAGGTCAAACGGGTTGCCGAAGCGATTCTCAATGGGGATGCACCGGTCTTTGATAACTTCAATGATGCGGTCGTTTATACCCGTGACTTAGGACTCGTTGCCCCAACGCCCCCCGTGCGCTTTGCGAATCCGATTTATCAAGAAATTATCCCGCGGGTCCTCAGTCTGGATTTTCAGTTGAACCTCCCCAATAAATTGGTACAACCACATTGGTATATCAAAGACGGACGCTTAGACCTTGACGCGCTACTCACGGCGTTTCAGAACTTCTATCGCCGTTATTCAGAAGCCTGGCTAGAAAAATATGACTTCCGCGAAGTGGGACGGCAATTATTGTTAATGGCTTTCCTGCAACGAATTATCAACGCTGGTGGGCGGCTGGAACGCGAAATGGCAGTAGGGAATGGACGGTGTGATTTATGGCTGGAATACGGGCCTGACCAATTTGTGATAGAATTGAAATTATATCGTGACCCCCAAACCCGACAGGATGGTTTAGAACAAACGGCGGAGTATTTAAGTCAATTCGGACTCTCACAAGGCTATTTGATACTGTTTGAAACCCGGTCTGGGAAGACTTGGGAAGAACGAATTTCGAGAGAAGTGGTGGAAGTGGAAGGGAAGACGGTGATTTTACTGGGAATGTAACCTCACCGGCTAAGGAATAAATTAACCGACAGTTGGACTAGAGGCGGAAGCCGGTGGCAAGGGCCCCGCCCCCGGCTAAAGCCTCAATGCCATTAAGGTACGGTGGAGTGGAGGCTTTAGCCGGCCGGCGGTAGGCGCCCCGCAATTTGAGTGGGGGGTGATGCCTACGGCCGGCCGGCTAAAGCCTCCACTCCACCGGAGTTTTCCTTAACTTAATGGCATTGCGGCTAAAGCCTCTAGTCCACCCGGATGTTTTTCATTGCCGGGCGGGACTAGAGGCTTCAGCCGGAAGTCGTGGCACGTCACCGGCTAAAGCCTCTAGTCCACCCGGATATTTTTCATTTTCCATTAAATTCTATGTCCAATCTCACTCCTCCTCAACAAACCCTCTTTAACCGTCTCTCCCAAAAACGCCAGCAAGGCGCCGAGTTACTCGAACAGTCTTATCTGAAAGGAGTGACGCGCAGTGTGATTGAGAAATATTCTGACCAAGCCCATTTTGTTTATGAACTTCTCCAAAATGCCGATGATGTGAAAGCGACTAAAGTGCGCTTTCTTCTCAATGACACTGGCATGAGGTTCGCCCATAATGGCACCGTGCATTTTTCGTTGACGGATCCTGACACCGAGGAAGAGGATACGAAACAGCATCAATTAGGTCATCTCAATGCGATTACTTCGATTGGTAATTCTAATAAATATTCCTCCCAAATGGGCAAGTTCGGAATTGGGTTTAAGGCCGTCTTTCAATATGTGGACACCCCCGAAATTTATGACCCGCCGTTCCTCTTTAAAATTGAAAAATTTCTGGTCCCAGTGTTATTAGAGAAAGACCATCCAGAACGGCAACCAGAGGAGACGTTATTTAATTTTCCATTTGCCGGGAGTGATAGAACCATTTCTAAATCTCGTCAAGATATTTTGACCAAATTAACTCATCTCACGTATCCGTTGTTGTTCCTGAGAAACTTAACCGAAATTCATTGGGTGGCCCAAGCAGGTCGGCAAGGACGCTATGCTAAATCCGTCACCCCCGTGAAACTCCATTCACTCGGCAAACGTTTGAAAGTGGAACGAGTCTGTCTCACCAAGGAGGAGAATCGGCATTTGGAAACGCAAACGTTGTTAGTGTTTTCTCGTCTTCACGTCACCAATGGGGAGACTTATCAAGTTAGCATCGCTTATCTGTTGGCATCGACAGGGGAGATTTTAGCAGAGGAACAATTTCCCGCCTATTGCTTTTTTCCTACGGAGAAGCCGACGCATCTGCGTTTTCTGGTTCACGCCCCGTTTTTGTTGACCGACAGTCGAGAAAGTCTCAAACCAGGGGAGGACTGGAATGCCCGGCTGATTGAGGAGATTGCCCAATTGACCGCAGACAGTATTACGATAATCAAAGCCATGAGGTTGCTGACCGAAACGTTTTTTTCGGTGTTACCGACTCAGGCTAACGATTTTCCAGAAGGTCATGTCTTTAGACCTGTCTATCAGGCCGTATTGCAGCGCTTGCAATCCGAACAGGAGAGTTTGTTGCCCACCGCCGACGGTGAGTTTGTGGTGCGGAGGAATGCTTATTTGGCAGAACACCATAGTTTGATGAATTTGTTAAACCATGAACAACTCGGGGCGTTGGTACACAATCCCCAAGCGAAATGGATTTTTCCCAGTTTGTCGAACGATTCCAGATTATGGAAATATGTGAAAGAGTCTTTGACTGCCACGCACGGGACGGTAACGCCCAGTTATGTGGCGGTGCGAATCCAGAACGCTTTTATGAAGCGGCAAAGTGATGAGTGGTTAATGCAATTGTATAGTTACTTGTTGGAGAAGAGTCGTTACCTTTGGAGTGAATCGAAACGAGATATTTTGAGAAACAAACCCATCATTCGTTTGATCACTGAGGAGATGGTTGCCCCTTATGACCCGGCAGGAAATTTACAGGTGTATTTACCCACGGACCATGAATCGGATTACCCAACGGTGAAACAATGTTTGGTGGAAAATCGTCAATCGTTGCAATTTTTGACCGAATTGGGGTTGCAGAAGCCAACGGGTTATGAGGAAGTGAAATATTATGTGATTCCGCGTTACCAAAAGACGGAAATCGTTGCACATTCGGTTTTGTTAAAAGATTTTCGAAAACTCTTGACGGTATTTTTAGCTTGTGCCTGGTCTCAAACCGAAGATTATCTCAATCTTATCAAAGGATTGCCTTTTTGTCTCGCCAGGTCCGGGAAGGACCCACAGATGTCGCAACGTACCCCTCCAGAAATTTATTTCCACACACCGGAATTGGCCCTCTATTTTGGTCATTACGAACCAGTGAATTGGCTAGAAACGAGTTTTTATAAAACCTGTTATGACGAATTTGGAAAGGACTCGGTGACGACATTTTTGCACAAATTGGGGGTGGCCACTACACCAAGATGTCTAAAAGTGGTAGCTACGTTGACGAATGTGCAACGGGCCGAGATACATCAAGGTCGCTGTACTCGTGATTACGCGCAGGATAGACAACAGACTTATGATTATGAGATGGAAGGGTTAACGCATTGTTTGACACATTTGACTAAAGAAAAATCGAAGCAGGTTTGGAATTTTTTGTTGAACCTGATGCGGGAACCGGCGAATCAGGAGTTATTTCAAGGACAATATACTTGGTTTTATCGCAAAACCCGTTCGCACCGATTTGATGCGCAGTTTTTAACCACGCTAAAACAGACGTCCTGGTTGTATGATAAGCAAGGTCAGTGTCGCAAATCTGGTGAGATGGTTGTCTTTGACTTGGCTTGTGAGTATGATACAGAAAGTTATGCAGCCAAAATGTTGCTGGCCAAATTGGGAATACCGACGGAACGCTTGATAGGTTTCACCTCAGAACAGAAAAGTAAGTATGCCTTTGGGGAAGAGATTTTTAAATTGGCCACGGAATTGGGTCAAGACCCTACGGAAGTGTTTAAACAATTTCAGAATTTTTTCACGCATACGTTGCACAATGGAAAGATTTCACCGGTGCCAGAAACCCTTGCCACGCTTCCCGAAAATCGAATCGATGCCGTGGCTAAACAACGGGCGCGGTTAGAAGGACAACAAAAGCAATTAGAACAACAACTGGGTGAATTAGGTCACTTGGAGGTTTTACAACGCCAAGTGAATCACTTCCCTAAATATACGTTTGCGTGGTTTAATACGTTGTTGGAATTAGAATATTTATTGAGTTACGAAAACGCCAGTCGCGGTAAACAGATTAGCATTCAATTTGGTAAGGTGGAAAAGGATCCGACTTCAGACCGGATTCTGATTCTTAAATATCCTTCCCGACACATTCCACGTAGCATCGAAGACCTGACTGATTTGTCTCTACAATTATGTTTAAAAAAAGAGACGAAAAGCATTTTTGTGGAAGTCGTGAATGTCAAAGAATTTACTCTGCGGGCACGACTCAAGTCACCGGCGGAAATAGCCGACATTGATTTATCAAAAGTTCAAAGTGCGATTCTGGACATTAGCAATCCTACGTTCATTTTGGAACACTTGAAATCAGCCTTTCGACGTCTGCCCTTGGGGGAGGAGGACAATTTGCAAATCTTATTACCTCGTCAAATAGAGTTTGTGTTTGGACCACCTGGCACGGGGAAGACAACTTATTTGGCTAAAGAGAAAATTGTGCCTCTGCTGAAATCTTCTAACTCATTGAAAATATTAGTATTAACTCCAACCAACAAGGCCGCTGATGTGTTATTCAGAAAAATTTGGGAGGAGATGAGAAATGCCGGTGAAGAGGAGATGTCGCGAAAATGGTTAATTCGCTTTGGCATCACAGGCGACAGTGACATTGAGAGAAACGGTTTCCTCAAAGACAAGTCATTTGAGTTGACCACCCTTGCAACTTGCGTGGTGGTGACGACGATAGCACGATTTATTTATGACGGTTTTCTGGGCCAAAAACTCAAACAGGTGCCTTGGCAAATCATTCTGTTTGACGAGGCTTCCATGATAACGTTGGCGACGATTGTATATGTGCTGTATCAACAACCGCGCAGTCAATTCGTGGTCTCTGGGGACCCTTTTCAAATTCAACCGTTGGTGATAGCCAACTCGTGGCAAGAGGAGAATATTTATACCTTGGTAGGCTTGAATGACTTTCACGGTTCCCAAACGGTGCCCCACTCGTTTCCGATAACCAAATTGATGACTCAATACCGAAGCCTGCCACCGCTGGGGGAGTTATTCAGTCAGTTCACCTACGCGGGGCAATTGACTCATCAACGTTCCTTGGCAGAAAAGAAGAAGTTACGGATGTTCGGGGCGGAGTTAAAGGAGATTACCGTGATTAAGTTTCCCGTCAGTAAATTTGATAGCATTTATAAACCGCAACGTTTGGATGGAGGCAGTGCTTACCAAATTTACTCGGCCATTTTCACAGTGGAGTTGACGTTATACTTAGCCAAAGAAATACTGAAACAACATCCAACCTCTTGGAAAATCGGCGTGATTTGCCCATATTTGGCCCAAGCGAATTTGGTAGAGAAAATTTTTTATGCCATGTCTGTGGAGTCTCCCCAGGTGCAGGTGATGACAGGAACGATTCATGGTTTTCAAGGGGATGAATGTGATATAATTGTAAACTTACTGAATCCTCCGCCTGCCATTGGCCCCGACATTTTTTTGAATAAACTCAATATCTTAAACGTGTCTATTAGTCGGGCTAGAGACTATCTCATTTTGATAGTTCCTGATATAATAGAAGAGTTAGAACAACTCAATCGCTTGACAGATATTCTAAGAGGAGAGGAAAATATCCGGTCACATTGCCGCTGGTTTAGGACTGAGGAAATAGAACGGGCGATGTTTAAAAAGTCCAACTACATTTATGAAAACTGTTTTATCACCACGCATCAAAAAGTGAATGTGTATTCCAGACCGGAGAAGAGGTATGAGGTACGGTGTGAGGAGAACGCGATTGATGTGCAAGTAAACAATGAATAATGACAAAAACCAAGGCCGGATTGGAGGCTTTAGCCGGAAACGTGCCCCTACCACCGGCTAAAGCCTCTAGTCCAGTCTCTGTTATTTATTATCCATTATCCAACAGGAGGTATAAATAGGATGGATTGGCAAATAGAACATGAGGTATCTGACGATATGAGTTCTTGGAATCACGGGTTCGTGCAAACTCGTCTAGTGAAATACTTACCAGAGGAAGACAGGTTCACCACTAACATGGAAGTCAGTTTGGATATAAGTTCCCTTGACTTAACCAAATTTGATTTAAAAGCCAAAGAGGAATTGAAACCGGATGTGTGTCTGTACCCCGCCCAGCGACGCGGTTTGTGCAAGCCACGCGATATTCTGAAAATGTCAGAGATGCCTCTGTTAGCAATTGAAATACTTTCCCCTAGACAGGGGATGGATGACATTTTAGCGAAGTTCCAGGTCTATTTTGCACTAGGCATCAAATCTTGCTGGTTAGTTGTCCCTGCGATTGAAGTTATCACGGTCTATTCCGCCGTGGATAATTTTAAAAGTTTTGACAAGGGCGACCAGGAAGTGGTTGATGAAGTCTTGAATGTGCGAATACCCGTTGGGAAAATTTTTAGTTGAGACCACCGAAAGATTTGACAACTTTTCAAAAGTTGTCAAATCTCACTAACATTATTTATCTATTATGTATGTTTTCCAAATTTCCCAATTTAAGAATGCGCCGAATGCGCCGTGATGATTTCTCGCGTCGGTTAATGCGAGAAACGCATCTGACAGTTGACGATTTAATTTATCCCATGTTTGTCTTAGAAGGAGAAAAACAACGAGTGCCTATTGCTTCCATGCCAGGTCAATCTCGTTTCAGTGTTGACGAACTTCTCAAAGAGGCGGAGGAATTGGTAAAGTTGCGGATTCCTGCAATTGCCTTGTTTCCCGTTGTGCCTGTTGAAAAGAAATCGTTGGATGCCAGAGAAGCGTACAATTCCGAAGGCTTGGTGCAACGAACAGTTCGGGCGTTGAAGACCGCGTTTCCCGAACTGGGTGTCATCACCGATGTGGCATTAGACCCGTTCACCACTCATGGTCAAGATGGTTTGATCGATGACCAAGGGTATGTGGTCAATGACGAAACCGTAGCAGTATTAGTCAAACAAGCCTTGTCTCACGCCCAAGCCGGTGCTGATATAGTAGCACCTTCGGATATGATGGATGGACGGATTCATAGTATTCGTCAAGTCTTGGAAGTGGAAGGCTTCATTCATACCCGGATTTTGGCTTATTCTGCAAAATACGCTTCCAACTTTTATGGTCCCTTCCGCGATGCGGTCGGTTCTGCCGGTGCCTTAGGAACAGGCAACAAGTATAGCTATCAGATGGACCCTGCCAACAGTGATGAAGCGTTACGGGAAGTCGCGTTGGACTTACAAGAAGGGGCCGATATAGTGATGGTAAAGCCGGGAATGCCTTACTTAGACATTGTGCAACGGGTGAAAACCGAATTTGGTGCCCCCACCTTTGTGTATCAAGTCAGCGGCGAATATGCTATGCTAATAGCCGCGGCGCAACAGGGATGGTTGAATGAAGAGGCCGTGATGATGGAATCATTGTTGTCTATCAAACGGGCGGGGGCTGATGGAATTTTGACTTATTTTGCGAAACGGGCGGCGGGGTGTTTGAATAACCTGTGAGTCCAACCAGTCCCAGGAGTCCAAAGCAAAGCTTTTTCTCTCGTTGCCGTGAAACCGAGTTTTTTCAAAACTCGGTTTCTCTGCCGTGCGAATGCGCCTGCGTCCCGTTCATTTTCCAACTCATTCCCACGCGCCAGCGTGGGAATGCCTAATACCGTTCAACTCAGATTTATGATTAACCTAAATCGCCATTTTCTAAAAAGTCTGCTAATCGGACTGTTCATTGCCCTCTTTCTAATTATGTTGCACCATAAGCATATTTACCTGGTGCAAGAACTGGAGGACACTGCCATAGATTGGATGATAGCCCTTTATCAAGGCCATCTCCCAACCCCCACCACGCCGTCCACCCCATATATCTTTTTAGACATTGATGAACGCACCTACCAAGCCTGGGGGGAGCCTTTATACATGCCGAGAAACCACCTGTTGACGCTGATTCAATTTGCGGTGAATAATCAGGCGCAAGTAGTGATTGTCGATATAGACTTGAGTCAGTCTCGCTTACCTGAGTCGGACGACAAAGAATTGCAGACATATTTGGAAAATTACTCTACTCGCTGTTCACCCTTGTCCACCTCCTCCCCTCCTCCCCTGTGTCCACCTATTATTTTGGTGCGTTCCCTACGTCCTCTTCTTGATGAACTGGGGCAACCCACTCCTCAATTGGAAGCACGTCCATCTTTTCTCGAAGCCACCGTAGAGAAGTCTAACCACGTTTTCTGGGCCACTGCTGAGTTTTATTTGGAGAAATATTATTACATTCGTCACTGGCAACTTTGGCATCAAAATTTGCAAAAGCCCAATTTTTTGCCGTCGATTCAACTGTTAGCGGCCAAACTCCTCAAAAATCCTGACCAACCTCCGTTGGACCTCCTCGCTTGTTTGCAAGACCAATATAGGCCATCGTCTTCCGACACTGCCAGCACTGCCACTCCTCCTTCTTGTGAGAATCAAAGTGACTTAAACCTCAGTCCTACCCAAACTCGCTTGCAACAACGGATTGTCTATAAAATGCCGTGGCATTTAGAGAATCGCCCTCTCATTTGTCCAGCATCAGCTTGTCCGCCGGCCCAATTCAAATCCTTGCTGGAAATCATTTCTGCCCACAGCATTATCCAAGCTACGACCCATCAACAACCACCAGAGGAAGGACGCATCAAAGACAGTGTGGTACTTATCGGTGGCAGTTTTGCCGACAGTCGCGACCTCTATGCCACACCCGTAGGTATCATGCCAGGGGCACTGATTATTCTCAACTCGATTCACTCTTTACTACAGCCTGGTGAATTGAACGTGGTAGGATGGCTAAATCTCTTGGTTGAAGCCATACTGATTGTCGTCATCAGTTTATTTTTCATCGTCTTTGGAACGTCTTTGGGCAAGATGTTCATTTATCTGATGGTTACCTTTGGTCTCTTATTTATTCTCAGTCTCTGGCAATTCTCCACCGGTGGCTGGCTAGATTTTGCGATACCTCCGCTGGCGGTGATATTCCATTATCTGTATGAAAAGTCGCCCTTTGCCAAACATCATTCCCATTAGCGGTTGACAATGGAATGGTGAAGGGCTATGATTTACGGTGAGATTTGACAACTTTGGAAAAGTTGTCAAATCTTGAACAAATCTTGAAAAGAATCTTTATCCTCAGGAATCAACTATGCAACGTCCCCTAATTATTGCTATCTGTGGTTCTCTATTGTGTGCCACCCCACTACCCGCTACCGAATCCATGGTGGCAGGTCCCGCAGGACATATCGAAAGTTTCACTTGCACATCGGCAGACTATGAACTTATCCGGCAAGGTAAACCATTATCCGCCGAAGAGATCAAATTTCTCACGCGCTTGTATGCCAATGACGAAGTGAAACTCAAGAACCGTACCTGTGAAATGACTTTGCGTTTGGGTGAAATCAACATCGTTCACCTAAATGCGGACAAACTCTTCTACCCCGTTGCAGAAATGAAGCAACCTCCTACGCTATCCGAAAATCTTTGGGATACCTTGAAGCAAGGCATCAATTATTTACTCTATGGTGAAGGAGAAATACCCACACGTACTGTCAGCATTCGCGGTCCGAAAGAAGAACCATTGCAGGCATTAGTCATTCCATTTCTGCAAACGGACGGCGCCCGCTTGGTTGAAGGTGACCGTACTTTGAACATCCTCTGGGAAGGGGGAGTACCACCTTATCGGGTACGAATGTATTCAGGGGAATCAAAATCATCGATGTTGGAAAAAGCCAAAGTGATGACTCGCCAAGTCCAGTTGGACAAGCATTCTTTTGCAGAGGGACAAACTTACCGGGTTCAGGTAGAGAGTCTCCCAGAATCCAACTGTAAAGCCAAGTTGAGTGAGTCTCAATGTGTTGCCACGGGTCATTTCACCATCGTGGCGTCGGCCCAACTTCCTGTCATGCCACCAGAATTAAAGCAGAGTGCTTTAACGGAGGAACAGAAACAGACGCTATTTGTGGCCTGGTTATTACATCCAAACCATAGTAATCGAGTGACTTGGGGGTTGGAAGCCTATCAATGGGTTGCCACGGGTCAGGATAAATTTTCTAAATGGGTAGCATCTCATGGGAAGTGGTAGGACCGAGATGAGAAACGGAGTTTCTTCCAGAAACTCAGTTTCTGTGTTCCCCTTTTAATGAGAAACTGAGTTCATGGAAGAAACTCCGTTTCTGATGACACCTCATGGATGAAAATTCTCATCCAAAGTGTGTTCCAACGAGAAGGGACAACTCGAAGGAAAATAAGTCTTGGCCAGCCCAGTTTCCTTAGCTGCCATTATCTTTGTCAATTGGTAAGCCCGCAGAAACTTCTCTTCCAGTTGATACTTGAGGCTAGGACTGTCTTCCAACACTTCCCACACCTGTTGACGTTGTTCTTCAATCGTGTATTTCCAACTGTGTGAACGTTTCTCTGGTTGGTAAGCCCATTTTAACAAATGCGCGAGTAACACCGCTAACCGGCTGACCAATTCTCGTCTCTCACTTCGCGCCATACTGTCTAATTCCTCCGCTACATTTTCCGCATCTATTTCTGACCATCGACCTTGCCTTAGTAATTGGGCATTGTGTATCAGCCAGGTATAAAGGTCTCGTTGATATTCTTCAGCAATGGCTGGGGACATAGTTACCTCGTTTATGAATGTTAAAACTTAGATGAATTTATTTTATAATCCATTTGGTTTAATTTGTCAAGTTTGATTCTTGTTCCCACGCAAAAGCAGGGGAATGCCGTCTGGACGCGCCAGCGTTCCTTTCCCGCAACGCTTTTGCGTTGCCCACGGCATTCCCCTGCTTTTGCGTGGGAACGAGAGAAAAAAATTGCCCTTTTCCCCAGCCTTGACTATAATAACCAAAACGACTCTTAATCCACAGTCCAAAACCACATAACCAAAGGAGACTCTTATGCCACGCTATCCACTCCCCCTCTTGACTCTCTTACTTTGCCTCACTTTCACCGCCCACGCCCAAATCATCCTAGACGGCACTCTTGGCAAAAGCGGTGCCCTCGCTGGGCCCAATTATCAAATTGGCGCCGACTTGGGCCAACAACACGGTGGCAATTTGTTTCATAGTTTTGGTGACTTCAATCTGCAAAGTCACGAAAGTGCAACCTTTAGTGGTCCCGCCAATGTCCAAAATGTCATCAGCCGCGTCACGGGCGGGAATCCGTCTAGCATTGATGGCACGTTACGGTCAACGATTCCTAATGCGGATATGTATTTTCTGAACCCGTATGGCGTTATGTTTGGACCGAATGCTAAGTTGGATGTGCAAGGCGGTTTTCATGTCAGTACGGCGGATTATTTGCGATTGCAAGATGGGGGGAGGTTTGAGGCGCGGACGCCAGGTAATAGTTTGTTGACGGTGGCGCCGGTGACGGCGTTTGGGTTTTTGACAGAGGAGATGGGGGAGATTAGGTTGCAAGATAGTAAATTGTCGGTGTCAGAGGGGAGGACGTTGTCGTTGATTGGGGGCAACATACACATAGATGGGGAACCGCCCGTTTATGATGCGGAAGGTATACCAACATATAGTTCAGACTTATATCAATATGGCCGAATTAATCTTGCCAGTATTGCCTCGCGTGGTGAAATTACTCCAACCGATGTTGGATTAAATCTGAGTGCTGCTGCACAAGGTGGGCAAATTACGGTCAATAACACCAGAATAGCCAGCCAAGATGGAGGTGGTATCTTCATTCGAGGGGGGCGCTTTGAAGCAGCTAATACTGTTATAGGTAGTCTCACGCACAGTGATAAAAACAGTGGTGTAGTAAACATTCAGGTCGATAATATGACTCTGACGAATGGAACAAGCCTTAGCAATTTCACAACTGGAGTAGGCAGAGCGGGAAATATTGAAATAGAAGCTGGCCAAATAACACTAAGGGATGGAACAATTTTAAGTTTTACAGTTGGGACTGGAGAAAGCGGTAATATCATCCTCAAAGTGGCTGGCACCTTAATTCTTACTGGAAAAACTAATGATGGTAACGGTAGTAGTATTAAATCAGTAGGGGCTGAAGATAACATAGGTAAAAGAGGGAACATTGAAATAAAAGCTAACCAAATAGAATTGAAAGATGGTGCCAGAATATCTACTCAATCAGGAGGTAATATTTCTATCAAAGTTGTCGGTAGCCTGAATTTATCAGGAGAAGGCAAATTAGGTGGTAGCGCTATTTGGATTGATCTAGTAGAAAATGCTAATAATGCTGCTGGACGTATCGAGATAGAGGCTCGTCAAATTAATTTGATGGACGGAGCTCTAATTGATAACAGTACACCTAGTAAAAACGACAGCGGTACCATTATTCTCAAAGTGGGTGAATCACTAACTATTTCAGGAATTTCTAATAAATTAGGGATTTCCAGTGGTATTTCTAGTGATTCACTAAGCGAAGAAATCAATGCAGGCAACGCAGGACGCATTGAAATAGAGAGTCCTCAAATCAGCTTAACGAATCGAGCAAACATTAGTAGTAGTACGATCGGAAGTGGAAACGCTGGTAGTATTAGCATTAAGGCTGATACTTTAACTATACATGGCGAAAAGATAAATGATCTTACTGGAATTTTTAGTGTTTCCACAAGTACACAAAGCAACCCTGGAAAAGCCGGTGAGATTAAGATAGAAGCACGGCAAATCACATTAGAAAAAGCTTCTATTGATGCTTCTGGAAATGCTGAAGGAGGAAGTATTATCATTAAAGGAGCAGATACCCTAACAGCATTAGAAAGTGATATTGCAACGGCTACCGTTGCGGAAAATAGTAAACAACCAGGTAAGATTGAGATAGAATCTCGTCAAATCACCTTGGCAGAAGGCGCAAAAATTAGCGGTATCACAAGATCTAAGGAAGGTGGTAATATTGTTCTTCAGGTGGCTGATACGCTGACGGTTTCAGGAGAAAATACTGAAGGTGGGGATGTCAGTAGTATTTGGAGTAACGGTGGACATATTCGTATAGAGGCTGGCCAAATCATCTTAAAGAACGGAGCACAGATTGATAGTAGTCAATCTTATGGAACTGGAGAAATTGGCAGTATCGTGATTAAATCTGGTACCTTGACGCTCTCAGGGAAAAATAAAAAGGGTGATAGCAGTAGCATCCTTAGTCATTCAACAAACACTGACACTAATGCCGGTAAAGGTGGAAATATTGAGATAGAATCTCACCAAATTAATTTGATGGATGAGGCACAAATTGCTAGTTCTACAGTAACTGCTAGAAATGGTGGCAACATCACCATATTAGCTGATACTTTGACAATTTCTGGTGGTGATAAACCAGCAGAATTAAATAGTGGCATTTATAGCAATTCTGTCAGCAAAGATGCTAATTCACAGAAAGGGAATGGTGGAAATATTACGATAGGTGCTGTCCAAATCGTCCTAACAGCAGGGGGAGGAATTAGCAGCAGTACCTACAGTAATGGAGAAGCTGGTACTATTACTATAATAGCTGATACGTTGGTAGCATCAGGAGAGTCTAAATCAGGTTATAGTAGCCACATTTCTACTAATTCTGAAGGAGCTTTTGGTAATGGTAAGAGTGGCGATATTAAAATCGGGGCTCGCCAAATCATCTTAACAGATGGTGCAATAATTTCCAGTTCTACAAGGAGTTCTGGGGCGGGTGGTACTATTGCTATAGTGAGTGATACTTTAACAATCTCTGGGGAGAATCAATCTTCCGGTCAGAGCAGTGGTGTTTCTGCTCATACTGATAATGCCGGTTCGGAGAATAGTGCTATTTTGTGTAATTCATTAGGCAAAGACTCTAACTCAGGTAATGCGGGGAAAATTGAAATACAAGCTAACACGATAAACATAACCGACAACAGTAGAATTTCTACATCAGCATTTAACAACGCTACAGGTGGAGATATTACAATAATAACACCTAATTTGCTATACTTGCGAGAAGGTAGTATCTCTACACTTGTAGAAGGAAATAATAGCAATGGTGATGGTGGTAACATCACTATTCAAACCCCTGTATTTGTAGTATTAGATGGTGCATCGATCATGAGCGGCGCAAAAGGCGGTTCTGGTGGAAATATTAACATCAACTCCAAACACTTTTTAGCTTCCTCTGGACGTTTTTTGGCCAACGTAAAGCCTGGCACTAATCAAAGTATTACGATGGTTTCTATCGATAGAAGAAATTTTTTA
The DNA here is from genome assembly GCA_011391085.1 of Thiotrichaceae bacterium. Taxonomy (GTDB): domain Bacteria; phylum Pseudomonadota; class Gammaproteobacteria; order Beggiatoales; family Beggiatoaceae; genus JAABRD01. The sequence continues at coordinate 52,968 of JAABRD010000019.1, read as the reverse complement.
GATGCTTCGTCAGATAACTTGGAAAAATCAGGAAAAATCAGGATTAGCACAACACCCAATAACTTGGGTGCCACCTTAACCATCCTACCCGCCACCCTCCAAAACTACGAAATCATCAAAAAACATTGCACCGTTGAACAACTCCTTGACAAGGAGAAACGCAATAGCTTCGTGCCAACAGGCCGCGGTGGTGTATCCGAAACTCCAACTGATTTACGGGCGGGGTCGGTGAGGGATGTGATGGGGGAACAGTTGTGGTAACGTCTGGGTATTACCTATCCTCTTGTGGAAGACCTGACAGATTTTGAAAACTTGTCAGGTCTGGTTGATATTGAGGAGTTTTTCGCCACTCATTATGAACAAAACCTATCTCTGGTTTAACTGGCAAATAATAAATAACTGTGGTATCATCCTTCTTTACCCTTTGTATAGAAGTCAATTCAAGTTTACTTACCACCCACTTTTGAGGTATGATATGTCTTTTCTCGTCAGCCTTTCTCAAGACCACATCATTGCCCTCCCCATGGCCTTAATGGCACGTCTCCAATTGCGGGAGGGGGACCGGGTTACGACGTTGTTAGAAGGACAAACATTGCAGTTTCGACGATTCGACGATTCCGATTCTGAAGCAGAGGAAGAATTCAATGAAAACCTGCTAGATGAAACGACTTATTTACTGTCTTCGCCTGCAAATGTGGCCCGACTCCAGCTGGCTAAACAACAAATCGCGGCTGGACAATTAATTGAAATCGAACATGTCAACGATTTAGACGAACTCCTGACATGAGAAAACTACAACTCACTCCAGTGGCACTGGAAGATTTGGCTTATTGGCGTCGGCAGGACGACCCAACTTATCAAAAAATCAAGCGTATGATAGAACAAATTCGTGTGACTCCACAAACCGGTATAGGCAAACCAAAGCCACTGAAACATGATTGGTCAGGATATTGGTCACGTCGAATCAATCAGCAACATCGTCTCGTTTATCAATTTGACAATGAGAAAATTATTATCGCACAAGCACGCCATCATTATGGTGATTAGACTTCCTGCAACGTCTGCTTGTGGAAGCAAACCTGACAGATTTTGAAAACTTGTCAGGTTTGGCAGACACCATGCAACTTTGCCTCCACCTTCGAGGTTTAGGAAAGTTAAATAGCCATCCCGGTGGCAAACTCGAAAAAGGAAACATGAATGATACTTCAAAACAGATTACCAGCGACGATAGAACAGGAGAAAACGTCAAGGCTATTCACCCAGCGAATCAGATGGGCCGAGATTCAACACACGCCAGGAGTTTGTGGTGGAGACGCGAGAATTCGGAATACCCGGATTCCCGTTTGGACCCTGGTATCGCTTCGCCATCAGGGTGCTACCGACCGTGAACTGTTGGAAAGTTATCCCACGCTTACGCAAAGCGATTTAAATGTGGCTTGGAAGTATTACCAGCATCACCAAACCGAAATTGACCAAGCGATAACTTCACAAGATGACGATTAAATTATATGCAGACGAAAATTTTCGTCAACCTGCGGTAACGCAATTACGTCAATTAGGTTACGATGTGTTAACCTGTTATAGTAATATTCCTCCAAACCTGTACGATTCCATCTGGAGCGCAATAAGAATTATTGCGCTACGCGCCGACGCTTACGCGGGCGCAGGGGGCGCAATAATTCTTATTGCGCTCCAGCAAATATGTACAATATTATATGAATGTCACTATATGAAGCAGGACAGGCTAATCAGGGTTTGTCTGATGAAGAAGTCTTGGCATTTGCTACTCGGCAACAACGGGCTGTGATTACCTATAATCGTAAGCATTTTATTAAGTTACATCATCGCTTAAAACTTCATGCCGGTATTATATAGTGATATTCCTATAAATTTGTACCTTATCCTCTGGAGTGCAATAAGAATTATTGCACCTCCTGCGCCCGCGCAGCGTGAAGCGCAAGAGAGTGAGATTCCCCCAAACTGGTACGATTCCCTCTGGAACGTCAGAAAAATGTTTGCATTTCGCGCCGACGCTTCGCGGGCGCAGGGGGGCAATAATTCTTATTGCACTCCAGAGGAAATCGTACAAATTTGAATGAATATTACTATAGCATGTGCTGAGGACCGTAATGACCAGCAACTTGCTTATAGAGTTCATTTGCAATTGATGACTTATACTTCATTAGATAATCAACTGATTCGTGTCAATAAAGAAGAATAAGACCTGCAACTTTCCTAAACCTTCGAGGTTTAGGAAAGTTAAAGGGGAATCGCCAGGCAACTTTCCTAAACCTTTGAGGTTAACGAACCCATTCCGTTTCCTTCGATGGCCCCCGCCACCACAGATATTCATCTCATCGCACCAGCAGCACCAGTGCAGGTTGCCTTGTTACTTCATGTCGCCCAGTTACACAAAGTTACAGGCAAAGGACCAAAACAGATGAAGCCGTTGTCACGCAACCCCACGGTAAAGCAATTGCAACAGGTGTTGAAAGGATTAGGTAAAGAATTGGTGTTGGAACTGAGATGAGATATAATGAAATCCCAGTTAAATAATTGGCAACTCGGGAATGAGGAAACACCGATTACATTCAGTTAAAAAAGGTGACACAGAATGCCCAATTTAAGCAAAGGTGCCAGCAAGATTCTCGGCAATTTACTTGGAGAGGCAAACAAAATAGCCCGCGAGGTGGTCCTCCAAAGAGGAGGAGGAGGCAGTCAAGTTAGACATCTACAACATCTGGCCGATAAAACCTTAGGCGAAATTGCCGAATGGGCCGCGCAAGGTGACAGTGCCGCACGTACTGCTATCAAAATCATCAAACAAGCGGCGAGTAAAGCTCAAAAATACCAAGGCAAATGAAATTTCTCTCTCTGGAGGTATATACGAATATGATGGAACCGTTAATTCAAACGATGGCCAATGACAGTGGTCTATTAAGAGAAGTCGAATATTTCTATGATGAAGACTTACCTTCAGATATTAGTGCCATCAAATTGATATTTCAGCATCACACCTATGTGGTCGTGGTGGTCAAAGACGATGATTCACTAGAATTGGTGGAGGACCCTACCGCAGAGAATTGGGCTAATCCAGGTTTACAAAGCTTCACCGTTTCACATCAATTGCCTTGGCGAATGGCCAAAGGTAGAATGGTTCGCTGGGCGTGGACTTTGGTCAATCAACAAGGTTATCTGGATGGCTTGCAATTTGAATTTGCCAATCATCTCAGTCAATCGCCGCTGGTGGTCCAACTTACCGCCATGGCTTCCAGGATTGAGGTCAATGTGAGAATCAATTTAAATGAAGGTGATTTGGAGTTTCTTACCTCCATTTATGACTCCTGGTCCAAACCACGAAAATTGGTAGCCGTTGGTCAACGACAAGCCCGAATCTTGGCCGAAATTTACCAGTCGCGTACCCAACTGCCTATGGTTGCGCCAGATGGTGTGGAATTACTGCGGGAGGACCGGCAACGATGATTGGTAGTCACTCACCTTACGCAACGGCACTACAGAAACTCAGTTTCTTTAAGAAACTGAGTTTCTTCGCAAAGGTTTTGGCACCACAGAAACTCAGTTTTCAACCCTCACTCACCAAGAAACCACCTTATGACCCATTTGATTATTTTACTTCTTACCAACCTCCTCCTTTTCAGTCCTCCAACCGTTGCCGAACCTCTGCTAACGCCGGCAGAACAAGCCTTTCAACGCGGTGATTTTCGGCAAGCCATTACCGAATGGGAAGCAGTGATTCAACATTATGTACAATCACCTCAACCCCTTCCACACAGTTTAGCGTTAAGTCAACAAGCCGAGGCTTATCAACGCCTGGGCTATTATCCCGAAGCCATTCACCGCTTACACCAAGCCTTGAAGTTAGTCGAAACCATGGATAACAAGCCTTTGCAAGCCACCTTCTTAGCCAATTTAGGTTATTGGTGCGCATTGGTCACTCACTCCTCCAAACCTCTCCGTGAGGAATGTCAACCGAATCCCGCAAACCTTTTGGAGAAGGGATTGCAATTGGCCACGGGTCAGGCCGCGGTGACGGCCCTGTTACTCATCAATCGTGGAAACGTTTCGGCCCTTGATGGAGAATGGAGTATCGCGTTGCGAGATTATCAACAAGCGGCCACTTTAGCCAAACAGGCAAACCATGTAAACCTCCTCACCAAAGCCTTAACGAATGCTGCCACTTGTGGGTTGCTAGAAACCGACCAGTGTGAAACAGCTTCTAGCGAAGAGTGGTTAAGACAAACGTTGGAGTATTTAAAGCCATTGCCCGATTCCCATGACAAAGCCTATGCACTCCTCAGTGTGGGACAGTTAACTCGTTTGCTTACTTCAAGGACCACTCTGCCTTCACCCGTTGACCTGTTCCAGCAAGCCTTGCAAATGGCACATCGGCTGGTGGATAAACGGACGGAATCGTATGCGTTGGGTTACTTAGGTGAGTTGTATGAGAAGGCCCAGCGTTATGAGGAGGCGGAACGACTCCTTCAACAGGCGATTTTTGTGGCCCAAGAAATCAATGACACAGATTCGTTACTCTTACGGTATCTCCAAAAAGCGCGTCTCTTCACTCAACAAGGTCAGTTAGAACCTGCTATCACGACCTATTTTCGCACCGTCAGTTATTTAGAACAACTGCGTCAAGATTTGGAATCCTGTCGGCAACGCCGAGAGTTAGGCGGGTTTCAACAGAGTATTCAGATTTATCGTGAATTACTCGATTTACTGTTGCAACGTGCACTGTTAAGGGAAACGGTGGAGAAGCGCATTGACTATTGTGAAACGTTACCCAGCGCACCTACTCTGGCCCCTACGAAGACTTCCTCTACCACTCCTCAGCGGGAGAATCCGGCCTCTCCATGCGGTGAGTTACCACCCCAGCGCACTTTACCCACCACGCAAGCCCAGTGTGATTTACGCAATGCCCAACTGGCTGCGGAACGGATGAAGGATGCAGAATTGCGCGATTATTTTCAAGATGATTGTGTGACCGGCACTCAAACTTGTCCAATGAGTTTGGAACAACCATTGCCTGCACGAGACCATACCGCGGTCATCTATCCACTGTTGTTGCACAATTCCAAACGAGTGGTCATGTTGCTAGATTTGCCGACTGGTTTACAACCCGTTTTGTTAACCACGTCTCCTGAACATATCGATAACTTTGCGAAAGCCTTGAGTAGGGACTTACGACAAAAAATCCCAGGGTATAAAGAATATGCCATACCTTTGTATGACGAGTTAATTCGTCCCATAGACGGCTTCTTGACGTCCCCCATTGATACTTTGGTGATTATTCCAGAGGGTGCTTTACGGACGATTCCTTGGGCCGTTTTATATGACTCACAGCGTCACTCTTATCTGATTGAACAATATGCCCTGGCTACCACTCAAGGGTTAACTTTGACCGACGCCCGCCCGTTGTCTCGTCAATCCGCACGGTTGCTACTCGGTGGCTTATCTCAACAAAATCCTCATTATCCCGAATTTCCGCCACTGCCAGGGGTGCGGAAGGAAATCGAAGCGGTTCAACAACTTTATCCAGACTCTAGCCAGGTGTTGTTGGATGAACAATTTGTTCAAGACCAGATGCAACAACAATTGGCCGGGCACCGTTATTCAATGGTCTTAATTGCTTCCCACGCCCAGTTCAATCCTAAAAGTCGAGATAGTTTTATCTTAACCTTTGACCCGCACAAATTGACGATGGATAAGTTGGAAGGGTTCGTCAAATTGGGACAGTTGGCGGACAAACAGCCCGTTGAATTATTAACGTTAAGTGCCTGTCAAACTGCGGAAGGCGATGACCGGGCAAGTCTGGGCTTGGCAGGCGTGGCCGTAAAAGCTGGGGCGTATAGTGTCTTAGCCAGTTTATGGCCGGTAGATGATGAGTCCACGGCGCAGTTGATACAACGGTTTTATCAAGTTCTCAAAGAGTCTCCCAACTTGCCTAAAGTGAAGGTGTGGCAACAGGTTCAACAGGAATGGTTAAAGAAAAAATCTCATCCGTTTTACTGGTCACCATTTTTGTTGATTGGGAATTGGTTGTGAAATATGGTAGTGATGCACAAGGGAGTGGTGAAACTTTCGGTCAGACCTCGGAGGTCTCACGTCACGAATACTTTATTGTCTCGTTCCCACGCGGGCGCGTGGGAATGCGGTGGGCAACGCGCCCGCGTCCCGTTCCCGCAACGCTGGCGCGTTGCCCCTCGGCATTCCCACGCCGGCGCGTGGGAACGAGAAATTGCCCTTGACAAATCGTCGTCGGAGAATGAATAATGAATAATGGAGATTAGACTTTCGTTGGTTCGCCCTCCCTACAGGGCTGTAACTGTGCCAATTCCATCAAGAGTTCTTGTGATAAACCATGTTATCGTCCAAACTGACAAAGATAATAAGTATAGATGTTGACTTAATTATGTCATTAGGCTAACATGAATGCCAGTCATAAAGAAGACCTCAAAAATATCTATTAACAAATCAGACAACCTGTTTGTAAGAAACTCAGTTTTTTTAAGAAACTGAGTTTCTAGGCGACCGACAATTCACAACCAACAACTCATTTCTACAATTAAGGTGAAACACAATATGGCAGCACTCATCCTAACTCGGAGTGGTTATGCTTTACCAGGCACTTCCATCAATTTTAAAACGGGGACGTGGCGCGTTCAAAAACCGCAACATCATCATCAGCCAGCCCCTTGTCATTCGGCCTGTCCCGCCGGTGAAGATGCCCAAGCGTATCTAGCGCATGTTCAAGCCGGTCATAATCAATTGGCTTGGGAAACTTTGGTGGCCGTCAATCCGATACCCGCTATCACTGGCCGCGTGTGTCCGCATCCTTGTGAAGCGGCTTGTAACCGTGGTCAATATGATGAACCCATTGCGATTCACGCCGTTGAACGTTTCTTAGGAGACGAAGCGATTGCCAATAACTGGCCTTATCCTGTGAAACCTGTAGATAAATCAGCCCCAGAAATTGCTATTGTGGGCGCAGGTCCAGCAGGTGTTGCCACCGCTTATCATCTCGTCAGAGGTGGCTATCGGGCGGTTATTTTTGATGAACGTACCGAATCTGGTGGCACGTTACGCACCGCGTTACCTCCTTATCGTCTCCCCCGTTCGGTCTTAGATGCAGAGTTGGGGAGAATCCTGTCTCTCGATGGTATCACGTTTAAACCCCGGACACGGCTGGGACGAGATATGCACTTAAATGAATTACAGCAACAATATCCTGCCGTATTTCTAGGTCCCGGTGCCCAACGCAGTGCCGAATGGAGTATTGATGGTGCGGTTCCACGCGATTTACATTCAGGCTTGGAATTGTTAAAAGGCTGGATCGACATTGGTACGGTACCCACGCCGAAAAGTGTCGCCATTATTGGGGCTGGGAATACTGCGGTAGATATGGCGCGTGTGATGAAACGGGCCGGCGTTTCGGAAGTCCATATCATCTCTCATAAACCCATTCCTAGACCTGGCGTACCCGTTTCCGAAGCGATGCCGGCCATTCCGCGGGAAGTGGAGGAGGCTTTAGAAGAAGGTGTCATTATCCATGAATATCGCGGCATTCGTCGCCTCATCCTCCGCGGTGAACGAGTGGTTGGCGTGGAATTGGTCCACATGAAGAAACTCAAACAGGCCAGTGGTAAACTCAAACGCATCGCTTTTGAAGGAACGGAGACCATTTTAAACGTTGACCAAGTCATTCCTGCCGTAGGTCAAGTGATTGACCCTATGGGGATGGAAATGTTGGTAGGCAATCGTTCCTATTTAAAAGCGGACCGGTTTGGACGTTTAGTCGACCATCCTGGCATTTACGTAGGCGGAGATGCCACAGGGAATGCAGGCACCGTAACCGCGGCAGTCGGTGATGGACGTAGGGCGGCCCGGGCGATTATTTGTGAATTACAATCTCTAGCATTGCCAGAGGAAGGAGAAGGAAAATCGATTGGGTTTGAACGCTTGAATGTGAATTATTATGAACCGGGACCCCGGGTTCAAGAACCGACTTTGCCTGTCAACCAGCGCACAGGAGATGAGGAGATTACGACCACCCTGCATGGCCCCCTCATTACCAAAGAAAGTCAACGGTGTTTTTCGTGTGGGAACTGTTTAGCGTGCGATAATTGTTGGACCTTGTGCCCTGATTCCGCGGTATTGAAGACCAAGGAATTGGCCAGTGATGGGTCGCATTACGTGTTTGATTATGATTATTGCAAAGGTTGCGGAGTGTGTGTGCATGAGTGCCCATGTGGGTTTATCGAGATGATAGACGAGTTGTAAAGGTCAGGGAGAAACTCAGTTTCTGTTTTCATTTCAAAATCCTCATGGTGCCGGCGTTTGACCCCTTTCGAGTTAATCACCAACACGATTTCCGCTTCACCGGGCGGAACACTTTAAGGTTGCGTTTAGTATTTGTAGGGTGGGCAACGTGGTTTACCGTTGCCCACCTATTTCACCACCTAAATGGTGGGCAACAAAAAGACATTGCCCACCCTACCTGGCTACCGGCTGAAGCCTCTAGTCCACCTGTCGGTTAATTTCGGGGAGATTTCTTAGTTTAGATGACATTAAGGCTTTAGTCGGTGACATACTGCCGTATCAATTCCTCCATCTGCTTCTCCTCAAAATTCTTAGCTAACTGCCGAAATTTTCTAATAAACGGCCCTAATTGTGATTCTGTTTGTTCCCAAGCCTCCAAGGTGTCCAGAATCCCTGTGATGTCACCCATCATGACTAATTCATAAAGTTCAGTTGCCTGGTCCGGCGCAGGACCTACCAACGTGGTGGCAGACTCTTCCGAATGTACGGGAATTTCTTTTGAAACCGTGAGTTCTGGTTCTTCATAAATCCAAGTCAATTCCAAATGCTTGCGTAAGACTTCCAACAACACCTCGGTACGAATTGGTTTGGGAACAAAATCATTGCAACCGGCGGCCACACTTTCTTGCTGATGCCAGTCAAAGACGCTGGCTGACACGGCTATCACTGGCACAGTTTGGAATTGCGGTATGTTGCGGAGTTGGCGAGTCAATTCAAAACCATCCATGACTGGCATCACTAAATCACTCAAAATCAAATCGGGCGACCAACGTTGTGCCATTTCCAATCCTTCTTTGCCATGATTGGCTTCTAACACGTCAAAGCCCAAAGAGGTTAGGAGATTGATGAGAATCAAGCGATTTTCCCATTTGTCATCTACAACTAAAATTTTGCGGGGTGGTCCCTGAAAACCAATAATCATCGGTTTTTCTTCTACCGTAGTAGAAATTAAATCAGTTTCCGGTAAATCCAAAACTATCCAAAATGTGCTACCCTGACCCAAAACACTGGTGACGCGCAATTCTCCGCCCATCATCTCGACCAATTTTTTGGTGATAGAGAGTCCTAAGCCAGTGCCTTCTGCCCGGTAGCTTTGGTGTCCGACTTGTTGAAAGGGGAGAAAGATGCGGTCCAGTTCCTGTTGGTCAATTCCAATGCCGGTGTCTTCCACTTGAAACCGGAACCGATTATCTGGGTCATAACCCACTTTGAGAGTGACTCCCCCTTTCTCAGTGAATTTGACCGCGTTCCCTAACAAATTAATAAGTATCTGGCGTAATCTCTTCTCGTCTGCCTGTATTCCAGTGGGTAGGCGAGAGAGAGGTTCAAAAATAAACGCAATGTGTTTTTGTTCGGCCCGCATTTGAAACAGTTCTCGGATACCTTGTAAGAAGTGACTAAAGTTAATATCGACAGGATAGAGTTCGACCCGACCCGCTTCAATTTTGGAGAGGTCCAACACGTCGTTAATCAAGGTAAGTAAATATTCTCCGCTACGTTGAATGATGCCAATCCCTTCTTGTTGTTTTGCGGTTAACGTCTTATCCCGACTCAGAATTTGAGTGTAGCCTAGAACTCCATTGAGGGGAGTGCGTAACTCATGACTCATATTGGCCAAGAATGTACTTTTTGCCACGTTTGCTGCCTCCGCCGCTTCTTTAGCGGCTTGCAACGCCAGTTCTGCTTGTTTACGTTCGGTGATGTCACGGACAAAAGCGATAAAATAACCCTGGTCGTGGATAGCAATATATTGTAAAAAAAGTTCAATCGGAAAGAGAGAACCATCTTTACGTCGTATGATAGCTTCGAGAGTAATCGATGGGGGTGTACTGTTGCGAAGCCGATTAGCCATTTCTTGGATTTGTTCTGACGAGAAATTGACTAACAAATCTGAAGGAGTCATCTGCAAAAGTTCCGCCTGAGTATAACCCACTTGGGCAACGGCACCTTGATTCGCATAAAAGAATTGGAATGTTTGGGCATCTTCCATATAGATGCCATCTAAGGTGAAGTCCAACATGGTTTTAAACCGTTGGAGTTCATTTAAAGCGGCTTGTAATTTAGCCTCCGCTTGCTTGTGTGCCGTGATGTTCATGATGGTGCCCACCATGCGAAGTGGTTGCCCTTGTTCATTCCATACCGCAGTGCCACGAGATAACAACCAAAGGTAATCTTCCCGCGCAACCTGTTTGACCCGGTACACGATTTCGTAAGACGGTGTGTGTTTGCTAAGATAAGCCTGGAGAATATGATTAACTCTGCCTGCATCTTCTGGATGAATCCACTGTAAAAATTCTTCAAGCCCCACTTCACTGGAGGTCGGAAGTCCAATGATTTGGCAATAACGTGGTGAGAGATAAGTTCGATTGGTCTGAATGTTCCAATCCCATAACCCATCATTTGCCCCCCGCAAAGCCAGGTCAAAGCGTTCTTCACTTTCTCGTAACGCTTTGGTACGTTCCGCAATTTCTTGTTCGAGGCGTTGATTGTATTCTTGGAGAAATTGTTCAGCCCGTTTGCGTTCGGTAATATCCACCAAGGACACAAACACCTTTGCATAGTTAAACTCTGGAACGGCTGACATTTTGAACAAAATTTGTTTTACCTCGCCTTGCAAAGTGAGGTTGTCAATTTCTAAAGACAGGGCCGTTTTACCTTCGGCTATGGCAGAAAATTCTTCGGTAAAAGCAGCCACGGCATCGACTACGATATGATTGAGATTCCCTAATAATTGTTCTTTGCTGGTCGCTTTGTACAAGGTTAACGTGGCTTGGTTAACATCGATCACTTTGACCAGGGGGATGTACTCTATTACTATTTCGGGATGCTTCTTAAAATAACTGCTAACGTCAGTGATACCTGATTCTCGTAACTTATCTATGGCCTGTTTGACTCCTGAAAAATCTTCTTCCCACAGCGAAACGGGAGATTCTTCAAAGAGAATTCGATAACGGGTTTCGTTTTCTCGTAGCGATTCCATTTTCTGTTGCAACAGCCGGTTGTTTTCTGCCAGTTCACTGGTTCTCTCGGCTATTTCATGTTCGAGGCGATGATTATATTCTTTCCACACGTCTTCTATTTGCTGATTGGCTATTTCACGGTTGGCAACCCCAGCCGCCATCAGATTGAAGGAATAGGCGAGTAAACCGAGTTCATCTTCTCGGCGAGTATCCAACAGAATGTCAAAATGGCCAGAGGCAATTCGTTGCGTGGCTTCAATAAAACGTTGCAAGGGTTGGGCAATTTGAGTGCGTAGCACCCAAAATAAAATGGCGACCTCTAATAATAGAGACAGAATACCTAATATCAGTATCCAACGTGCTGTATTAAACGCTTGGGTGGCCAATAAAGATTTGGGATACACGATCACCAAATACCAATCAGGTCCCTCGATGTTCGTGACCGCTAAAAAGTTATTGTCTTTGGAATCGTCAATGACCACGGTACCAGAGGGACGTTGTTTCACTAATTCAAACAGATGACGTAACTCGGCATTACCATCCCGCCGCATATCAAATAACCCCCCCGTTTTCTCAATGTCCTTCATATATTCTGGATGGGCGAGGAGACGCCCGTCGGTGCGAAAAATCAGATTGGTGGCGCCTTCAATATGGTTCTCTATAGTACGACCAAACAAGTCACTCAGTTTAACATCACTCCCCATCGACAACAGATGCTTGCCTTCCACATCCAGAGGAGTGACACAAGAAACTAACCAAACTTTACTAATTTCATCATAATAAGCACCTGTCCACACGGTTTGACGATGTGGATTATGCTGTAAATCAGCCACATAAAACCATTCTTGGGAAGCCATTTCGTATCCCGAAGTAGCTTGAGGATACCACAACACTTCGGGCCAATATCCCAGAAAAAGTTCTTCTGGTGTAAACGCATACGCATCAAAAAACCGCGACCGCCAGGCAGGTCCATATTGACTTAACAGGTCCGTCACTATCATGGCCACGCGCCGCAAACTTGGTGTTAACGTCATTTTGGGGGAGAACGAACCAAACACTCCTTTAATTGTCAAGCCATTGGTTTGGGCATGACCCGAATAATAGTCAACGCGCATTTTGACCAGGCCATCGTGAGTCTGTTCAAACAATTGGTTAAATTCAGCGAGAGGGTCTTGATTGCCCATTGCCTGATAACGTGCTAAAAATTCGGTATTGAAAAGGACGTGGTTATCTTCGGCCAATTGAAATAACTGACTTTCGCGGTGTCCACGTTCCACAATATACTTTTTCAGTTGTTCGATGGTTTGAGATTCCAAAATGGAAACGACATGCCAGTAGCTGACCAGTGTTACGGCAATAATCACGAGGGCAATTCGAAAGCCCATTTTGATGAGGGTGGTATAGGCGAGAGAGTGTTTGTGCAACATGTGAATAACAGGTTAACCAGGCGTTCAAAGCGTAGCAAGATAACCAGGCGTTCAAAGCGACGCTTTGAACGCCTGGAGAGTCTTAGGGGAATCTGATAGGAAATCTTGTGATATAATATAAATTAACGCATACTTTTGGCAAACATTGTAGAACATTTTCCCTGAACTTGTCAAGATACCTTGAAAATAACAGGACTGTCGGTCTTGAAAATCAGATGAAACATAATTTGACCCCCTCATTTCTTTTAACACTTTTATCTATTCTTGTGAATGTCACGATAGCTGGGGCGCAACCCATAGACAATTTAGATTATACGGAACTGTCTATAGAAGAATTGCTACAAGTGAAAGTCGTGACCTACACTTCGGCGTCCCGCAAAGAACAAAAGATGATGGACACTGCCGCGGCATTATTTGTGATGACTCAAGAAGACCTGCGTAGGGCCGGTGTCACTAGTATTCCAGAAGCGTTACGGATGGTGCCTGGTTTAGAAGTGGCCCGAATTGATGCCCATAAATGGGCTATCAGTGCCCGTGGTTTCAATGGAATGTTTTCCAGCAAATTACTGGTTATGATCGATGGACGCAGTGTCTATTCACCATTACGTTCTGAAGTTTATTGGGATGTTCAAGATACGTTGATAGAAGATGTGGAACGTATTGAAGTGATTCGTGGACCGGGGGCCTCGTTATGGGGGGCCAATGCCGTGAACGGAGTTATCAATATTATCACTCAATCCGCCCATCAAACGTCTGGTTCCTTGATAACCACTCAAGTGGGGCGCAATCAAGAACGTCTGATTACAGAGGTGCGACATGGTGGCAAACTGCACCATGACCTCGATTATCGAGTCTTTGGCAAATTTTATCAACATGATGGTCTGGTCAATGTACAAGGGCAAACCCAACAGGATGACTGGCAATTGAAACACGGTGGATTTCGGATCGATTGGGAAGCGACTAAACAAGATGCGTTAACTCTCCAAGGGGACATTTATACAGGCTTTGCTAAACAAATGGTGTTTATTTCCAGGCCGGCGCCAACCTTAGTGACCGATAAAACTTATTTGAGTGGTTTCAACGTATTAGGACGCTGGAAGCGCAACGTTTCGAATGGAGATATGATTTTGCAAACCTATTATGATGTGACCAACCGTGACGAAATTTCTTATGGAGATTGGCGCGGGACACTAGATGTGGATTTTCAATATCACTGGCGTCCCAACGAGTCTCAGGAATTTTTAGCCGGTGTGGATTTGCGTCAGACGAAGGATGACATGACCAATTCCCCGACCATGACCTATATGCCAACCCAACGTAGGGATACGTTGGTCAGTGTGTTTGCCCAAGGTGACTTTAAATTATTTGACCATGGGCGTCTCACCTTGGGTTCCAAGTTTGAACATAACAATTATTCAGGATTTGAAATACAACCCACGGTTCGCCTGTTATGGAACTGGGAAGACCGTCACAGTCTTTGGATAGCTGCGTCCAAGGCAGTGCGCACACCGTCGCGTACAGATGCAGACGCGCATTTAATCCTCGTGGTGCCAGACCAGGCAAGAATCATTCTGTCTGGCAATCCTCACTTTCAAGCCGAAGAGTTACGGGCGTATGAATTGGGTTATCGTTTCAATCCCAGTCCAAACTGGTTATGGGATGTCAGCTTGTTTTATAATCAATACGATAAGTTACGGACGCCAGAGGTGATAGATTTTCAAGATACTTTGCCACTGCCCACTTTTTGGGTACAGAATGAAAATCAACTGTATGGAGAAACGTATGGAGTAGAATTGGCAACCTCTTGGCAAATCAATGACGTTTGGAAAGTAGTGGGGACGTATAGCTATTTGGGAATGAACTTACATCTCTATGCGGGAAGTCGTTCCCTGTTAGGCCATTCTGAAGAAGGAGACAGCCCTAAACATGAAGCAACATTGCGTTCCTTGTTCACTCTCTCCAAACAAATTGAACTGGACACCGCTTGGTACTATGTCGGCGAAGTACCTAATCAAAATACAGCCAGTTACAGCCGTTTCGACGTCCGCTTCGGGTGGCGACCTGCGCCCTATTTTGAAATGAGTTTGGGAGGACGTAACCTATTTGATAACCAACATCGTGAATTTGAATCCGGCATCAGTGGTGGAGTCGTCATGGCAGACGAAATACAGAGGGCGTTTTATGTGCAGTTTAAGTATCGATTTTAGCCCGTAGGGTGCGTCCCACGCACCATGTTTGAAACCGCACATCGCCCACGGTGGTGCGTGGGACGCACCCTACTGATTAGGGAATCGTATTAGGTTTAGGGGAATATTACTATAAATGTTGCCTCACCTCACCTGGCGATGGTACAATCAAATTTGTTCAATCCGCTAAAGGAGATTTACGATGCCACATAATTTTAATCACGTTCCAGATATTCTAACGCATTATCACTTAGACTATCAAATGGCCGAGTTTCTTGACTTTAACCAACCGCCAGCAGTGCAGATTCCAGAGTGGTTTAAACAAGACCTACGCTTTACGATAGCCAACCGTGGTGAACCTGACAAAGAAGCGTTTGCGTGCGAATTTATTATTGTACCGTTCCTGAAAGAAGCCTGGAAAAAGCATCCACATCTCAGTCTCTTCAGTCATGTAGCGATTCAAGCGGAAGACCTGACGGTGATTCCTGATTATCTGGTGACGGCTAAACATCCAACAGGTTATAAAACTGTCTATAAACCGTTACTCCTCACCGTGGAGGCTAAGAATGAAAAATTTGAGGATGGTTGGACGCAAGCTTTATTACAAGCTGTGGTCTGCCAAAAAATCAATGGTACTGCCAACCTTCCTGTGTTAGCGATAGTCACTACGGGCGACCTGTGGCAGTTTGCTAAACTGGAGAAGCAACAATTTATCAAACATCCATTCTCGGCTTCGTTACAAAATTTGGAAGTGCTATTAGGGATTTTAGATACACTGTTTACAGAATGTGAAAAAGTGTTATAATACTTATATTCAGGAGTCCATGGACTCCTGGACCTGATTGGACAAACTTTACATGACTCACCTTCAAGACACCATTGCTGCCATTGCTACTCCCCCTGGACGCGGAGGCATCGGCGTGGTCCGCGTTTCAGGTCCCCAAGTCCCTGCACTCGCCCATCACCTTCTGGGTCGATTACCCAAACCTCGTTATGCCACCTTCTCCTCCTTTACCTCCTCCACAGGTGAATTACTAGACCAAGGTATCGCCCTCTACTTCCCCGCCCCTCATTCCTTCACGGGTGAAGACATCTTAGAACTCCAAGGACACGGTGGCCCTGTCGTTGTCGACCAACTCCTTCAGACTCTCCTCCTCTTAGGCGCCCGTCTCGCCCGGCCCGGTGAATTTTCAGAACGGGCCTTTCTGAATGGTAAATTGGACCTCACTCAAGCTGAAGCCATTGCGGACCTTATTGATAGCACTTCCACTCAAGCGGCCCGGTGTGCCTTACGTTCTTTACAAGGCGAGTTTTCCCGACACATTCACGTCTTGGTAGAACAACTGACAGAGTTACGCACCTATATCGAAGCCAGTATTGATTTTGTCGATGAAGACATTGATTTTCTGGCCACAGGTCACGTCATTACGAAAATCGAAACGTTGCAAACTCAACTCCAGACAATTTTTGACCAAGCCCAGCAAGGCTACCTCCTCAAAGAAGGGATGCGACTCGTCTTGGTAGGTGAACCCAATGTCGGTAAATCCAGTCTCCTCAACTGTCTAGCAGGACGCGAAACGGCCATTGTGACCCCGATTCCTGGGACGACCCGCGACATTGTGCACGACCATATCCTACTAGATGGAATGCCTCTACATATCACAGATACCGCGGGGTTACGAGAGACAGATGACCTGATTGAACAAGAAGGCATTCGCCGCACTCAACTTGCCCTCAAAGAAGCGGACCTGGTGATCTTACTTCTTGATGATCGTCATCCAGATGACCAAGTGCCAGCCCCATTACTGATCCAAATACCAATGTCTCCTCTCATTATTCGCAATAAAATTGACTTGACGGGTCATCCGGCGGGAAGAGGTGCCACTGGCGTGTTGTATCTATCGGCCAAAACTGGAGAAGGCATTGATCTGCTTAAACAACTCTTGAAGGAAAAAATGGGACTGCATAGCAACCTGGAAGGAACATTTTTAGCACGGCGGCGCCACTTGGAAGCGTTACAACGTACTCAAAATGCTCTTCGTATAGCCCTCCGTCATGCGGAGGAACATCAAAGCGAACTGCTTGCGGAAGAACTGCGACAAGCGCAACAAGCCTTGGGCGAAATCACGGGACAAGTTACGACGGAAGATTTACTGGGACGCATTTTTTCGACGTTTTGTATTGGGAAATAACAGATAATTATGGAGTACGGAATCAATTCCGTACTCCCTTCTTCGTCACGATTTACTGGATTCTGCTGGTATCGATATTAACCTTTCTAAATCGACCAAATCTAAGCCTGTCACTTGTTGAATCAATGCCAAATCAGCACCCGTTTTGAACAGTTGTTGGGCAATCTTCCGCGCCGTTTGTTGCGCTTCCAGTCTGGCTTGCTGTGCTTCCTGTTTAGCCTGTTGTGTTTCCTGTTTGGCCTGTTGTGCCTCCTGTTTAGCCTGTTGTATTTCTTGTTGTGCCTGTTGGATCCGACGTTCCGCCGCCTCCACTTGTCCCGCTTGTTCTTGCAACAGCCGTTGCGTGGCAATCCACCGCAATTTCTTGTCTTGAACTTCTAACTCCTCTTTGGTCAAACTGGCTTCATTGGCGATTTGAAAGGCTTGGGCAATGTCCGGTTCCACGGCCAGCAGAGTTGGTATCATCTCTAAACTCCCCGCATGTTTGACAAAGTAAATCCATTTATCTGTGAGAGTGGTTAACTCCGCTTCGGTCTTTTGAAACTTCGGCAATTCTACGAAGACCAATTCAATATCATTGCTGTATTCAATAAACTGCCGCGTTTCCAGCAATTTAAAATAAGTGAGGATAAACGATTTCAGTTCCTCTTCAGGAAACATAATAAAATCCGTGATCGTCAACGCTATCACGGGGTTGAGAAGGGTGTACGGTTGACCACGTTGCAGTTGCATCGAGTAGGCTTTGGCAGCATTGTACAGCACCCGTTTTTCCATTTCTACCGATAACACTTGCATTTCAATAATGACCTGGCTACCATTGGATAACACGGCCTTGACATCCACAAAGGTGTCTTTCATTCCTTCGATGAGGGGAATCTGATAAGGGTCGACAATGGTTAAGTCGACAATAGGATAGTCTCCCACATCTAACAGAGCGTTTAAGAAACTGATGAGAAGGTCTTTGGAGTGCGGACTACCAAAGACTTTTTTAAAGGCAAAGTCGGTTTTGACATCTAAAAATTGCATAGTCGTGGTTCCTGGGTTTAATGAAAAATGGTTTGCTATAAAGAAGCATCCTACACCAAACTTGAACTGAAGTGGTAATAAACTAAGTTTATTAAAGAAACTTAGTTTCTGTGCTGAAGTGGTAAGAAACTTAGTTTCTATATCTTAACTCAACTGCAACGCCCTTTGCAAAGCCCGCAATGCCTGCGCCCGGTGACTCAGTTGATTTTTCACTTCAGGCGGTAATTCTGCTGAACTACACTGATGGGTAGGAACATAGAACAAAGGGTCGTAACCAAAGCCATGTTGGCCACGGGGTGCCTGTAAAATTTGACCTTCCCAAGAACCATGACATATCAGTGGCATCGGGTCATCGGCATGACGCAGATAGACGATGACACAATGATAACGGGCCGTGCGGTCAGAGTCGGCAACATCTTTCAAGCGGTCTAGTAACAAGGCATTGTTATCCGCATCTGTGGCTTTGGGGCCGGCGAACCGGGCCGAGTAAATACCAGGGGCACCGTGCAGGGCATCTACTTCGATTCCTGAGTCATCTGCTATCGCAGGTAAGCCCGTGCATTTAGCCGCTTGACGGGCCTTGAGGAGGGCGTTTTCGACAAAAGTGAGACCGGTTTCTTCTACGTTTGGGACTTGGAATTGGTCTTGAGGAACGACTTCTAACTGGCAAGTGGATAAAATTTGAGCAAATTCAAAAACTTTGCCAGGATTGGAACTGGCGAGGACGATTTTAGGGTTCATGGTTTAAAAATTGGTAGTGTTATACAAGTAATGGTATGGTGGTTTTGGAGTCCGGAATTTATTCCGTTGGAGTACGGAATTTATTCCGTTGGAGTACGGAATTTATTCCGTTGGAGTACGGAATTTATTCCGTTGGAGTACGGAATTTATTCCGTTTCAGGTGGAACAAATTCCGGATTCCAACGGAATAAATTCCGTACTCCAAAACCCATACTCCAAAACCCATAACCATTATCTTTGCAACTGGTTATTTTACATAAAAAGTGACTTGTGGAGTCACCAACGTGCTATCCGTTTGGGACTGTTTGATTTTAGCTTGGGCGGTGTGAGTGCCGCGTTGAACTGGCCATAAAAACTGACGGGTGTCGACGGGCGTGGTGCCAATCACTTCTCCATCTATTAGCCATTGTACCAAGTCAGTTTCTTCCAAAGGGGTGTCAGACAGCACCAAGGCAAAGGCTTCGTGGTCATCGGGAATACGTGGATCTAAAGCCATTTGTAACCCTTCGTTAGGTTGTTTCAAACGCAGTGGCGGGACAACGGATGGCGTCGGAAGGGAAGAGGAATCTGCCGAAGGTTCTGTACCCGCAACAAACCATTCATAACGAGTTGGGCAATGAGATTCTGGGGTGACACGTAATCCCGTGGTGCGACAAATGTGAACTTTGATCAATTCAGGACTCAAATAAAGTCCCCGCGTTTCGGCAAAGCGGGTCAATTCCGCGAAAACTGCCCGTAACACCAACGCGGCGCCAGAGGAGCCGGAGACGCTGGACATGGATTGTTGGTCCAGATTGCCTAACCAAACGCCTACGGTGTATTGATGGTTGAAGCCCACGGCCCAAGCATCTCGGTAATCTGTCGAGGTGCCGGTTTTGACGGCTGTTTGCACGGGCAGGGAGAGAAGCGCACCTCTTCCAAATTCTAGGCTACGGGCTTCTGGGTCCGATAGGATGTCGGCAATGATGGAAGTGTTTTCTTTGGAAAATATTTTTATAGGAACCGAATTGGGGGCGTTGGATAACAACTTGAGGGGACGAAATTGGCCAAAGTTAGCCAAAGTGGTATAGGCTTGCACCAGTTCAAACAGGGTCACATTGCCGTTTCCTAAAGCCAGACCGTCACCATAAAAATTGGCATCGGCAGTTAAACTACGAAAACCCATCGTATGTAACCTGCGTAGCAAGTGAGAGGCACCTACAAATTGAACAGTTCTGACTGCTGGCGTATTCAAGGAATTACCCAGCGCGTCGCGGAGGCGCAGGGGACCGTAATATTGACGGCTGTAGTTACGATAGTTGTGCATTCCTGTTCCTACCGGCATCGAAAGCGGCGCGTCGTCAACGAGAGTGGCAGCGGTCCACCCTTTTTCTAATGCCATGGCATATACAAAAGGTTTCAAGGTGGACCCCGGTTGCCGAGGCGTGGTGACGGCATCAATGTCGCTACCGGGAACATCTGCAAGGGAGAGACCACCGTTTACCCAGGCTAGAACTTCTTGAGGCTGGTGGTCCACGACTAACACGGCGCCATTGTGAACGCCTTTGTTACGCAAGTCTTGAATACGTTTATCCAAAATGTCTTGCACGGTTCGTTGCAAATTGGCATCTAAGGTGGTTTGTAAACGTCCCGAACTTTGTAGATAGTCTGGGGGTTGCGAGGCATACAGGTATTGCACAAAATGGGTCGCCTTGATCGGGAGTTCCGCATGACGAAGTTGCAAAGGGGTAGTTTGTGCTACCTGATATTCTTCGGGCGTGATGATATTTAACTCGAGGAGACGTTGGGCCAAACGTTGCAACGGTTTTTCAATTTGGGTAGTCCCCTTGTGCAAGTCCAGACGACCTGGGGCCCGGACAATAATGGCCAGTGCCATCATTTCGGTGAGGTTGAGGGTATCTAAACTACGGTCGAAAAAGTACCGGGCGGCTTGAACCACACCACGTCGTTGACTGGAGTAAGGAACTTGGTTGAGATAAAATTCTAAGATGTCAGATTTGGAAAAATGGTCTTCGAGTTGGGTGGCTTCGAAGCCTTCTAACCAACGTGACCAAAGGGTTCTAGGACGTGGGTAAAGCATTCGTACCGTTTGTTCTGTAATAGTGCTGGCCCCGCGAACTTTTCGAAACAATTTGAGATTTTGGAAAACGGCATTGAACCGGGCCAGCCAATCGGTGCCGTGGTGTTCAAAGAAGCGTTTGTCTTCGGCTACAATAAAAATTTGTTGAAATCGTTCTGGAATGTCATGGAGAGGCACATGGTCATAGAGGTTCCAATCATTTTGATAAGTAATCGTAAGCGGTGTCGCCTGGCGGTCTAAAATTTGGACTTTGCGAACTGCGGTATGGGCCACCGATAAGGTTTTGGGAGGTGGCAACAGGTGTTGAGTGGTTTGCCAGAAGAGGAGGAGGGTGGCGAGGAGGAAAAGGGTAAAAGTGGTAAGTAGGAATTTGCGCATAGTGAATATAATGAATAGTGAATA
The DNA here is from genome assembly GCA_011391085.1 of Thiotrichaceae bacterium. Lineage (GTDB taxonomy): Bacteria > Pseudomonadota > Gammaproteobacteria > Beggiatoales > Beggiatoaceae > JAABRD01. Next base: position 31,614 of record JAABRD010000019.1, on the reverse strand, counting down.
ATGGGTAGTGATGCAATGTGGGTGATATGTTTACCCTCTCCCCCGGCCCCTCTCCCAGAGGGAGAGGGGAGAAAACCGTTGGTTCCGCCACACTCGCCTCTCCCTCTGGGAGAGGGGCCGGGGGTGAGGGCAACTCCATGAATATCACCCAGATTGCATCACTACCGAATAAGGTACGCTGGAGTGGAGGCTTTAGCCGGCTGGCAGTGGGTATAACCCCCCACATCAAAAGTGGGTGTGCGCCTACTGCCAACCGGCTAAAGCCTCCACTCCAACATTTCAACATTGAGATTTGACAACTTTTGAAAAGTTGTCAAATCTTTACCAGTTAACCAGCCGCTACATGAGGCGGCGGAGTTTGCTGAGTCGTTGACACAGGTTTAGCTTTGGTTTTTTCGCCAGAGGGATTGGTCAGGCGATTGTTCGACGCTTGCACATAGCTGTTAATGTCATTTAAAACACCATGCAGGCGTTGCCGAGAACGTTGGCACCAGCCTTTGGGTTCTTGAATCAGCCAGACAAACAGGGAACGCATCATGCAAGTGTTCTTCCGAAAGGCACGGATGACGCAGTCGCGGGTGTAATCGTCTGGAATCTCTTTCTTGCGTTTGAACTGTTTGAGAACACTTCGCGCCGCTTTTCTACTGATTTTGAGGTGTAGCAAGAGGGCCAGGAAGACTACAACGCCTAGCGTGGTCCATTGTGCAGGGGAGGAGAGGTTCTGGAATTTGGCCCAGAGGTCAAGACCCGTTCCTGTTACGCTAAACCAGGTGCCTACGGCGGCGGCTAACACCGCTAAGAGTCCCATTTCGGTCCAGACGACCCGGGTTTTCCAGCGGCGAATAAGTTCTTGAAGGGTGGGCACGATTTTATCTTCAATCTCTTTGGCGGTGTGTTCCAACATGCCGGTGAGACGATAAAAACGGTCAATTCCGACTTGGTTCATGCGCTGGTGGATGTCTTTGAGGTCGGTTAAACATTTCTTTTCAAAACGTTCTTTGACCTGGGGGTCGGCAATGGGAGGACATACGTCGGGGTTGTAAATGCGATAGAAGCGACCTGCGGTAAGTCCAGCTTGGGCGAGAGAACGTTGCCAGGCAGCAACCACTTCTTCGGGATTGTCTTCGCGGGCGGTGACATCCATCTGGTTGAGGATGTATAAAAATTTGCTGGAGTCCGGGCGGTCAATGGTGGCTTTCACTAGGTAAGTCAAAGTGTCTCGCATCGCGCCGGGTTCAGCATGGTGGGCGTCAAAAAACACCAGTACCAAGTCAGACAAGTCGATAATGTGGCGCGTAATGTTCCGCAACGTCGCGGTACGTTGGTCGTCGGCATCAAAGCCTGGGGAGTCAACGAGGACTTTACCACGCAGGAGTTGGCTGGAACCTGTCTTCATTTGCAACATGGCTTCCACTCGTGTTTCGGTGGAGTCCACTCGTTTGGCGACTTCGTGACTGATTTCGTAAAAGGGAAAGCGGTCATCGGCATCCAGGGCCACGCCGGGTAAGACGGTGCTAGTGGGGTCGTTGCTATAGCAGATGACGGTGAATTTGTCGTCCACCGCTTGAGTGCCTGTGCGTTGTAGAGTTTGTCCCAGGTAGTGATTGATAAAGGAGGATTTGCCTGCTGAATAGGTGCCCAGGATGGAAATGATAGGCCACCAGGAAATGCGGGTGACGTAAGATTGTTCATCTGCGTTTAACAGCCCTAAGCGATAGGCGAGATGGTCAAGGTTACGGCAGATGGGAATGAAATCTGCCAAAAAATCGTTCTCCTCCTTGAGATGCGTTTCTAACTTTTGGAGTTGGTTTTCAATGGGGGTGTTGGTTTGTGACATAGTGTTATGGTTCCTTGATTTAAAGGGGAGTCTGAAGCAGAATTTGAGAATGTGCAGTGTGTTGGTGGAGTGGAGGCTTTAGCCGGCTGGCGGTAGGCGCACTCCATACTTCAAGAGTGGGGGACGCCTACCGCCAGCCGGCTAAAGCCTCCACTCCACCGGCTAAAGCCTCTAGTCCGGCGGTTACACTTAACTATTCTGTTCATTCTAAAATTCTGCAAATTCTGATTCAGACCATCAGAGTTTACGGCGTTTCTTGCAATATTTTCTTAGCCAAGAACACGTCTTGTTGAATTTGTTGGGTTAAATCGAAAAGTGTATTGAAGCGTTTCTCCTCTCGTAATTTTTGGACAAATTCCACTTCCACTTGGCGTCCATAGATAGAGTCCTTAAAATCAAATAGATGTACTTCTAAAACCAAGTGGTGGCCGTCCACGGTGGGACGGGTGCCGATATTGGCAACGCCTGGCCGAGGTGGGTTGCCAAGACCATGTAGCAGGACGGCAAACACGCCTGACAGTGGTGAAACACGGCGTTGCAAGGGCAGGTTGGCGGTAGGAAAACCTAAACGTTGACCACGTTGTTGTCCATGAGTCACTCTGCCACAGAGGGTATAGGGACGACCTAGTAATTCCTTTGCGGTTTGTAGGTTGCCGCAGGTCAAGGCGTCCCGGATCCGAGTGCTACTGACTCGGGTGCCCTCTAAGATAAAAGTTTGCCATTTTTCTACCGTAAAACCTTGATGTTGTCCCGCTTGCTGTAACGTCATAAAGTGACCTTCTCGACAATGTCCAAAACGAAAATCGTCACCTACGACTAGATGTTGCACACCCAATCCGTGTACCAATACTCGTTGAATAAATTCTTCGGCGGTCCATGCGGCAAAGTTTGCATTGAAGCGCAGACAGAGAACTCGGTCAATGGCGTAACGGGTCATCGCCTGAAGTTTTTCGCGCAATCTCGTCAAGCGGGCTGGTGCTGTTTCGGGTGAAAAAAATTCTTGCGGTTGCGGTTCAAAAATGATGATGGTAGTAGGTAGTTGCAGTTTTTGGGCCTGACTAACGAGTTGTTGTAAAACGGTTTGATGACCACGATGGACACCGTCAAAGTTGCCAATGGTGGCGACACAGCCACGGTGACGCGGACGAAGTTGTGCAAAGTTGCGAATTAGTTCCATAAGTGTTAAGTGATGACGAAAAAGACCAGACCAGGAGTCCAAAGCGCAGCTTTGACCGGGTCCAAAATCCGAGACCTGGAGTTCAAAGCGTAGCTTTGACCCGGACAAAGCTATGCTTTGGACTCCAGGTCTCGGTCCTGGTGTCGGTTAAGTTAAATTTAGCTGGTGCCACCGCACACCCAAGGCGAATAAACTGACCAGATAGATTAACATACCTGCCGTGATGAAACCTAATAAATATAAAGCACGTTCGAATAAACCTAGATTTAGCCAAAATGACAACGTGCCGCAGGTCCACCATAGTAGCAGGGCCATCAAGGTACTTGCAAGGAATATGCGCAGTAAAAACCGTTGCCAACCTGCCTGGGGTTGAAAGACGTTTTGTTTGCGTAAATAATAGTACAGTAACCCAGCGTTGAGTAGGGCTGCCACTGCGGTTGAGAGGGCGAGGCCGGCATGTTGTAAGGGGACAATCAAGATCAAGTTTAACACGATATTCGTGACCATGGCAATGACTGCCACCTTGACTGGGGTGCGGGTGTCTTGACGGGAATAAAAACCCGATGCCAGCACTTTGATGGCAACAAAACCTAACAGTCCAATGGTATAAGCGATAAGGCTACGTGTGGTCATTATGACATCGTGTTCACCAAATTGACCACGATGAAATAAGGTGGATAAGATGGGCGTGGCCAGGGCTATCATACCAAAGGTGGCGGGGATGACGACTAAAAATACCCAACGCAGGGACCAGTCTAGCATTTTTGAGTAGGCTTGTAAATCACCTTGGGCGACTGTTTTCGATAAATTGGGCAAAGTCACGGTAGCTAATGCCAGTCCAAACACGCCGACTGGGAACTCCATGAGGCGGTCTGAGTAGTATAACCAGGAGACGCTACCGGTGACTAAAAAGGAGGCCATGAGGGTGTCGACCATCAAGTTGATTTGGGTGACGGAGACGCCAAAAATCGCAGGTAGCATGAGGCGATAAATTTTTTTGACGCCTTCATGTTGCCATTGGAAACGCGGTCTTGGCAATAAACCTAAACGGGCTAAAAACGGTAATTGGAACAATAGTTGTAACACGCCGGCTAGAAACACACTCCAGGCTAACACCATGATGGGTAAATCAAAGAAGGGAGTGAACCACAGTGCCGCACCAATCATACATATATTAAGTAATACGGGTGTCAAAGCGGGCACGGCAAAGCGTCCGTAAGTATTTAACACGCCTCCTGCAAATGCCGTCAAAGCAATCAGTAGCAAATAGGGGAAGGTGATTTCTAACATGGCCACCGTCATCTCATATTTTTCCGGTTGCTGGTAAAAACCAGGCGCGAAAATCATGACGAGGAGGGGGGCACCTAAGATGCCTACGATGGTCACGAGAAGTAATACGCTTCCCAAATTTCCTGCCACATGGTCAACCAGTTGTTTCACTTCAGCGGGTTCATGTTGCGTTTTATACTCACTTAACACCGGAATAAACGCTTGTGAAAACGCGCCTTCGGCAAATAAACGTCGCATAAAATTGGGAATTTTAAATGCAATTAAAAAGGCGTCCATGCTGGCACCTGCACCGAAGAGATTGGCGATAACAATGTCACGGATAAATCCCAAAATGCGGGAAATTAAGGTGAGACCGCCGACCATGGCGGTGGATTTGATTAGTTTTTGACTCATTTGATGAAATAGAATTTGGAAAATGGAAAATAGAAAACGAAAAAAGGTTCTAGTGGACTAGAGGCTTTAGCCGGTGGGCACCTGGTGGACTAGAGGCTTCAGCCGGGGGGTGGCACCTGATGGACTAGAGGCTTCAGCCGGGGGCAGGGCCCCGCGATTTCAATTTTGTTCCTCCCCCCACCGGCGGAAGCCTCTAGTCCACCGGCGGAAGCCTCTAGTCCACCAGTGCTTGTTTCTGCCTTTTTTCTCTCAATTTGTCTTTGAAGGAAATTGCACCACTTGAGAGGCAGGTAACTCATCGATGTAATGGGGACGTTCTGTCTTGACACTGCCCAGGGCCTCTGTCAATTCTTTTTCACGAGTGATAATTAATCCTAGACAAAAGCGAATATCTTGTACGGTAGATTCCGACAACGGGTATTTATCGCCCGGTGCGGGTGTCAGTTCTCTGATAATCGTCGTCAAGACTTTACGCATCGTTACCAGAATTTGTGGTTCTTTGGAAAGGGTGTCAGGGTTCATGTTGGATAGCGGATAGTGGATAGTGGTTTTAGTGGATAGTGGATAGCGGATAGTGGATAGCGGATAGCGGATAGTGAGTGATGGTATCTGAAAATTTTCATTTTTTCAAATCCATTCTTCCAAAGTCGATATAGTAGTATTCCTTTTCTCTTGTACCCCCCCAGTCCCCCGTACACGGGGGGGAGTCATCCACGGGGAGTCACCCCCCCGTGTACGGGGGGGCTGGGGGGGGTACAAGAATGAGGGAATATTACTATACCATTGTCGATCAACCACGGTGCAGGTTTCCTAACCCTTCGAGGGTTAGGAAACCTGCGTATCGGCTGGTTTTCCTGAGTTTCCAGGTGGCAGAACCTCTTCCCACACCAGCCGTTCTAATCCCACCGCTACGACGGCATACGTTCGTAACCGCAAGACGCCCGGATATTCTTGTTCTAAAATCTCCCGATACCGTTGCAATTGCGCCCGGGCCGCCACGAATTGGTCTTTGACGGCGGGCAACACCTTGAGTTCCTCTGTGGATTTGGTTTTCACCGCCGCCGCGGTCAGCTTCCCTTCCTTTTTGAGTTTGATATATTTCAATTCGAACACGATGTCCCATAACGGGGCTTGGCGTAAATCCGAACGAATGATCAAAGTCAAATCCCCATAGCCCCGTCCAATCTTGGTTTCCGAGTCCATGACATACAACAAGTCATCAAACAATAACATGACAAAGGCCATCTTGACCGTCAATTCGTCGGCCCACCGGTAGTCACGATTATCAAACACCGGGAAGTAACTTTGTTCAAGTAACTCACACACCGGTTGCAAGTCGCCGTTCCGATAAAATTGGCGGGCAACTTGACGATTCGTCTCACGGGTGCTATCGGCGGGAATCAGTGATTCGTGCAGTTGTTCGACATACAATTTGCGAATCACCAAATTGGGAATGGTGAATAATAACTCATGCAAGGGAGTTTGACCGGCCAGGGTTAACACTCCGAAATAATAGAGGAGGGAGACCATAAAACTGCGGTCGGGATTTGGTTTGAGAAGGTCCGTTAGATTAAACCGGCTGGATAAAGTTGGAATCAGCAACGGTTCTGTGCCTAAGAGGGCTTCAGAAATCACGGGAGTACCCAGTGGTAACGATGCAATATAAGCCAGTTTGTTTTTGTCCATCGCTAAGTTATTGTCTAACATTTCCTCTGGAGACTGACACGATTTTTGGAAAGAATCCCAGAAATACAGGGCCAAGGTCGGGTTGTAAACGAGGGCCTTCTTCTCGCGACGACAAAACCGATAACCGTTGTAAAATGTTTGCATCAATGACACGACTTCTGCGGTCCGGGTGGCAGGGAGTTGGCAATCGGTCACCAATTGTGCCACCGTAGCCGCCACTTCCGCGTCACTAAAGCCGCACAGGTCATTTAACTCGGGTTCCAAATAAATATTTTTGGCCACATTGTAACCCGACGTCATGTCACTCATCACCAACGGCGAGACTCCTGTGATAAACACTTTATCTAAGCCACACCCGGCACTGGCCGCTTTGACCGCATTGAAGACCGTTTTCAACAGCCCCTCTCCCGTCACCAATTCTTGATAACGTGACGAACCCGTTGGACCTTGACTCATTAACACGTTATTGGCAAAGTTGTCGTATTCGTCGATGAGGAGATAGAGTTGGTAGGGGGTTTGTTGAACCGCGGCCAGCAGAGACTCAAACGAGGACAGCGCGTAGTCTGGATAAATTTGGATGATCGGTGGCAACCACGCTTGATATTTGGTGACGACCGCTTGAATGCGGTCATTGAGATGTCGGTGTACCGCTTGACGGAGGTCGGTAAGATTAGTGTAAGGCTCCACTCTGGAAAAATCCCATTTCATCACAAAATACTGATTGTGCTTGGACGTCGGGTTCTTGCCAATGGCTAAGTGCCCAAACAGGGACTCAAACTGAGACGCTTTGGCCACGTCATAGTAGTTTTCTAACATGGACAGTAACAGACTTTTACCAAAGCGGCGGGGACGCAAGAATAGCAAGTGTTCGCCCGCGTCTTCCAGCAGTGGAATCCGGTCGGTGCGGTCGATATAAAAATAGTGGTTGGTAATGATTTTGTCAAACTGGCTGATGCCGTAGGGAAATTTCATCGGGTGTCACCTCTTGTCAGTGAAAGAGGTGAGAGTTTAACAGGAGAGGGGAGGATTGTCAAATATGTTGGAGTCCAAGACAGGTCTTGGACTCCTTATAGTCCTCTATACTTGTACTATACCTCCCTCAAATCGGTTTTGGAGTACGGAATTTATTCCGTTCGCCGTTGGAGTACGGAATTTATTCCGTTCCAAGCGGAATAAATTCCGTACTCCAAAACCCATAACCATTACTCAGGCCTTATTCTACGACGACGCCTTTTTCTAACACGACGCCCTTGCCTAACTTCACGCCAGACAATTGACTCCCCTTCTTCACTCGCACTTTCTCCAACACCGCCGGGGACTTCTTATCTCCTTTAATCGTCCCTTTGAGAATGCCACCGGTTATCTTGGTATTGGCTAACAAAGTGACATCTTGGAAGTAACCACCGACCTTGCTGGTGTTGAGAATGGTGCCGCCCACGGTGCCGCCTAGAATGGCGGCGCCCCGGAACTCAAAGTCCAGCATCACCCCGTCAGATTTGATATAACCGGTGACGATTCCACCACTCAGTTTCCCAGTGGCGGTAATGGTGAAGTTGGAGACCCAGCCCGTATTGACGACGGTGGTCGACACCACCCCATTGGAAACGATGCCCGACCCTTGCACGTTCAAGTTCGTGACTTCACGTCCACCATAGTTGCAAACTTCACCAATGTTGCCGGTGGTGGCGCAGGCGAAATTAGCAGAGACGACCATGGGTGGGATGGTCATCACGGGAGGAGGTGTCACCACCGCCGTTGCGGGTGGTGTGACGGTGGTAGGTGGTGTGACGGTGGTCTCGGTCGCCGTGACGACTGGGGGTACCACCGCGGTGGTGTCAATCGGGGTGACGGTCGGTGGTGTCTCGGTCGCCGGTGGCGTACCGTCCATCGTCTCTGCTGTGACAGGTGGCGTACCGTCCATCGTCTCTGCTGTGACAGGTGGTGTGCTGGCCGTCGTCTCTGCCGTGACAGGTGGCGTATTGGCCGTCGTTTCCGCCGTGACAGGTGGTGTGTTGGCCGTCATCTCCACCGTGACAGGTGGCGTGGTCTCACCCGTGGTCGGTGGTGTCACTGGCGGCGTTTGCGGTGGCGTTACCTCGGCCGGCAGCACTTCTATCAAGCCGAAGTGTGCTTCGCAGGTCATCTCCTGAGTCACTTTCACCGCCAACTGATTATGCCAGCCGTCACAATCTCCACCCCACCCTAGAAAGTCTTGACCTGTGGCAGGCGTGGCTTGTAAATAAACGGTGGTGCCGGCACTGTAGGTCGCGTCACATTGAGTTCCGCAGTCAATCCCCATGGATTGTTGGTCCCATCCGAATCCTTGCACTTGACCGGGCCCTTGGAGGGTGACGGTCAATGGGTAAAGGCGACGGAAAAAGGCAATGCACAGCTTACTACTGTTCATAAACACTTCACCATCAACACAATCTTCGTGACCTCCCCAATTGCTGAAGATGGAATCGGGGTCGGCGTAGGGAGTGAGAATTACCGTGGCAGTGGTTTTCACGGTTTGGGTGCAGGCTTGTGGGTTACATACCAACTGGCCCGCTGGATTCTCTTGACAATCACTGGACTGGCAAGACATTCCCGTGTCAGTCGTCACGCGGCCCTGGCCACTGCCATCGACTTGGAGGAAGAGACCCAGTTCGGGGGGCAGGGGTGTGGTGGATGGAGACGGCGGAGTGGCAGGCGTCTTCTTCTCAAACGTGGCCACACAAGTCGTATCGGCCGTCAACGTCATGCCTGTCTGACAACTGTTGGGCGACCAGCCTACAAAGTTCGAATTGGCATCGGGAGTCGCACCCAATGTGATGGCGGTGCCAACAGGGTAACTACCAGCACCAGTTACGGTGCCATTGCCATTGCCTGCCGTTTGGAGGAAGAGACCCAACTCTGGTGGTAACGGGGTGCTAGGAGTGGTCTTCTCCACTTTCTGCGGGGCCGGGTTGATCGTGATATTTTGTGTCACCGTCGGCGCCGCGTCGTAATTCGCATTACCAGCTTGGTTGGCAGTCACCGTGCAAGTTCCCGCACTGACTGGAGTTAACGTCGTCCCATTGACGGTGCATACGTTCGGGGTGGTGCTGGCAAAGGTCACAGGATTGCCAGAGGCACCGCCAGTCGCCGTCAAAGTCAAAGGCGTATCACCAACAGTCGCACTGGCGGGTGGGGTGAAGGTGAGGGTTTGAGATTGAGGTTGAGGCGATGACGTAACTGGGCACCCATCGGGAGTATTTGCAACAGGGGGTATCTGAACACTATTAAAAGATGCCCCGGTGTCATCATAAGCCCACCCGGTAACATTACCCCCGGATGACTGAGACGCATCAACCTCCACATGTACAAATCCGTAATTTCCCGAGGTCCCCTTGAACGCAAGCCATTTGGGCCCCTGGTTCGACCATCCATCATGTCCAACATTAGACGTATACCACCCCGCTAAACACCCATTCGCAGACCACTGAATGGTGCCGTCACCTACGCATTGCCCCGACCCGTTCCATCCGACAGAAACGCTCGCCTTCGGGTTAAAATAAATAGCCGCTGAGCTCGAGGTCGTTGATGTTTTGAGACCATCCATGTCAGATTTATTGTCACAATCTAGGTCATCACTCCACTGGTCAATCTGGACAGGCGTCGACAAATCTACATACCAAATTGTCGCGTGCGATTCCGAAGCCGCTGCACTCAGAACCGAAGCCGCCCCCAACGCGAGGAACTGTGCTTCGAACGGTCGTTTGTTTGGAATGCGTGGACGGGGGGACGGGTTAAATTCCGTCGTTGCCGTCAAATCGCTACCCTCACCCCGACCCTCTCCCAGAGGGCGAGGGAGATACCGCGGCCAGCGTGACACCGACTCCCCCTCACCCCGGCCCTCTCCCAGGGGGAGAGGGAGATAAAGCTGGTGAAGACGTGCATCACGGCGTTGCAGGGCGGTCTTGGACACCGTTAATTGTGCGGGTGTCAAGTGATAGCCCAGAAAGTCAAACCCACGAGACGCCCGACCGATGAACGTGTTATCGGGGGCTTGGCGAAGTTTGAGTGATTCTAAGATTAGATGACTCTGTGCCACCGCCTCACGCAACCGCCAATGCGTCGGCGCCACGATTATCCACTCATCCATGAAGCGGGCGTAGAAGAACTCACTGCCAAACCTGACAGGTCTCGAAGACCTGTCAGGTTTAACCGCGTCTAAATCCTCCCCAAACCTGACAGGTCTTGAAGACCTGTCAGGTTTAACACCATCAAAGAAGTCATCCAACGGTTTCAGATACAAGGCCGCCATCAAGGGTGACAACGGGCACCCCAAACTAATCCCGCGTTCGATGTCCTCATAATTCCCGCCATCAGACACCGTGCGCTTAACCGCCTGCCATAGCAAACGTAGCAGATATTTTTCTTGCGGGATTAGGTTCTGAAATTGCTGATAGAGAATGGAGTGGTCGATATGGGCATAATAGCCTTTGACATCGCTGGTCATCACCCAACTGTCGGGGTGATTCTCAAGATACTCACGGGTTTGACGAACGGCGGCTTTAATACCCCCGCGTCCTTCTAGGTGATGAAAGCCCCCCCTAGCCCCCCGTACACGGGGGAAATCACTCCCACCCTGCGTGCGGGGAGGGTTGGGGTGGGGTAAATTCAGGTGGTCGGTTAGCACCAGACTCATGGCTTTTAAGACCAATTGGTCTTGGGCGTCCCAAACCTCTAGGGTTTCGGTCTCGCCACGGGCATTCGTGTGAGTCACACGAGTGAGTACCTGAAAGCAGTATTCACCGCTGAGTAGTTGTTCTTGCAGTGACGATTTGAGATGGTGCCAATGTGGCAAGGCGCCCGGTTGCTGGGCCTGTAACCAGCGATAGGCACGTTGCAACGTGTCATTCGCCGCAACTCGTTGAATTAACGGCTGTTGGGAGACTTGGCACGAATTTCGCTCTGTCTGTCTGTCTGTCTAGTGTATCATATTGATTATTCATAAAAATTTCCTCATTTGTGAAGATTATGGTGGTGATTGACAATGAAGAATGAATTTAAGGTGGTGACGCAAAATACATTCCACTGGTGGCGGGCCGAAACACCCGCACCCATTATCATGGGGTCTGTCAATGAACCAGCCAAGGGGGGACGATTACCCAGATATGGTAGCAAATTACTCAGTAAAATTGTTGTGTGTTTAGGTCTTGTGGAGTCCCAAAACATGTTTTGGGACTTTACCGTGGTCCCAAAACGTGTTTTGGGACTCCAACTAACCTCTCAACTCAACTCTTCCGCGCCCGATACAATTGCTGGTCAATCACCGTGACGGCTTGTTGTCTGTCAAATGGACCGCCCAAAAAAGTTTGCAACTGTTGCGCCACCACTAACGGTTGTTCTATCACCGCATGATGGTCCAGTGGTAATACCGCAAGGTGGTCTTGCAGGGCTAACCAGGTGGCTAAACGAGTCAGTTGTTGTGCATAAGTTTGCCGTAACTGAACTGGGTTACTCTTTTTGGTATTTAACCGTTCCAACATCGTTTGTTGCGACTGCAACACCTCCTCTAAATCTCGTTGCATGAAAATAATTCGGTAGTGATAGTCAGCCGATAACTCAGGCAATAGTTGGGCGATAATCTTGACCACTTGGCCTTGGGCTTCACCTAGCCAGGTATTATCTTGACTAAGCGTTTTGACTTTAGCATATTCCCAGTAACCTTTCGGATTGCTGTCATCGGCTACTCGTTGTGCATCCGTGAGGAGAGGCAAACCGCCGGCTTGTAACATTTGCATCATCATGGAGGTGCCAGACCGGGGGAGACCGGAAACCACCGTGATGACTTTGGCCGCTTCGATAGGCTGGATTTTAAACGGTTGGGCCGTGATTGACACTCTCGTACTGTCTGTCACCTGGCTAACCACACGTCTGTTCGGCACCGGTTGAATACGCTCCATGATGTGTTGATGGGTCAACGTTTTCACCGGGTCATGGAGGTGATATTGATACAGACGAATCAACTGTTCATGCGCCCGTTTCATGCCAGTGGCTTGAGTCACGGCGCGTAACCAGGATTGTTCGGCTTCCTGAAAACGTCCTAACCGAAACAACGCTTCCCCCAAGTGATAATGCGCACTGGGGTTGTGAAATAGCAAACCTACGGAAGTGACCGCCGCTTCTGCCGCTTCTTTGAAATGGCGTATATGCAAGTACACTTGCGCTAAACCGTGATAGGCAAAGGCACTGTCAGGGTCAATCTCCAAGGCTTGAAAATAGGCTTCCTCGGCATCTTGCCAGCGTTTCAATTTAACATAAGCTTGCGCAATTCCTAAATGCAAATCGGGCAATCTCGGCGTGGCTTGTTGCGCACGTTGGAAATGGGCTAATGCCGCGTCCGCTGTCTCCTCCGCCAAACAGAGATTACCTTGTAACAATTCCAATTGGGGACTACTCGGATCCTCTGGTACGGTCATCTCAGAAGTGTCTTTACCCGCTTCTTTCGCTTTGGCAATATTCTTTTGGATTTCCTCAATGCGTTGTTGTTTCCAAGTCGCAATCACTGCATCAGTCACTCGTCGCGCTTCGGAAATCAACTCTAGCACTTTATAGCATTGGGCTAACCGTAAGCCAAAACGAGTTTGGTCTGGATAATTTGCATACAGTTCTTCGAGAAGGGGCAAGGCATTTGCATAATCGTGTTTATGTAAATACACCCGTGCTAGGTAAAATTTAGATTCTCGAATCGTCCGGTCAACTGCCTTTTGGGCATCCGCGCCGGGTGGTTCGATATAACCCAACGCCACCAGTTGATCGATGGCTTCCTGGTCCGCCCAAGGGTCGCCAATTTTATCAGCAGGCCAGCGTCCACAGTCCCCTGCTACAGTTTCCCAAGAGTCAATGCGTGCCGGTTCGACGGGTTCGATAAAGGCTTGTAGCAACGGTTTCCCATCCATATCACGGCCAATAGGAACGCCAAATAAGGTGAGAATGGTGGGTGTGATGTCTAACAACGTGGACCCAAAAATCAACTCGTCGCGTTTAATCCCAGGCCCCCGCATCGCCACCATCCCATAAGGACTATGTTCCGCCGCGGGTCCCGCAGGTTCTCTAGGCAAGTGCAACGGGCGTAAATGGTCGGGATGAAAACCGTGGTCAGAACAAATAATCACCGTCGTGTTCTCCCCAGCCAGTTGTAGCAGACGACTTAACATCATGTCATGAAAACGATAACCGCTTTCTACCACGCCGTTGTACAAATCATATAAGTCCCGCGGGAGACCTTCGCGATAGGGTGGATGGAACTTCATAAAACCGTGACAGTAATGGTCAATCGAATCATAATACACCGCCATAAAATCCCAGGGTTCATGTTCCATGATCCAAGTGGCGGCGGCATGAATACTCGAACATTCAGCAGTAATTTTCGCCACGGACCATAACCGCTGGTCGGTTTCCTGATTCACTTTCTCCGCGTCGGGGACAAATGGTAAGATGTGATTGGCGGTTAACTCTTGTGGATGCACTCGTAATTCGGCCAACGTGTCGGCCAACTGTTCTGGATGAACTGTGCCCGGTGCCATTTTCCATTGGTCCTGCGGTATATCGTGGGCTTTATGGTAAAAATCCGAGACGCATACCCCATTCAAGGGTTCCGCGGGATGACTTGGCCACCAACCGACGACGTGGGTTTTGAACCCATTTTGCATCAAAATATTCCACACGGCTTTGACTTGGCGCGTGGTTGACAGTACCGGTTGAATGCCTTGGCCATCTGGCCGCGGTTGCGTAAAACCTAAGACACCGTGCTTATCGGCGGTCTTACCGGTACCAATGGAGGTCCACATAATGGGCGATAACGGCGGGTCTAACGTCGCCAAATTACCCATTACCCCGGTTTCTACAAATTGCTTCAAGGTGGGCATTTTACCGGCATCCATTAATGGTTGCAGAATCTTCCAATCGGCGGCATCCCAACCGATAAGCAAGATTTGGTGTGCGAGTCGTTTAGTCATTGTGAATACCTTGGGTGTGAAAATCTTCAATGGCGTTCGATTTATTTTCTTTGGGAGGTCTGATTTCCCAGTGAGATTCGATACCAGCTTGTTGGCGTCTGTCTCGCCAGGCTTTGACCCCGACGGCACCAAAGGCTAACAGTCCTAACATGCCTTCGGGGGGAATCTCAAAAGGGGTGTCGGTGTAAGTTAAGTTTGATTTGGTCATTTGGAGAGTTCTCTTGAGTTCTTAAAAAGTGGCAAGGTTTCCTAACCCTTCGAGGGTTAGGAAACCTGCATGTCGGTTGGTTTTTAGCCTGAGTTTCCAGAGGGCAGAACCTCTTCCCACACCAATCGTTCTAATCCCACGGCCACCACCGCATACGTTCGTAACCGCAAGACGCCCGGATATTCGTTTTCTAAAATCTCGCGATACCGTTGCAATTGCGTCTGGGCCGCCACGAATTGGTTTTGAACGACAGGTAATGCTTTGAGTTCCTCTATAGATTTGGTTTTCATCGCGGCCGCGGTCAACTTCCCGTCCTTCTTTAACTTGACATATTTCAATTCAAACACGATGTCCCATAACGGGGCTTGGCGTAAATCCGAACGAATTATCAAAGTCAAATCGCTATAGCCCCGTCCAATCTTGGTTTCCGAGTCCATGACATATAACAAGTCATCAAACAGTAACATGACAAACGCCATCTTGACCGTCAATTCATCGGCCCACCGATAATCACGATTATCAAACACTGGAAAATAACTTTGTTCTAGCAACTCACACACTGGTTGCAAGTCGCCGGTCCGATAAAATTGGCGGGCGACTTGACGATTCGTCTCACGAGTGCTATCGGCAGGAATCAGTGATTCGTGCAGTTGTTCGACATATAATTTGCGAATGACCAAATTGGGAATGGTGAAGAGTAACTCATTTAAGGGCGTTTGACCGGCCAGGGTTAACACTCCAAAATAATAGAGGAGGGAAATCATAAAACTGCGGTCAGGATTCGGTTTGAGAAGGTCCGTTAGATTAAACCGGCTGGATAAAGTTGGAATAAGCAAAGGTGCGGTGCCTAACAGGGCTTCAGAAATTACGGCGTTACCCAGGGGTAACAACGCAATATAAGCCAGCTTGTTTTTGTCCATCGCCAAGTTATTGTCTAACATCTCCCGTGGCGTCAGGCACTCCCTTTGAAACTCTTGCAGAAAATAGAGAGTTAAGGTCGGGTTGTAAATCAAAGGTTGCTGGGAACGTACACAGAACCGATAACCATTATAAAACGTGCGCATCACCGATAGCACCTCTGCAACCGTCTCGGCTGGTAACTGACATTCGGTAATGAGGTCCGTCACCACGGTGGTCAACTCTTCTTCACGAAAACCACAAAGGTCATTGAACTCCGCACGTAAGTAAATATTGACCGCCACATTGTAACCCGACGTCATGTCACTCATCACCAGCGGCGAGACTCCCGTGATGAACACTTTATCTAAGCCACGCCCGGCACTGGCCGCTTTAACCGCATTGAAGACCGTTTTCAACAGCCCCTCTCCCGTCACCAATTCTTGATAACGTGACGAACCCGTTGGACCTTGACTCATCAACACGTTATTGGCAAAGTTGTCGTATTCGTCGATGAGGAGATAAAGTTGGTAGGGAGTTTGTTGGATGGCTGTCAGTAGGGATTCAAAGGACGACAGGGCGTACTCAGAATAGAGTGTGACGGGGCGCTTCAACCAACTTTCATATTTGGTAGCCACCGCTTCAATTTGGTCATTGAGGTGTCGATGTATGGCTTGACGAAGATCAGTGAGATTGGTATGTGGTTCCACCTTAGAAAAATCCCATTTCATTACAAAATATTGATTGTGTTTGGGCGTCGGATTTTGGCCAATCGCTAAGTGGCCAAACAGGGAGTCAAATTGAGAGGCTTTGGCCACGTCATAGTAGTTTTCTAGCATGGACAATAACAGGCTTTTACCAAAGCGGCGGGGACGCAAGAATAGCAAGTGTTCGCCCGCGTCTTCCAGAAGTGGAATTTTGTCGGTGCGGTCGATATAAAAATAGTGGTTGGTAATAATTTTGTCAAAGTAGCTGATGCCGTATGGAAATTTCATGGGAAGGCACCTCTGGTGAGTGAAAGAAGTGACAGTTTAACAGGAGAGGGGGAGGATTGTCAACCGTGCTGAAGTCCAAGACAGGTCTTGGACTCCAGCATCGTTACCAGAATTTGTTGTACTTTGGAAAGGATGTCAGAATGCAGAGGGTATTTCTTGAGTGATATAGTGATATTCCTCTACTCTTGTACACCCCCCAACCCCTCGCACGTGGGGGGAGTCACTCCCCCCGTGTACGGGGGGGGTTAGGGGGGTACAAAAGAAATGGAATACTACTATAAATGTGAACTATGATGTATGTGAAGTCTATGAGAGAAGATAAAGTTTATACATTTCATATATATCACAGTTTAGGTGTTCTTGACAAAAAATTAAACCAGGGTTATCCTGTTTCGGCGTGATGAATATTTCTTCAAATTTTTACCCAAACAATTAATATAGGACATTTCTCAATGAACTCAAAAATCTTATTTTTTTCCTTTTTCGCACTGCTACTCTCTATCGGTGCTACGTCAATTCTCGCCCAGAATACGGATAAACCACCCGCTTCGAAAGCCTCGCCACCTGAAGAAAAGGCCTCGCCACCTGAAGAAAAACACGCCCCTGAGAAACCCGCAAATAAGTCGTCGGTCCTTGAATATACCGGCAAAATCTTGTCTCTGCCTGGCGAAGACAATGCGTATGGCATAGAAAGTGACACTGGTGATAAGTATGTACCCGTCAACTTGCCTGAATTGTTAAAGGAAGAAGGGCTGTGGGTACATCTGAAGGCGGAAAAGATCAAGGAAAAACAGGATAAACCAGGGTGGGGCGAATACGTTCGCATTTTGAACATTGCCGTGGATCCTTGTTTGACGGCGGCGGTGGAAGTGGAATAGCGGTTTTAGTGGATGGATAGTGGATGGATAGTGGATAGTGGATAGTGGAGAATGATAACATGCGGGACTAGAGGCGGAAGCCGGAGGACGGGGCACGTCACCCGGCTAAAGCCTCTAGTCCACCCTGTTTTTTTCGCTATCCACTATCCATCCACTATCCACTATCCACTATCCATCCACTATCCACTATCCACTATCACCACCACTACCCGTTATAAATATGGTAAGTATTCTCCCCCGCTTCCTTAGCCAGATACATCGCCATATCCGCATGTTGGATAAGAGTCTCCATGCTGTCGGTCCCCATCGGCAAATTCTCGTCAGGGTAAAAACTGATGCCAATGTTACAATCGATTTGAAGCGTGTGGCCTGCCAAAATAACAGGCGTTGTCACCGTTTCAAAAATTTTCTCAGCCACCATTCGGGCATCATAATCTTGGTGAATGGGAGATAAAATAATCCCAAATTCGTCACCTTCTAACCGTGACACCCTGTCTCCTTCGCGGACACACTGTTTGAGACGTTTGGCAATGATTTTCAAAAACTCGTCACCCACATCAAAGCCAAAGGTTTCATTGATTTGTTTAAAATCGTCGAGGTCTATATACAACAACGCTAGACGTTCTTCTTGACGACCCGCACGAGTTAAATATTCGTTGAATAACAACCTGTTGGGTAATTCTGTCAAAGAATCATAATGGGTTAACAAACGCATCCGTTGGTCGTCTTCCTGCAACGTGCTGATGTCAGAATAGACTGCCACATAGTGCGTGACTTCGTTATGTTCACCCCGGACGGCATTGAGAGACACCCAGACGGTGAAGATTTCACCATTTTTGCGGCGATTCCAAATTTGGCCACTCCAGCGGCCCGTTTCACGAGTGGTCATCCATAAATTTTCATAGAACGTTTTGTCATGGTGACCAGATTGTAGAAAGCGCGGATTACGGTCTAACACTTCTTCGTAACTGTAGCCCGTGATAATTAAGAAGGCTTGGTTCACATCAATGATGTTGCCTTCGGCATTGGTAATCACAATGCCATCCGAAGTGGTCTCAAACACTTTGGCCGCCAGACGTTGTTTAGCCTGGGCGCGTTTGCGTTCCGTAATATCTTCGACCATTTGAATGAGGTACAGCGGTTTACCATCCATTCCTCTAACCAAAGAGGTGGTCAACCGACCCCATAACATCGGTGAATTTTTGCGGAAAAAATACTTCTCCATCTGGTAGTAATTGCAACTACCATCCAACAATTGATGGTGAAACTCTTTTTCTATCGTCGTTTCAAACGGATAGAAAAATTTGTTGAGGGGTTTGCCATGTAATTCGGTTTCCCCATGACCTAACATTTTCTGGAGGGCCGAATTGCTATACAACAGATGCCCATTCATGTCAATGAGGGCAATCCCCATTGCCGCTTGTTCGAAAATGCCACGGAACCGCGCTTCACTTTCGCGCAATGCGACCTGGGCACGGCGGGCCTGTAAAATCACCTCGACACGGTGACGTAACACGGCCCAATGAACGGGTTTTGTGATATATTCCACCGCCCCTACTTCAAAGGCTTTGTCCACCGATTTCTCATCATCCAGGGCGGTAATCATGATGATGGGTACATCGCCATCGACTTGTAATTGTTTCAATTGGGCACAAGCAGCAAAGCCATCCATCACCGGCATAGCCGCATCTAACAAGATGAGGTCAGGAGAGTGACGTTGAAATTCTTGGATAGCCGTGACACCGTCTTGGGCTTCGACGACACGATAACCTTGTCCTTCTAAAAGGTTTTGCAACATGCCGCGCATGAAGACGTCGTCATCAACAATGAGGATAAGAGGTTTTTGTGGGTCTTGATTAAACATTTTTGATATTCTCCAGGGCAAGCTTGAGTTTAGTGCTTTCTTGTGAGAGTTGAGTATAAACCAAAGTGTGTGCTTGGTCGAGGGCGTCCGCCCGGGCCTGAGTTTCGAGTTGAACACAAAGGGCCATCAATCGCTTGCCTCCTAAATTGGAAACACTCCCTTTGAGTTTATGGGCTGCCATATACAATTGTTCACAATCTTTGGCTTGCAAAGCCGCAATGATAGCGTTTAAGTAATTGGGAAGTTCGGTCAAAAATATGTCAATTAACCAGTTCACGCCCCGTCCACGCAATTCTTGACGTAAATGATGAATCGTTTGTTCATCTAACACCAACAGTTGTTCTGACAACAGGTTACTGACGGAGGTAACCGTGTCTTTTTGAGAACGTTCTATCTCGTTGGAAATTTTTTCAGTCTTTTTGGCAGGCAGACTGGAAATCGCTGGTTCCACCTTCTCAGTTTTTTCACCTAGCCAAACAATCAGCGTATCATGTAATTTTCGTAAAGAAATCGGCTTGGTTAAATAATCATCCATACCACTGGCTAGACAACGTTCGCGGTCACCTTCCAGGGCATTCGCCGTCAGGGCAACAATCGGAATATGAGGTTTTCCTGGCTGTTGACTTTCACGGACGCGAATCGTCCGACTGGCCTCAAAACCATCCATGACGGGCATGAAGCAATCCATTAACACTAAATCAAACATGATCGGTTTGGAAGACTTGTGGGTGGTTTGGGAGTCAAACAATTGTACGGCTTGTTGACCATTTTCCACAAGCTGAATTTGACAACCTAATTGAAGCAACATTTGGCGAATCACTTCTTGATTGAGTCGGTTGTCTTCCACCACGAGAATGCGTCGCCCAGTCAATTCAAGGGGGCGATTCGCAACGTTGGAAGTTATCGCATCTTCACTTGAGACAGGAGATTGCACTTGGTCCAGCAGAGAAGACAACGCCGCATAGAGTTTGGAAGGTAACACCGGCTTTGTCAAGTGATAGGCAACCACAGGCGCAGGAGAGTGGTCAACGGTGCGATTATCTAGGGAGAATGCTTTGAAGGCAGGTCGAGAGAGTAAAATTAGAGACAGATTGGCAAATTGAAATTCGCGATTAAGAATCTGAACAAGGTCCGCCTCGTCTAAATTTGGTGAAATCAGGGGGTCAACAAAGGTGATGGGATAAGGTTCACCTATCTTGATAGCCGCACGTAACCAACGAATCCCTTGGTCAAGATTGGTTTCCACCTGGCAATCGAGTCCCCAACGTCGCAGTTGTTCAATAATGATGAGACTCAAAGTGTGATGAGGAGATAATAACAGGAATCGCCACTGCTTTAAAGCCTGGAAGTTTTCCTGGTTAAACCTGACAGGTCTAACAGGCCTGTCAGGTTTGATAGGAAGATAACCGTTGTCACCCCTACCGAGGGTCTCCTCTTTCAAAGTTTTATTGAAACATAAGGTAAACCAAAACTGGCTACCCTGTTTAGGAGTGCTGGTGAACCCAATATCGCCGTTCATCAAATGAACCAGGCGTTGGACAATGACTAAACCTAGACCCGTGCCCCCATACCGGCGCGTCGTGGAACTATCGGCTTGAGAAAATGGTTGAAACAGACGATGACGAGTTTGTGGATCAATGCCAATGCCCGTATCGGTGATTTCAAAAGAGATTTTGCAGAATTGCGACGTTTCTTCTAAGATTCGGATTTTTAATATGATTTCACCGGTTTCAGTGAACTTGATAGCATTATTAAGAAGATTGTTGAGAACTTGTTGTAACCGGCCTGGGTCGCCCCATAAACGCAACGGCACCGTGGGCAACTGGCAATACAATTCCAAACCTTTCTGATAAGCCGACGGGGCAAATAAGTTAACCACTTCTTCGACTCCCTCAATCAGATTGAAGTCCACGAGTTCTAAGGAAAGTTTTCCAGCCTCAATTTTGGAGAAATCTAAAATGTCTTTAATCAGGGCCAACAAATTTTTACCAGAATGGCGAACTGCCTCAACATATTGGCGTTGCTGAGAGTCTAAGGAGGTGTTTAACAACAATTCCGTCATCCCCATAACGCCGTTCATAGGAGTGCGAATTTCGTGACTCATGGTGGCCAAAAATTCGCTTTTGGCCCGGCTGGCCGCCTCCGCAGTCTCTTTAGCCTCGAGAAGTTTCGTTTCAGCTTGTTTGCGGCGCGTGATGTCGCGAACAAAATTGAAGAACAATCCTTCGGACTCTTGTTGAACAAAATTGCTACTGATGTCAACGATAACCGTGGCACCATGTTTACTCAACAAATTGATTTCAAAGCTACCCCATTTTTGTTCGCGAATCAGATAACGTTGATGTTGTAAAGATTCATGGGCTTCTTGACAACATAACATCTCATCATTCTTGGAGAGAAGTTCTGACGCTTGATAACCCAACATGGCCCCAAAAGCCGGGTTGACTTCCAGCAGGTGGCCGGCGAGATTAGTGACATAGAAACCATCCATAGAACCTTCGAGAATCAGACGAGTCCGTTCCAATTGTTTTTGCAACGCTTCTTCGACCTTTTTGCGGGCCGTGATGTCGCGCAGAGAAACGATAGTGGCCGGCTGTCCTTCCCATTGGCATTGGGCCAATTGTAATTCCATAATATGATGATGGCCAGCCCAGTCGGGGATACATACTTCGGTTTTATCTGGTAGCGAAGGATTCCCAAACGGCTTATCAACCAACTTGCCAGGGGCCGCTTTGTAAAGTTGTTCAGCCGCAGGATTAGCAAATTGAATGATACCTGCTTGATCCAAGATCAGAATGCCGTCACGGGTATTTTCAATGATGGTTCGAAATTTGGCTTCACTTTGCTGAAGGGCGCATTCAGCCTGTTGCCGGGCCATCGCCCCACGAATACTGTCTCCAATCGCCGTTAACAGAAAATGTTCATGTTCCGACCAAGACCGTTTTTGTTGACCGTCTTCAACACAAATGAATCCCCAAAAATAGTTATCAAAGAAGATGGGAACGAGGAGAACCGAGACGATTTTCTTACGTTCCAAGGCACGTCGCACGTCTTTAGGAAAGTTGCAAACCAAGCCCGCAATCGGTTTTCCCGCCGCCAATCGTGGATACCAGCGCGGTAGAAAGATACCATAAGGCAACAGTTGTTGCTTGGGATGGTTCACCCACAGGTGTTGACTTTTCATATGCCATTCAAAGCGGTGACTCATCAGCGGTTCTTGAGTGGCAGACGGTATCACATTCTCAAAGATGTACACGCGATGCACCAGAATCAGGTCCGCTACCGTTTTCAGTGCGTCAGCAATGGCTTGCGTGTAGTTGAGACTGGTGAGTAAATGTTGAGTGACGTGGGCGACACCTTGGAGAATACGGTCCCGTTCCTGAAGGGCTTTTTCCGCACGTTTGCGTTGCGTAATGTCGTTGCCAATGCAAAGCACTTCTTGTAATTGGCCTTCTGGATTATAAATGGGTTTATTTGACCAAGCAATCCAGACTCGTTCACCGTTACGCCGCACGTTTTCATGTTCGGTATGTGGGTAGTACTGGGGATAACGTAGCAGACTTTCTATTATCGGCACCAGATCAAAACCTTCGCTATCTGTGGCTGGGGTAATTGTACCAATAGCGTACTGCCCTAAAATGTCGGAAGCGGGGAAGCCAAAAAAAATTTCGGCAAATTCGTTGAAAAACGTGATTTGACCGTGGGGATCAAGACGTAAGATAATACTGTTAGCATATTGTAACAGATGTCGATATTGGGCTTCTTGGGCAAGGAGGACTTCTTGGGCGAGTTTACGTTCGGTAATGTCGACAATCGTGCCCACAATAAATTGACGACCTTGGAGATCTGTGTACAAAATCCGTCTCGTCAACACCGTATGAAAGTTCTGATGGGCATCTGTAAACGTCTCCTCCGCCGTGTCCTCTTGTCCCGTGGTGAACAGAAAATCGTCTTTTTGATGGAAGCGGGCCGCTTGTTCAACTGGAAGCACATCGGTAGCCGTTTTTCCCAACAGTTGTGGACGCGAATAGCCTAACAGGGCACAAAAAGCATCATTGAAAAAGCACCACCGATGTTCACGGTCCTTGAGAAAAATTGGGTTAGGTACCGCGTTGATAAGATTATGTAAATAGTCTCTTGCACTTTCAATGGCTTGTTCAGTATATTTATGAGAAGTGATGTCAACACAAGTGCCGATCATTCGATAGGGCGTCCCATCCCGGTCACGTAATGCCGCACCACGATCTAAAATCCAGCGATAATCTCCTTCTTTATGTTGGATGCGATAGACGCTTTCATAGCGTGGTGTGAGATGATCCCAATGCGTTTGCAAGTCGTGCAACACCCCAGGCAAGTCTTCGGGATGAATACAGTTTTGCCAGACCAAACGTTGATTGCTAAATTCATGAATCGCATACCCTAAAATATGTTTCCATTCCGCAGAAAAGTGGATTTGTTGCGTTTGCAGGTCCCAATCCCACACACCGTCATTACAGGTACGCAACGCGAGATCAAAACGTTCTTCCCGGCGCTGTAAGGCCCCCTCCCGAATTTTATAGGCTGTAATATCTTCTAAGAAAATCAGCCAGTAACGCGGTTGTTTATCCTCATCATTGACCAATGAGAGAGTCAGTTTGGCATACACGGGGTGTTGATGGTGATGTAGATAGACTTTTTTTAATTGTTGTGACGTTTGCAACAGCGGATTAGGAAGGTCCGAAGGGTCAACGAGGGACAGTTTGCCATAATCCAGTAACGTGGCCAGATCAGAAGCCGAGTAACCAAGTAGGTTAGGGAAGGCAGGATTGAAGGCCAACGGGTGGCCTTGGAGGTTGGTGATGACCACTCCAGAAGGGGTATGTTCAAAGAGGCGGAGGTATTCTTGGGGTGCCATGGGGGAGGGGGGAAATGGGTTGTAATGTCATTCTTTATTCACTCCTCTTTTTCAAATAGGACTTGTGTAACGATGCTAAAGAAACTCAGTTTCGGAAAATCAACTGGGTTTCTTACCATCTTCCAAAGTATTGCACCAACTATTACTAAAGTAAAGGCGCAAGAGGTAAAATGAAGAAAAATATTCTAAAATAATTTTGCGTCAAATGCTATTTTCCGTCTGCAAAATATGGTTTTATTTGTTCGGGAAGATCAGAGTATTTGCAACCATTGAGTTCCGGCCACTCTTGCAAACCTTCCAGTTCTAGCCGATCTTTGTAAAAATCGTAGTCAGATAATAATCTTGGGGTCTTTCTCATGATTATCATGAAACTTAATTTTTTCGTTGGGAAACAATTTCATATATTATCCTTTTGAACATCAATATAAGTGAGTGAATATTAGGCGTAACGCAAGACACACCATGGAACATTTGCATGACAGTCATGTAGTCGTGTAGGTTGGACTGAACGTAGCGAACTTCAATCTACACGAGTTCTGTTCCGCCTTATTCCAAACCCAGCGGATATTCACACAATTTTTTTAGAAATATGGCGTTGTTTTTCTGCTACAGAAATGACCGCATTGTTAACTTGTGAATAAGTTCAGAAGGCCAGGACGGACACTTTCAACTATCATACTAGGGCTAAAATGAGTAGTCAAATCTGTGTAGGGTGGGCCATCAGTTTATCGTTGCCCTCCACCTTTCGAAGCTGGGTCAGTTAAGTGGGCAGATGAATACTTGCCCACCCTACCCTTACTGGGGAACTTGACCGGCGTTTGGGAATGGTGCGTAGGATGTGCACCCTACACAGGCTTATTTAGCACGACATCCCGCTGGCCGATATTTCCGTTCCAGCGTCCCTCTACCGGTCTCACACTGCCATCCCTTAGTCTGGGGATTATAAGAGAACAGAAGCGTTTTGCCAAGCACCGCGGCGGGTACTCCACCATCACCCTTTATAGTACATTGCAAGGCAGTTTTTCCGTCCACACTGGTGGTTAAGTAAACATGTTTCCCCACGGGATTGACACACACTTCCTCACATGAGTGCCTGGATGTCCCATAGCCACTAAAAACCGTTCCGTCTGCCAGGCTTCGGCAACCGTGTGGTCTTTCAAAATTGTACGATTTCCTCTGGAGCGCAATAAAAATTATTGCGCCATCTCTCGCCGCCGCTACGCGGGCTTCCGGCGCAATAATTTTTATTGTGCTCCAGATAATAGGTACCAATTTATAGGAATATTACTATAGGTTGAATTGAACGTAGCGAAGTCCAACAAATTGCTATTACGATAATGTTGGAGTTCGCTTCGTTCACCCAACCTACGTATCTATTTAGGAGGTTCCGGTGACAATCTGACTTTCGTGGTCGGTGGCACCGTCAACGCAATTTCGGTAAAAGCAATTTTGTATTTACCAAATTGAAGGCTATAAATCTTAAATAGCGATTGCAGAAGGTAAGACAAGATTTTCTGGTCCTCGTGCGCCTTCAAAATCTTCACCTGTTCTTCTGGAGTGATGACCTTGACTTGTTTAAATTCCAAGGTCAAGGTGGGTATCAAACTCATGGTGACAGCGATTTCCGAGGCTTCAAAACCGGCTTCTTGGATGACTGGAAGAGCGTTGGTAAGTTCTCCCAAGGTGTCATTTAACTTGTCGGTGGACCAATTTTTGGCGTCTGTGAGACTGCTACCGGCTTGGTCTTTGAAATTGTCCAACAACGTATTGGCTTCTGTGAGACCGCCACTGGCTTTATCTTTGAGATTGTCCCACAATGACCCTGTTGCTGGAGTCGTGACGGGTTCGGTTGCAGGTGGTGGTGGTTGGTCCGGTGCAGGTGATGGTTGGTCTTTTGATGGCGGTGGCGGTGGTTGGCCTTCCGAACAGGCCGTCAAACTGGTCAAGAAAACTCCCAGGATGAGAAGAAGCCCCGGCAGGGATAACAAAGAAAATTGGCGTTGTGATTGGTTCATAGTCATTGGTTGGTTTTAAGTTAGGTTGATTGAAGAGATAGACTTTTTAAGTCTGTGTAGGGTGGGCAACAGGTTTATCGTTGCCCACCAAATTGAATTTTTAAGGTGGGCAAAAAACTCTTGCCCACCCTACCTGGCTACTTCTACTCCCTATATTTCTTCATCACACCTTTAAGTAGCTTGTACTTGCAACCTAACACCCAAGGCCCGCATAATCTTCAGAATAGTATCAAAACGTGGCTTGGCGCCAGGGGCCAAGGCTTGCGAAAGACTGGTACGCCTTAGCCCAGCTTCGCGGGCAACCTGGGCTATGCCACGCGCTTTGACGACGTTACTTATGGCCGTCTGCAATAATTCTGGGTCCCCTTCAGCCAAGGCCGCCGAGAGATATTCCACAATCACTTCTTCAGTGTCGAGGTAGGTAGTTGGATCAAATTCAGTTATCATCCGTTTCATTGGTTAGCACTCTTTCGCTAATTGTTTGGCACGTTTAATGTTTCGGTCTTGGGAGGATTTGTCGCCTCCTACTAATAACAATATCACCGCGGTATCGCGACGGGTGAAATAGAGTCGGTATCCTGGTCCCATATCTATTCGTAATTCAAATCGTAATTCAAATAAATTATTTCCCAAGGTTTTGACCTCTCCCAAATGACCTGTGCGAACCCGGTCGAGTCGTAAGATAATCGCCGCTTTAGCACGGGCATCGCGTAGGGCCGTGAACCATTTGGCAAACATTTGGGTTTGTTGTATGGTGTACATGGATAGGGTATTGGGGTCCGTGTGGTCTATCTTTATGCTATCAAATTGAATTTTTAAGGTGGGCAAAAAACACTTGCCTACCCTACCTGGCTTTAGGTTTACGGTTGCGATGACGATTGTCCTTGCGGTGGTTTAGTAGAATAGAGGAGAGTTATCTTGGCAGGTCCAAGAGTCACTACCGTTGGATTCTCCTTAAATTCTACGGTACCAATGGCTATCACATCATCTTGCCCGATTCTATCCCGGTCATACAGTTGGACGCTAATTCGGTCCCCAATCTTCATTTGCTTGACCTTACACGTCACATCCACCAATAAGCTATCTTTATGTAGCGGAATCTCACATTGTTGGTCAAACCACTGAAGGCTACCATAAACATCCGGTGGCGGACTAGAACCCATGATACCATCCCACTCTTGTGAACCTTGTTCATCCTTAAAACGGTTGATTTCAAAGTTAACTGAAAGGTCCGAAAGAGTTTCGGTAGGTTGAGTACCCTCAGCGTAGGAACTACTGCAAAGGGAATAACTCAGTAACGGTATTGCGATAATCTTAACAGAAGTGGTCTTCATATTGCAAAATCCAGTATGTTGGTTAAAAAAAATGGGTTCTCACAGGAGAACATCCTTTAAAACGCCCCATTTCTACCAAAACGTCAATAGAACCCAGGGCTTCAGTTCTGGAGAATTTGACCCGCGTTTGAGAATGGTGCGTAGGACGCCCCCTACATGGGCTAACCAGCAACAATGGGAACTGTTGCTTATTTCAGCCAAGGTGCCGGCGGTCAGCCATTCATGGCGATTTTCAACACCTCACGAACATAGCGTTTCAGATTAGAAAAACTTTCTATCAAATCGCCAGAACGATTGAAGAGAGTGGTCAAGACCATGGCCAATTGTGAAGGGTCCTCAAGGTAGCCATGCGAGGCTTCATTACGCATATTACGTAATTCCATCCATTGTTGACTAGATACCACAATACCACGACTTTCCATTAAGTTCAACACGTCTAAAAAACGCGGTCGTGATTCACCTTCTAAGAACATCAAGGACCGAAATAAACGTTCCCCCATTAAATCTTGCAAGCGGCTAAAACGCCCCGTCAGTGCATCAAGCCTTTCAAGGGATTCGGGGGATACTTGGCTTAACCGTTCACCCGTTAACGGGAAGAAATCTTGTAAACCGTTGCGGGTAAAGACGAGATTATCAACAGCTGTTTGACAAAGCCTGAAATTTTCCTGAAATTGAGCTAAATAAGTCGGGTCAAAGGTTATCATAATAAAATACCCGTGTGTTTGGCAATCTGATAAATAGGTTTATCGGCATCCTCGGCACTTCGTACAATGAGATCAATTTTCTGGTCACCCAATTGAATTTGGAGAAGGGAAACGGCAATCATTTTATGTTTCCAGGCTTCCAGAAAATTCTGTGGCGTTTCTAAGAATAGGTCAATATCCCCACCACGTTTCTGGTCTGAGACCCTCGAACCAAACAGCCAGATTTTTACCTCATTTCCAAATTGAGAGTGAATCACATTTAGGATGGTCTCTTTTTCAAAAGTCGTCAAGCGCATATCGAATGAATAACAGGGGGTGAATGGTCAAGTTTAACACGAGGCACCCCCAATTCTCAAGTCACGATTAACTCATCAAACTTTATTGGGTGCGTCCCCCGCACTTTTCTCAATTCCGTCCGCTTCGCCATTTCTGGAGAATTTGACCGGCGTTTGAGAAGGGTGCGTAGGACGCACCCTATACCCGCTATCTAACACTCCAATTCTCCGTACCTAACCTCGTATTAAGTCGTTGCAAATCTGTAAACAACCGGTCGGCACTGACGAGGACCGCTTGCGCGGCAATAGCATTAGCGGCCAGCATCAAGTCAATGGTATGTTTTTTGAGATTTTCGGATTTCATACCACGTACCGTTTGCAAGTGGTTCTTCAACTCTCCAAATATTTCGGCCCCCGTTTCAGATAAGGGCAAGAGTGCAAAGTCTTTACTTATAGCGGTAATTTGTTCGCGGATTCGCGGTTTCAGAGTTGTCGGGGCTTTGACGAAACGATATTCAAACTCATATACCGTTAAGATGGAAACATATACCTCGTCCGTGTCTGACAATTGTTCTAAGCGGGAGACGATAGCATGAGATGCCACGGTGGCATCCTCGTATCAATCTGAGACCGTGTTTGAATCTAATAGATACTTCAGGTTTACTCTGGTTCGAACTGAACATTTTCCCGAAATTCCTGACCGTCCTGTTTAGCTTGCCCGGCGTATTCGCCTAGCGAGATAGGATGGTCGCGGAGACGACGCGCTAGTTTGCGCCACCGGGAGAGGGGTACTGACGTGGCGACTGGTTGTTGCCGCTGTATGGCGGTGGCAATGGCGTCTCGCGCAAACGTTTCTGGGTCAGGAGATTGTTGTAACAATTGCCCAATCAAGTCATCTGGAAGTGTCAAAGTGATTTGCATGGTGCCTCCTTGGTGAATTGGATTATACCGGCGGCCTTGCCGCGGGCAAGGAGAATTTTAGGTGTTTTGAATAAAGTGCATTAGTGGAAGTATTGTAACCTACACTTTGGAAAGTGTCAAGTCAAGTAGTCAAGTGGGGTGAGCCACAGGTTTATCGTTGCCCACCACCTGGGGAATTTGGGTTAGTTAGGTGGGCAAATAAACACTTGCCCACCCTACACGGGCTTGCCCACCCTACCTGGCTACCCTGGCTAAATTAATTTTAGCCAATTTTCTACCTTCAAATTAGGAACACGGGAAAATTCTCGTTCATTGGCAGTGACTACAATTAAATTAAGCGTTAGGGCATGGGCTGCGATTAGTAAATCATTTGGCCCGATGGGTGTGCCAGCTTGTTCCAAATCAGTACGAATTTTCGCATAGTCGGTTTCACAGGGTGTTTCCAATGGTAATATCTCAATGGCCCCCAAGATTTTTTCCAAGGATTCTGCCAATCGTTTGGAACCACTTTTTTCCGCGCCAAAACGTAGTTCACAAGCCACGATAATGCTGGTACATATCTGCGCTTCTCCAACTTCAGCAATTCGTTTGGCGACGACACCAGACGGATGTTTCACCAACTCGGAGAGGATGTTGGTATCCAATAAATATTGATGGTTCATAATCTGAAGTCATCCAGTGGAAGTAAATTTTCATCTATTTCTGGAAACTCCTCATCAATCTCTTCCAACGTGGCTAACACTTCAAGTAAAGAAGGTTTGTGAACCCCTGACGGTGTCATGTTTGGGGAGGGTGAAAGTTGGTGTAGGAAGTGATAAACCAGTTCCAAGTATTGCTGGTCGAGACCCTCTATTTTTCGTTTGAGTTGTGTTCTGGCTATCATGGTAAGATTCTCCATTTTGGTTTTGGATAAAGTAAGTATGGTATGTTTTTTGAGATTTTCGGATTTCATACCACGTACCGTTTGCAAATGGTTCTTCAACTCTCCAAAGATTTCGGCCCCCGTTTCAGAGAGAGGCAAGAGTGCAAAGTCTTGACGTATAGCGGTAATTTGTTCACGGATTCGCGGTTTCAGAGTTGTCGGGGCTTTGGCGAAACGATATTCAAACTCATATACCGTTAAGATGGAAACATATACCTCGTCCGTGTCTGACAATTGTTCTAAGCGGGAGACGATAGCATGAGATGCCACGGTGGCATCCTCGTATAAATCTGAGACCGTGTTTGAATCTAATAAATACTTCATGTTTACTCTGGTCCGAACTGAACATTTTCCCGAAATTCCTGACCGTCCTGTTTAGCTTGCCCGGCGTATTCGCCTAGCGAGATAGGATGGTCGCGGAGACGACGCGCTAGTTTGCGCCACCGGGAGAGAGGTACTGACGTGGCGTCTGGTTGTTGCCGCTGTATGGCGGTGGCAATGGCGTCCCGCGCAAACGTTTCTGGGTCAGGGGACTGTTGTAACAATTGCCCAATCAAGTCATCTGGAAGTGTCAAAGTGATTTGCATGGTGCCTCCTTGGTGAATTGGAGTATGCCGGCGGTTGAACCGCGGGCAAGGAGAATTTTAGATATTTTGAATAAAGTGCATTAGCGAGAGTATTGTAATCTACTCTTTGGAAAGTGTCAAGTCAAGTAGCCAAGTAGGGTGGGCCACAGGTTTATCGTGGCCCACCAAGTTGAATTTTTCAGGTGGGCAAAAAACACTTGCCCACCCTACAAAGACTGACTTTCCAGCGGCAGTTAGACTCATGATGACTAATCAATGAAAAAGTGGTTCAGGTAGTTCAGGTAGGGTGGATTAAGCGATAGCGTATCCACCACCATTGAATAGTGGATAGCGGATAGTGGAAATGCTGGTGGATACGCTTCGCTTAATCCACCCTACCTGGCTACCTAGAAATGCTGGTGGATACGCTTCGCTTAATCCACCCTACCTAGCTGCTATCCACTCTCCACTCTCCGCTATCCACTATTCACTATCCACTATCCACTATCCACTAAAATATGACAACCTCCTCCCCTCACTGCGACGGTGTTATCCACTTTGGCAACGTCGACTGGTGGTATCACAATCGCGGCCACGCTTCGGTTCGAATGGCGACGCGACTGGCCAAACGAGTTCCGACTGTTTGGATTAATAGCATTGGAATGCGTCTCCCCATTCCTGGCAAAACCGAAATTGCGTTTTCCCGCTACTGGCGCAAACTCAAAAGTCTCACCCGCGGTCTCAAACGTGACCCGGAATCGGGAATGTAT
>JAABRD010000018.1:90329-95729 GCA_011391085.1 Thiotrichaceae bacterium | reverse complement strand
GGGCATGTATCCTATGTACGGCATGGGCATGGGTGGCATGTCTGGTAACTGTGGTTGTGGTTGCGGAAACCAAGGAGGCATGAGTGGTATGGGCGGCATGGGCATGAGTGGTATGGGCATGAGTGGTATGGGCATGGGCGGCATGGGCGGCATGGGCGGCATGGGCGGCATGGGCGGCATGGACGGTATGTCTGGCATGGGCGGTATGTCTGGCATGGGCGGCATGGGCGGTATGTCTGGCATGGGCGGCATGGGCGGTATGTCTGGCATGGGCATGGGCGGCATGGGCATGTCTGGCATGGGCATGGGCGGCATGGGCATGAGTGGCATGGGCATGTCTGGCATGGGCATGGGCGGCATGGGTATGTCCGGCATGGGCATGTCCGGTATGTCTAGTGACAAAAAAGAAGAGAAGAAATAGGAGTGAGGAAAACTCACCACTCGCAACCGTGATTACAAGACAGACTAACGTGAACTAATGCCTGTCTAAAGTAAAGCAGGGTGGAATCGGCCCGTTAGACGGCTTGTTTCATCCTGTGTTATTTTTTAATTCACAAAGACTATTATCGAGAGGTATTTGATGATGAATAGAAGAAACCGCTATTGGATTTTGAGTGCAGCGATGATCTGTGGGTTATACACCAACGTCAGTGTGGCCGCAGAAGGAGATGTGTTCGTGGCTGGAGTGCAACCCGATCAACGTCCCGCCAATGCCCCTATCCTCAAGGAAACGCAACAGAAAAAGGAACGTGCCTGGTATGATAGGGCTGTGACAGGGTTATATCCGCCGTTTCCTGCCAGTTTCAGATTTTTGGATTCTCAAGGTAACTGGTACACCCCTTTTAACCGACCGGGGATGACAGGGCCTTACGACATTCGTGGTTGGCATAAGCCGAAAGCCAAATAGACTACTTTCCAAAATCCGCATTTTTCAATGCGAAAGAAACTAAGTTTTTTCCAAAAACTTAGTTTCTTCTCTTTCCGTAACCAGGAGTCCAAAGCGCCTAGCTTTGTGACATTCTCCCTAGTTACCTCACGCGCTAATTCTTCAAGAATTTATGTTCTTCGAAGGTTCTTCCACATTGGTCAATTCAAAACAAACATTACCATCTCGGTTATCCAAAATATGGAGGCGATAACCTGTGTTCCTCAACTGTTTGACCACTTGGTAAAGGCCAATGCCAAACCCATCACGAGAAGTCACTGGACTGTTTAAAAGTTCTTTATAAATGCCATCTGGAATCGCTGTGCCATCATCACACACGGTCAATCTCAAATTGTGCTTTTCATCAATGTCAAGCGCGACTTCAATGTGGAGATGAGATTCTCGTTTACGCTTCGATAAAGCATTTTGGAAAATATTTTCAGCCACATTATCAAATAAGTCCTCTGGCACCATGACCGTGTCACTGGCAGTTTGCAGATGAAAATCAATCTGACTTTTACGAAACCGGGCCTTCAGGTTACTCCACCAAAGATTCACAGGGATATGTGAATAGGCAAATTCCGCCGGTCTTTGGAGTTTGTCCAGCGTATTTTTTAAGCGTTGGGTCAAGTGCGGCATTTGACCTTGCAGTAACTTTTGGGTCTCACCAAATTGGTTAGGTGGATAAGCCTCTATCACAGAAGTGATCGTATACAGAGATTGCAACAGGTTCTTAATGTCATGCGTAATTTTGGCCCCCGTCTCATGAATCGCTTGCAAGTGTGCCTGATGGGCAAACGCCGCTTCTCGACGTTTAGTCTGGTGAAAATATTCCAACAGTTGGGCGAAGATTTTGATCTGAAAATAGTGGCTGGCGTTGATTCGATAAAAGGAATAAACCGTTACCTCAATGGATTGCACCCCGATATTAACTTGGTATAAGCCCTTGGCCCCCAGATTGTCTTCCCCATACAAAGTACGCCAGGCAACTCCTGATACCCAGGGAAGAGTCTTGAGATGTTGAAAACCGGAACGCAAAAAGGCGTCCGGAGTCAGATTCTTGTAATTCTCAGGTTGGACCAAACTATCTAGCCACTGTTCAAACGTTCTCCCCGTCTGCAACAAATGTTGCGTCCATAACGGATCGATACCAGTTTCTCCCGCTAAAAAAATGCGTACCCAACTGAGGATCAGAATAAATAAAGTGGTTGCTAACACCGCTTGCAGTAAGGCCAGCGGATAGCTAAGTTGTCCATAAGAAATCATAACCAGACTCCCCAATGCCAAAATTATCATCAGTAAGCATAGAGTCAAACCATGAAAGAAATCGACATGGTAACGATTTTCTAGGGTCTCATCCGTGGGAACCAATAGGAAGAGGCCAGGGATAATTGGTAAACCATATCTAAGAAGACCATGGGCAAACCCTTCCAGAGTGACAAAGTTTGACAGCAGGAAAAGTTGATGAATGTTGAGGGTGAACAATTCTATAATCAGGAAGAGAATAGCGGCAGTGTTAATCACCCTGTCGCGAGGTTTAATCAGGTCACGTCCACCAAGCAAGCCAATCCAAAGCAATTGCCAGAGAGTCAGTAGCCACTCGTTGAGAAACGCAAGGGAGGCTAAAATTAAGAGACCAAATATGATAATGTGTCTCAAACTAGGACGGTCTTGTTGATCCCAAAACGGTTGCCACAACACAAATAAACCAATGTGGAGAAGAAACAAGCTGCGCGACAAAATGGGATCCGCCAATCCCCACCACAGAATAATATGTAAAGTGAGGAGGGCTAACCCAAGAATGCGATGTTCGTGTCTAGGTGTAAAAAGCGAAATTTGATGAATCATGTTTGAATTTCCTGTCTATTGTTTTTATACTCTATGATAATTTAAGTGTGGCTTGAACCGGGTGTTAGCTAAAAAATTACCCTGTTAATCGTTGGAATCTAAAACATGTTTTGGACACCCTCAATCCGAACTACACTATATACCTTCTTTATATTTTTTTCAACTCATAACATTACATTGCAAATTCCATGACACCACAAACATTAACAATCAGTTGCGAATTTTTTCCCCCCCGCACTGAACCAGGGGTAATCAAATTGCGTCAAACCCGCGAACAATTGGCAACGTTAAAACCGGCCTTTTTTTCGGTCACCTTTGGCGCCGGCGGGTCGACTCAGGAAAAGACCTTTGAAACAGTCACTGACATTCAGCAACATTCAGGGTTCGACGCAGCCCCGCACTTGTCTTGTATTGGCAGTACCCAAGAGAACATTCGTCGCCTACTGCTGGATTATAAAGCGCGGGGGATTCGACGAATAGTCGCATTACGCGGTGACAAACCCTCTGGATGGGCTGGCAGTTTAGGAGATTTCTCTTATGCCAGTGAATTGGTTAAATTTATTCGCCAAGAAACGGGGAACCACTTTGAAATTGAAGTCGCCGCCTATCCGGAGTTTCACCCTCAAGCCCGGACTCCTCAAGCGGACTTGGATTTTTTCAAACAGAAAGTGGAAGCGGGGGCCAATGGGGCGATTACTCAGTATTTTTACAACCCCGACGCCTATTTTCGGTTTGTAGAAAATTGTAGCCAACGCGGAGTCACGATTCCCATCGTACCAGGCATTATGCCTATCAGCAACTATGAACAATTGGCGCGGTTTTCAGACACCTGTGGCGCCGAAATTCCACGCTGGTTACGGCTGCGTCTCAAGGAATTAGAGGAAGACAAGGACGGATTACAAGAGTTTGGACTCGATGTCGTCACCAAGTTATGTGAACGTTTACTGGCAGGTGGCGCACCAGGTTTGCATTTTTACACGCTTAACCAAACCTCATTCACGTTGGAAATTGCCAGACGGCTGGGGTGGTTGCAAAGTTAGGTATAGTCGCATTCATGTTGACTTGTACTGTTTCCCGCTAAGAAACTAAGTTTCTTAAAGAAACTTAGTTTCTGGCACAGCACAAATATAGGTAAATTTCACTATATCAATATCAATGTACCCCAGATCAAACTGCACTTTGAACTCCTGGACTACCTAAAATCTCCCCACCACTCTGCTATTGCCCCCGCCGCCACCGCATGACCTTTGGCATTCCAATGCTTATCATGCAAAAACGTCAACGGTTCTGTCACCTTCGCAAAATGGTCATCTAAGGGCAAATAAGGAATCTTTGCCTGGTCTGCAAATGAGTGTAACACTTGCCTCTTTTCCGCTGGCATCGGCACGCTAACCAAGACCAATTTGGCATGGATTTGATGTGATAGCGTCTGCAAAGCCTTCAGTAATTCCAACGTCACCGTGACAGACTTAGGTTTCTCCTCTCCTTTCTCAGAAGACTTTGCCACGCCAACCTGCACCCGTTTAAAACCTTCTAAAAGTTTTGCAAACAAATAAGTTCGTCCATAAATCAAACGTTCCACCCGTTGCTTAATCGAAGCCGTTGGCACTGGTTGATTGAATAATTGCAACCCCGTTGCGGTCACTTTGAAATACGGTTTATAATACCAATACTCCTCCCCGTTTAGATTATTCCTAAAATCATTTTCATAAAACAGTAGCAACACCACATCTGGACGATAATCCTTGCCTCTCTCCTTAAAATATAAATATTCCTGATCTGTTCCATAACCACTGACACTGGCATTGATGACTTCCCAATTAGGGTATTGCTTCTCTAACAGTTCGCTGAACCTATCGTTTTGGGCAACCCCATATCCCCAACCAAATGAGTCACCCAGCACCAACATCCTTTGTTTGGAAGTGTGCGCCCAGGCATATTCTTGATCTCGTAACCCATGCGAATTGATTTGTACTTCTATCGAGAAATCAGGATGTGTGAAACGGCCAGTTTGATAAGGCTGATGACTCCAACCTAACAAACTATCATACTTCCAAAATTCCACTCGTTCGGCACGAGTCGGCGCCCACTGCGGAAATAGCCATCGTGTCACCAGTTCTGCAACTCCTAACAGGAGGAGTAAACTTAGCGTCGTTACAGCTAACAACGTTTTCTTAGGATGGCGGTGAAACCAACGATTAGATAAGGACAGTGAAGAAGATTGAGACATAGAATGGTTCTCCTAAATAACTAAACAGTGATAACTCATCTGCTACGCAATAATTGTTATTGCACTCCAGCGAGAATTGTACAAATTTGGGGGAATAATTGTATCATACTCCAAAATCCGGTAGTGAGGCAATGTGGGTGTACTGTCTGAACTCTGATTAGAATGATTTTCAGATGGACTATGATTCGTCAAGCCTCCTTTCATAGCCCTCATTTAATCATCTCAATCACAGTTCAAGACGAAGAGAAACCGCACGATATTTCACCCAGATTGCATCACTACCCAAAATCCGGTATTGAGGCAATGTGGGTGTACTGTCTGAACTCTGATTAGAATGATTTTCAGATGGACTATGATTCGTCAAGCCTCCTTTCATAGCCCTCATTTAATCATCTCA
>JAABRD010000018.1:0-90240 GCA_011391085.1 Thiotrichaceae bacterium | reverse complement strand
ATGTCTGAACTCTGATTAGAATGATTTTCAGATGGACTATGATTCGTCAAGCCTCCTTTCATAGCCCTCATTTAATCATCTCAATCACAGTTCAAGACGAAGAGAAACCGCACGATATTTCACCCACATTGCCTCACTACCCAAAATCCAAAGCCTTCTCCATGAATCCAAAGTGTAGCCTGGTGATAAAGCTACGCTTTGAACTCCTGAGAAATGGTTAGTCAACTGCCGAACTTTCAACGTCGCCAATCTGAGGAAACGGGCAACGATTCTGGTCTGTGCTAACTGTTTTAGCAGATTTGAGAAGTTTCACATCAATCTGCGAGAGGAGGTCTTTCCGTTTCTCTGGATTCCCCCAAATGGCCCCACACCATTCTTCTCGGTCAATTTTTTCCACCTT
Organism: Thiotrichaceae bacterium; assembly: GCA_011391085.1. GTDB lineage: Bacteria > Pseudomonadota > Gammaproteobacteria > Beggiatoales > Beggiatoaceae > JAABRD01. The sequence goes on along the minus strand of JAABRD010000018.1, from coordinate 89,840 downwards.
TATGGACTTCCCTTTTAACTTTTCTTTAGCCTCCCCTTCTTGTCTTTTTGCCTGTTCATTGACTTCCTCAGTGACTTCCTTGATAATCTTCTCCAATGTGGAACGTTCATCACTGGAAAGTTTATCCCAAAATGTAGCATGGGTGATAAGCAAATACCCAAGATAACCATGATTGGTTTCGCGAAAGTATTGATTTCCAATTTCGAAATATTTTTCCGAATAGATGTTGGACCAGGTATTCTCCTGGCCATCTATTTCGCCCCGTTCTAGGGCTTTATAAACCGCTTCAAAATCCATTTTTTTGACCTCTGCGCCCATGGCCGTGAATGAAGCTTCTACCGTGTTAGAAAATTGAATGCGAAAGGTCAAATTTTGAACATCGCTGGGTGCTTTCAAAGACTTATTCGCAGATAACTGTTTCATTCCTCCCTGCCAATGTGCTAACACACGATAACGGTCCTTCTCCAGAGAGGCAACCAAAAGTTTCTGATTCTCTTGATAAAACTTATCGGCTTCCTCACCATCCTCAAAGAGAAACGGTAAATCAAAAATTTTCAGTGCCGGGTGTTTATCACTTAACTGCGAAAGAGAAGGGGCCGCTAAGTGTACTTTTCCAGCTTTTAAGGCATCCATCACCTTATCACGTTTGTCTGTGACACCCTTGAAACCGTCGCTATACAACAACGCATTCGGATACACTTGTACCGCCACTTTATCGGCCAGCCGTTCCTTCACCAGCCTTTTAAACATGAGGGCCCCAATACCTTTGGGCGTGTGTTGTCCAACCACATGAGAAAAGATTATGGTTGTCGGCACCGCCTTTGAACCAGAATTTTGCGAAGAGTCTTCGGCCCCCGCAAGATATAACAGTGACGCGCAAATAACGGCCACTATAATCGATACAATGAAAGCTGTTCTATCCATAATATTATCAACCTCTATCTAAAGTGTAAACCTGTGCATAACAAACCTGATATTTCATGTAGGGTGGATTAAGCGAAGCGTATCCACCTGCCGTTGTTAATGTTGGTGGATACGCTTCGCTTAATCCACCCTACTTACTACTTACCACCTCTTGCGTAAGCTGAACTGTTTAACTTTGCGTCTCTTCTTTCAATGGCTTAATCTCGTCCTTCACATCCACCGATAATTCCATATAGTAAGCCAAAAACCACATCATGCCCACTCCCACCAACCACCAAAAAATCTGCCAAATCCAGATGGGAGGCATCCCCAACCACCATTTGTCAGGTTCCGTGGGACTGACTAAACCAAACAAGTCATTCCCCCACCACATTACTCCTGGCCCAAGGGCTAGGAGAAACCACAAGATCACTCCTATCCAAGCCCATATTTTCCACTTCCGTTTGGATTCTGGTAAACTGGCATGTTGTTCCAGAAAGTTATGATACTCCTGCCGATGTCTTCTTTCTTCTGGAGTTTGGGTGAAGAATGAAACGATAACAGCTACCACCAAGTTAATAACCAGTCCCCAGACGGCTGAATGGATGGTCCATGGCCATTGTCCGATAAAAAAGTCAATCCCAAAATAACTCAATCCCAGTTTAACAAAACCTTCGGTTAAGAATACCGTCAAGATACCGAAACATATCCCCCATGCTACTCCTTTACTGGTCAACCAACGCGACCACTTCCCCCAACAAACACAAATTAACGCTGGTACCATTTGTAGCCCAAAAGCCACGGCGGCACCACCTAAAATGGGTAAACTGTCAGTGAATTTCCAGGCCACCAAGCCTGCGAAAAACGTAATAATCACAATACTCACACGCGCCCATCCTAGTTGCCAACCTTCACTAAAACCAGAAAACCTTTTGGTTGAAAAAACCTGATGGCTAGTCATACTCCCCGCCGTCACCATGTAAGAAGCGGCCGTGGATTGAATAGCGGCCAATGCACTAATGGCTAATAATCCTGTTAGCAGTCCTGTTAACCAAAAAGGAAAATCCTGGGTGATTCGAATCAACAGAGGTATCAACGCTTCGTTAGAAGTTCCTCGGTAACGAACCGTGATGTCTTCATCTTCCAAAAAAATACCGGCCAAGTTATTCACCAGTTCTGAATGTGCTCCTCGAAAAGCCGCATCAGTTCCCAATAGATGCAGACCCATCCCTTGAATGGCGGTGAAAAATATCAAAATCCCCCCGACGATAAAAGAAGAAGCCCAAACTTGCTGGGTGGCAAACGGTGCAGGACTTTTATTGGAAAACGCCCACATAGAAAATGCTGGGGAAGCTTGAATACCCATCAGTGCAATCATAAAGGAGAGAATCATGGTACTCGTCCAGACACTGGGATAAGCGTCTTTTTTGTCCATCACGTTCCAATCCATCACGCTGGGTACCGCCACGTAATGACTATACCCAGCTTCGTTAAGTTTCATTCCAGATGCTTGTTGGAATTTAACTAACTCATCAATGCCCTGATTCAATGTTTTCCACCCACCCACGTAGTGTAAGACGACAAAACCGAGAGTGACGATACCCAATGTCAATAAGATGGCTTGCATGGTATCTATGTAAGCCACCGCACGTAATCCGCCTAGTAAGACATACAAAAACAAGGCGATGGATAAGATGAACATTCCCCATTCAATACTCAATTCACCATCCGTAAGCACATTAAATAAAAAACCTGTGGCACGTAATTGAACGGCGATGTAAAATATGGAAAACAGTAGCGCAACGACTATCACCAACCATCCTATGAGTTTGGAATTGAAATAGGCAGAGAACATGTCAGCAGGCGTGATAAAGCCATAGCGTTTTCCTAACATCCATTGACGTTTTAAAAAAAATAGACCTGTGAATGGAATTGTGATAGCATAAAAAGAAGCGTAGGCCCCTGGAAAACCGTCGGTATACACTTGGGCTGGATGCCCGATAAACGTCCATCCTGAAAAACACGTTGCCGTCGCCGCAAACACGTAAATCCAAGGAGGTAAGGAACGATTGACAATGAAATAATCGCGGACCGTTTTGACTTCGGGATAGCTTTTTAAGCCCTGAATGAGACAATATCCCCAATAGAGGGCTAGGGCAATGAATAGGGATGGGGTTAAACCATAAACAGTATTTTCCATAGATTGACTTTTAGAAGGATGCGAGTTAAAATGGCATTTCTCAATTTTTTATACAACAGGTTATACAAATGATGAACAATTTTCTAAAACCTTTCTGTCTTCTCCTCAGTATGGTACTTATTGCAATGCCTCTTATTGCGGAGGAGAAAGTCATAGTGGCATTCACGGACCGCAAAAGCGAATTCAATGGCATTTGCCAAGCTGTCAAAGAGGGACAAACGGACACTCTTAAATTTAAATTGGAACATGAGAGTTGTCGCGACTTTGATTTAAGAGTCTCTCTTATCGTAAGCGAAGGCAAACCAGAGTGTCTCTCAATTATAAAAGACCTCCGCAGAAAAAATCAAGCATTACAAGTTTCCTTTTTCTATTCAGGCGTTGAAACTCAACAACAAGAATTTCCTTCGCTGGTGGTTTTACCAGATACCGCCGCCACTACGTCTTCGTATCCCCCAAAATCTGACTGTAATATTTCTTCTTATCATCCTGGTGATAATGAAGAAAAAAGCAACGAGGAACAAAAAGAGGTTGCTTATAGAGTTGCTTATTGGGCAACTAAAATACTTATGCGGGCCGTCAAAGACGCTAACTTGTCTTTACTTCCCGAACAAACCGCAACGGATTCTTATAAACTTAGCCAGTGGTTAGCCACTAAAGTTCAAATCGTTCAAGTACCCCAGGCGCCACTTATCATACCCAAAGAGGATGCCTCTTTTCAACCTTCAAAGGTTGCAGAACAACCCTTTGATATATTGAAGAAGGGTGACATCCTTATCCAATTGGAAGGTGTGAAAAGCTATTGGGTGGAAGTGCAACAGTTTCCAGAAGGCAAAAAGGGGTGGATTCATCGGGGGTTGCTAAAAAAGTTGCCGAAGGAGGAATCCAAATAGGAGGAATCCAAAGAGGCCAGTTTTTCTTATGTTCAATACCCATTTTGGTCTGAAATCAGTAGCAATCAGAAACTCAGTTTCTTTAAAGAAACTGAGTTTTTTTAGACATTTTTGCGTAAGTCCTAATCAACTCAAACGGTCTGGATCAATCCCCAGCCGACGTAAATGTTCCGCTAATTGTTCGGCACGTTGAGACGCTTCTTTAGCTTTTTGTTCCGCGATTTGTGCCTTCTGTTTTGCCGCTTGTGCCTCCTGTCGTGCCGCTTCTTCAGGCAACCGCACCAATTGTCCATCGACATCGTAGAAGCGCAACCAAAAGTCCACTTCACCATCGATGGCGCCTTCCCAAACGCCTATCCATAACTCTAATTTGGCAGACCATAACCGGCCATGTTCATTGGGGACTAATTCTTCATATTGTCCCGTGGCAGGCGAGAGATGCCAACCACGCAACGAGTTGGCATCTAACGGGTCAAAAACCAAATAGTCCGTGGTTTTGAACCGTTGTTCATACAGCGTTTTTTTGAGTCCTAAATCGGTGGCCTTCGTGGAGTCGGATAATAATTCGACAATCACGTCAGGTAGCTTACCATTTTCGTCCCAGGCAAACCACGCTTGCCGGGAACGTTTTGGAACTCCCAGGGCGACAAAGAAATCTGGACCACGATAGTCAATTCGTCGCTGTTGCGCGGGGTTAAAATAGACAAACATATTACCCCCGACAAAGAAGTCGGTGCGGTCGGCCCAATGGTGTTTGAGGGAACGAATCAAAGTGTTCATGGCAACGCGATGGGCATTGGTTTCCAAGGGTTCATTATCCTCCAAAGGTAGTTGACGGGACAGAAACGGAGTGGACAGGGATAACCGTTCCCAATCCTCTAATGGGGAGTCCCATTGCAATGGTTTCGGGGGACTCTGAAAGGTCACAGGCCGGGAAGGGAACGGGCGGGTCCAGCCGTCCGCAAACGCGGTCACGGATTCTGCAATAGCTAGGTTTGACATGAGATTGACTCCTGTGTCGATGAAACAGGTTTGAGGTGGTAAAAACTGCTGAGGTTCAGCTTTCCTAAACCTGTGAGGTTTAGGAAAGCTATAGTCATATTCCTACTTACTTGCACTTCCTTCGTAGGGTGGATTAAGCGAAGCGTATCCACCAAAAACTTCTACTTCCTTCGTAGGGTGGATTAAGCGAAGCGTATCCACCAAAAACGATAACAAAGTGGTGGATACGCTTCGCTTAATCCACCCTACGAGGGAGGCAGAGAAAGTACAACCGCAAAGGAATATTACTATATCTACCTACCAGGTTTTTTATCTTTTTTGGCCGGCGGTTTTGGTGAAGAGGGTGGTGAAGCAGGAGATTCCGGCAATTTTGGTTTCGTAGCCTCTTCAATCTTTTTTACCATCTCCAAAACCCGAAAATTCTTCTCATCCAATTGTTTAGCCTGTTTCACCAACTCACTGGCCGCATCAAACTGGTTCTCTTTCAATTTGCGTTCCGCGTCTTCAATCAGAGGTCTAATCTTAGCATCACGTTTTGCCCTTTCCACTTCCTCATTAGCATAACGTCTGGCCCTTTCCACTTCCCCAATAGCGGTTTGAATTTCTTCTAATCTCTCAAAATTCTCCTTAGCCAGGTTGATGAGACCAGGTCTTTCTTCATAAATGCGCCGTGCCCGTTCGGCCCACTGAATGGCTATCTCATTTTGTCCCTTTCTTAAAGCCTGTTCGGCTTTGGTTAAGATGGGGTCTATTTGTGGTTGCATTACCGCGGATAAAGGGGTATGCCAGACCACCCACCAGGCCCAAATGTGCAGTCCCACTCCGATGGCGCCCATGAAAATGGCAGTCTCTGATGCCAGATGGAGGGCGTCTTTAAACAACTCCAACCAACTTCTCGATAGAATTTTTTCTACCCATTCTCTAACAGTCGCCGGCCGTTTATTCTTGACAAACTCCAAACCTTGCAAGAGTGCGTGGAACTGGTCAGTTCGCAGACCCGTAATGGGCGACGGGGAGGATTGTGAAGTTAATTTTTCGATCATAGCATCCGTAATCAGTTTCTTTTGAAACGGATGCTTGCCTGACAATATTTCATAAATGATACAGGCTAACGCATAAATATCATCACGGACATCTGGAATCGATTTGTCTTCTAAGGTTTCATAACTTTTATAACAATCTTTTCCCAACAATCCTAAGTCCACAAATTTTAAAATTTGGTGTTCTTCGTCATAAAACAGGTTAGCAGGTCGAATATCTAACCGCTGTATTCCTTGTTCATGGGCGTAGGTGAAGATGTCTCTCAGTCGTTCAATAATGGGGGTGGCTTCTTTGAAAGGGAGGCCGTTGGGGTGACGATTTATTAGGATTTCTAGTGGTGTTCCTGGTAGGTGAGTGACGACGATGAAAAGGTAGGGGCCGAAGCGGTCTATTTCTAGCGGCGGAACAATCTGGTCATGTTTGAGACGAGTGGGGCCCTTCCATTTTCGGACAACCTTCAGTAACTCTTGTTCCCGGTTTTGAAACTCCTGTTTAGGAATAAAACGCAGAATAACTTCGGTGGCCTGGTTTGGAGAAGACAGGTCGGTGGCTACCCAAACTTGTCGTTCCCCTTTTTTCGTCAAAATTTCTTTCAACCAATAGCGTGTTTGAACGACTGTGCCTGGTTCCAGCGACCCCTCTTCGGCGGTGGCATACAGCAAATAAGCGACCAGTTCTTCTTCAACGTCTGACAAGGTTTTCTGGTGTTCTCCCACTTCCAAGGTTTCCAGAAGTTCCACGGTCACGGCGGTGTTATCGTCCGTTGCGGACTCACTAGAGGCAATGATTTCCTGTCTAAGTAATTTGGCTAATTCTTCTCCTCCTACAAAACTGTCCTGATATTCTTGCCAGACCAAATTTTGAGTCTCTATTTTGACAGCCAAACCGTTTATAAAAGTCTCTTTGAGGTGGTCTGGCAATAGAAACAGAGAGGGGTCTGAAAACAAACTATGAATCAGCCCCAACAAAGATTGTTGCGTGTCTGTGACAGTCTCCTGGCGATTGGAAAATAAATAACAGAACCCTAAACTTCTCACCAGTGAGTCTAACCGTAAATAGCTGTCGGCTGGGAGAATGATGGAGTTGGAACGATAGAGAATGACTTTCATCGCGGCTTCTTTGACCTCAAAGCATGATAAGCAATTTCAAAACTGTTTCGATAAATTTTCATCTTGTTGTAAACCTGGTTCAACAACAAACCTTGATAATCTGCTTCGGTATAACCCAGTAAGTCCTTTTGATAAAGATGTAAAGGAATTAGATTGCGCGGACAGGCAGTTACCCCTTTGACGTAAACTTCCAACATTTTAATAAATAACTCATTGGCATCCGCTATTTTTTCCTTGGTAACGATTTCTCCGCGTGCCTTTTTTAATTTTTGGAAGAGGTCATCAAAGGTGACGACACGGTCCACTTTGCCTTCCCCAATAAAGGAAAGGAGTTGTTGTAGGGGCGAAATTGTCAAGGTGTTGCTATCTTCAAGAGTCAACCAACTTGGGAGGGTTTTCTTGAAAAAACTTTGATTTTTTGTCAACATTTCTCCAATAAACACCGGGCTAAAAATATGCACAAACGGGTTTCCCCAAGGGTGATTTTTGCCGAGTTTTTCCTCCATCATCTGGGCACGTTCCTTCACGGTTCGTGGCGCAATATTATGGGCTGATATTTTTGCCATTTCCATTAAATCGGCGAATTGTCGGTACACCCAGATAAACCAAATAAAGAAGTTGTCATTTTGGCTATTAAAGGGGGCCAGGTAATCTTCGCGTCGTTCAGGAAACAGGTTACAAAAATGATAGTTGGTGTCAATGATAACGGTTTGGATAGAATAGCCAAATTTATTGTAGAGTTCTTTCTCAATCTTCTTTTTGAGTTCCACCAAAAAACTCGCAAAGGTTTGGGCATTCATCGTCTTAAAGGGGTCATTGGGCCAACTATTGACATATCCCACCCTGACTCCAGAGAGTCCGCCAACTCGTTCAAAATGAAAGAAGCGGTCGTCCGAGGGTTTGGTCCGGTCCAAAGACAGTTTTAAATACAAATAGTCTTCCATTTCGCGAAAAGAGTCGCCCTCTGGTGATAACAGACGAGACACGTCGGCATTCATCCCATTGAGGTCAACAATGAGGGTGTCATTATGAATGCAGTGATAAGCGGTTAACATCAGAGAGATAAGCGTTTTACCGACGCCACCTTTGCTACTTGTGACAATGTGCCAGTCCATTCTATGATACCTTTTCTTCAGATGGAATGATGGTTTGTTTTTTCAGTCCATCTGTTGTTGAAACTAATTTTGTTTGGTGGGCAATGAACTTTATTAGTCCCGGGATGATAAGGCCAGAAACAATACCTTCTAACCAAACGAACGGCAAAAGCACCTCTTGATGGAGTATGGGAGTAATCACCAAAGCCAGATTTACTATCAAAAATAAGACAGAGACGAAGAGGAACAACCCCCACAACCACAATTTGGTTGGCTTCTTTTTACGTTGGTTGATGTTGTCAATTCTTTGACTCTCTTCCCGTTTTTTCTGTAATTCTATTTGATGACTTTCACCACTTCCATCCAAAAATGTCATGGTATGTTGAAATTCTTCATCAAATTTTATGGAAGTGTCATAACGTCTGGCCCACTCTTTAGCCCCCTTGACTCCTCCTAATTGGACCCGCCAAGTCAGGGCACGGCCCAGGTTTGGTGGGTTCCATAATCCTTCTCCACCATTTTTCCAACGCTCAGCATCTTCTTTTAGCCAACGATAAAGGTTCACCTGGTCGGTTTCTTTTTTAATCCATTCGTTCGCGTTATCCCATTGACGCAACAAACTTTCGTGGCTGATGTCTAATAAGGTGTCAGAAGTCAATTCGCATGGCGGATGGGGCAATAAGAAGTCCCGGCCTTCTTTACGAAAGACTTCCACGACGTTCTTAACCTCTTTCTCTACGGTGACATTTGCCGCCTCACTTTGGTTCACCAACGTTGCCACTTCGCCCAACTTCACGGGACGACGTAGGTCTGGCGCCCCCCCTGGTTCACTGAGACTACGAAACAACACTTCGGCAATTTTCTGTTGGTCTTTCGTCAGTTCATCATAGGCTTCATTGGCATGTTTAGATAGGGCCCCTTTTAGTTCACCCACTTGTTGATAATGGTCTAAGGTAAGAAGAGTAACTCCCTCTTTGTCTGCTTTTGCCATACTCCACATTCGCATGAGAACATGTTGTAACAGCGGAAGTTGGTCAAAGGTTGGGTCTGAATTACCTCCTTCCATATCCTTCAAGAGTTTATCCACCAAATCAGGTTCGACTGTCCCTCCAAAGACTCGCGCCGGTCCTTCGATAATCAACTGTAACTGTTGCTTATTTAGGCGCGGCACTAGAAACACGCCTTGATTAATTGCTTCTGGCAAGTTATAAAACTGGGAACAGTTTCCCAGAAATTCCGAACGCATAGTGATGACCACATAAATGTTACCGTGTTGACTCATTTTCAAGAGGTCGGCAACGAACGCAATTGTGTCTGCCCGGTTGCAGTGAGGATAAAAACGAAAAATCTCCTCAAATTGATCTACAAAGACTAACAAGTTCTCGTTGTTTTCCTTGTTTAAATGTCTGTGTACGTTAGTGGGGTCCTGTTGTAAATCTATTTTAGGTTCAAAAGCGTCTTGAAGGGCATTTACCAAACCTGTTAAGGGGTTGTCACCAGGATGGGTTTCGGCAATGCGCCAGCGTGTTTTGTTGGCTTCGAGAAAGCCGAGTTCCAAACTGGCTAACAGGCCCGTGCGCACCAATGAAGATTTCCCATAGCCGGAGGGACCCACTACTGCTACGAAATGCGTTTCCCCAAACTTTTTTAAAAGTTGCTTAACGTGTTCATCCCTGCCAAAGAAAATATCACTTTCGTAGCTTTTAAAAGGACGTAAGCCGGGATAGGGTTGGGTTGAATATTGAATGTTCATGCGGCTTTTCTTGGCTCCCGATGTATTGTTCTTGCATAATTTGCGATATATTTGGCACACTGATTATTTTGACAATCCAACAATTGCATTCCAGCAGGTATTAAAGGTGTTCTAACGGGATCCATATTAACTACAATTTGTTGCGATGGTTGTGGTCGTTCTCCATAGTTTTTTCGACGCTGCGCGATGAGTCGAGAAAAACTATTTTCATCTGTCTCCTTGTCAAATGAGAGAATATCCAAATCACAATTTTCCCCTTGAGTCGAAGGCAGGGAAAGTGTGCAGACAATATCTCCCTCTTGTTTGAACTGTTCCATCAAACTATGTGCCGCTTCACTCTCAGGAGTGATGGTGCTGATTGACACTTTAATCGCATCTCTCGTATTTAACAAGATTGCTTGGATTTCTTTTAATTGAACAGTAATCCTTTGTTGAAAATCCGCGATCTTAGTTTTAAGAACTGCATCCACCAAAGCCCAAACATTCACCTTGCTTACCGCCTGTAAATTAGAGGTTTCATCACACCACTGTAAAATTCGCAAGTTAGCTTGTTTAGCACATTCATATTGGAGTTGTGGATAACCCTTGCCAGCCTTTTCACTGAGAAGTTGAACAAACAAGTCACTCTGCGAGAGGGCTTTTTCTACCTCTTGCTTGATATTGATGTTCTCATCCCACTTGATAAGGGTAGTTTCAGGAATAACTCTAATATTTTGCGCCTCGAGAAAGTCTTTTATCTGGTCGCGGCGGTCTTCCAAATCATCGGTCACTTCGGCCAGGAAAACGGTTATCCAACGAGGACTGCGTCTGGCAAATTCCTCCTTGAGACTCGCAAATAACTTTGGCAACTTTTCGTCAGGCAAGTTTAATTTTTCCAACAACCGTTCCTCATCTGTGGGAGGAGTCTGCCAAAGTTGTTTGAAGTTACCCCAGTTTGTGGTCGTCACCCAATCTCGAATGACGCCTTTGTTCACTAGGAATCTTAATATCCGTGCTTGTTCGGTCTCTTGATGAGGAAAAAATTCGTTGGCAACGGTTTGCCATACGTTATGGAATACTTGCAACGTATCCAAATTCTCCTTCACCTGTCCATAAAGATTCAGGATTTTCTCACACCCCTGGGCAAAAGTAATGGCACCGTCCAAATCCGCCCCTTGGGGGAAGGGGTAGCCTAAGAGGCGGTTTTGGACGAAGGTATGAACTTTCTCACTCTTTCCGCACAACTTGTTAGCCATCTGAATCGCCCTGGGGCGCAACTCCTCTAGGTCAGCATCCAGTCCATTCAGGGTGAATGACAAAGCGTCATAAGCATTGGCCGATTCTTTTAACAATTCAGGCAAATCACTCTGTTTCATCTGGGAAATGACGGAATATTCGGAAATGGCGTCTAACCATAAAACTATCTCCTTTTCCTCACAAGGTACTTCCTCCCTATCTTCAAGAGAATAGACAAAACATTGCCCCTCCCTCCGATAGATGGCCTTTCCTAACTGGCCAAGTATGTAAACGTCGGTAAGTTGATTGTTTTGATTAGCGGTTGTCAATTTTTCCATTTTTCTTGCTGTTCAAGTGTTTTTTTAACAATGGCAAACTCAAGTTCTTCTTTTTCCTTCTCTTCTGGCGTCAGTTCTTCTTTTTCCTTTTTTTCTGGCGCCTTCTTTACCGTTTGTGGTGTCCCCTTGACGGAGACAATGGCATGTGAGTCAAACGCATCATAGATGTGGACTTCAATAAATTCATCATCCTTCCGATCACCTTGGTCGTCCAGTAAGATTCGTGGGAACTCATTTTCTTGGTGATGGATTTCAAGACGGTCCCACAATTTGACTACCGCTAACAGGTGTCTGTCTTTCCAGCAAGCACGATACCCCAATGGTATCAAAGGCGCCCTTTTAAGGAAATAAGAGTTTATTCTAAATACGTTTACACGAGTGTTCATTTCCTCCTCTGAGGTTAGGCGAATCTGACAGTGACAATTACCATAATCCGTTAAACCTGTTCCATCTAAAGACAAGGCCGCATACCGAATTTTCTTGCCAGCCTCACCATATAACCGAAGGTCCATGTTTTCTCGATCTGGGTCATGCTTGCCCATCTCATAGTGATTTTTATAAAATTCACCAGATTTTTCTATCAACTTTTTGAGAACAGCAGTTTTCATGTTGACCACGACATGACTTTCCGTTTTCACCATCTTTTCAAACTGTGGCAACAAATTTTCCACACCTCTGCCTTTAGCCTTTTGCACGGCGGTTTGGTAACACTTATCAAGTGCGCCCTTTTCTTTCTGTGCCTCGATTACATTAGGCGAAAATTCACTACTCATTTTCTAACCCTCTTCGTAAACAAGTGAAATCACCGAAAACGCTATCCGTTACCCTTTCGGCCTCTCCACCAACCCCAATTCTTTAGCAAAACACGCCATCAACTCGTCATACGCAGCCCGAATGTCCCCTTTAGACGGACAGTTTTCCACCGCCGAGAAGCATTCATTATAGTCCTCTTTCCAGCCTCCCGGTGCCACGGTGAGGCGTTTTTCTGTCTTTGTGCGTAATCGCGCAGGTTTCCCCACCCCCACATAGGTTTCAAAACATAACTCCATCAATTTGGAGTATTTCTGAAAAAATTCTTTGGAGAACAGTGGGGCTGCAATGTGGATTTTCTTATCCAGTTCCCGTTTCAACTGAATTATATCCGAACAGGTAAACTGTTGCCAGTTGCCCACGTAGGTGTAGTAACACAGCAAATCATTCAACTGTGGTGCGGTATTATCATACACCTGCAATCGTTTTTCAACCAGTTTTTGATTTAACCAGCGATGCGATTCGGCACGTCTGACGGCGTTGTCCATTAACCACAAAATTGCCCCTAAAATGAGGGTGGTGGCTATGTCAACGGTTATTTTGGCAACTTCTAGGCTATTCCAGCCAATGTGGATTTCTTGGATTTCTGTCATGGAATTTCTCCGTAGTGTTTTCCTAAACCTTCCAGATTTAGGAAAGTGGTTTTAAGTTTGATAATGAGTAAGGATAATTCTTCAAGAGTGAGTTGTCAATAATTTTTGGGTAGTGTTATACCTGTAATGGTAATAACTACAAGGATTCTTGGTCAGAAGGGATAAACCCTGTGATACGGCCTTATCCTTATCTGATCAAAAAATCATTGTAGTTATTGTGGAAAACGTTACCAGTGCAACACTACCGAACTTTCAACGTCGCCAATCCCACCAACACCAATACCACCGTGATAATCCAAAATCTCACAATGACCCGCGGTTCGGGCCAGCCATTCAGTTCGAAATGATGGTGAAGCGGGGCCATTCGGAAAATTCGACGACCAGTGAGTTTGAAGGAGGCGACTTGGAGGATGACGGAAACCGTTTCCATGACGAAGACGCCACCCATGATGAGGAGAACCAGTTCTTGGCGTACCATCACGGCTACCGTCCCCAGGGCCGCCCCTAAGGCAAGGGCGCCGACATCTCCCATGAAGACTTGGGCAGGGTAAGTATTGAACCAGAGGAAGCCGAGTCCCGCACCGACGATGGCGCCGCAGAAAACCGCTAGTTCGCCCACGCCTGCAATGTAGGGAATGCTTAGGTATTTGGCAAATTCGCTGTGTCCTGTGACATACGCAAAAATAGCCAGGGCCCCGGCGACCATGACGGTAGGCAGGATGGCCAAGCCGTCTAAACCATCAGTGAGGTTAACCGCGTTGCTGGTGCCCACAATGACGAAGTAAGCGAGTAACACAAATAAGACGGGTGGTAAGTCAAAGACGCCTTTTTTGAAAAAAGGAATGAGGAGTTGGGTTTCCGCCGGAGAATGGGCCGTATAGACCAAAGTGACGGCTGCACCAATGCCAATGACGGATTGCCAGAAATATTTCTTCTTAGCCGAAAGCCCTTTCGGGTTGCGTTTGGTGATTTTGAGGTAATCGTCCATCCAACCAATGACGCCTACGAATAGGGTGACGAGTAACGCTATCCACACGAAGCGGTTGGAGAGGTGGGCCCACAGGAGGGTGCTGGCCGTGATAGCAGTGAGAATCAAGGCGCCGCCCATGGTGGGGGTGCCAGCTTTTTTAAGGTGCGTTTGGGGACCATCATCGCGGACAAATTGACCAATTTGACTGACTCTTAAATTATGAATCATCAAGGGGCCAACTATCAGCGAGAGTAAGAGGGCCGTGAGGGTGGCTAAAATGGTTCGTAAGGTGAGGTATTGGAACACATTGAAGGCGCTGTAAAACGGTGAGAGTTGTTCGCTAATCCAGAGTAACATGGTTTGAATAATGAATAATGTGTAGGGTGCGTCCTACGCACCATTTTGACACTGTGCAATTTTTAAAATGGTGCGTAGGACGCACCCTACGATTTAAACCCGTAACGCATTGACTACCTCTTCCATGTGCATTCCGCGGGAGCCTTTTATGAGGACGGTAGCTTGGGGAGGTAAGTTGGCGCGTAGGTATTCAATTAAGTCGTCGTGGTTGCTAAAATGGGTGGCCCCTTGACCAAAGCCTTCGACGGCATAGCGGGTCATGCTACCAGTGGCGCAGAGTTGGTACACCCCCATGGTGCGGGCTTGGGAACCGGCTTGGCGGTGCAAAGTTTCGCTGTGAAGGCCAAGTTCATTCATGTCGCCTAGAACTAGCCAGTAGGGAGGCGGATTTTGGGTTAAAATAGTCAAAGCGGCTTGCAGGGAAGCGGGGTTGGCATTGTAAGTGTCATCGATGAGAAGAGAGTTGTTTATTCCAGTGCAACGTTGTAATCGTCCTTTGACAGGTTGCATACTTTGCAGACCTTGTTGAATCGTGGTCAGAGAACATCCACACGCCATCGCGCAGGTGGAGGCCGCTAACGCATTGAGAATATTGTGTTGTCCTAAGAGGGGGAGATGAATCGCGATGTCACCTTGGGGAGTGTGGAGAGTGAAGTCACTGCTGTCGTTATTTAAGTGAATGTGGTGGGCTGTCACTTTAGCAGGTTGGTTTAAGCCAAAACTGTCGATGCGAAGGGAGAGAGACGGGCGAATCACGTCGATTTGGGAACGCCACAACGGGGCATAGTTGTCGTCAGTGTTGAGAACCGCGGTACCTCCGGTGCTAAGACCGGTGAAGATTTCACCCTTGGCATTAGCCACTCCATCAATGTCTTTGAAACCATCCAGATGGGCGGGGGCGCATTGGGTGACCACTGCCACGGTGGGTTTGGCAAGATGGGTTAGGTAAGCAATTTCACCGGCATGATTGGCGCCCATTTCAATCACTGCATATTGATGGTCATGGTGTAATTGGAAGAGAGTAAGGGGGACCCCAATATCGTTGTTATAGTTACCTTGGTTGGCCAGCACGTTACCTTGTTGGGCAAAGATAGCGCGTAGCATTTCTTTGGTAGTCGTTTTGCCATTGCTACCTGTGATGGCGACAATGGGGAGGTTAAAATGTTGACGCCAGAAGTGGGCGAGGTTGCCCAAGGCTTTTCTGGTGTTAGGCACGCGCAGAGTGGGGAGGTCGCAGTCGACGGGTCTGTCGACCATAAGGGCCGCCGCACCTTGTTGTTGCGCCGCTTCAATAAAATCGTGACCGTCAAATTGTTTGCCACGTAAGGCAATATATAAAGTGCCTGGGAGAGAGTGATGACGGGTGTCGGTGCTACATCCTTTAAAAGTGATGTCGGGGCCGAGTAATTCGGCATCAATCGCGGTGGCAACTTGGTTTAAAGAGAGTTCTATCATGTATTTATATAGAGAATGGAGAATGAATAATAGAAAATTCTAAGATGGAGTAGAGGCTTTAGCCGGTGACGTACCCCTGCCACCGGCTAAAGCCTCTAGTCCGGTACCCATTTTTTATTTTCCATTATTCATTATTCATTATCCATCAGTAGTGAAATCACTAATTGTCTATCACTGAACGGCAACCGTTGGTCGCCAATTTGTTGATAATCTTCATGTCCTTTACCAGCAATTACTATTATATCGTCTTTCGTCGCTTGTTGCAAAATATCACGAATAGCCTGGCTACGATCTGGGATAATCGCAACGGGCGGTGTGGTCATCCCCTGCAAAATATCATCCAAAATCGTTTGTGGTTCCTCATGACGTGGGTTATCATTGGTTAAAATAACTTTATCAGCATAGCGTTGGGCAATGTCGCCCATGAGGGGACGTTTGCCACGGTCTCGGTTGCCACCGCAACCGAAGATGCACCAGAGGTTGCTATGGCAGTGGGGGCGTAGTGCGGTTAACGTTTGTTGAAGGGCGTCTGGCGTGTGGGCGTAATCAACAATGACAGTAGGTTGATGGGGTTGTCCAAAATGTTCCATGCGCCCTGGGACGGGGCGAAGGGTGTGCAATGATTGGAGAAGGTCTGTCAAGGGTCGTCCTAAGTTTAATAAGACCGCGAGGGCCGCGAGGAGGTTGCTGACATTGAACTGTCCTAACAGGGGACTATGGACTTGTCCGCTTCCCTGGGGAGTCTGGATTTCTAGTTCGCTTCCCGTCGTATCACTGTGCAGGATGTTCGCATAGAAGTCGGCACTAGCATGTTGAATGCTGTAAGTCAAGGGTGTCACTGAGGAGGGTAAATGCGCTAATAGATGTTGTCCATACGGGTCGTCATAGTTGATAACTGCTGTTCTCAACTGAGGTGTATGAAACAACCGTTGTTTCGCTTCTCCGTAGGCTTCCATAGTCTGATGATAGTCGAGGTGGTCACGGCTTAAATTGGTGAACACGGCGGTATCAAAGGTGATGCCATTGACTCGTCCTTGCACGAGGGCATGGGAGGAGACTTCCATGACGGCCCAGGGTACTGATTGTTCACGCCACTGGGCAAAGAGGGATTGTAATTGGATAGCATCTGGGGTAGTATGTAAGCCCGGTTGTAGTGCCCCATAGAGTCCATTTCCTAACGTGCCAATCAGTCCGCAGGGGGAGTGAGAATGTAAGAGTTGGGCTATAAAATGGGTGATGGAAGTTTTACCATTGGTGCCGGTGACGCCGATGATTTTTAGGTGACGTGTCGGGTGGTCATAAAACTGGGCCGCAATGTTGCCGACTTGTTGAGATAAGTTGGGGAGGTTGAGACAAGGAATGTCACCTGCTAACCTTTCAACACTGGCGCCGGAGGTTTCCTTAAGGATAGCGACGGCACCTTTTTGTAAGGCAGTGTCAATGTAAATTTCGCCATGTGTATGAGTGCCTGCGAGGGCGAAAAAGAGGTCGCCCGGTTGGACGGTGCGGCTGTCTAGGGTTAGGCCGGTGATTTGGGGATTTGGGAAGTCTTTGGGGAGGGGGAAAAGTTCGCTGAGTAACATTAGGATAGTGGATAATGGATAGTGGATAGTGCGAAAAAATGGTAGTGTTGTACAAGTAATGGTATAGCAGTTTTGGAGTCCGGAATTGATTCCGTTGGAGTCCGGAATTGATTCCGTTGGAGTCCGGAATTAATTCCGTTGGAGTCCGGAATTGATTCCGTTGGAGTCCGGAATTGATTCCGTTGGAGTCCGGAATTAATTCCGTTGGAGTCCGGAATTGATTCCGTTGGAGTCCAGAATTTATTCCGCCTGAAACGGAATAAATTCCGGACTCCAAAACCATACTTGTACAACACTACCCACGCGGGACTGGAGGCGTTAGCCGGTGACGTGCCACGACTTCCGGCTGAAGCTTCCAGTCCAGCTTTGATTCTTCTCTCACTATTCCACTCTCCGCTATTATCCGCTATCTATGAACTCCCAACCCCAATTTCATACTCAAGACACCTTACGTCACCAACTCGAACGTTTTGAACTCGCCCTACAAGGCGCCAACGACGGCATTTGGGACTGGAACTTAGAAACCAATGAAGCCTATTTTTCCCCCCGTTGGAAACACATGTTAGGCTATAGTGAATCAGAACTCAGTAACCATTTTGATGAATGGCACAAACGGTTACATCCAGAAGATTTCGACCGAGTGATGTTAAGTATTGATGCTTATCTTTTGAAAAAAGTACCCTCTTATGAAAACGTTCATCGAATGCAACATAAAGAAGGACACTATATTTGGATTCTCGCCCGTGGCATCGCCACTTGGAACGACCAAGGACAACCGTTGCGATTTGTGGGAACGCATGTTGACATTACCACCCAAAAACACACTGAAGAGGCATTACGTCAAGCCATTGCTGCCACCGAACAAGCCAAGTCGGCGACGGAACAAGCCAATTTAGAACTCATGCAAGTGAAAACCACTTTGGATATGACCTTGGATGCCGTCTTTATGATTGAAGCGGAAACCTTGAAATTGGTTTATGTCAATCAAGGCGTCATCAATCTCTTTGGTGGGAGTCAAGCAGAACTCCTCCAAATGACCTTGATGGACTTTGAACGGAAATATCAAGTCAGTGTCAAAAGTACGCACCGCCTAACGGAATTGCTATTGAATGATGCCCGAAACACGTTAACCTTTGAAAGTACGCACCAACGTCAAGACGGTTCCTGGACGCTTGTAGAAATCTTTGCCCAATATATCTCTATTCCTGGTCAAGGACACCGTTTCATTGAAATTGTCCGAGATATTACCGAACGCAAACGGGCGGAAAAAGAATTACAACGTGCCAAAGAAGCCGCAGAGGCAGCCAATCGGGCGAAAAGCACCTTTTTAGCCAATATGAGTCACGAGTTACGCACTCCCCTCAATGGCATTTTAGGCTACACGCAAATTCTCCACCGTGACAGCAGTTTAACCGATAAACAACACGAAGGTATCAATATTATTCAACGCAGTGGTGAATACCTGTTGACCCTCATTAATGACGTGTTAGACCTCTCCAAAATTGAAGCAGGTCGCATTGAATTATACCCCACCGATTTCAACTTTAGTGAGTTTATCAACGGCCTCACAGAACTCTTTGAAATGCGTGCCCAACAGAAAGGCATTGCCTTTATTTATGAACCCCTGTCACGCTTGCCGATGGGACTGCATGGTGATGAAAAACGCTTGCGGCAAGTTCTCATCAATTTACTTGGCAATGCCACTAAGTTTACAGACAGGGGCGGGGTCAGTCTCAAAGTTGGTTATATCCAGACCGGAAAACTTCGATTTCAGATAGAAGACACAGGACATGGCATAGCCAAAACAGATTTGTCCAAAATTTTTCTCCCCTTCCAGCAAGTGGGCGACCCTAACTACCGTGCTGATGGCACCGGTTTGGGACTTGCTATTACCAAAAAATTGACGGATATGATGGGAGGTCAATTAGACGTGAAAAGCCAACTTGGACAAGGTAGTACCTTCGGACTAAATATCGATTTTCCAGAAGTATCAGCCCTCGTAGTGAAACCCAACCTTGTCGAAAAACCTATCATCAGAGGATATGAAGGACTCTTACGCAAATTATTAGTGGTGGACGATAAATGGGAAAATCGTTCGGTCATGGCCAATTTACTCAAACCGTTAGGTTTTCAGATAGAAGAGTCGCCCAATGGACGAGACGCTTTAAACAAAGCTAAAGAATGGTATCCTGACCTAATTATAACGGATTTGGTGATGCCTGCGATGGATGGCTTTGAATTAGCCCGCCAACTGAGACGATTGCCAGAATTTCAACAAATTCCCATCATTGCTTGTTCTGCCAGCGTGTTTGACTATCACCAGCAACAAAGTTTGGATGCGGGTTGTAACGGTTTTATACCCAAACCTGTACGGGCGGAAGTATTGTTGGAAACGTTAAGGGAGTCGTTGGATTTAATCTGGACTTATGAACAAACCACTGCGTCCGACCCTCTCGCAAAGGAAGTCGTCACAGAAATCGATGACACGACCTTGCCACTCAAATTGACTCCCGAACAAGCCACAATTCTCTTTCAACAGGCTGAAGTGGGAGACATCAAAGGCATCTTGAAAACGGTGGCAGCCATTGAACAGCAAGATGAACATTTAAAGCCGCTGACCAGTCAGATAGCGCAGTTGGCCAACCGTTTTGAAGATGAAAAGATTTGTGAGATGATGAGAGAGTTTCTTTAGCGGATAGCGGTTTTAGTGGAGAGTGGACAGTGGAGAGTGGAGAGTGGACAGTGGATAGCGGATAGTGGATAGTGGAGAACTATAATATTGGAATACCGGAGTAGAGGCTTTAGCCGGAGATGTGCCCCTGCCACCGGCTGAAGCCTCTAGTCCATCAGAATTTTTTCATTATATGTAATAACATCTTTGGAAATTTTATGACAGCAGCCATTGCTTTACCCATTCGTAGTCAAGAAACATATCGTCCGCGAAAATGTACTTATGCGGACTATCTCAAACTACCAGACGACGGTCGTCGTTATGAAATTATTGGAGGAATGCTGTACATGAGTAACGCGCCAGACATTGAACATCAATTTGCAGTGGTTAAGTTAATTTCACAACTGGAGAATTTTGTGACAGCCAATTCTCTTGGCCACGTCATCACTGCGCCCTTTGAAATCCACTTGTCTGAAACCACCCGCCCCGTGCAACCCGACGTGCTATTTATTCGCGCCGAGAGGTGGCCGAAAATGGCCGTCAAATATTTTGAGGGTCCCCCCGATTTGGTGATAGAGGTGTTATCTCCCAGCACCCGGCGCGTGGATCAGATGATCAAATTCACGGCCTATGAACAAGCAAAAGTGCCTGAATATTGGATAGTTGACGTGCGGGCGCGGTTGGTGCAAGTATATACTCTGGATGAGAATCAAGAGTATGCCTTACTGGGAGATTTCATGGGTGAGGAATTGATTGAATCAAAGGTGTTGGCTGACTTGAAACTGATGGCCGATTCAGTGTTTATTCGATATAGCAGTTAAGCGTAATAACTTATCTTACGCAACAACGGTACTCCAGAAACTCAGTTTCTTGAAGTCAGGTAGGGTGGGCAAACACACACTTGCCCACCCTACAAACTCTATATTGGTATCATACCTCCCCCAGATTGCCGTGACCGTAGACCGTAGGGTGGATTAAGCGAAGCGTATCCACCAAAATTTATAAAAGGTGGTGGATACGCTTCGCTTAATCCACCCTACGAGAGGGACATAGGAATGGGAATATCACTATACTACGCTGGTAAATTTTCATTCTCCGCCTGTAAAAAGGCCTGAATTTCCTTAACTACCGCCAATTGACGAAGCCTTGCCAAATCCACCTCATCCAGTTTCGAAATCACTTCCTCATCATTCCCAGACACTGTCTCTTGTAAGACTTGTTTAGGATGCAACCGGGCTAACTGCAATTCTGGTTCAGTGAGGGGACGCCCTATCAAGTGTTCTGCCATATCTACTGGAGCGCAATAAGAATTATTGCGCGTTGCGATTCTGCGCAATAATTCTTATTACGCTCCAGCGGGAATAGTACCAGTTTTGAGGAATATTATTATATGACTTTTAGACTTTCGTCGCCTTAGTCTTTCTCTTCTTCTTCTCCACCTTCACCATCGGCGCCGTCAATTGTTCATATAAATTAAATAGATACTCGATGCGACTCAATTCATTGGCAAACGGCTGGGGACGATAACACAAATCGACAGCCTTATCTAAGGCTTGATGGGCACTCACCAAAGCCGGTGGCATACTGAGTGGATCATATAACTCCGCTAAACTGCTGTCAGGGTAGTGGGCCCGCACTTCTAAAACTTTTTGTGCCGCTTGTGCAACTTTCTGTTTCTGCGCTTCGCTTACGTTTTGCGGAAAAGGGTAGTTGTTATAAACAATCGTATTGGAATAGCGAAAGTCACTTTTTAATCTGCCACAGATATATTTTACCCAAGTTATGTGCATCTGTGACATTAATTGCCCAAATAAATAGAGATCGCCGTTGGAAATAGCTTGACAGGTGTCGCTGACAATATGATTGGAATCAAAACAGCCAATTGGTATATATTTTCTGGTTTCAGAAGTGGTTCTTGGAACCAGAATATAATCCGAGGTGGGTTGTCTTATTTCAGCAAACAACGTAGGAACCGCGGCTAATTTTTGCGTACTTAGTCGATTACTGGCCAAGCGATGCTGTGTCACGGCCTCGATTCTCTTCATTACTGCGGGCATCTTTTGCAGTTCATTCGGTTTAGCATCTGGCAACCATAAACACCAACGCGGTATCTTGTTGATAAACTCTTTGGCACTGAGAAACGGCTTAAAAAAAGGTTGCGCGTCGGGTTGTTTTTGCAAAAATTCCTGTTTTTCTGCCTCAGTGAAAAGTAAATGTCCACCATCATTTGGCATACTTCCAAACACGATAGGAGGAACTTTTGCAATGGGGTTTCTCCTCTTGAGTATCACCAAATCACTTCCTTCTACCAAATACGGATTGATATTTTTCATCTTCCGTTCCGTCGGTTCCCCCCAGATATTTTCATAATCAAACAAGCGTTTGTCATCCCGATCCTGAACCCCAAAACCGATAATCACACAATGCACTGCCGCATTACCTGTCGCCTCATTTCGCCAAGCAAAAGTCCGATGGGCAAAGTGAATTTTGAGATGATAACGCTGATATAACTCATTCCATAACACCCCCACTTGTTCTCCCTGGGCAATGCTGTTAGTGCTAACAAACGCACCACGAATCGTCGTGCCCTGAATATATTTGGCGGCCTTCAAATACCAAGCCGTCACGTAATCCAACACCCCTGCCCCCGGCACGTCAGCAAATATCAACTTCATATCCGCTTTCTGTTTAGAATCTTGCAATTGCTTCCCCACAAACGGCGGATTGCCTAAAATATAATGCAATTGTGCTTTCGGCACCAGACCTTCCCAATCCAATCGCAACGCATTACCATGCACGATGGTGGCCGCTTTCGTCAAAGGCACTCTCACCAAATACTGCCCAAACTCTTGACTCACTTTTAAATTCATTTGATGGTCAACCAACCACATCGCCACTTGCGCAATTTGACAGGCAACCTCGTCACTTTCAATGCCATAAAACTGCTCAATTTTAACGTAATTCATGTCCCGAATAGCTAAAAAATTTTGCCCGCTTTTCTGCAATTCCCGCAACACTTGAATCTCTAACTCCCGCAATTCTCGATAAGTGATCACTAAAAAATTGCCACACCCACACGCCGGGTCCAAAAATCGCAACGTTGCTAACTTCTGATGCAACGCTTGCAATTGCGTTTGATTACCTTTCGCCCGTACCAATTCATTGTATAACTCGTCTAAAAACAACGGCTTAATCAACTTCTGAATATTCTTCTCCGAAGTGTAATGGGCCCCCACATTGCGACGTTCATGGGGATTCATCACCGCCTGAAACATCGACCCCAAAATCACGGGCGAGAGTTGTCCCCCCTCCAAGGCACAGGCTTGCAACAGTCTCTCTGGCATCTGACCATCAAATGTATTTTTCATACTGTTAAGAAAGATGGAGGGGAAGCGTCGGTAGATAACGGTTAGGTTTTCTTTGTCCTAGTCGTTCTCTTCTTCTTTTCCACCTTCACCAACGGCGCCGTCAATTGTTCATATAAACCAAATAGATACTCGATACGACTCAATTCATTGGCAAAGGGTTGAGGACGATAACACCAATCGACCGCCTTGTCCACCGCTTGATGGGCCTTCACTAAAGCCGGTGGCATACTAAGCGGATCATATAAATCTGCTAAACTGCTGTCAGGGTAGTTAGCCCGCACTTCTAAAACTGTTTGCGCCGCTTGTTCAATTTTCTGTTTCTGTGCTGCGCTGACGTTTTGGGGAAACGGATAGTTGTTATAAACGATGTCCTTGGAATAGCGAAAGTCACTTTTTAATCTGCCACAGGTGTATTTTACCCAAGCCGTATGCATTTCGGAGGTTAGGATACCGAAATGAAAAAGAGTGGCGTTAGCTATGATTAGGCAACTGTCGGCGGCAATGAAATTTTTATCGAAAAAGCCGATGGGAATATATTTTCTGTTTTCCGATGAATGCCTTGGAACTAAAATAAAGCTATCAGGATTGTTCCGGTCTCTGAAAAGAGAAGGCGTTGCCGCAAATTTTCGAGTGGAAGGTGCTACGCTTGCCTCCCTAAAATTTTTTACGCCTTCTACTCGTTTCATGACTTCGGGCATGGCCCGGAGAACAGCAGGGGAGGCATTGACTAGCCACAAACACCAACGGTTTTCATTATTCAAAAACTCCTTTGCACTGACCAGCGGTTTTAAATATTTCTCTGCTTTAGGTTCAATTTTTAAAAAGTCAGTCTTTTCAGTATCAGACAAAAGTAGAAAACCGCCGTCAAGTGGCATGTTTCCAAAACTCATGGGGGGTACTTGACAAAGTGGTTTAGTTTGTTTAGTGATGAAAATATCTGAACTCTCCACCAAATACGGATTGATATTTTTCACCTTCCGTTCCGTCGGTTCCCCCCAGATATTTTCATAATCAAACAAGCGTTTGTTTTCCCTATCATGGACCCCAAAACCGATAATCACACAATGCACCGCCGCATTGCCTTTCGCTTCATTTTGCCAAGCAAAAGTCCGATGGGCAAAATGAATTTTGAGATGATAACGCTGGTACAATTCATTCCATAACACCCCCACTTGTTCCCCTTGGGCAATGCTGTTGGTACTCACAAAAGCACAACGAATCGTCGTGCCCTGAATATATTTAGCCGCGGTTAAATACCACGCCGTCACATAATCCAACACTCCCGCCCCCGGCACGTCCGCAAAAACCAAATCCATATCCGCCTTCTGTTTAGAATCTTGCAACTGCTTCCCCACAAACGGCGGATTGCCGAGAATATAATGGAGGTGAGTCTTTGGCACCAGATTTTCCCAATCCAATCGCAAGGCGTTACCATGCACAATGGTAGCCGCTTTCGTCAAGGGCACTCTCACCAAATACTGCCCAAACTCTTGACTCACTTTTAAGTTCATTTGATGGTCAACCAACCACATCGACACCTGCGCAATTTGACAGGCAAACTCGTCACTTTCGATACCATAAAACTGGTCCACCTCGACATGAATAATCTCCCGAATGTCTAAAAAACCTTGTCCACTTTTATGCAACTCGCGCAAAATTTGAAGTTCCAACTCCCGCAATTCTCGATACGAGATGACCAAAAAATTGCCACACCCACACGCCGGATCCAAAAATCGCAACGTTGCCAATTTCTGATGCAACGCTTGCAATTGCGTTTGATTACCCTTCGCCCGTGCCAATTCACCGTATAACTCATCTAAAAACAACGGCTTAATCAACTTCTGAATATTCTGTTCCGAAGTGTAATGGGCCCCCATATTGCGGCGTTCCTGGGGATTCAGCAACGCTTGAAACATGGAACCCAACATCACGGGCGAGACCCGCCCCCACTCCAAGGTACAGGCTTGCAACAGTCTCTCTGGCATCTGACCATCAAATGTGTTTTTCATACGGTTAAGAAAGATGGAAGGGAAGCACCGGTAAAGAACGGTTAGATTTTCTTTGCCCTAGTCGTTTTCTTCTTCTTTGCCACCTTCACCAGCGGCGCCGTCAACTGTTCATATAAGCCAAATAGATACTCGATGCGACTCAGTTCATTGGCAAAGGGTTGCGGACGATAACATAAATCGACAGCTTTGTCCACCGCTTGATGGGCCTTCACTAAAGTCGGTGGCATACTAAGCGGATCATATAAATCTGCTAAACTGCTGTCAGGGTAGTTAGCCCGCACTTCTAAAACTTTCTGCGCCGCTTGTTCAACTTTCTGTTTCTGTGCTTCGCTTACCTTTTGGGGAAAAGGATAGTTGTTATAAACAATCGTGTTGGAATAGCGAAAGTCACTTTCTAATCTGCCACAGGTATATTTTACCCAAGTGATGTGCATTTCAGAAGTTAATTGGCCAAAATGATAAAGGGTCGCATTAGGAACACAACTACAACTATTCGCAATGATATGGTTTGAATTAAAAAAGCCAAAGGGAATATATTTTCTATTTTCTGATGAATGTAGAGGAACAACAATATAATCAGATTTAGGTTGTCTTATCTCGGCAAAAAGCGTGGGAAACTGGGCCAATTTTACGGTAGGTAATTTAGTGCTTGCCAAACGCATTTTCTTTACCTGTTCTACTCGTTTTAGTAGCAATGGCAATTGTTTGAGTTCGTTGGGCTGAATGTCTAGCAACCAAAAGCACCAACGATTTTCACCGTTCAAAAATTCTTTGGCACTTATAAACGGTTTTATCCATTTTTCACCTTGAGGCTCTTTTTTAAGATACTCCTCCTTTTCCTCTTCTGTCATCAACAAATTTCCCCCATCGGTGGGTTTACTCCCATAAATCATTTCAGACACTTGAGAAATCGGTTTTTCTCTTTTTATCAAAATCAAATCTCTCCCTTCCACTAAATATGGATTGATATTTTTCACCTTCCGTTCCGTCGGTTCACCTTTGATATTTTCATAATCAAACAAGCGTTTGTCATCCCTGTCGCGGGCACCAACACCGATAATCACACAATGCACTGCCGCATTGCCTTTCGCTTCGTTTTTCCAAGCAAAAGTACGATGGGCAAACTGAATTTTGAGATGATAACGGTGGTAAAGTTCATTCCACAACACCCCCACTTGTTCCCCTTGGGCAATGCTGCTGGTGCTAACAAACGCACAGCGAATCGTCGTGCCTTGAATATATTTAGCCGCAGTCAAATACCAAGCCGTCACATAATCTAAAACGCCGGCGCCCGGCACTCCAGTAAAAACTAATTCCATATCGGCCTTCTGTGCCGCATTTTGCAGTTGCTTCCCCACAAACGGCGGATTGCCCAGAATATAATGCAATTGCGCTTTCGGTACCAGACTTTCCCAGTCCATTCGCAAGGCGTTACCATGCACAATGGTAGCCGCTTTCGTCAAGGGCAATCTCACAAAATACTGCCCAAACTCCTGACTCACTTTTAAATTCATTTGATGGTCAACCAACCACATCGCCACCTGCGCAATTTGACAGGCAAACTCGTCACTTTCAATGCCATAAAACTGATCCACCTCGACATGAATAATCTCCCGAATGTTTAAAAAACCTTGTCCACTTTTATGCAAATCGCGCAAAATTTGAAGTTCCAACTCCCGCAATTCCTGATACGAGATGACCAAAAAATTGCCACACCCACATGCCGGGTCCAAAAATCGCAACGTTGCCAACTTCTGATGCAACGCTTGCAATTGCGTTTTATTACCTTTCGCCCGTGCCAATTCACTGTATAACTCGTCTAAAAACAACGGCTTAATCAACTTCTGAATATTCTTCTCCGAAGTGTAATGGGCACCAACATGACGACGTTCCTGGGGATTCATCACCGCCTGAAACATCGACCCAAAAATGGCCGGCGAAATCTGTCCCCAATCCAACGCACAGGCTTGCAATAACATCGTTCGCATTTGACTATCAAAGGCCGCCAGCGGTAATGACTCCTCAAACAATTTACCATTGACGTAAGGAAACTGCGTCAGACTCTCCTCCAACGTGATCAATCGCTTGGCCGGGGGAGTGTTGAGAACTTGAAAAATCAAAGCCAAGTGCATGGCCAAATCACTACCATCAGGTTTCGTTTGCACTTCCAAATATTGCCAAAAAATCCCTTTATCAAACAAATTGGTATCATCGGCAAACAGACCAAACAGCAACCGTACCAAATACACTTCCAAGTCATGGCCACGATAACCCACCTCCTCCAGCCGGTCATGCAATTTACCCATCAATTCGGCAGCTTGAATATTGACCGGGTCTTCCTCCTTATAAGTGCGTTTCTCATAGCCCGCGATAAAATCAAACAAATGAACATGTTGCACCAACTCTTTCAATTCAAATTCGGTGTGACTGTCATTCTCTAAATCATACAAGCGAAAATATTGAAAATCCGAGACGAGAATATATTTCGGTAACTCCGCTTCGCTTAACCCGGCCAAGTAATCTTTAGCCTGTTGTTCCGCTTTATCTAAATTTTTGCCGCGGGATTTATGTTCAACTAACAACACCCCTTTCCACAGCAAATCAATAAAGCCGGGTTTGTTATCTAGTTTTTTGACTAATTTTTCAAACGTAGCAACGCGGCGCCGTGAGATTCCGAAGACTTGAAAAAAATCGTCCCAAAACGACTTCGCTTCCGCTTCTTCTCGCGATTCATTCGCCCATTCTTGAGAAAAGTTTTGGGCTCTAGTTTTGATTTCGTTCCAACTGAGTGGCATGGAGGGGGTCCTATAGCTTTTGTTATCATAGCTTTAGAGAACGGTCGTCTTTTTTATTTTTAAACTCTTTACCATCGAAAGAAATGGCACCTAAGTGATTATTCCCTTTTTGATTCTTATGTATTTCAAATTCTCCATGCTGGGTATCGACTGAAACGATAAAATCTGAGTTTGGTATGGTGTATATTGTTCTATCTCGGTTGCGTTTTTCTAAACTGCCAGTGGCTTTTTTCCATCTTTGTATCTCAGCAATACAGTTCACAATTTTTGTAATTTTATCAATTCTTTGATTCGTGCCAAGGTGAGAAATTTCTTGATAAAAATTTTCCCAAACGTCCCCAACATCCTCATCTTCACCCAAACACAAGCTATATATTTCTTTTAAAGACAAGATATTCTGTTTTTCATTTTCAGGGGCAAACACAGGCTTATAAGATGCCCAATCATATAAAGTTGCTAAAAATGATAAATGGCAATCGATGATATGCTGTCTTTTACAGGCGTGCTTTACCGGTTTTAGTTCAGAAATAATTTCTCCTGCTTCATTGAGTTGGTTTATCAATACCTCTAGTCGGCAAGTGTCCCATTCTATACCACTATCTAAACTCACCGCCAACGAGTTTTTCAAATAGGCAGCCGCAATGCCTGTTACTTCATAGTCTGTATGATTAATAGTGATAGAAGTCAAGTCATACTTCGTTCTCTGAGGGTCATCTTCGGTGATATAAGGTGAATCAAAAATTCCCAACAAAAAAACATAAACAGGGTCACTAAAATCAAACTCGGATTGCAAAAAATCGCTGATAGTCTGCGTATCAGTAATTTTTTGCAGTGCAAAGTCTTCGTTTCTTCTAAAGGTAAAAGAATCCTCCTCCAGTGATTCAATAATCCTTTTTAACAACTGACCTAATTTGGCCAAATTTTCTAGCCATTCGCGGGCTTCTTCGGCATCAGAAGTAAGTCGAATCGATAACTCATTGAAAAATATATCCATAACATTTTCTTGGTTTAGAAAAGTTTAGCCATTGAATTAGTCCACTCATCAAAAAAACCTTTGGGTATTCTAGCAGTCGCACCTTCAGCAGTTTTTCGATGTAATTTCCCTTTTCTATCAACTAAAATGGACGTAATGTCATTTTGAAAATAAAGAATACTCAACTCCTCTGGAGTAAGTTGTTTCTCAAACACAACAATCCGCAACGCATTCAACACATGGTCACTATGCGATTCCACAAACACCTGTACACCCGTCTTAGCCACCGCGACTAAAAATTGAATCAACGCGGTTTGCGCTTTCGGATGCAAATGGATTTCGGGATTTTCGACAATCAATTTCTCGCCAGGTTTAGCAATTAATCCAGACACGATAATTGGTAAAATGATACTGTAGCCAAATCCTACATTGGTAGGTTTCGTCCCCCCAATGAAAAGTTCTAGCAAATTCGTTTTTGAAGGGGGAATTTCCAGTGTGACTGGACTTAGAATCTTGCCAAGCCAAGCCTCCGTTTGAGTCATTAGAGTTTTCGAACCTTCTCCCAAACAGAGTGTCTCTGCAACCCATTCATCTCGCATTTTGTTTAGCAAGTTGACTGTAAATTCTCCTTTCGCGCCAACGTGAGTAAATTTAGGTAAGGCGACTTTTTGATAAGAGTCTTGTGGGCCAATTCGGTCGGCGGAGATAAAATGGGTTTCTTCAAACATAAAATATAAATCCTCTTGATAAAACATAGGCCATCTTTTTTCCAACGCCTCCAATTTATACAAGAATCTTTCAAGGGATTTGATTCCCAACAAGGAGTCCGTCCAATCAAAAATCACGTCATCATCTTTGGTAACCCTTGAAATCGATATACTCATGTCATCAGACGGATAATTATGGTCAAAATGGTAACGGATAGAATGGGTTGAATCCCCACTTGCGCTAAATTCAAAAACCATCGGTTCATTCGCTGACACTTCACGATTTCTCACATCATCAAAGTTGCCCAAATTGACACAACTCCCATTCAAGACGAGTCTCGTCGTGTACCTATCATCTTCAATTGACTGACGCATCAGCAACAAAGATTGCAATAAGGTAGATTTGCCGCTACCATTCACACCAGTTAATAAATTAAATTGGCTGAGAGGGAATATTGTCTCTGATTTGAAACATTTGAAGTTGGTTAGTTTGATTTGAGTTAGCATGATTTGTTTCGCCGAGAGTTTGGTGGTACCAAGCCAAAAATTTCCGCTTCGCGGTCTATCATATTTCTTAAAATTCCAGTCAATTCCTTGACCATTCTCAATCATGAAATCACTCCAAGAAACCTTAAAAGTTCGTTGAAGTCATTAGGTAGCGGGGGATGATCCTTTAAAATCATGGCCAACTCTGATTTATGATTATTCAATTGTAAACTAACCTCATAATCAGCCTTCAACCGTCGGTTAAATTGAGAAGCAAAATAAGTTTTAGCACTGGCAAACTTTTGGACATTCTCAGGGTATGATTGCATGATAAAGTCTTTCATGAGTTGGAATTTGGCATTGACAAGTGCTTCTACATAACCCTCGCATTTAGCCCTTAACCTATGATGAACACGTTTCTCTATTTCATCATCACCACAATCAATGGCCCCCTCCACAAATTCGACGGTGTTGTCAAAGAATCGAATAGTCAAATTCGCTGCCGCAATTTTTGCTGAACAAGAAATAATATCGGCCATTATTTCTTCCAGTT
This sequence comes from Thiotrichaceae bacterium, assembly GCA_011391085.1. Taxonomy (GTDB): domain Bacteria; phylum Pseudomonadota; class Gammaproteobacteria; order Beggiatoales; family Beggiatoaceae; genus JAABRD01. The sequence goes on along the minus strand of JAABRD010000018.1, from coordinate 58,965 downwards.
TGGCATCATCATTTGCCAGTGGTATCAGTTCTTTGTGAACGATAGTTTTTCCATGAATAAACGTTTTTAAGATGTCTATGTGAAAAAAATAGTTTTCCAAAGTATATCGTTCGAAACAAATAAATAACCGTCTGTCATAGCAAGCCTTATTCCTTTCAGCCTCAATTTCTTGATCCGTTTTCAAATCTCTATCAATCACACCGTAGAATCTTTTGTCTTGAGGTAGAAACCTAACAAAATCAATCAGCAAAGACTTGACCTGTTCACATCCCCCAATGGCAACGACATTTGGGTGAGAGGTTCTCTTAGGCTGTTCCAGGCTGACATCAAGGAAAAAAAGTCTTTCAGAATGTTCACGAAATATTATTTCAAATATAGCTTTGTCATCATATCCTTCTACAAAGATGACTTCTTTTCGGCCCGCTTTAAGAATAGCAGAACGCAGGGCCGCACGAAAGCCATTTTCTTCAAGAAGAAAGTTATATTTTGCATCACTAATGGAATTCGATGGCGTCATCTTACATCACCATTTCAGTTAAATCAATCAAACCTTTAGAATCGAAACATTTCCAAACAATATCTGAGTGGGAAGAGACGATGATTTGACAGCCTTTATCTTTTTGCAGTTGAGTAAGAAGGACCATAATCTTTTCCTGAAATTCAGGGTGAAGGCTTTGATCGACTTCATCTATAATGACGACTGAACCTCTGGAGACTTTCAGATAAATTTCAGTGGCTATAATCAACAAACTCTCTTCACCGGAACTTAACAGTTCAAGACCATGAGTGCTACTCTTCTTAGTAGGATGGACGAGTGTCTTAAGATTAGGTCTATCAATTTCAACAATTTGCTTATCCACAAGTACAAGCTGATTGACCCAATTCTTTACTGCCTCAAATTCTTTCGGATAGGCATAGTCATTATAGATAAACGTTCCATTCAGATCATCCTTTTTGGGATGGTATCTACGGGCCAGTTTATATCTTGGTTTTTTATTCGGAACAGAATCATAACGTATGTCTTGTATTTCTCGGTCATGCGCATTAAAGAAATAAATAGAAGGCAAGTCTTCCCCCTCTCTCTGAGTTTGATTTTTATCAGAAAGTGCAGTTTCAATCTGCTGTAATAGCGATTGAAAAATGTCGGTGTTTAACCTTTCAACGAGTCTTTTAGAAAAGCGTTCTGTATCCAGCAGTCGTTTAATTTCATCTTCTACAGTAGTGTCTGGTTCCTTTTCATCGGGAATTTTTACGACAGTATCTTCAAACCGAGAAATGAGTGAACCTAACTCTGATTCAATAATAAATGCCTGGGCGGGATTGGTTTCGTCTCGCACAATATTATCCTTGTCACCTATCACTAAGGACAGTACTTTTTCGTCGAACAGAACATCTAACTGTGCAAATTGGGTTCGAGTGAAAATATGGGACTTGAGTCTATCAAAGAAGATGCTTCGCAAAGAGAGAGTGGGGGTCAACAAGGTGACCAAGTGGAACAACAGTTCCATAACGGTCGTTTTACCAGAGCCATTGACTCCGGCTAGACACAAGAGGTCTTGTGGTTTGCCTTCATGGGTGAAGTCTATCAGAGTACGGTTAAAGATTCCGCTATCTTGAATATACAATCTCAATAGTTTCATTATTTAAGTCCTGTTCGTTTATAAAAGTCAACACTATCTATCCAATCTTCATGAAGGAGTCCAAAACATAGTTTTGGACTCCTAAAATGATGGGAAAAACTGATTTACTTCGCGTTCATCAACGCCACTGTCGTATCCAACATCCGATTGGAGAAGCCCCATTCATTGTCATACCAGGACAACACTTTCACTAAAGTGCCGTCGATGACACGAGTTTGAGTGGAATCATAGTTGGAGGACGTGGGGGTGTGATTGAAGTCCATGGAGACCAGTGGGTCGGTATTATAAGCCAGAATGCCCTTCAATTCGTTTTCTGAAGCGGCTTTCAAAATGCTGTTAATCTCTTCCACGCTGGTCGGCCGGGCCGCATCAAAAACGAGGTCAACCACTGACACGTTGATGGTAGGGACGCGCATGGCGAAACCATCCAATTTGCCATTCAGTTCCGGTAACACTAAACCAACCGCCGCTGCCGCGCCAGTCTTGGTAGGAATCATCGATTGGGTAGCGGAACGGGCCCGGCGCAAGTCGGAGTGGTAAACATCGGTAAGCACTTGGTCGTTGGTGTAGGAGTGAATGGTGGTCATCAAGCCACGCAGTAAACCAATTTTGTCATGCAATGGCTTGACCAAGGGGGCCAAGCAATTGGTGGTACAAGACGCATTAGAAATGACCGTATCACTGGCTTTGAGGACTTGATGGTTAACGCCATAAACGACGGTGGCATCCACATCTTTTCCGCCTGGCGCGGAGATGATGACTTTCCTAGCACCCGCGTTGACATGCAAACCGGCTTTCGCTTTGGTGGTGAACAGACCCGTGCATTCATGGACGACATCGACTCCGAGGTCTTTCCAAGGCAATTTGGAGGGGTCACGTTCTGCTACGACGCGAATCTTGTCACCGTTGACAATCATGTAGTCGCCTTCGACTTTGACGTCGCCTTTGAAACGCCCATGTACGGTGTCGTACTTGGTGAGGTGGGCATTGGTGTTAGCATCGCCTAAATCGTTGAGGGCAACGATTTGGATTTCTTTATTACGGCCTGATTCATAAAGGGCCCGTAAGATGTTGCGTCCGATACGTCCGTAACCATTGATTGCAACTTTTATTGCCATGTGTATTATTCTCCTGTGATGAGTTGAGTTGGTTATGATTTCAGAAAGAAATTTAATTGAGATTCTCGTTTATGCAACAAGAAACTTAGTTTCTTTGGGTGCAGTGGCATGGTTGAGAAACTAAGTTTCTCGCAGAAACTTAGTTTCTTATCACTTAAAGCACCGCTTCCACCGTCTTCACGACGTTGTCCACGGTAAATCCATATTCCTTAAACAGCACGCCCGCTGGGGCCGATTCGCCAAAGCGGTTCATGCCGATGACTTTGCCTTGAAGACCGACGTATTTTAGCCAGATGTCTGTTACGCCGGCTTCTATCGCCACTCTCGCAGTGACTTTAGCAGGCAAGACGGATTCACGATAGGCCGCGTCTTGGACGTCGAAAATGTTTGTGCAAGGCATCGAGACGACGCGCACTTTTTTGCCCTTCTCTTTCAATTTTTGGGCGGCGCCGACGGCTTGTTCTACTTCCGAACCGGTGGCGATGATGATGGCGTCTGGGGTACCACCACTGTCTAGTAGAGTATAGCCACCTTTTTCTATCAGTTCCAGTTGTTCGACAGTACGTGGTTGATGAGGTAAGTTTTGCCGAGACAAAATGAGGCAAGTAGGACCGTCTTGACGTTTGATAGCCACTTTCCAGGCCACTGCCGTTTCTACCGCATCGCAGGGCCGCCACAGAGACATGTTAGGAATCAGTCGTAAGCTGGCGACATGTTCAATCGGTTGATGGGTTGGACCATCTTCACCTAATCCAATCGAGTCGTGCGTATAGACCTGGATAACTCGAATTTTCATCAAGGCCGACATGCGCAGGGCGTTGCGGGCATAGTCAGAAAAGACGAGGAAGGTGCCACCGTAAGGGATGAAACCACCGTGCAGGGCGATACCGTTCATGATGGCAGACATCCCAAATTCACGGACCCCATAATGAACATAATTACCATTGGAATGTTCTTTGATGCCTTTGCACCCTGGCCAAATCGTGAGATTCGACCCTGCCAAGTCCGCCGAACCCCCCAGCAGTTCTGGCAACAAGGGGCCGTAGGCACCCAAGGCATTTTGGGACGCTTTCCGGGTGGCGATTTTTTCTTGTTTAGCATCCACGCTTTCGACAATCGTGTCGGCTTTTTCCAAGAAATGGGCTGGTAATTCGCCATTCAAACGCCGCATCAATTCCGCCGCTAACTCTGGATGGACTTTCTTGTAAGCGTTAAATTTGTCATTCCATTCCACCTCCTTTTTGGCCCCCTTGGCTTTGGCATCCCACGCCTTGTAAACAGCGTCAGGAATGACAAAAGCGGGATGTTCCCAACCGATGGTTTTCCGAACCAGTTCCACTTCCTTTTCGCCCAATGGTGCCCCATGGCATTCTTCCTTACCTTGTTTATTGGGCGACCCCCAACCGATGATGGTTTTACAACAAATCAAGGTCGGCTTGTCATTATGTGACATCGCATCTTCCAAGGCTTGCTTGATAGCTTCAGCATCGTGACCGTTGACATTTTCAATCACATGCCAACCATACGCAGCAAAGCGTCCTGGCGTGTTGTCAGTGAACCAACCTTCCACTTCGCCATCAATGGAAATGCCGTTGTCATCATAAAAAGCAATCAATTTGCCCAAACCTAACGTGCCTGCTAGGGAACACGCCTCATGGGAAATTCCTTCCATCATACAGCCATCGCCTAAAAACGTAAAAGTACGATGGTCAACAATGTTATGCCCAGGCCGATTAAACTGGGCCGCCAACACTTTTTCAGCAATGGCCATACCAACTGCATTGGTAACACCTTGACCTAGCGGCCCCGTCGTGGTTTCCACGCCAGGCGTGTAACCATATTCTGGATGGCCTGGGGTCCTCGAGTGCATTTGACGGAAATTCTTGAGGTCTTCTATAGACACCTCATAACCCGTCAGATGCAACAAGGAATAAATCAGCATGGAACCATGACCATTGGACAATACAAAACGGTCACGATTGGGCCATTTGGGATTGGCCGGGTTATGTCTTAAATAATCATTCCACAACACTTCTGCAATATCGGCCATCCCCATGGGTGCGCCAGGATGTCCAGAATTGGCTTTTTGAACGGCATCCATGCTTAACACACGAATGGCATTTGCAAGTTCTCTACGCGAAGGCATTTATTTCCTCCCTGTATGGTTAATAGGGTTGATAAAAAATAACTGGTTATTCAATAAGATAACCATTTTAACAGCAATCCGTCATTCTTGGTTTATCTACATCTCAATTATTACCACCTAAACGTTTTCGTTTGGCAATGGATAAAAAAAGAGTTATTATGATATGACAAAATAGGTCAGAAGAAAAGCGTTTGTTGAAACACTTTTAGGTTTTTTACAAATGAATATTTTTATACCCCATTAAGGTATATTAATATGGGATTTTTGTTGGCCAGTGTGACAGAATTTGCTGTTGGAGTCCGGAATTCATTCCGTGGAGTCCGGAATTTATTCCGCCCGTTTTGAAACGGAATAAATTCCGGACTCCAACTTCTTTGCCGGACTCCAACTTCTTTGCCGTTGGAGTCCGGAATTCATTCCGCCTGGCATAATATTAAGGAGATGCCCCAATATATTTCAACTCCTCCACCGTCAACGTCCGTTCCAAATAATCATACAAACGGTCATCGAGACTACTAAAACGTTTCAACTTCATCCGTACACCACTTGCTTTCGTTTGGGCCGCTTGCAAATGGGCAAACAACTCTTTGAGGTCATTGATTTCCTTGCCGTCCAAGGCAACGAGACTGTCTCCCACTTGAATTTTCTCATTGTCTCCCACAGAACCGGCTTCTACATAGTGAACCATGAAACGCGGCAATTTCAGTTCATACCAGTCACGTATCCCCCACGGGGCAATTAAGACGCCTGACACGGAAATACCTACCCGATCCGTGATACGTGGGATTGGATTCAGTTTGCCAGACAGTTCCAACGATTTACCGTCACGAATCACTTGTAACGTGAATTTGTCCAAGTGACCTCGAAGCGCATGAATGAGGTGACTCTCATTTTGAATCGGTCCAGTCTCACCAACTACTGAATCGATTTTGTCACCCTGTTGCAAGCCAATCAAATCGGTACCCAAGTTGGTACTGGCCACAATCAGTTGATTCGTATCGTCCAAATCAATCAGAAACAACACTGGCATTTGCGGAGGTGAGGGATTTTGACCCGTTTGTAACAACTGAAGAACGCGACAAGCATATTTGATGGGAGTCGCAAAATTGGTATTTTGGTCACCGATCTTGCTGACAGAGGAGGTATTGATGCCCACCACCTTGGTGGACTTCATACTAATCAGAGGTCCGCCAGAGTTACCCTCATTGATGGGCGCGTCAGTTTGCAGAAACTCAGCCCCAACTTTATCCGTGATTCCAGAAATGACGCCACGAGTGCCAGTGAAAAATAATCCCCACGGGTGTCCCAGTGCCCCCACCGGATGTCCTATTGATGGTGGTGAACCGCATTCTAGGGAAGCCACGGGACGGTCTAATTTAGTCTCGCCTGGCAATTTTAGAATGGCCAAATCCAAATAGGGATCCACATAAAATTTTTCGACGGGATGAAACGTCTCCTCTTCGTGAAAGGCAACCGAAACATGGGAAGGGGAACGCGCAACGACATGGGCATTTGTCATAATCCACCGACGTTCGGCATCCACAAGAAAGCCTGCGGCATTAAAGGATCCCTTCTGGTCTTCAAAAAAGGGGGTGTCAACTCGCGTTTCCACCTTGACGGTGTACTTCAACGCCTCCTTGAACACATCTTCATCATCTGCGACCACGCCAGTTTGGGCAAGTGCCAGACTGCCAAGCCATAACATACTCATTTTTTTGAACATAGTGTGCCTCTATTGAATGAAATTAGGAACCTGAGTCCAGAAGTTCAAAGCTACGCTTTGGACTCCTGGTTCTAAATATTTCACAAGATAACCATCGGTTGTTCATCTGTCAAGTTTAATAACTTGGAAAGAACCGCTAAGGCATCGTTAACAAAGGTGTCCAAGTCACCCCAATTATCTGATTTACCCAGCATTTGACTCATCTGTGCGGCGATAATACGCATTTGATATTTGCCGTCGTGGGACGCCTGACGAGAACATTTTTCGACGCTGATAAACAATTCTGGCGTATTTGCATCAGGGGGAATAACGGCCATGAGAAATTGATAGGGAATATCATCACGGCTGTCAATTTCTCCTAAGACCACCATCGTAAATTCCCCATATTGGTAACGGCGTTTGGGAAGGGCGGTGTGAATGAGAGGTAGAGGCATATAATATAGGTCTGGTAATATTGTGACAAATGTAAAAAGTTACGCAAAATTATTTTGTTATGGTATCATGGATCATAAAGACCTTATGTGCAACCATTATTTTTATATTATTATAGTGATATTCTTGTGAATTTGTACATTCTCATTCTAAACATTCTCATCTGGAGCGCAATAATTTTTATTGCGTTCCAGCGGATAATGTATAAATTTATAGAAATATCAATATGGATAGCGATATAAGGTCATACAACTAAACTCAAATCACGTTATCTTTTAATACTCCCATTGCCTTGTAAGAACAGCCCAATGATGAAAACCATTTCTTCTTTATCTATCGTCATCCCCGTGTATAACGAGGAAGATAATTTAAAATTGCTACACGATAAACTCACGGCCACTCTAAATTCTATGAGTGGTGAATATGAAATCATCTTTATCGATGACGGTAGCATTGATAACAGTTTCTCCTGTTTGCAACAACTGGCCCACCAAGATGATAAGGTGAAAGTGATCGAGTTGACTCGTAACTATGGTCAAACTGTCGCCATTGCGGCGGGCATAGATCAAGCGAAGGGAGATGCGGTGATATTTATGGATGCCGATTTACAAAACGACCCGGCGGATATTCCGTTGCTGTTAGCAAAACTCAATGAAGGTTACGATGTCGTCAGCGGTTGGCGGAAGCATCGGCAAGATAAGTGGCTAAGTCGCACCTTGCCTTCTAAACTGGCTAACGCCCTGATTTCTTATGTAACCAAAGTACATTTACATGATTATGGCTGTACTCTCAAAATCTATCGACGCGAAGTTCTCACCGGTTACAAACTGTATGGTGAAATGCACCGTTTCATCCCCGCTTATGCGGCCCAAGTGGGTGCCAAAATTGTTGAATTACCGGTGCAACATCACCCTCGTCGTCATGGTCAATCCAAATATGGACTGGAACGCACGTTCAAGGTCATTCTGGATTTATTTACGGTCAAATTCCTAAGCAGTTATGCCCAAAAACCGATTTATCTCTTTGGTGGAGTGGGCGTGACTTTAATTCTGGCCAGCCTCTTGTTAGTGCTTCTCCTCTTATGGCAAAAGTTTGCGTATGGGCTATTTATGATTACCAGCCCTCTCCTTCATCTGGCTGCTATGTTTGTGATTTTGGGTGTGCAGTCCATTTTTTTGGGATTGATTGGAGAACTGTTGGTACGAACCTATCATGAATCGCAGAACAAGCCAACTTATAGTGTGCGGAGGAGGTTAAATATCAAGTGATGGATTGACGAACTTAAGTACCAGTGTATAACGACCCTGGTATTTCAGGTAGGGTGGATTAAGCGAAGCGTATCCACCAACCTTTCGAACGGGAGGTGGATACGCTTCGCTTAATCCACCCTACATTAGAAGGATTTAGTCCCACATAGATAACTCCATTATTCATTATTCATTCACTCATTATTCATTCCCCCATGTGTGGCATCACCGGTTTTATTGGCGCAGGTACCTTCGAAGACCTGCAACGAATGACAACGCAACTTACGCATCGCGGCCCCAATGCTGAAGGGCTTTGGTATGACGCGGCCCAACGAGTGTATCTTGGGCATCGACGTCTCTCTATTGTGGACTTAGCCGGCGGCCAACAACCGATGTGGACCGCCGATGGCAAAGTGGGAATTGTCTTCAATGGAGAAATTTATAATCATCTCTCCTTACGCAAACAATTGGAAGCAGTTGGTTATCATTTTCTCACCGACCATTCTGACACGGAAGTGTTGTTACATGGTTATCGCGCCTGGGGAAAGGATTTACCCAATCGACTCAATGGCATGTGGGCGTTTGTCATTTATGATCGAGAAACTCGAACTGTATTTGGTAGTCGAGATCGGTTTGGGAAGAAACCGTTGTTTTATACTCAACAAGCTGACTTATTCGCATTTGCTTCCGAAGTGAGTGCCGTTATTTGTCATTCTCAGTTACATCCGACCTATTCCACTTTGGCCTTGAAAAAATATTTCGCTTACGGCTACATCCCTGCGCCTCATTCGATTTATCAAGGCATTTACAAACTCCCCGCGGGTCATTCGTTGTGGTATCACCTCGACACTCACACGGTGACCATAACCAAATATTGGGACTTTGTGTTAGAACCTATGACTACTTTGCCGAAACAGCCTGAACAGGAATGGGGTGAACAACTGCGAGAATTGCTGGATCAAGCGGTGCAAAGACGCCTTATGTCGGATGTTCCACTGGGCGTCTTCCTCAGTGGTGGCATCGATTCCTCCGCGGTGGCAGCGTTGATGACTCGGCATTTGGGGGGAGACACGGTGAAGACCTTTAGCGTGGGGTTCACGGAACCGGATTTTGATGAATCTGCTTACGCCCTCAAGGTGGCCCAGAGGTTGGGAACAACGCATTATTTGGAAACCCTGTCTTTGGAAAACAGTAAAGCGTTATTACCTGACATTCTCTCCCGCTTAGATGAACCAATGGGCGACAGTTCTCTGTTACCCACCTATCTACTTTGTCGTCATGCCCGGCAAACGGTTACCGTGGCATTGGGTGGGGATGGAGGAGATGAATTGTTTGCCGGGTATGACCCTTTTCGGGCGTTACGGTGGGCGAAACTGTATCATCAGTTCGTACCCAAACCGATTCATACCGGGATTTCTATGCTGTTCGCCCGCTGGCCTGTGTCCCATCACTACATGAGTTTAGAATTTAAAATAAAGCGAACTTTACGTGGTTTGAGTCATCCTCCCCCTTTTTGGAACCCTGTCTGGATGGCCACGTTGACGCCCACCGAATTGGCGGAATTGTTTGGGGAGAAGACGGAATTGGAGGAGATTTTTTCAGAAGCGTTGGAACAATGGGAGGCGTGTTCACAAGACAATTTGGTTGACAAGACGTTGCAATTTTATACCAAACTGTACTTGCAAGATAATATTTTGGTAAAATTAGACCGGGCGAGTATGCTAGTGTCTTTGGAAGCCCGTTCCCCGTTTTTAGACATTGATCTGGTAAACTTTATTCGCCGGTTGCCTAGCGAGTATAAATTTCGTCACGGTCAAACCAAATACATTTTGAAAAAAGCCCTCGAACCGTTGCTACCCAAAGACATTATTTATCGGCGCAAAAAGGGATTTGGAGTACCGATTGGGAAGTGGTTTGAACAGCAACAATTTCATTTTGATTTTGACAGTCAGAAGTTGGCTTTATTTTCACGCCCATTTATGCAGGCCAAATGGCTAGAACACACGCAACATCAGGCAGACCAGAAGATGTTTTTGTGGAATCTGTGGGTGTTTAATGCGTGGAGGAAAAACAATCTATGAATACGAAATTGACCATGATTTATTGGCAATCTAACCTATTTTGGTTGGGTAAATTGCTGGAATACCCAGATATTATGACACAGGGGGAAACACTGGAAGAACTTGAAGAAAACTTGAAGGATGCGTATCAGATGATGGTAATGGAAGAAGTGCCAGATAGATACCGACTCAAAGAGATTAGCTTATGAAGCGCACAGAGTTGATACGCTATCTTCTCGAACAAGGCTGTGTTTTACTAAGACATGGTTCACGACACGACATTTATGTTAACCCGAAGACTCACTTGAAACAACCAGTGCCAAGACATGTTGAAATTGATGACACTTTAGTCAGGCACATCAAGAAATGTTTAGGGTTATTTTCCTAATGGACAAACTTCTTTTCCATTTCGATGGTGATGATGTATGTGTGACAGAAGTATCAGGAATTGCAGTTCTTTCGTGACTGCGAGTCTTTACTTATCACCCAAACTTCCTCACCATCTGGAAAACGAATAGGTACTTAAACATGACCACCGGTACACAACATCAATTTGGTTACGAATGGAATATTTATCGCGATATTCTTCCCATTCACAAAGAACAATTCTGCCGTTGGATTGCACCCGTGCAGTTAGATTTTTTTCAAGGTAAAACTTTCCTGGATGCCGGTTGTGGCATAGGCAGAAATAGTTACTGGCCACTGTTAACTGGGGCACAATCGAGTTATGCGTTTGACTATGATGAACGCACCGTGGCCGTGGCGAAACAGAATTTGAATCGATTCCCTCAGACCACGGTTGCCCTACAATCAATTTATGAGATAACGTTTGAAAATGAATTTGATATTGTCTTCTGCATTGGGGTGTTACATCACCTGGCAGACCCTCGTCGGGCGATAGAGAACCTCGTCCGGGCGGTGAAACCGGGTGGAACTCTGATTCTTTGGATATATGCGTATGAAGGCAATGAACGTTTCTTAAAATGGGTCAACCCGGTGCGTTTTGCAATCACTTCTCGTCTCCCCCTGCCCTTGACGAGGTTGCTGTCGAAGATACTGACAGCGTTGTTAAAAATTTGGTTACTGTTTCCCCAGCAGAAAGAATATTTCAAACTCCTCCAACAAATGTCCTTTCGACATATTGAGGCGATTGTGTTTGACCAATTGTTACCTACCATTGCCAATTATTGGAAGCGGGAGGAGGTGTTACAATTGGTAGCCAATCTGCCGTTATCCAATCTCCGGTTGCAACATACTAATGGAATGTCTTGGACGGTGGTGGCGGAAAAGAAAATGGAGAAGGGATAATCTTATGTGCAAGAAATTAAAGTAGCAGTGGAGTGTAACGCCGCAATGCCATCAAATTAAGAAATTAGGTAGTGATGCAATCTGGGTGAAATATCGTGCGGTTTCTCTTAGGTCTTGAACTGTGATTTAGATGATTAAATGAAGGCTATGAAAGGAGGCTTGACTAATCATAGTCCATCTGAAAATCATTCTAATCAGAGTTCAGACATTTCACCCACATTGCATCACTACCGATTTACGAAAGAACTTGAACCTCCATATTTTACTGATCTCTAAATTATGTTAAAAAGACTTTCTATCAAATCTAAAATTGTCACCATCGTCTTGTTCAGCATCAGTATGCTAACCTGTCTTAATTTGCTGAAACTCTACTATGATTTTGACAAAAATCTGTCCTTCACGAAGGAACAATTGGCTACTCAGGTGACCCAAACTTTTCAACTGGCGGTGCAACAACAACTCGATGATTTGTCCATGGCGGTACAAACGTTGACGGTCAATCAAGAGATGGTCAAACTCTTTGCCAAAAGGAAAAGGCAAGCACTCTTTGATCTGTTGCAAGACTATTATGACCGTCATTTGAAACCAGAATATGATATTGCCCAGTTTCAATTTCATTTGCCACCTGCAACCAGTTTCTTACGTCTCCATCAACCCAAGGAATTTGGAGATGATTTATCAGCTTTTCGGCATACGGTCGTGTTGGCCAATCAGCAACAAAAGCCGATTGTCGGTCTCGAAGTAGGACGTGCTGGCCCTGGCACCCGCGTGGTTTTCCCCATCGCTTATCAAGGTACACACGTCGGTTCTGTGGAGTTGGGGGTTGGCATTCACAAAATTTTAAAGAACTTGCATGACACGTTTGGTACACAATACGCCATTGGAATTAAACAAAGTGTCTTTCAAGAAGCCAAGCGGTTTGAGAATTTGCCCACCGATATTACAGTCGGTGATACGATCTTTTACGAATTTTCGGCACCCGTGGTCACCACCTTGATTAAACAATATACCTCAGATCGGGACGAATATACCATTGAGGATAATTTACATATCACTTTCCCCATCCCGTTAATCGATTTCCAGGGGCAACCAGTGGGTTACGTCTTGGGTATCAATAATTTGCAACACAGCGTGGATGATTTGCACCAAACTTTGGTCAGCAGTCTGGTTAGCAGTTTGGGTGTCATATTGGTGACGTTGAGTTTACTGTTCTACTATATCAAGGCTACCTTTCGTCCCTTGGAAGAGGCCATTGCCGTGGCTAATCAAATTGCTTATGGGGAGATGAATATTGGCATTGATAAGTTGTTAAAAGACCCAGTGGAACAAACCCCCGATGGAGTAGCTACTTATCAACCGCACCGTCAGCAAGATGAAATCAGCGGTTTATATTCGGCGTTTCGGCAGATGGTCGAACGGTTGCAAGCCGCGTTGCGCGAGATTGAACATGCGAACGTCGGTTTAGAGAAAAAAGTCCGCCAGCGTACCGAGGTGTTGGAACTTTTGAATGCGGAACTGGAGAAAGAACGGGCGAAGGCAGAAGAGGCTAATCAGGTTAAAAGTGAATTTGTGGCCAATGTTAGCCATGAGTTGCGCACCCCCTTAAACGGTATTTTAGGGATGACCGAGTTACTTTTAGAGACTTCTTTGCAACCGGAACAGAAGCAACATTTGCAAGTGATTTACGATTCGGGTAAAACTCTATTGGTACTTATCAATGACTTGCTGGACGTTTCCAAAATAGAAGCTGGTAAAGTGGAATTGGAAGCGATTCCGTTTGACTTAACTAAAACGGTAAACGACGTTATGCAACTGCTGAGTGTCAAAGCCCGCGAAAAGGATTTGCCTTTGATTCTGCAAAGTGCCACCGAAGTGCCTAAATGGGTGATTGGAGATGGCAATCGGTTGCGACAAATTCTGCTGAATCTGGTTAGCAATGCGCTGAAATTTACGGACCGAGGTAGTGTCACTCTTCAAATTCAATTAGAACAGTTAAAAAATCAACACGCCCACTTATATTTCGCGGTGAAAGACACAGGCATTGGGATTGCTAAAGAGAAATTGGGAAAACTGTTTGGCAAGTTTAATCAAGTGGACGCCTCTACCAGTCGCAAATATGGTGGTACCGGTTTGGGATTGTTCATTTCTCGCCAATTGGTGGAATTGATGGGAGGCACGATTGGCGTGGAAGCGCAAGTGAATCAAGGTTGTACTTTTTGGTTCAGACTGACGTTGCCCGTGTCCCAACCGGGCCTGAATGCCTCTCGGCCCAATTTGATGTCTCTGCCTTCCATCACACCCAAGGTGGTCCGGGTTCTGTTAGTGGAAGATAATCGCACGAATCAGTTGGTGGCCAAAATCATGTTGAATAAACTCGGTTGTCAAATCAGTATCGCCAATCATGGGCAAGAAGCGGTGGAGATGAGTGCTAGTCAAGAGTATGACTTAATTCTTATGGACCTCCAAATGCCTGTCTTAGATGGTTATGCGGCCACTCAACAAATTCGTCAACGTCTGCCGGATAAGCAGCTTCCTATTATTGCAATGACCGCAGATACGTTGACAGACCGGTTCGAAAGGTGTTTGGAAGCAGGGATGAATGATTTTCTAACCAAACCTGTTACCCAAGCCTCACTGAGTCAGATGTTAGAAAAGTGGTTCCCCAGACCAGAAGCAAGCCAGGAGTCCAAAGCGTAGCTTTGCCCAGCCAGGAGTCCAAAGCGTAGCTTTGCGCGTGACAAAGCTAGGTGGACTAGAGGCTTACGCCTCCATGCCATATAAGTTAAGGTACGGTGGAGTGGAGGCTTTAGCCGGTGGGCGCGGAACATAATTGAAATCACAGTGCCACCCTCCGGCTGAAGCCTCTAGTCCACCTTTGTTTTTTATTGCCACTAAGTTAAGGTACGGTGGACTAGAGGCTTTAGCCGGTGGGCGCGGAACATAATTGAAATCACAGTGCCACCCTCCGGCTGAAGCCTCTAGTCCACCTTTGTTTTTTATTGCCACGCGGGACTAGAGGCTTCAGCCGGTGGCAGGGGCACGACTCCCGGCTAAAGCCTCTAGTCCACCACTACTTTAATTTTTTTGCCACTTCAACTCTATTATTTCCTCGTAATTTACTCGCTATGTTTTCCCAAATTTGCTTCCTTTGCGCCGGGACCAGTCAACAGTCGATTTGTGAGGGTTGTTTGGCAGATTTACCGTATCAGCACACCGCATGTATTCATTGCGCCCGTGCTTTACGGGTGGTAGGCGTCTGCAAAGAATGTCAAGATGTCCCTCCTCTGTTTCAATATACTCAAGCTATTTTTTCTTACGAGTACCCTGTCAACAAGTTAATTCAGGTGGCGAAATTCAATCGTAATTTGGCGGTGTTAAATTTGTTAGGGGATGTGATGGCACACCATCTTGATTTACATCAACGTCCTGATGTGTTAATTCCTGTACCATTGCACCCGAAACGCTTGCATGAACGTGGCTATAATCAATCTGTGGAACTGGCTAAACGGATTGTCAGATATACCCAAATTCCCTTAGATTATACCGCCTGTGAACGGTGTCGAAACACACCACCGCAAACCAGTTTGCCTGCCAAGCAACGCAAAATCAATTTGAAAGGGGCATTTCAGGTGCAACGAGTGGAGTCGGGTTGGCAACATATTGCCATCATAGACGATGTGATGACGACAGGGGCAACCGTAAATGAGTTGGCAGAGATGTTTTTACAAAAAGGTGTGGCGCGAGTGGATGCGTGGTGTTGTGCAAGACGGTAACAAAAGCTGAGTTTCTCTTTTATCCCAAAAATAAAAGTCGAAATGATGAAAATCTAAAATAATTTCATCAATCAAAATAATTTTTGGTCTGTCATAAAAAAATATGGTTGACTTATGAAAAAGAGTCGGTTTATAATTTCACTAAATTCATTAACGCTGATGAACTATATGTAAATTTAGCCTGGAATTGTAAAAGCAACTACTTGTTTTTAAAGGTAAAATGAAAGTTGTTGAGATTTTTTAAAATGTTGTGATATAATATTTCATCAAAGCAATACCATTGAATATCTATGTAAAATGTTTAACTACCATATATTTACAAATAGGGAGGAGAGTGCTAAATGATTTCAAATGTCCTACAAGACAAAGTGTTTGCCAATCTTCAAATTTTCAAGGAAATATTTCTAAGCGAAATAACCATATTGCTGGTGAAACAGCAAATATTCTGAATATTTCATGGAAATTGACTATTTTGAAAAAAAGTATGGTAAAGATTTTCTGGAATTTGATAGAGAATTTCAAACCCAATCAGCTTCATATAACTTGGAAAATGATTGGATGGACTGGAAATTTGCAACGGAAAGACGGGATGACATGTTTGACTCACTTTACACCATATACAGAAACTAAGTTTCTTCAAGAAACTGAGTTTTTTAGCACCACTTTGCGCAAAGTGGGGTCTTAAAACTAAAGTTTTAAAAACGGAAATGCAATAATTCTGCTTCACAATTGATTTTACGATAATTAAATAACACTATCCACTAACTGAGGAGACTATTAACTAATGAGCGCTCATAGCGTAACTCCATCTCAAGTCAGCCCCGAACAGGGCACTGACGACAAAGGCAGGCGCCGGTTCCTGATTGCCGCTACCACTGTGGTAGGCGGCATCGGGGCCGGCTTTGCTTCTGTCCCCTTTATTCTATCGTTACAACCCAGTGCGAAAACTCGCGCCGCAGGTGCCCCTGTGGAAGCCGATATTAGCAAACTGGAAGACGGTCAGAGAATCATTGTTGAATGGCGCGGCAAACCCGTTTGGATTGTCAAACGGACTCCACAAAATTTGACTGAGTTAGCCACCTTGACGGGTAAATTGCGTGATCCGACGTCTGAGGAGCCACAACAACCTGCTTATGCCAAAAACGAACAACGGTCTATCAAGCCGGAATATCTGGTGGTCGTTGGCATTTGTACCCACTTGGGTTGTTCCCCAAGTTATGTGACTGCCGACGATCCGTCGGCGAAAGACCTGATGTCTGATTGGAAAGGCGGGTTCTTTTGTCCTTGTCACGGTTCCTTTTTTGACCTAGCAGGACGAGTTTATCAAGGTGTTCCTGCACCCACTAACCTTGTTGTTCCGCCCCATAAATATCTTAGCGATACGCGCATTTTAATTGGCGTTGACCAAGACGGCGCTTAAGGAGTTTAAACACGATGAATAATTTACTGACCGCTTCATTAGAATGGATAGATGCTCGTTATCCTTTGAGTCAACAATGGAATGAGCATTTGGCTAAATATTATGCCCCCAAGAACTTT
Organism: Thiotrichaceae bacterium; assembly: GCA_011391085.1. GTDB lineage: Bacteria > Pseudomonadota > Gammaproteobacteria > Beggiatoales > Beggiatoaceae > JAABRD01. The sequence continues at coordinate 41,979 of JAABRD010000018.1, read as the reverse complement.
AATTTCTGGTACTATTTTGGCTCCTTAGCCATTTTGGTGCTGGTTTTACAAATGGTCACTGGCATCTTCCTGGCTGGCAGTTATAAACCAGATGCCACCTTAGCCTTTGCTTCCGTGGAATACATCATGCGGGATGTCGAATACGGCTGGCTGATTCGCTACATGCACGCCATTGGCGCGTCCTTCTTCTTCATTGCCGTGTATCTGCACATGTTTCGTGCGCTCCTCTACGGTTCTTATCGTAAGCCGCGGGAACTGCTGTGGATTATCGGTATGTGTATCTACATGGCCCTGATGGCCGAGTCTTTCCTGGGCTATCTCCTCCCCTGGGGACAAATGTCTTACTGGGGCGCCCAAGTCATCATTTCTCTGTTCGGTGCCATTCCTTATATTGGTGAAGACCTCGCCGTGTGGGTTCGTGGTGACTATGTGATCTCTGACGTGACCTTGAACCGCTTCTTTGCCTATCATGTGGTCTCCATGCCCATTATCTTGTTAGGTCTCGTGTTTGTCCACATCCTGGCCTTACATCATGTGGGTTCTAACAATCCTGACGGCATCGAAATTAAAAAGCAACCCAAGAACGAGAAGGGTTGGTATCTGGACGGGATTCCCTTCCATCCCTACTATACGGTCAAGGATATTTTTGGCGTAGGTATCTTTCTCATCTTGTTTGCGCTGGCTATTTTCTATGCGCCAGAAATGGGTGGCTACTTCCTGGAAAAGAATAATTTCTTCCCCGCCGACCCCATGAATACACCGCTACACATTGAACCGCTGTGGTATTTCACACCCTTCTATGCCATTTTGCGGGCTATTCCTGATAAGCTGGGGGGCGTGGTAGCCATGGGCGCCTCTATTGTCGTCCTGTTCTTCCTTCCGTGGCTAGATCGTAGTCCCGTAAAATCGATTCGTTACAAAGGGATGGTCTATAAACTTGCCTTATTTCTCTTTGTAGTCAGCTTCTTCGGACTGGGTTACTTGGGTATGCAAGCACCTACACCCACTTTCACACTGCTGTCACGGATACTTTCCGTCATTTACTTTGCTTTCTTCCTCCTCATGCCATTCTATTCCGTGTGGGACAAAACCAAACCTGTACCAGAGAGGTTAACTGACTAATGAAACGCATCATCTTCACTTTAGCTTTACTGTTACCTGCGATGGCCATCGCGTCCACGGAACTTCACCTGGAAAAGGCGCCTACTGACATTACCGACAAAGCGGCCCTGCAAGAGGGCGCCAAGTTGTATGTCAATTACTGTATGGGATGTCATTCCCTCAACTACTCCCGGTTTGAACGAGTGGGCAAAGATTCGGGCATGACGGAAGATGAAGTCAAGCAAAATCTCATGTTCACTGCCGATAAAATCGGGGAAACCATGACCATTGCCATGACCAAGGCAGATGGTGTCAACTGGTTTGGGGTAGCCCCTCCAGACCTGAGTGTCACCGCCCGGTCGCGTGGCGTGGACTGGATTTACAACTACCTATTGGCGTTTTACGTGGACCCAGCCCGTCCATTTGGCGTCAACAACCTCATTTTCAAAGACGTGGCCATGCCACATGCGCTTTGGGAACGGCAGGGCTTGCAAAAACCTGTCTATGAGACCGTCACCGAAGGGGGGCAATCGCACCAAGTGATCAAGTCTTTGGAACCGGTGAATCAAGCCGATGCGGCGAAAGCTGAGAACTATCGTAAAGACGTTCTCAACCTCGTCACTTTCCTGGAATACGTGGGTGAACCTGCCAAACTGGAAAGACAACGCTTAGGCATCTGGGTATTGATTTACCTCGTCATCCTCACCATTGTGGCTTACCTCCTCAAGAAAGAATACTGGCGAGATGTACATTAACAGGTAGTGCAGTTCCCAGTCCCAGGAGTTCAAAGCGTAGCTTTGCCGGGCGACTCCTGGGATGGCTAGAACTACAACACCACCCCATAAGAACAAGTACAAGGTTCCCTTTGTACCATCGATTGTACAATCGATTTTTCACCACCACTACCATGGAGAAGTAAATGAATGACTCGGTTAGCTAACAGACCGGCGATAATGACGCTATATTCAAATAACGGGACATGTTCTGAAAGCCACTGTGTACGTCTCGTACTGGCGGAAAAAAACGTTGAATATGACTATCAAATCATAGACCCTTCCAACACCACTGAAGAGTTACAGAGACTCAATCCCTATAATGAGATTATTACTTTGGTGGACCGCGACGTGGTCTTGTATGATACCCAAATCATCATGGAATACTTAGAGGAACGTTATCCGCATCCACCCTTGATGCCGGCGGACCCGGTGGCACGCGCCAACAATCGCCTCTTTCGCTACCGAATGCAACGAGACCTCTATGGGCTAGTTGACGCTTTACTCAATGGTGGCGAAAGAAGATCAGCTAAAGCCAGAAGACAATTGCGCGAAAATTTAGTCGCTATTGCGCATGTCTTCGCCAAGAAGCCTTATTTTATGTCGGATGAATATTCGCTATTAGACTGCTATTTCATCCCCTTATTGTGGCGATTAACCACTTTTAAAATTGATCTTTCTCGCCAGCCTGAGCCCTTACAAGAGTATGCCCAACGGATGTTTCAGCGAGAGAGTTTTAAAACCAGTTTAAACAACCTTGAACGAGAGATACCAAAATGACCTCAATGCGGCCTTATCTAGTGCGTGCCGTGCATGAATGGATTATGGACAACGGCTTTACCCCCTACTTGCTAGTCAATGCAGATATTGAGCAAGTACAAGTACCGCGCCAATACGTGGAAAAAGGGAAAATTATCTTAAATATTTCTCCCAGGGCGGTTCAACGTTTGACGATGGACAACGAATGGATTAGCTTCAGTGCGCGGTTCTCGGGGCGCGTCTTCTCCGTATTTGTTCCTCCTCAAGCGGTGTTAGCCATTTATGCCAAAGAAAACGGCAAAGGAATGTTCTTTCAGGATGAAGAGACAGCAGGAAATCAGGAAGATTCACAACCACCCGAACCGCCGAAGCCACCACCACGCGCTAAACCAGTGCTTAGACGGGTGAAATGAGGCGATCCAGATGGCCGGGGAGTTCCAACATTTCCATGGCCAGACCACGTATGACAATGACACCTTGCTTACGATTATTGCCGCTATCAGAAAATTCAAAGAAATAGGTTCTTTGCCAACCCCATTTGCCACGGTTATCACGTTTTAATCGCATCCTCATCAACGTCACCGTGTCATCTAACAGTTGCAGATCAAATTGAGAACAAATTTGTTTACTCATAGTCTTGATCACTTCTTGGGCACGGAAAGAATCGAACCAAAACCAGGCGAGTAGAACCAACAGTAATATAACGATGCTCATTGCTTTGTCAAACCTCCAAGGTGTGTCCCACTTTGGGGGCATGCACCTGTTTAATGGTTAATAAAAATCAGCGAGACCTATGAAGTTTTCAAAACCTTGTAGGTCTATAATTTGGTTTTGGAGTACGGAATTTATTCCGTTGAATTGCGGAATAAATTCCGATTGGAACGGAATCAATTCCGTACTCCAAAACGGAATCAATTCCGTACTCCAAAACGGAATCAATTCCGTACTCCAAAACGGAATCAATTCCGTACTCCAAAACCGCTTATGGGATTATTTGTATACTGCAACATTACCCAATATTCAATAGTTCACATCCTCCAGGAGATTCACTATGAAAACTCTCATCCGCATCCTTTTTACTTTCTTCTTAGTCATCTTAACCTCCAACCTCTTTGCCTCCAACCTCTTTGCCTCCTCCGAGGCTTCCCTCTCCCTCACCGCCTCAGATGGCACCGGCCTCCAACTGCGCAAATTAGAAGCGCGAGTGGTTTTAGATGGCTTCTTGGCCTTTACCGAATTAGAAATGGTCTTCTACAACCCCGAAAATCGCCGGCGTGAAGGACATTTTCAAATCATCCTCCCTGACAACGCCGCCATCAGCCGTTTCGCCATGAAAATCGGTGAAACCCTGCAAGAAGGTGAAATTGTCGAAAAACAACAAGCCCGACGGGCTTATGAAGACTTTCTCCACCGTCGGCAAGACCCCGCTTTGTTAGAAACCGACAGTGGTAACCGATTCAACGCCAGAATTTTTCCAATTGAACCGCAATCCGAAAAACTCCTGATCCTCTCCTATTCCCAACGCCTCACCCAGGACTACGTGTTGCCCCTCAAGGGACTTCCCAAACTTCAGCAGTTACTGATTCGAGTCTTTTATGATAGCAACTCTTTTAACCCGCGTCAACCGACTCAACTAGGCGCCCTCTCCGCTACGGTTTCGAAACGTGACGTTCTCACGGTGGATAAACGCGACTATCAACCCACCGACGATTTTAAAATGCCCTATCAACCCAGTCAAGCAGACCGTCTGGCCCTGCGTAGTGAACAACTGGTGGCTGCCAAAATTATCCCGTTCCCAGAATCATCAACATCCTCTCCAACCACGCCCTCTTCCCTGTCAACGTTAGTCATCTTGCTAGACACCTCCGCCTCACAAGCCCCATTTTGGTCTGACACGGTGAAGCGATTGAAAGCCCTGTTACCGCTGTTAAAAGTGGAAAAGTTAGAAATCTACACCTTTGACCAAATCGTGACCAAAGTGGGTACTGCAACCTCCTCTGCTACCCAGTTACCCCTTTTGCAAAAATTGCAAGAGTATCCCACGTTAGGCGCCTCTCGTTTGGACGCCGTCGCGGCTCCTCTGAAAGACTTAAAACTAAACCACGCCAGAATCTTACTGATTTCAGACCTGGTCATCACCGCCGGCGAAACCTCAGCAACCATGCTGGTTCAACAGTTTAAAACGATTCCCTGGCTAGACCGCTTAGATGTTCTCATTCCCTCTTACCATAGCAATAAATCGTTGGCCACCAAATTAGTTGCCGCCGGGAAAACCACGGGAATGGTCGCTTCTATACAATCTCTTAGCGATGTTCAACTCGCACAGAAACTCCTCCATCGCGTCTATGCTGACCTCCCCATCACGGTCACGGACGCCACCTGGTCTTGGCCCGCCACAGTGGAAAGTTTGCAAGCCAATGAACCACTCATCATTTTTGCAGACTTGTCCTCTCAAGCCCCCACCGCTTCCCCAGAAGCCAAACCGATCACGATTCAAGTGGCCGATCAAACGTTTTCTATCACTCCACAACCGGTGCATCCCATTTTACTGAAACGCGAATGGAGCCGCGCCCGCATCGATAGACTACTTGACATGGAAGACACGACCCCAGATAAAGATTTAAAAAGTGCCTATCACAATGAAGTCACTCATCTTTCTGTAAAAGAAAGAGTTTTATCGCCCTATACTTCTCTGCTGGTGTTGGAAACCGAAGAAGATTATCGTCGATATAATATTGACCGTCAAGCCCTCAGCGACATTTTGACGGTAGGAATAGACGGTTTAACCGTCATCAAACGCGCTGGCCTGGAAGTTCCACCACCGCCTTCACCCATGATTGAAGACCGTCCAATGCCATTGGCAGCCTCTAAAACTCGTCCACGTCCCAGCAACGGCGATTCCACTGCTTCCCCCGCTTCTCCTCCAGCCCCCTCAGTCTCAGAGAATAAACCGCAGTCGGTGGGTTCTGAAAGTAACGAAGCCATGCAGGCCAATGTTGGTCGCAAACAGGAAATAGAAGGGGAGGCTGCCAAAGATAAAGGTAAGGAAGAAGAGAAGAACGTCGATGCCAAAGAAGATGTCGACATGTATAAAAAAGCGGATAGCGACGAAGCCACCACCGCGCAAAGTGGAAAGGCCAATGCTATCGGTTTGTCTGAATCTGTACCCCAAATGGCCCCCGAAATACCGCCGCCGCCAGCCTCATGGGAAGAATCGGATAGGTTCGACGGTGCGTCACTACCCTTAGAAGCCTCCCGGAGGGAGGAGACAAGAGAAGAGACCATTATGGAGGCCTCCAGAATGGAAGCACCCGATGAAGTCCGATCAATGGCGACGCCTGAATTAGACGTACAGACCGGGGATTCGGAACAGAGAGTAGAATCGTCTCCCATTTCCGCCTGGACCGGCCACTATGCCGAATTTCGTAACTTGCTTGACAAAGGTGACTTAAACGGTGCCGGTAAAATCGTTCAAGCCTGGCGACAAACTGATCTGGCAGACCTCATGGCATTGATTGCCTTGGGCGAATGGTATGCCAAAATGGGTGACACCACTCAAGCGGCCCGCGCTTATGGTTCTTTAATAGACTACTTCCCCGCCCGTGCCGACATGCGTCGCTGGACTGGCGAAAGACTGTTATCTCTCAAAACCGAATCATGGTTAAGCATCGACACGTTCAAAAAAGCCGTCGAACAACGCCCAGATCATCCTTCTGGTCATTACTTGTTAGCCCTGGCCTATTGGGAAGGAAGACAGTATAAGGAAGCGATAGAGACGTTGCAAACTGCCTTACAACGACAATTTGACCCGCGGTTTTTACACATCCAACGCATTCTCCAAGAAACCATGGCTTTGATGCTAACGACCTTGGAAAAACGCGATATGCTGGACACTTTGGGAAGTGTTAAACCAGCTAATTGGGACAAGGTGACACAACCACAATTGCGTTTTGTGCTGATGTGGGAAACCGATGCCAACGATGTCGATTTTCACCTCTATGACAAGAAGCAAAACCATGCGTTTTATTCGCAACCTGCATTACCCACCGGAGGCACTCTCTACGCGGACATTACCACCGGTTATGGCCCCGAATGTTTTACTATTCCCAACCCCAAAGCGTTTCCCTATAAGGTTGAAGCGAACTACTATAACATGGGACCGATGGGTTACGGAATGGGTCTCGTACATGTTCTCCGTTATGTTCCCAATCAAGGAGGCATCCAATCCGAATTTCGCCCATTTGTCGTCATGCAAAATGGGGCGACGGCGGAATTGGGGGAGGTGAAATAACTAGGTAGTTAGGTCAGGTGGGCGACAGATTTATCTGTTGCCCACCAAATCCCTCTATGGATACATCTTGAGCAAAAAAAAGAAGTTCCACACCTCATATAAATCATATTAGAATATTATGAATCACCTATTTAACTCCCTGCCAAAATTTTTTTCCTTCCCCACTTGACAACTCATTTTAATCCTAATATCCTGTTAAAAGTCTCAGTCCTGGCTTTCTGAATTTAACTTATCCACAGGTGAACAATTATGCTAACGCCAAAATTTATTCTGATTATTGCAGTCATTGCAGTGGTAATTTTTGTAGCTAATGAAACGGGGATTTTTGAAATTAATAATCCCACACACAACACAACACAACACAACACAACACAACACAACACAACACAACACAACAGTATAGCATAGAAACAAACAACAGTCAACAAAAAAATACACTTTCACCCACTTCTAAACCAAATCCTCTCCAAAACGAGTTAACATCCCACTTGAGTCAAGCGGGCTGGACTCCTACTGCCGCTGAAACAGTTGTTGCACTTAATGCCGACTGGTTTCAAATTCTGCAACAAAACTCTCCGCAACTCCTAGAAAAGCAACGCTATTTGTTGCAAAACTTAGGAAAACATCCGCAATGGATGCCCTGGATTGAAAAACATCCTGAAACGGCTTCTCTTCTGGTTTTGGCAGACACCCCAACTCGTTTTACCAAATCCCTCATAAATGACGAATGTTATGACGTTATCACGGGCCTGTTTGTGCAACATGCGGCCCGCGACGAAGCCATTGCCCTGGCCCAAGCCCTTGAAAAAAATAGAAACCTAATTTGCCGACTCGCCCGACGTGGCCTAATAGGCAGTCAAGCCCTGTTTCTATTTCCACGCAATAATCCTGGCGCCGCAGAATATGAACGTTGGTTAGCCGAAGTGTTAAATGACACCCTGGGGCAATCTGAGGAACAATTAAGTTCCCTCCTCAATTTCTTATTTGAACAAGGCGCCAGCCTTCGTAGTCAAATGATTGACAAGGAATCCTTTCGCTACACGTTTCGTCAAGAATTATGGCCCAAATTCATGCGCGTAGTCAATCACGGTCAACAACCGCTTGAATTTTATGTCAATGACTCGCACTTGTGGGATTTATTAGCGTTACCCCAAGGCGAAGCATTGCTAAACAAATGGGGCGCAAAAAGTGGCTTAGGTTATTCACCGGCGGATGTGCTATTTGGGAACGAGGCTTATCCCAAATCCTTGCATCTAGCCTTTATTGATGCTGTGTTAAATGACGACGAAAACACGCTAGTAGCCTTATTGGAATGGGGACGTACACCCTTGTTTCAACAGTTATTCTTCCGCTTACCAGCCGACTTAACCCCAAAACTCTATGAAGGATTAGCCAACGCAGGGGCTAATTATCCGAGTGAGTTGGAATATTACGCTTCTCTCAGTGATTCAGCCTTAAACGACGAATTAAATCCTAAGTCTGGCGGTCTTCTCAGCAACGTGCCTGGCTATGACGCACTCAGTGTCATTGGCAAATTCGCCCAGGGTCGTCGAGTGACAGGAGGAGATTTAGCCTTTGCGACGGCTGATATGGGAGATTTAGCGGTGACGATTTTCACCTTTGGTGCTGCCACCGCTTTGACCAGTAGTGCCAAAACTGTCGCTAAATCAGCGGCCAAAGCGGCGGTAAAAACAACGGCCCGGCAGCTGATGGAGAAAAAACTAGGCCAGAAGGTGGCCGAAAAAGCCTCGGAACAATCGCTTCACTCCTGGGTCAAACACGACTTATTTACCAAATTGCAACAATTTGCCAAAGCACACGTTGTTGAACCACAAAACTTTAACATCACCCCGGTCACGCAATTTTTGTTTAAAAAAGCCAGTCCCGTTTTGAATCGACAAAGTTTCAAAGCCGTGGGATTAGAACCACGATTGTTTATGCGTCGTGATGCCACCGTGGTCATTCGTTTTCAGCAAAGTCATCTGAAAGACTCTCTCCAGTTAGTTAGTCAGTTTTTTGCCAACAGTGCTAATCAAGCAACGGGAGCCGAGTTGGAACAGTTGGGAGAGGAGGCAGAATCTATGGTCGTTACAGGATTCAGACCACCAGACCAGACCGCCTGGCAAAAAAATATATCGGCGTGGTGGTTGATGAATGCGAGTGGGATGGAGTAAAATGGACTAGACAAGGAATAATCGCCGGACTAGAGGCTTCAGCCGGTGGATATGAGAACCAGATAAAACAGGTAAATTGATGACCGATTCTAACCCTAAAATACTCAATGACCAAGCCTTACAAAAGGCTTTGCGACAAAATCGCATCGAATGGCGGAATCACACCCTTTCACGCTTACTCCAACGTAATATTCGACAATCGGCGGTGTTGGAAGTGTTGCGGTTGGGAGAACGTGTTCGAGATTACCCAGAAGACCGACCTTATCCAAGTGCCTTATTTCTAGGGTGGCATGAAGGAATACCATTGCACGTAGTCGCCGCGGTTGATGAGTGCAATGAAATGGTTTATATTATCACGGCTTATCAACCCAGTTTAGACTATTTTGAAGCCGATTATAAAACGAGGAAAACTCAATGAATCCCTTAGTAAATTTTTGCGCTTTATGTGGTGGCCAAAAAGTTTTTGGTTATACCACCACCACGGTTGACTTGGGTAGTAGTCTCATTGTGATTCGACAAGTTCCGGCACAGATTTGTGAATTATGTGGTGAAGAATGGCTTGACCACCAAACCGCACAACGCATCGAATGTCTAGTTCAAGAAGCCCAAGCACAACAACGACAAGTCGAGATTGTGGCTTTGACTAGCCAGCGGTCATCTCGTCTTCAGGCTAATCTCTAGTTTGTTTAGTCTATGTAGGGTGGACAACAAGTTTATCGTTGCCCACCACTTTGAAGAATTGAATTAGAGGTCGGCAGACCAATAAACACTTGCCCACCCCACCTTGACTGAATGGACGGGGGACGTTAGGACTGCCAGTCCTGAGAGACTGAATTTGTTTTAGGAGGTTAACTATGTGGATTGACCCGATTGTGGAAGAAATTCGTATACACAGTGCCAAACTGGCGGCCCAATTTAACTATGATGTCTATGCTTTGGGTAAATATTATCAGGAACAACAGCAATTACAAAATCGCCCCGTGGTCTCTCGACCACCCCGGTATCGTAAGCCGTTGCCAACGTCAAATCCACCCCTACCAGACTCAGAGATGGTGGCTTAACTCGAAGTTCTCGTTGCCCGGTTGGTAAAGTTTGGGAACTGGAACGGTTGAGGTAATTCCGATGATATAGGGTGAGTCACGAGAAACTGCGTGGCCCACCCTCAAAAACTATTTAGGCGGTGCATCATGATGATTGAGTTAACTTCAGAAGAACAACATTTGCTAGACTCGTTTGAACGTGGTGAATGGCAGTCCAAGGGTCAATTAGCCGACCGCACGCAAGAGTTGCAAGAATATGCTAGATACACCTTGGAAAGTCAGAAAGACCTCCATTTGGTTATTTCTGAAAATGATTGGGAAGCGTTACAGATCCTGGCCTTGGCGGAAGGTATTTCTTATCAATCTTTGGCCAGGAGTATCTTGCACAAGTATGTCACGGGAAGATGGTCTTTGGCAACGGGAATATCATAATTGGTTGATGGGGGCACCAAATGGATTCCGTTTTATTAACTACTGACAAAATCCATTCCGCCCTCAACCCCTTGTTGACCATTTTAAATTTTTCATGCTACACTGTTTCTTATCCTGATAACGACAGCCCAGGTGAATCTTTAATGCACGTCATTGCTTATGCCAAACTGCGAGAATTTAGCCAGCACCACTCCACCACGAAAACGGCTTTAGAACGTTGGTATAAAACTTTGAGTAAAGCACACTTTCAAAATTTTGAGGAATTACGTCGTACCTTTTCAAACAGTGTGGACCAGGTCGGAAAATGTGTCGTGTTCAATGTGGGCGGTAACAAAGTCCGAGTGATTGTAAAAATTCTGTATAGTATTCAAACGGTTTATATTAAATCGGTCATGACTCATGCCGAGTATGATATGGGTCAGTGGAAAACCGAATGCGATAGATAAAATAATGAGAGGCCTTTACGATGATGTTTTACCCCACCGAAACGCTAGTGGCACCGCTTCAACAACTGTCTCTTTCTGAATTAATCAGTCATTTGATAAATAGCTGGTCTCCTCTGTCTCAAGTATTGAGGGTCCCCCATTCAAACACTGAATATCAACGTCTGTTAGCCTTATTTGACCACTTGTTGGAAGTGGTCCCCGACGATGAAACTCATCCTTGGATAGGTTTGCTGGAAACTCTACGAGTGCTAATTGAACAATATGAAACTGAACATTATTCGAAGCCAGAAGTGACTGGGGAGGAGGTGTTACAGTTTCTGATGGAACAAAACGAGTTAACGTCCCATGATTTACCAGAGTTGGGGGACCACTTTGTGGTAGAGGAGATTTTAAATGGAAAACAGTTGCTAAACTCCCGGCAAATTTGCGAGTTGGGGGAACGTTTTGGGGTGTCACCGGCGGTTTTTTTATGAAATAGCCAAAGCATCCATTTTGAGATGGCCAAAGCAATGCTTTCCATGGCGGAAGGTATTTCTTATCAATCTTTGGCCAGGAGTATCTTGCATAAGTATGTCACGGGAAGATTGTCTTTGGCAACGGGAATGCCATAGATGTAGAGGGCGGACAATGGCCCCTTTAGTAGCCTACTTTGGTGGTCAACGAGAAACTGCATGGCCACTCTACTTAAATTGATGTTGTTTTCTCCAAATTTAGGGTATAATATAAGCCATAATCGTCTTTAATCAAAACACCACCGTTGAAAAAACAAACACTTGAGGAAATTTGACATGTCACAAGCCATTGCAGACCTTGATGATATTGAACGTTTTGCCCAACATCTCCAATATTTCAATGACCAATTGAGACAGAATATATCTCAATTGGATGGCGCACTTGGAAACCTGAGGGTACCTGGCAATATCAACAATTTGCCGAAGAGTATACGCAGACCAAACAGATGGTTGAACATTTTTTAGAAACCGCCGATCAGTTTATTCCATTTTTGGGGCACCAAGTTGCTGTGTTGCGCGAATACCTCAACCGAACACGATGAACTATGAACCCGGTTTATGGAAACACTGAAGCCATCGCCATTTTGAAAGCCCGTCTCACCCAATTCCATGGTGATATGGGAGAGGTACTGGAGGCAGTTGCTTTCAAAATCCTGCAAATTCAAGAATGGCTTGAAGAAACCCAACTTGGCTATATACGCCAATTGGAATTTTGTCAAGAGGCTATTCTTCAGGCACATGCGCATGACTCGCTGGATGATGATGCCCGTTCAGACGCTTATGATCAACTTAAAGAGGCACAGGAACAATTTGATAATTTCCTGAGTTGGAAACGGCGAATAGAGGAGGCTATTTCAGAGTATCAACGGCAAGCCGTTCGAATGAAAGCGCAATTGGATGAGGAGGTTACCCAAGTCCTTGAAGATACAGTTGCCAAGTTGGAGGAATATTTTGCGACCAGTCCTCCCGCGCCGAGAATGACCGCAACAGTCATTCCAATTAGGCAAAAAATCACGGGTGGAACCTTGGAAAAAGGCTGGTCAAAGGAAACTCTTGAATGTTTTACAAGACCTTTAACAGCGGATTGGCAGAAACAGTTTGGTTCGCACGTAGGTATTTGTAGTGGACGCCCCTTTTTTCCAGAACAACTGAAATTACCTTTGCAGAAACTCTCTACCGCAGGAGTGAAGATAACACCAGAAGGTGTTGCAAAAGTCAAAGAACATGTAGAACGGTTCGACCCTTATATTCCAAATATTAGAATGATTAACCGGTTGAAAATGATCTTGAATAACACCCTTTCACCAACTGCTTATGACATCAATTTCTACACGCATGAGATTCGAGAATTTCAACATTACGAATCTCTTGGATATAAGGTTGGTATACCAGATGATCCAGACGTTGCGCAGGATTTATGGAATAACACGCATACCGCAACCTTAGAGGAATATCGTCTTACCGACAAAGACTTGTACCACCCAACCACACAGGATGAATAAATTATGAACGATGCTTGCTTATCTTTCCAATCCGCTTGGAAAATCCTCGACTATGTGGCCAAACACAATGGAGTTCTAACGTGGCATAACATTGTTAGACATATAGACCAACTTGAGGTGGCACCCATACCTCCTCCATATCACGTTTTGCAGGCTTTGGTGAAAGAGGGCTACTTGACACGGGACACGGTGGAGAATCAAAATACTTCCAAATATCTCATTACGGAGACGGGACGGCAACTCCTGGTGGGTCGCATGATGGCCAAAGCGGCTTAAAATATTCTTATGGAGATTTGGAGAAATAGACTTGACCTGAAGCCGGTGTGGGGCGGGCAACGTCCTTTTGTTGCCCACCATTTATCTTGTAAAGTGGGCTTGGGTGGGCCAACGAGAAACCACGTTGCCCCCCAAACTAACAACATAACAGAGAAACAATGAACCATAACAAATCCAAACAACCTAAAAAGGTCTATCGTCTAGCGGTCTATGGACTGTCGGCCTCTGGTAAAACTTGTGTGCTGGCCGCATTGGCTATGCCGCGGGATCCACATCCATTGGGACATACCTGTACCTGGCGACCCATTGAGGTGCCAGTTACCAAAGGTAAGAAAAATAAGCCCGATGAACGTGCGGTAACTTTACAGCGCAATAAAGACTGGATGGCACAAGCCACTAATAATCTGTCTAACGGCGACGTTCCACCGCCGAATTCAAAGGGCGATCAACATTTCATGTTTGATTATGATTTCACCATCGCCACTCATCAATCTTTTCGAATTGAATTGGTGGACTATTCAGGCGAGTTGATTGATCCAACGTGCAGTAGTTCTGAAATTGCCAAAAATCTGCAACACCGCTTTACGGAAATGGATGGCATTTTAGTGCTTGCAGAAGCACCTTATCGGGATATGTTAGGTCATCACCAAGGATCGCAAAAGACTCGGTATAGACAAGCGCATAAGAACTTGTATAATTTAAGTCAGTCCTTCACCTTGTTGCGCGGTGAAAAACAAAAAGGCGCGGCATTACCCGTGCCCGTGGCGTTGTTGGTCAATAAGTGGGATAGATACAGTCAGATAGATTTTAACAATCCCGAACTTGAACATAGCAAGTTGGAAGAACTTCTCAGTTCTAGTCCTTCGCCCCCGCATCGAGGACTCCGTGATGTGTTGCACTCTTCCGTGACCGAGGGCAATTTTAAGGAATTTCCGGTCAGTGCGTTAGGGCCCAGTCAATTTTTGCGACTAGAGAATGGCGAGGTGGAGGAACGTCCTCTGCAAACAGTGCCCTTACAGTCTTTTGGGTTAGAAGATGCCTTTATTTGGATAGCCCAACGGCGCGATGCCATTGATTTACAGGACTATCTGGCCAAGAAAAATTGGCGTCGCTGTTGGAAAGTGGGTTCAGAATTGTTAAACCGCTTCCCGGTCGGTTCCGAACCAGCGAAACAGGTTGAAAAGGTCTTGCAACAATGTCGCAAAGAGACAATGTTAACTTGGTTGGGGACCAGTGTTGCCACTGTTGTTTTGGGGTTAGTAGCGGAAACGACAGTGGATTATGTTCAATATCGTCAGCACCAAGTAACGACGGCCAATCCACAGGTAACCGATCAACAACTGGAAAGTGCTGAAAGTTGGTTCGACAAATATGTTAAAGTCTCTTATTTTCAGCATCGGGTTTCGTATGTAACCTTTTTAAGTCAAGAACGGGCTGAAAATATTTTGGCCGATTTGCAACACCGTCGAGAGAACGTCTTGTGGGAGTTGGTAACTAAGGCGGTGGCGACTAACAATTTACAAGCAGCCGCAACCCATGCTGAGGCATATTTGCGTTCCTATCGTTATGGGACACATTCGGTAGATGCACGTTCTATCGGACTCCAGGCTAAGAATGAACTGTCGATGAGAGAAGATAGCGAAGCGGTTCGGCGTATTACCAGTCTCATGCAAGAGAATCTGCAAAACCCAGATAAACTCAACCAAATTTTGGTGGAGTTACGCACGTTGCCTAAGCATCCTGAAGTAGAAACCGAGGACATGCGTACTCAACGAATTGCCTTGGATCAACAACTGTCTACTCGCCTACAAGAGATTATCGCGTTTCGCAAAGCAGACGAGGAGGCGGTTCGTCAAATTGCTAGTCTCATGCAAGAGAATCTGCAAAACCCAGATAAACTCAGCCAAATTTTGGCGGAGTTACGCACGTTGCCTAAGCATCCTGGAGTAGAAACCGAGGACATGCGTGGCCAACGAACGGGCTTAGAACAGCGATTGTTTGCCCGTCAACAAGAGGTTATCGAATTTCGCAAAGCAGATGAAGAGGCAGTTCGTCAAATTGCCAGTCTCATGCAAGAAAATCTGCAAAACCCAGATAAACTCAACCAAATTTTGGCGGAGTTACGCACGTTGCCTAAGCATCTTGAAGTAGAAACCGAGGACATGCGTACTCAACGAATTGCCCTGGATCAACAACTGTCAAAGCGACTGATAGAAGTAGCCACTCAACGGGATTGGGAACAGTTTTATCAAGGTTACCAGAACAATATGCAGTCTGGGAATTTCTCGGAAGCCGCCCAGTCTCTGACTAATCGCCCAGGGGGTGACCAGGTAAATCAGTTAAAAGAAACGTTCAAAACAATGGTAGTCCAACAAATCGCGGAAAGAGTGGCACAAGCGCTTCAAGATAACCGTTTTAATGACGCCCACCGATTCATCAAGGATTATGCCCAGTTTCCGCCAGACTTACAGTCTGTCGAAGGCCAAGTCAAAGTAGCGGAGTTGCAACGTCAGATCGATGCGAGAGAAGATCAACAATGGTATGAAGTGGCTAAAAAATACCGCGATGTGGAACATCTTGATAAATATCTGCAAGATGCACCACTGAAAACCATGCAGCAGGAGGTGGCAGCTTACAAGGATTATTTGGGTAAGATAGACCCTAATGCCACAATCGACATCCAGTTAGTAGTGAGAATTGACTGGGAAATAAAGAGTAGTGAAATGGATGTTAGTGTTTCTTGGAATGGTTCAGTCATTGCGGCGGCCCAGGGGATGAAATCTGAATCTTACTCATCAACAGGAACTCTGCGTAGCGGTTTTCTGTCGGCAAAGCCTTACGACAAGGTAACTGTTCGTATTAAGGTAACCGAGTATGATTGGGGAAATGACTATTACGAAGGTTCTGTAACCAAAGAACTTCCTGAATTACCCACTGTTTCAGTGTCGCTTCGAGACAGTGATAACGAGAAGGCAGGTACGGCCCATTTAAGTCTTTCCGGCTATCCCAGTCCACCTGAGTTACCTGAATGGCATGGAGTTAGATAAATGAGTAGAATCCAATTAATTGCTGAAACCCCACGCGCAGGCCAGTGGAACCATTGTTTTATCGTGGCCCCCACTGGCGATCTGTCAGGTGAAGAAGTTATCCGAGAAGTGTTGACGGCCGCTCGTCATTGCCCACAAGGTGAAGATTATCTCGCTGTCAGTGTGGAGGCCGCACAAATGTTGTCAGGACGCACAGGTAGAGAAATTTTGGTGTTAACGGGGATTGAGGTTAACCGTCTCTCTGACACTCAGCGTC
The DNA here is from genome assembly GCA_011391085.1 of Thiotrichaceae bacterium. Taxonomy (GTDB): domain Bacteria; phylum Pseudomonadota; class Gammaproteobacteria; order Beggiatoales; family Beggiatoaceae; genus JAABRD01. Next base: position 25,370 of record JAABRD010000018.1, on the reverse strand, counting down.
AACAAGTGATGGTACAACTGGAACGACGGCTGGCGGATTTGGCAACACTGGTTACGGAGAAGGTTGACTGGGAACAAGAGGGCAAAGGAGGGCTAGTAAAACGTGTCGAATTAGTTGACTGGGAAAAGGATTTTAGTGACTTGCCCCCCGCAAGGAAGCGGCGTCTCAGTCAATCTGAGAGGAAACGGCGTACCAATCAACTCATCTGGGCAGGAAGTGTTATTGGGATTTTGCTGGTTGGAATTGCTATTTGGAGTCTAAAAAATCCTGAGTCGCAGTCGACGGAAAAGGAGACGATAGTAGCAGGCCCAACGGTAGCAGGTCCAACGTCGGAAGGGCCGCCGCAGCCAGCAGACAACGAGACAATAGAGGTCAATACAGAAAAAAAGGAGCCGCCGTCAGCAGATGAGATCGCAAAGTGGTGGGCAGAACAGCAAAAATTCATTCGGGAGAAAGCAAAGGAGGCCGTAAAGTGGTGGGCAGAACAGCAAAAACTCATTCAAGAGAAAGCAAAAGCAATGGAGGACGCAAAGCAGAGGAAAGCAGCAGAAGAACAGAAACTGCAAAAATTCATTGAGAAACTTCGTGAGAAGGTGTCCAATGTGAAATGTGAGTACAAAACCAAATTCCAAGAAACATGCACGCAAAACAAGACTGTTTCGTTTATATGCCAGGACGTAATTGGCTATAATTACGACAACGGGGAACTTTCGGGTCAGATAACAAAGTGGTGTCGGTTTCCAGATTCTGAGAAGCACTGGGATGACATCACCCATTGTTTCTCAAATGAGAAGAAGATAACGCCTGTTATAGATTTCTTCTTTCAAGAATTTTCAACTAACAAGGAGATATTATGTCCAACAAATCCAACAACCGCAAAGTAATATGGTGGCTTTCTATGAGTATCGTTGCAATCGTTTTAGTAGCGGGATTATCGCTAACAAATTGGTGTCCGCCCTGTAAGGAAACTTTGGAAAAGATAGGGGAACAGATGAAGAAAGTGGTCAAACCAGTTCCACCTCCTTCTAATCACTATGCGGACTTTTTGACCCTCTTAAAGGGGAAAAAGGAGGATTGTCCAGAACCAAGTTCCTCTACTGACAAACCTTCACCAGAGTGTAGTGAATTGCGTAATCTGCAAAGCGAGAGTGATATAGCAGTAGCCGTGAATGAGTTGCAGAACGTCAAATCGAAAGAAAATCTCCCGGTGTCACTCATGTTTGTGCGTAACCGTCCTGAACGTGATTGGTTGGAAAAGGATTTTACCAACTTTGAGAGTGTCAGTGGTTTGAGTGACATCGTAGCTAAACGAGACACTCTGAGAAAACTGTTTGGCACTTTTAAAAGTGTAGCCGACAATTCCAACGCGCTGGATACTCACTGTCATAGTCTCGAAAGACTCAAGTTTCCTGACTTGAAACTAGCCTGTGAAGTCGCAAAAGAAGCGAAAAAAACAACGAAGCAACCCCTGCAAAAACCAGAATGGGACACTCTACCCTTTTTTAGCAAGAATGATGTGCTGAGAGTCAAGTCCTTGTCAAACGTGGCTGATAAGGCCAAGGAATTCAAGGTGATAGAGTTTAAGTCCGATGCCACGGTGTTAGAGAAACTGTGTCTGTTGGCCAAAGAGAAAGAGGTCATCCAATCGGACATCGCCTATGAAATGAAGGAAGCCAAAGTAGGCGATGATGACGTTAAGAAGATGACCGAAGCAGTCCTGAAGTTTGTGGGCGAAGTCAAGACCATCGCCAAATGCGGCCCTTGAGAAACAACTTTCAATTCTCTAAACGCTGGAGTTCGAATCGTAAGAATTTCGACGCAATTCCCAAATTCTTCCGATTTGGACTCCAGCGCGGTCAGGACGATTAACTGTTATTGAACTTGGCAAAAGGCAACCCGTTACTCTTTCAATTATGATTCAAACCTTCAAAAATACCGGTACCGAAGACCTTTTCAATGGCCGCCATACCAAAGCCGCACGTCGCCTTTGCCCAACCTCATTATGGAAAATCGCGGCACGAAAACTTGACCAGCTTGACTCGGTGACTTCACTGGAACAGTTGAAGGTTCCGCCCGGCAATCGACTAGAAGCATTAACTGGGTCTCGACAAGGACAATATAGTATTCGTCTTAATGACCAATATCGTCTCTGCTTTATTTGGACCCCCAATGGCCCATCACAAGTGGAAATAATCGACTACCATTAAACGTTTGTAATTGGATTCCAACTGGAGAATATCTATGATTCGCGTACCTACTCACCGGCCACCCACCCACCCCGGCGAAATGTTGTTAGAAGAATTTCTAATCCCCATGCAATTGAGTCAACGGGCTTTGGCAAACACTCTTCAGGTGCCTTATTCCAAAATGAATGCCCTGATCAACGGGCAGACGAGAATGACTCCTCAATTGGCATTACGCTTGGCTAAATTCTTGGGAATGTCGGCAGATTTCTGGCTGAATTTGCAAATGCGTTGGGATTTATACTATGCCCAACAAACTGAGGCGAAAACTTTGGAAAGTATTCCCCCTTATGCTTCGAATGTCCAAATCTGAAGATTTGGACTCCAGGGTAATCAACAATAACGAGGTCATTTAAAATGGAACAACTCAAACAAAAAGGTCAAGATACCTTCATAGACGCTAAACAACTCACCATTTCCATGAACTGGACCACCGCCGTTGACTTTGATTTAGCCGCCGCTTATCAAACCAAAACAGGTCAACGAGGCTTAGTCTATTTTGCCGACTTAGGCCACTTAGACAACTTCCCTTACTTGTGCCTCAATAAAGATGAAGGAGTCGGTGAGGACGGCGGCGAGAAGGAAGAAATTTTGCAGATTAATCAGTTAGACGAGATGAAAGCGGTTTGGCTATTTTGCTGGGATTACGGGATGGTACAAACTGGCCAAAGTGCCCGGTTTAAAGATAGCGATGTGCGTTTAACCCTCAGCAACGCGGCGGGCCAGCAAATTGCGATGGGCATTGATACCGGTGAAAAGGGTAACGTCTGTTATCTAGCCGGTCTGGACAACAGTGGCCCGGGAGGAACGAAACTCATTAATACCAGTTTGGCAGGGACCTTGAAGGGCTTGAAAACGGTTGACCAGTTACTGGCGTTGGTGAGGTATCAGGGACGGCAGCCATAGGGTTGTAGGGTGCGTCCCACGCACCTTTCTCAAACGCCGGTTAAAGTTCCTCAGAGTTGGTGAAATGGGCGGACTTGAGAAAGGTGCGTGGGACGCACCCTACTCAGAGAAATTCAGACCGCTGGCAAGAACCAGACTGCTTGATAAAAGAGGGTGTCGGCGTAATGCTTGATGAATGCAAATTGAAACAGGGAGAGTGCCCGAAATAGGAAGAGGAATGAATAACTAATTATGAACCAAACTCTTAAAAATATTCTCAAATGCTGTTTGGAACAGCCACGAGAGATTACCGTCCAACAAATAGCCAAAGAGTTACAAATGAGTTCTGCGACCGTACAGAAATATTTTCGACAGTTACAACAAGCTGGCCGAGTGGCCCGGTTTGGAACAAACTCGAAAACCTATCGGTTGATGAATCCAAAGTTGTATTTCAATAACTTTTTATTCGTTTATAAAAAACATCAATTAGCTGGTTATCTTAATTTTGAAGCAGGACAACATGAATTTGCTTACGATAACCATTATCTGGTGCAAACTGACACGATGCCGATTTCGCCAGACCTCGACTTGACTGAAAAGCCTTTTCAGAGTGTCAAACTGTTCCCTACATTTGAACAACTGTTGCCCGAGGGCCAAGATAGAAAATTACTGGAAATCCGCGCCGGTTCAGCTAATGACTTTGATTTATTGCCCTTGTTACAACACCCCTACGGTGATTTGCAACTATCCAGAATACCTCTTAATGCCTCCCCCATTAACCAGGTTCCAACCGTCCGCTATACCAAAGTCAAAGAGGAGATTCTTGGTCAAAATGTTTTTCCAAATATTTTGCCTCTCTCGTTGTCAATTGAGGAGAGTTTACTGTTCCCTACAACGTCAACATTAGAAACTGTAGCGTCCCGGTTTACGCCTTCTGGATTATCTGGTTTTCAACATAAGTTATCAGTCGTAGTCGATTGGAATCAGCAAAACCTTTGTACTCCTCAAGACCAAGACGTTGCCTATTATTTTATCAAACCCTATCATCCTCAAAAAGCTGACTACCAGAGCGATTATTATTTCCCTCATTTGGCGATTAATGAACATCTGTTTATGACTTTTGCTAAAAATGAATTGGGTTTGGCAGTGCCCTATAATGGAATCGTGAAGCGGCCCACCGATAAAGAATATCACTATGTGGTTAAACGTTTCGATAGGTATCAAGGACACAAATTTGCCCATGCCGAATTTGCTACGTTGATGGGTCAGGATAGTGAATCGAAGTATCAAACCACTTCCGAAAAACTCTTTCGGAGAATGAAAAATTGGTTGCCGTCGGCCACGGAACGGTTGCAGTTACTGCAATATTATTTTTACTCTATGCTGATTGTTCATGAAGACCTGCATACCAAAAATTTATCGGTGCTGACCGAAGAGAAACAACTGAGAATGGCACCTTTATATGATATTGCCACCACCGCCATTTATCAGAATGCTTCTGGGTATGAAACGCACTTGCCAATAAATGGGAAACAGACTAAGATTCGGCCGGCAGATTTTGCCGTACTCATAGACATCCTGGAAGTTAATCACCGAACCTTTGAGAAAGCCGCTTCTGCTATGCTATTCAATTATACCTGTAAGTTGCCCGAATATTTTGATAAAGTTCAAGAAGCGTTTCCCGAAGCGAGAATTTATAAAATTAGTCGTCGAGTTAATGGCAGCGTCGGTAGCAGAAACAGGTTAACCCCTAAATCAAGTTTGTCATTGGCAGATGCTTTTAGAAAAAGTCATCAGCAACGAGTAGAATTGCTTAAACAACTTGGCTGGTATAAGCATCTCAAAGTTTTGCCCAGAGATAAGGCCATGCCGGTAACGCAAAAACCGTTGTTTTGAGGAGAAACTATTTCTTGTCAACCATTGAAACAATGAGTTAAACACTCATAGAGACTCTACCATGCCTAACAAATCACACTTCAATTCTGCGCTTCGAACCATGAACCGTTTAGGACGTGAAGCACTTAAACATAGCAGTACCAAGGCATGGAATATGCCGGAAACCACTTATCATGCCGTATTTGTTCGTGATGCTTTGGAGGTCATTCGTTCCTTGCCAGACCACTCCATACAATTGATTATTTGTGATCCACCGTATAACTTGGAATTAGCGGAATGGGACAAATTTCCAAATTATCTGGAATGGGCCAAATTATGGTTGAATGAGGTCCCGCGGATTTTGTCAGAGAGTGGTAGCATAGCCATTTTTGGCGGGTTACAATATCAAGAGGAAAAGGGTGGTGATTTGTTAGAACTAATGCACTATCTTAGACATCACAGTACCTTACGGTTAGTCAACTTGATTATTTGGCACTATAAGAATGGCATGAGTGCCCACCGTTTTTTCGCGAATCGTCATGAAGAAATTGCTTGGTACGCTAACACGAAAAATTATGTATTTGACCTGGACGCCGTGAGGACTCCATTTGACGAAGCGACTAAGGCAGCTTATTTACGAGATAAAAGATTACGACCTGAAAGTGTTGAAAAGGGCAAGAATCCTACCAATGTTTGGGAAATTGGCCGGTTAAATGGGAATGCGGTGGAACGTGTGGGACATCCCACGCAAAAGCCAGTTGAGGTTATCCGTCGGTTGATACGGGCACTTTCCTATCCCAATTCGATAGTGCTGGATTTTTTTGCCGGGTCTGGAGTAACTACGCGAGTTTGTGTTGAAGAATGTCGTCATAGTATTATTGCCGACCAAAATTCAAGCCTGTTAACTTATTTAGATGCTCAGATGGTTCAAATTCGAGACTCGTTATTATGTCCTTATGAAATTCTCCACTCTCCAGAACTGAATCTGTTGCCGCATTGGCACCTGTCAAACAATCAGTCAGATGTTTCTTCAAAGCAGGACGCTATTTCTGCTAGAATCACCGCTAAAATCACTAAAACTGAAGGAGACATTTCAGGTTCAGGTGGTCCGTCAAAAACAGGAGAAATGGCTGGACAATTGAGTTTGCTGGTATAAACGTAACAGTTCGTGTCGAGAGAATTCAGCAAGTGTAGGGGGCGTTCTTTTCGTCCACCTTTCCTCTATGAACTGGACCACCGCCGTTGATTTTGATTTAGCCGCCGCTTATCAAACCAAGGCGGGGCAACGGGGCTTAGTCTATTTTGCCGACTTAGGCCACTTAGACCACTTCCCTTACCTGTGCCTCAATAAAGATGAAGGAGTCGGCGAGGACGGTGGCGAGAAGGAAGAAATTTTGCAAATTAACCAGTTAGACGAGATGAAAGCCGTCTGGCTATTTTGCTGGGATTACGGGATGGTACAAACTGGCCAAAGTGCCCGGTTTAAAGACAGTGATATGCGTTTAACCCTCAGCAACGCGGCGGGCAAAGCGATTACGATGAGCATTGATACTGGGGAGACAGCCAGCGTAGGGTGCGTCCCACGCACCTTTCTCAAACGCCGGTTAAAGTTCCTCAGAGTTGGTGAAATGGGCGGAATTGAGAAAGGTGCGTGGGATGCACCCTACTTAGCTTTGAAATTTCTGCTGATAATCTATAAACTCTTTTTTTCTCCCAAGGGACTTTCTTTATGTTAAAAAGTTACGAAGCGATTTACAAACAAGGGCAATTGATTTGGTTAACTGACACACCTCCACTCTTAGACGACATGCCCGTGAAGGTAGTAACTCACTTTGAAGAACCGAACCAATTTACTCCCCAGGCCGTGGAAACGATGTTACAACGCACGGCTGGCGCATTAGGCAAATTAGAACGTGCCGACATTGACCGACAATTACGACAGATGCGCACTGAATGGGACCGAGGGTAAAGTGAATGTCACAAAGTTACGTCTTTGATTCAAATATTCTCATTTACCATCTTGGAGATAGTTTAGACGCAGTGGCCAAACGCCAATTGGCATCCGCGATTGTGCAAGGCAGTTATGTTTCTATCATTACCCGGATTGAAATCTTGGGCTGGCAGGGACACACACCGCACTCTCGTGACCAAACTAAAGAGTTATTAAGCTATTTTACCGAAATCCCTCTCAACGAAGCCATTGCTAACTTATGTATCAGACTACGGGCTACCCAACGTCTTAAATTGCCCGATGCAGTCATTGCGGCAACCGCTTTGTATCTGGGATTACCTCTGATGACCGCAAATGTTAGCGACTTTAAAGGTATTTTTGGGTTGCAGGTGATAAATCCGTTTGAGGGTGAAGTATTTCACTAACTGGAACGCCCTCAAAATGATGGCAAACGGTACGATTGGATTCCAACAGGAGAACCTCTATGATTCGCGTACCTACTCACCGGCCACCCACCCACCCCGGCGAAATGTTGTTAGAAGAATTTCTCATCCCCATGCAATTGAGTCAACGGGCTTTGGCTAAAACTCTTCAGGTGCCTTACTCCAAAATGAATGCCCTGATCAACGGTCAAACGCGAATGACTCCTCAATTGGCCTTACGCTTGGCCAAATTCTTGGGAATGTCAGCAGATTTTTGGCTGAATCTGCAAATGCGTTGGGATTTATACTATGTCCAACAAGCCGAGGCGAACACCTTGGAAAGTATTCCAGCTTATACTTGGTTGATGGCTAGTTAGGTAGGGTGGGCAAATGTCTTTTTATTTTCCCATCGTTCAGGCCATTTGGTGGGCAACGGTAAGGCGCGTTGCCCACCCTACTTAGCTACTTGACTCACCCTCGATAATTTTGCTAATTTAAGCCAATTAGATTTAAAATGGATTTAAGATTGAAACCACCAGACATTTGAAAATTCAGAGGTACACCATGTTAACCGTGCAAACTGCCACTACCCCAAAGTTATTAATACGTCCATCCCAGAATACCAAAGACACTCAGTTTACTTGTACAGACGAAATAGCATTATCTAATTTTTCAGGAGAAAGTCCTGAAACACTCCAGTTTTTTGCGGAACTGCATCGCAGTGAACAATTTACTGAAACCGCGGTGCTGAAACACTTTGCGGGAATGACCCAACATAAATAATCGGCGTGTCTCTCACTGCTTTCTTTATCCTCGTCAATGACCGTTAACATAACCAAAGCCTTAAGAGCGGCCCTACAAGCAGATAATTTGGACGAGAAGATTCTTCTGGAAAGTTTCCAACACTGGAAAAAGAATCGAGATGAATATGGAAGTTATCTATTTGGTAAAGATGGTGCCTATATGATGCCCAAAATAGATGGCAAATCATATCGTTTGAGACACGTTCATCTTCCGCCTTTAAGTATCCCAGGACCACTTGAGGTCTGGAATAAACAATGGCAACGACGAGGTAGGAAAACGAGTGATAGGGTTTTGGTTTATGTGGAGAATGGGCGAGATGACTATTTGTTAATTTTTATCTTACCTGAACCGATGGCCCACGAAATTGCTAACATGCAAATACCGGTACATCGACAAATTATGGAAAGTTTCGCCTCGGTTGCCGCAAAATTTTTGGAAACGGGCCAGGTTATTATCTGATGACTTTAAATAACGATGAATGAACATTTAAGAAATGGTTCTCAGATAAGAATCCTTTAGCCTGCGTAGCGTCCCAGGCACTATTATCAGGCGCCTGTCAAATTCTCCAGAACTGGTGAAGTGGGCGGAATTGAGAACGGTGCGTGGGACGCACCCTACTTGTCGTGGTTTCAGAATTGCCATCGATAATCTATAATGGAGTCTTCTTTATCTAGCCAGACAGTTATGTAGGTTTTATGGTTTATCCTTGCCCGTCCCATTCCAATCCCATTCCAAACCATTACGACAAAAATGGTATGTCCAGACTATGGTGGGTAAAAGGCACACCATAAAATCTTTTCGCACACTGATTGACTGAGGAATCTAAATAAGATAATCTTTAAATGGAAAGGTCAGGACTAATCCCACACCTCGGTTCACTGGTTTTAAAAACCATAGGAATTAATCTATGTATCAACAAATCTTTCAAGGTCATGTTAAAAATAATACCATTTTCTTAGATGACCCAGTACAACTTCCAGAGGGTCTTCAAGTGAAAATAATTCTCTTCCCTCTTCAAGTCTCGTCACCGACTTCCGGTTTATGTGATATCTGGCAAGATGTTCGTGAGGCCAACGAAATTATTGAAGAAATTTATTTGGCGAGAACCTCTGGACGACAGCTTCCCAAATTATGAAACGAGACTTTTTACTAGACACTGACACCCTCATTTACTGGTTGAAAGGCGATAAACACGTCGAGGCCAAAGCCATGACAATGGGTTTGGAAACCTTGAGTTACTCGATTATTACGCAAGCGGAATTATATTTTGGTGCGTATAACTCAAGTCATCTGGAACGCAATCTGGCCAATATTCAACGTCTGATGAACACCCTTAAAATCTTGCCATTTGACGAAGCAGCGGCGAATCGATTCGGACAACTGAAGGCGGATTTGAAACGACAAGGTAAAATTTTGTTAGACGCGGATTTGATGATTGCGGCGATTGCGTTAACTAATCAACTGGTGTTAGTCACCAATAATGTTAAACATTTTGAACGGGTTCCGGGGTTGGTGATTGAAAATTGGGTAGCATAATCAGCCAGCGTAAGGTGCGTCCTACGCACCATTCTCAAATGTGGGTCAAGTTCCACAGAACAGGCGGAGTTGAGAAAGGTGCGTGGGACGCACCCTACTTGGTTCGTTCCCAGGCAACGGTGTAGATGCCATGGTGTTATTCAGAAACTTTTTCGCAAATAGCACACCAAATTTTTCTGGAAGCATGTAAAACACGATGATAATTTTCTATCACGGCTGTCGTCAAGAAGACCTAGATAAACTAATAGCAGGTCAACTAGAGGTTTCTTTAGGAGGAGGTGAACTAGGTCGTGGTTTTTATACCACCCTATCTTTCTACACCGCTAAAGAATGCGCTTGGCACAAATATAAATCCTTGACCGTTTTAGAAATTGCGATTTCAGACCAAGATTTTTATGATTTAGACCCACTGATTCTTACAACACCAGCCCAAACTTATGCTTATCGACGACAGATCAAGACACCAGGATAAACCAGAACCTATTTATTCCATCGTAATCTCATTTACGCGCCCATCGTGGGAGACCACCTGGGCAAGGGTGAAGAACAATTCAAATAGGAATCCAACATGGTCGAACGATTACTCAATAGCAACGCTGTTATCAGGAGAACCGTATGACAAATAAAGTTCTCTATCTCTGTCGCAGTTCTAAAGCCAAACCGGGTTGGGTCTTTCCTGACGAAGAAGAGGATTGCGATTTTCCAGGCGGTTTTTTTATCGAAGAACAGGCTGGGAAATTGCAAGATTCATATTTATTGGAAGCGATTAGTCAGGAGAAACTCGTGATTTTGTCCTTGCAAAAGAAGGAACGTCAGATTTTTATGACTCCTTCACCTGCGGGAAAAATTTTCTATTTCCGGGCCCGCCGCACCAAAGAACCGTATGTGGGGAAACGTAGCCAATTACAACACCATCAACCGTTTTGGCGTTTAGAAGTGTTACAGCCGCAACGTTTAGAAGAGGCTTGTCAACAGGATGGGTTCTATTTTGTGGGGGCTGTGGAAGAAGAGTTTATCTAGTTTGCTCTACTCCCACGCTGGTGCAAGTTAATAGTGAAGTCATCTGATGAAACCAAAACGGGTCAACGGGGCTTAGTCTATTTTGCCAACTTAGGCCACTTAGATAACTTCCCTTACCTGTGCCTCAATAAAGATGAAGCCAGGTAGGGTGGGCTGGTGTTTTTTGCCCACCTTAAAAATTCAATTTGGTGGGCAACGATAAAACTGTTGCCCACCCTACACAAACTGGAAGGAAAAACTCATTTTAGGTACCGGAGTCAAGGCGTTAGCCGGCGGGAATCAGCACCTGGTTTACATTCGCGGCACTTCCTGCGGGCTAAAGGCTCCACTCCGGTGTATCGAACTGGAGTAGAGACGGTAGCGTAGCTTTACCTCCTCTCCAACCGCCGATACATAATTGCTTCCGTCAAATGCGACGTTTGAATATTGTCACTACCGGCCAAATCTGCCACGGTCCTGGCTACCTTCAAAATCCGATGCCACGCCCGTGCCGAGAGTCCCAATTGTTCAATGGCAGCATCCAATAATCGTTCATCATTGGGACTTAATCGACATACTTCTTCAATCTCCCGGGAGGTCAACTGACTATTCGATTTTCCACACCGTTGCACTTGACGTTCCCGGGCAGCTACCACACGGGTACGCACTTCGGCACTGGTTTCCCTAAGCATGTCTTCACGTAATTCGGCCCTGGGCAAATTAGGCACTTCGATATGAATATCGATTCTATCCAAAAGGGGGCCCGAAATTCGAGTCCGATACCGTCGCACCAATTCTGGACTACACTGACAACGTCCTCCTGGATCTCCGAAGTAACCACAGGGACAAGGATTCATGGCTGTTACCAATTGAAAATGCGCTGGAAATTCTGCTTGATGGGCCGCCCGTGAAATAATGATTCGGCCAGATTCCAGTGGTTCACGTAACACTTCTAAAACCCGTTTGTCAAATTCTGGGAGTTCATCTAAAAACAAGACTCCGTTATGGGCCAACGAAATCTCACCAGGCCGCGGTGAACTGCCGCCTCCCACCAAGGCTACACCAGAAGCGGTGTGATGCGGGGCCCGAAAGGGGCGCAGTCCCCAGGTTGAAGCGTCAAAGCCATTGTTACTGATAGAAATCACAATAGCCGTTTCCAACGCTTCACTTTCTGTCATGGGTGGTAAAATGCCAGGGATTCTGGTCGCTAACATCGTTTTGCCAGTGCCAGGTGGACCTAACATCAACAGATTATGTCCTCCTGCCGCCGCTACTTCCAAAGCCCGTTTTGCATGATGTTGACCTCTGACATCACTCAAATCTGGAATCATTCGCGGGGTGACAGAAGAGACTGTGGCAGAATTGTAAGGCGTAATGGGGGCAACCTTTTGCAAGTGATTACACACTTCTAACAAGTGTCTCACTGGCAAAATCGACACTTGACTGACCTTGCCCGCTTCCGCGGCATTTTCAAAGGGAATGACAATGTGACGTTGCGCCTTACGCACTTGCAAGGCCGCGGGTAACGCACCGCGCACAGGACGAATCTCCCCCGTCAATGCCAATTCGCCCAAAAATTCGTATTGATGCAACATGTCCTTTGGAATTTGCCGAGAGGCAGCTAAAATTCCTAACGCAATCGCCAGGTCAAAACGTCCGCCCTCTTTGGGTAAATCCGCAGGGGCTAGATTGATAGTGAAACGGGCGAGGGGAAATTCAAATTGACTATTGAGTAATGCACTACGCACACGGTCTTGACTTTCTTTGACTGCCGCTTCTGGAAGACCCACAATAGACAAGCGCGGTGAACCATTGGTCAAATGAACTTCAATGGTGACTGGCAACGCTTGAATCCCTACCTGGGCACGACTATGAACAATGGCTAAGGAACTCAAATGGATTTCTTCTTCAATGAATGAGGAGTAATGAATAACGATTTTCTATGTTATAATCGTTATTCGGTATTATTTATTATCTATTATCCATTGTCTATTAAGCAAGAGGTACGGGTTACAAAAATCTTTTAAATACGATTAACTGCTTTTATTTTCAGTAAGTTAAATAATTCACAGATAAACCATAAACAAACCCAGGAGTCACAAAGCTACGCTTTGAACTCTGGAGTTATTATTCATTATTCATTATTCATTATTCATTCAAAATGACTGAACAAGTTTTTGGTTTTCATGCGGTGCGACAGATATTTGAACAGGATATGAGTCGCGTCATAGAAATTTGGACACAAGAGGGACGTAGCGATGCGAAATTTGATGCGCTATTGAAACAGGCCGCGACCCAAGGGTTGGCCATTCAGCGGGTACCTAAGAAGACGTTAGATAAATTCAGTGACGGTGGCGTCCATCAAGGTATTCTGATTCGTTGTCAATCCCGTCAGCTTCAGACCTCCTTGACCTTAGAAGAGGGTCTAGCGAACTTGTCTGTACCTCCCTTCTTATTGATTCTCGATGAAGTGCAAGACCCGCATAATTTAGGCGCATGTTTGCGAACCGCAGACGCGGCGGGGATTCATGCCGTTGTGGTACCTAAGCATCGCGCTTGTCCATTATCGCCTACCGTCCATAAAGTCGCCAGCGGTGCCGCCGAGAGGGTGCCGGTGATTCAGGTGACGAATTTAGCCAATACGTTGCGTTGGTTACAACAACAAGGGGTATGGATTGTGGGGGCCGACCAAGGTGGCGAAACCTCTCTCTTTGCGGCACGTTTGACTGGGCCATTGGCTTGGGTATTAGGCGCCGAAGGGTCTGGTTTACGTCGGTTGACACGGGAGAATTGTGATGTGTTAGTCAGTATTCCAATGCAAGGGAAGGTCGAGAGTTTAAATGTGTCAGTGGCAACGGGAATTTGTTTGTTTGAGGCGGTGCGACAACGGAGAGGTAATCATTGAGTGAATCTCATTTAACCGTTGGAGTTCCAAAACCTGTTTTGGGTAGCAGACGATTTAAATTCGTCCAAAACATGTTTTGGACTCCTCAATCATTTCTCGTTGTCCAAACCCTGTTTTGGACTCCTCAATTATTTCTCGTCAATCTCTCTATCGCCCGTTCTGCGGGTGTCCCCGGCGGATAATGTTGCGATTCCAAAACCGTCTGCCATTTTTCCATAAATTTCTCCCGATTCACCACTTGATAAGCCTTATACCCTTGTGTTAAGTCGGTCCCAGCGGTGATTCCTTCATGGTGAACCACTTCCGAAGTGTGACAAAAATAGACTTTATACCCCGCTTGCCAGGTCGCAAAACACAAGTCCGTATCCTCATAATAGGCTGGTGCAAAGCGCATGTCAAAACCGCCCAACTGTTCCCAAACGGACTTCCTTATCATCAAACTGGCCCCCGAACAATAATCGACTTCTCGACTGTAGTCAAATCGCGGGTCCGTCGGGTCTTGTAAACGTCCATAATTCCAACCACTGGCATCACTAAAAATGATTCCGCCAGCTTCTTGCAGACGACCATTGGGATAGATCAATTTTGACCCTGCGATACCTATTTGAGGGTCAGCATCCATCAAGTTGACGAGGCTGGTTAACCAACCTGGGAGAACTTGCGTGTCGTTGTTTAAAAACAAGATAAATTCTCCGTTGGCTTCGCTTGCCCCTTGGCGACAGGCTTGAACAAAGCCTTGATTTTCCTCATTATGAATCATAATGAAGGCGCCTTGTAAATGATTCAATAATTCAGTCGTCTCATCTCTGGAAGCATTGTTGACAATAATCACTTCTTTACTGATGTCAGGGTCACAAGCCAGTACGGTCAACAAACAGTTATAAGTATATAAAGCTTTATTGAAGATCGGAATGACGATGCTAACACGCGGTTGAGACACTGCTGGTAAAGTCAGTGGCGGAGAAGAGAGGAGAGGCAAGGTAGGAACAAAGGTAGGCAAGGTTCTGCTACACCACAGTGCCACCCTTTGACTATCGGTAGCGTCTTCCGAATAAATAGAAATTTCTACAGGTTGCCCTTTCTGACAAGGTTGTGGAATCGGTAAAGCAATGTCGACCCATTGGTTATCGGCCAATAAACTGGCGTGGAAACGGACTTGGCATTGCCACTGCGCGTTCATCACGATAGTGAGATGACAATCGTTGCGACGACAGTAAGTGCCGAAGCGTAAGCGCAACCCCGTGATCACCTTACTTTGGGGAATTAAATGAAAGCGCAAACCGGTGCCTTGTAACAAGGGGATGGGTAGATTGCCTTGGGGAGTAAAATCAGTGATAATTTGACCGTTTTGACCTAATAAAGCGGAAGCGGGGAGTTGGTCTTCAATAAGAGTCGAAAAGGTTGTCATAACTGTTATCTTGATGAAAAATAAGGCAATTAGGAGTCCAAAACACGTTTTGGACTCCTATGGATTACACTATCTATTACTCTTATACTTCTGCCGTAAGTGGATAGGTGAGGCGGTCGTCACCTGACGACGGCGCATTCGCAAGTTCAACATTTCTACACCGACTGAGAAAGCCATCGCAAAGTAGATGTAGCCTTTCGGAATGTGCATATCGAGACCTTCCCCAAGGAGGGCAATACCAATCATCAGAAGGAAACTCAGGGCCAACATTTTTACTGTTGGATGCTGTTCTACAAAGTCACTGATAGTTCCTGAAAAGAACATCATAAAGATGACCGCGATAACCACTGCGATAATCATCACCTGAACCTGTTGTGCCATACCTACCGCAGTAATAACGGAATCCAGGGAGAAGACGACATCTAGCAACGTGATTTGGACGATGACACTGGTAAAGGAAACCGCCACTTTGGAAGCCCCTTCATCCTCCTCACCTTCCAACTTATCATGAATTTCCATGGTACTCTTTGCCAACAGAAACAGACCACCCACGATGAGAATCAAATCTCGTCCTGAGATTTCATGGCTAAACAAACTGAACAAAGGCGCCGTGAGTTTCATCATCCAAACCAACGACAGCAGTAAAGCGATACGAGTCAACATGGCCAACCCTAACCCAATCGTTCGGGCCAGATGTTGTTGAACTTTGGGTAATTTGCCAGCTAGGATGGCGATAAAGATAATGTTATCAATGCCTAAGATGATTTCTAAGGCGGTTAAAGTGGCCAACGCGACTAGGGCGTTGGGGTCAAACAACCATTCCATTTTTTGTCCTCTTGAAGTTCTAAAATTGAAATGATACCTCTTTTGGGGGAGAAACGCAAATTTTTCCTAAAAATATAACCATACCTACTATTGGAAATTAACAGTTCAAATACTTTTATTTATGTTTTAGTTATAATATAAAATTTTCTATATACAGTGGCTTACACAATTTAACTGAATTTTAATATTTTATTTTTATAAGTATGTGATAAGGATTTTTCTAAATGGGTATAAGTAAAATACTTATGTTGATAGCTTTTCCGTAAAATTTATATAAAAATAATATCGATTTTATGGCATGTTTGTGACGTATGATCTGCTTGATAGGTGTCTATCACCCGTTGTTCTACTGAAATAAGTTTGAAATTTCCGAAAATGTGCCTCGGAAGCGGCACCTTGTAGAATTTCTTGATAAATCGCGGCGGTCAGTCCCACAATCTTCCCAGTAGTTAACCACATTTTGAGTTGGTCAACGGCAGGCCCTGGTTTCCCGTTTAAAAATTCTATCCAAACCGACGTATCCACTAAATATTCGTCCTGTTTGTGATTCTCATTGGGAAATTCGCAATTGTTTGTAGTCATAATCCGCGTGTATTCCGCCTTGGCCATATAACTCCATTAAATTGGGCCGTGGTGAGGGTTGATGTTGTTTGACCAGTTCCGTTAAGGCCAATGTGACTAATTCATTGAAATTCTTGACTTGGAGAATTTGCCAGGCTTGTTTAACCAGGTCTTCATTGATGCTAACTACTTCTCTCATGGTTTGACCTCATTTGAGTAGATGATGACATGGTGCGTAGTTGATGAAGGTCTCATCGTTGCTACCGGTGGATTTCAATTCTAAATTAAAGATCAGGGGTGGAGTGGGATGGCTGGTTAATCCACGCCAAAAATAGCCCCTCGTCACCTCTTTAAGAGTACGATGGGGCTATTGGTTTTTCAAGGGGGTTGACGTCAGTAAGGTGGATTAGAAAATGGCCCGTATTTATTTTGCGGTTCTCTTTGTTAGTAAGCTAACCTCTTTTCAACCGCCGTCGGCAATTCACGCCGGTCTTTTGCCCCCCGTCTTTTTTCTGCACTTTCGGTCAATTTAGTCAGTTGTTCAGAAAGAGTTAAATGTCTGAAAGATTCGTTCACTTTTTCTTTCCAACTCCATACTTCTATTAAAGATTTATCATAATAAGTCATCTGATACCTCCAGAGGTGTAATAAGTTCTAATTTTTTAGAGTAGCCTTCCGTTGAATTAATTTCGTTAATTTGGGTCATTCGCCTTAAATTAGCTAAATGTTTCAAGTTCCAACTGATCAACGCATCCATTTCTGAAACCGTGGCATTCGGTGGGTGAACATTTGTCAATCAGGTCTAACAAGAATTGTTTCTTAGCGGCTGGGGCTTGTTCTATTTCTTGGAAAACCACTTCCGAAAGGAAAATTTCGTAGTCACCTAACTGATCATCCTGTCTGTAAGAGGATTTCAATGAGTTCATTCAAATTTTTATAAGTCAGTTCAAGGTCGGTGGGAGTTCGAGTCGTTTTTCTGGGGTCTGCATGGGCGACCCAATTACGGTACATCATGATATTTTTAGCATCCCCAATTAGCTTTGGCATTCTTGGATCAGAAGAACTCTCTTTAAGAAAATCCAAAATGTCTCCCATTTTCCACCGTTGCAGATCGTCACAGCGACGCTTATATTTCAGCAACTCAGCAAAGGGCACAGGCTGACCCGGTTGACTCTGTGGTTTTAACACTTCCAGTAAATATTCTCCTAAGAAGTGTTCAAACGTTGCCCACAAATCCAATACTAACAGTCCATGGATTTCCTTTTCCAGTTCTTTAAATTTCTTTTTTCTGTCAAGAAGTGGAAGAGATGATAAAGATTTGCCCACTTCATAAACCGTTTGGTGGCGCAATTCGTGCTGAATTTTTTGTAAAGTGGGATGAGAAGAAGTCGGCTGTAACACCATTCGGTTAGTGATTTCAAAGGCATCTCTGGCTGCCTGCACGGCTTCCCAAGTGTCTGGCAATGGATTGTGTAAGTTCATGACAGTTCCTCCGTCGAATAGCTAGTGCATTCGCGCACCTGTTCCCAAAAAACTGCCTCCGTGAAGCGGCGCCATTGAATTTTACCAGGGGAATCCCCCCTGAACTTCCAGTACCAACCCTCCTCAAATCCGTCGTCTAACGACATGGTTTGGTCATCTTCCTCGGTATCTTCTAACTTATCTTTCTGCTTATAGACAAGTTCTTCTTTGCGGAAGGAGCCTTCCAACTCAATGGTTCCTTCTTCTGTAAGAAACGTGATACCTTGTGGAAAGAAATACACGGTGCTTCCTAATTCATCCGGCTGTTTCTGGATGAGTGTGGCGATTAACAGGTGAGTTTGATACTCCCCCGTTTTATCACCAAGGGGATATTCTGAGAGAGTAAATTTCATTTTACCTTTCCCCCATTCTTGTACCTGTTGGTAAAATTGTTCGACTTGCGCAACATAAAATTGTTGCAATTTCCGCAATTGTTGCGGTTCTTCCGTCAGTGTCATAATGGCCTCTCATTGACTTCGACTGGAAGTCCGTTATGGTTTAATAGAATGGTGGTGAATAGAGAGGGGAATCGTTGCAGAACAAAATAGCCCCTCGTACATATCAAGTGTACAATGGGGCTATTGATTTTTCAAGGGGGGAGATTGTCTGAATCAGAATTTTCAGAATTGGAGAATTGACAGAATGAAAACCATCTCATTCTGAAAATTCTAAAATGTCTTCCAATTCGGAGTCAGACGAAGTATTTAGGTAGGGTAGGGGCAACTGGTTTCTCGTTGCCCACCAAAAACTTTGAGATTCAAGAAGACTAGCCTTCAGCTAATTTTGCAAGAGGATATTAGTCAGTTTATTCAAAGTGTTATGAACATATTCGAGGTCGGCTCCCATGTTGTTGTTGTTTCTCCGAGGGTCAGCATGGGCGACCTGATTACGGTATTCCAAAATGTTTTTGGCACCCTTAATCAGCTTGGGCAACTCGGGGTCAGACACATTCTCTTTGAGAAAGTCCAAAAGGCCTCTCATATTCCACCGTTGAATATCGTTACAAAGACGGTTGTACCTCAGCGACTCGGCAAGCGGTGGGGGTTGCCCCTGCGGTTTTAACCTCTCCTGTAAAAAGTCTCGCAAGAAGTGTTCAAACGTTGCCCATAATCCCAACACTAAGAGTCCATTAATCTCCTTTTTCAGTTCTCTCAGTTTCCTCTCACGGTCCAGTCGTTCAAGCGACGATAACGCCTTACTTCTTTCATAATCCGTATCTTTACGCAAGTACTGCTGAAAATCTTGTAAAGTTTGTTGGCACTGTGCTTGCCGACGAAAAGGAGGAGGTTCAAACACTCGGCCAGCGAGTGTCATGGCATCGCGTGCGGCCCGCACGGCTTCCCAAGTGGCGGGCAATGGATTAGGCAAGATCATGGTAGTTCCTCCTGTGAATAACCTGTGCATTCGCGCAGGAGTTCCCAAAAAACATCTTTGGTAAACGGACGCATTTCAGTTTTACTCTGCGAACCCTTGAATTTCCAGTACCAGCCATCCTCCAACTGCGGCGAGGTTTGGCTATCCCTCATGATAACAGCCAACTTATCCTTTTGCACATAGATAAGTTCTTCTTCACTAAAAGGGCCTTGCAATTCAATCACTCCCTCCTCCGTAAAAAACGTGATACCCTGTGGAAAAAAATCCACGATGCCTTCCAATTCATCGGCATTTTTCTGGAGGATTTTGGCGGTTAATATACTGGATTGATACTCTCCAGTTTTATCTCTAATGGGGTAATTTGGGGTAAAGACAAATTCAACCTTATCTTTTCCCCACTTCTGGATTCGTTGGTAAAATTGTTGGACTTGCATCTCATAAAATTTCTGCAATTTCCGCAATTGTTGCGGATTCTTTGTCAGTGTCATAAATGGCCTCCTGTTAAATTAATGACAATGGTTTGATGAAAGGGTTCTCAGTAACAATGATGATAGAGGTGCTGGAGGCGGTTGTCAAGGGGGGGGTAAATAAATGATTTTGGGAGAGAAAAATAGCCCCGTTGCAGAGTCATTCTACAACGGGGCTATCAATAAATTGTCTGAATCAGAATTTTCAGAATTGGAGAATTGACAGAATGAAAACCATCTCATTCTGAAAATTCTAAAATTCTGATTCAGACGGTGTTAGGATAAGTTGGCAAGGGGTTGCCGACACCCATGTTCTTTGGTGCGTGACGGCGCCCACCGACGCGCTTAACGTCCCCTACTCTGGCTAATATTGCAAGAGAATATTGATAATTTCGTTTAACTTCTTGTAAGAGGAGTCAACTGGGCGTCGGGATTCTCGTTTGCCGGGATTCGCGTGGGCGACCTTATTACGGTAATCCAAAATATGTTTAGCTTCTCCAATCAAGTCTGCTAAAACTGGCGTGGTGAACAAACTGTCTTTGAGTAACTCCAAAATGTCCCGCGGTTCCCATCTTTCCACATTTTTGGCAAACTGTTTATACAGGGAATCGGCAAACGGGGTTGGCTGAATTTGTTTTAGCACGGCGCCTTTTTCCAACAAATAGTCTCTGAGAAAACGTTCGAAAGTGGCCCACAAACCTAATACCAGAAGACCTTCAATTTCTTCACGTTCTGAACTCAGTTTTCCAGAGGACGTTTTGAGTAATGAGAGAGACTCTTTAGCTTCGAAGAGAGTATCCGCACGCAATTTTCGCTGGAAATTTTGTAAGGCTTGTTGGCATTCTTCTTGTGGATGGGAAGGTTCTCTTTCCAACACTCTTCTAGTGATCTCATAAGCATTCGTGACCACTGACACGGCTTGCAAAGTAGCGGGTAACGGATTAGATAAACTCATGGCAGTTCCTCTGTTGAATAACCCGTGCATTTCCGCATCAATTCCCAAAAAACGGGTTCGGTTAGCCGACGCATCTTGGTTTCACCTAACTTACCGAACATCCAGTACCAGCCATCCTGTTCAAATCCTTCATCCAAGGGTATAACTTGGCCATTTCTTTCGGTGTATGTCAACTTATCGGTTTGCATATAGACAAGTTCTTCTTCGTCAAAGGCACCATGTGATTTGAGGATTCCTTCTTCAGTAAGAAACGTGATGCCCCATGGCCAAAAATCGACGGTGCCATTAGACACCGCTTGGCTTTGTTTGATTGGATTCGCGGTCAAAACCTGGGCCTGATATTCCCCAGTTTTGTCATCAATGGGGTAGTTGTCTGTAAACGCAAATTCCATTTTCCCCGTTCCCCATTTTTGTATCTGTTGATAAAGTTGGTCGACTTGGGTTAAATAAGATTGCCGCAGTTCTAGCAATTTTTGCGGGTCCTCGGTCAGTGTCATAATGGCCTCTCATTGACTTCGACTGGAAGTCTGTTATGGTTTAATAGAATGGTTGTGAATAGAGAGGGGAATCATGGCATAAAAAATCGCCCCTCGTCACACACGAAATGATTTTACGACAGGGGCATTGATTTTTCAAGACCGTTTAAGGCGACTCCAGTGGAGAGTAAACCGAGTTCATTTTATCGGTTCATATCGTAGCGAATCAGAACTCCAAACCAATTAATGCAACCAATATGACACTTTGTCTTCCTCATGCCACTGACGGGCCATGGCACGAACCTGTTTATTTCCTAATTTGGGAGTTAATGCTGCCAACCAATACTTGACTTCACTGATGTCAACTTGTGTTAAAGCCATCTCTAGCCAGCGTAACAAACTGTTTTTGTCGGTTAAGACTCGTTTGAGGAGGTCCAGACCGGCTAAACGTACCGGCAATTGAAATGAAGTTAACAACTCATCAATAAACTTCTCTCGCGTCTCTTCCGACTCCTGTCGCAATTGCCGCGCTAATTCATTTTCAATCTGAGTATTTCTTAGTTTGGGGATATAATCATTTGCAGATAGTTTCATTTAGATAATTCCTCTGTCATAGTTCTACCGTGATGAATAAACGGGATGATAAATTTGTCGAGTGGTAATACCGCTTGAATGGCCGCGTCTTTGGCAGGTCGATAGTGACCTGATTTATGATTCCACCAACGTAGGGTACCACGGTTAGTCCGGCCTGAAAATTGCGCTTCTCCAGCGTATTGTACGGGTTGTCCGCGGGCTATGTCAATATGACCGGCATAATGATGAACATAAATTTTTCCTGCTATGGTGACAAAGTTATATTTACCACTGGCGGTTCGTGTCACGGTTACTGTAAAGTTGACGGTGTACCATTTATGATTCTGATGGGCCAGTTCAAATCTGGTTACAGGTTGAAGAGGGTCATTGGGGTAGAGATTGTGGAACAAGTAACGTGTTTTGGTCTGACTATAAATAGGTTTGGGTGGTGTGGGGCTGAATCAGAATTTTCAGAATTGGAGAATTGACCGAATGAAAACTATCTCATTCTGAAAATTCTAAAATTCGGTAAATTCTGATTCAGACGAAGTATTTAGGTAGGGTGGGCAACGGGTTTCTCGTTGCACACCAGAAACTTTGAGAGTCAAGAAGAGGGTGGGTAAGAAAACTCTTGCCTACTCGACATGACTGAATGTTGTTCAAAACGGGTATCTGGTATGAGGGTGCGTAGAAACTGGAAAAATCTACTTGCCACTCACTTTCACCATCTTATCGCGAAGCGAAGATGGCACCTCTTCTAACAACAAGATAGCCAGGCTCCCTTCTTGCCATTGAAAGTGACTCGTGGCGCCTCCCCCCAACGAAGCGTTGACTTGGTCTGGACTTAAGGTGTACATTCCACCATTGAAGGGGTCAACAATTAGCCAGCCAATCAACCCACCGAAAATCAAATTACCCGCAATGTACCAGCCATTCGGACTACTATCCACTTTTACAATCTGTGTTTGATAACCCTCTTTGGAAATTTCAACTTTGAAGGTTTTTTTACCAAAATAGCTACCATCACTCTTTTTTAAGGTCACAGAGGCTGGAGTTTCACCCTGAAAAGCCACCACACTTTTTTCATCGGTGACGACCACTTTGGCAGAACCAGGGACGCTGTTGATGGTGATTGGTTGTGTCGGACTGCCAACAATCGTCGCACAACTTGCTAATAACATTACTGTGGCAATGAAAGCAACCCACACTCCACCCATGTTTAATCCCTTGGGCGGAGACCAGCATTGAATATGAAATAGCCGTGTAATAGCTATGGTTGACATAATAAATTTCTCCTTGTAAGATTGTCTAGTCTAAATCACAGATTGACGCAGATGACACGGATGACGCAGATTGAGTTAACCACCTCATGGCCAAATTCGGCATGGTTAATCAGCGTCATCTGTAACATCAGCGTCAATCTGTGATTCAGACAAAAAAGTACATTTGATTGAAAAATGCCCAATAAAGGCATACAACTATTAAGTATAGAACGCCCTCCTAACTTTAAGCAATCCTTTTCTGTTAGCATTTAATCAGCAATTAATTAGCAATGTTAGCAACCCCCTCACTATGACAACAGCAACCGAACAACAATTTAAAGAAGCAGAAATTCACTGGGATTTGCAACGTTTATTAAACGACTTGGCCGAGGTCAATGGAAAATCACTGACATTCACTGAACAATTAACCCTGCGAGGCTTGTTATGTGGTTATACGCCGGCGGAATTAGCAGAGATGCGGGTCAAAAATAAAGAAGGGCAACGAACCAATGTGTCTAGGGGAGTGGGTAGTTATGTGAAAAAATTGATGAAGGTAAAAGGGTGTGAAGTGCCAGAGAGAATGAATTCTGTGGAAATGTTAAATATGCTGAAAAAGGTCGGTTATAACAAAGCGGTCACAGATTCCACAGATGAAAAAGAAAAGGCTCTAACAATAAATGTAGAAGGTCCAGTCAAAGTGACAGGGGTAAGGAAAGAATTCATCCATATTGAAAAAGAATTCATTCATATTGAAATTGAAAAATTGGGAGTCACCTTATCGGCAGAACAGTTGGGAGAGTTGGTTAATACCGTAGTCGGTGGGGAGGAGGAAAAAAAGCAACTGGTCAATACTCTAATCAATTTGGTTAAAACGGTGGTGGGGAAATAATTTAGGAGGCTGGACAAAACTGTGTTCAACAATGGGGTAAACATGAGATGAAAAATTTTGATTCGACTATTGTCAAAACGCCTGGGATTCTAGGGGGGCGCCCCCGGATTGAGGGTACACGACTGCTTGTGAAAACTATTGCAGGATGGTATAAAAGCGGTTACAGTCCAGAGGAAATTGCCGTTCAATATCCTCAGTTGGCCTTGTTTCAGGTTTATGCGGCACTAACCTACTACCATGCTAATCAATCAGAAATTGAGGCGGACTTGTTGGCCGAGGAAACTTACTACGACAACTTAATGCGGGAATATTATTCTTTAAAAAAGGTGGCCTAATGAAAATTCGTCTTTATCTGGATGAAGATGTCATGTCACATCCGCTGGTCACTGGATTGCGGGCGCGAGGCATAGACGTGATGACGGTATTAGAACAAGAACGCACCGGCCTTGCGGATGCCACGCAACTAGAATTTGCCACGGCGCAACAACGGGTGCTTTGTACCTCGAATACCAGAGATTTTCACCAATTACATACTGAGTATTTGAGACAAGGTAAGGTTCATGCAGGTATCATTTTCATTCCTCAACAACGTCATGGTGTTGGCGATCAAATACGAAAGTTGTTAAGGTTGATAGCCACTAAATCTGCGGAAGAAATGCAAGGACAGGTGGAGTTTTTGAGTGCTTGGTAAACGGGTGGGTTGTCCGGCAATCTGGGTGTGAGGTTTACTCTTGTTCCCACGCGCCAGCATAGGAACGTTTGGCGCGTGACGCTGGCGCGTCATCACAGCATTCCCACGCAGGCCGCGTAAGAACGAGAAAAACAGTTTTCAATGGAACTACCCGTCCTGAATTTTCGCCCACATTTTATCCATCGCCGTCTGTTAAGACCCAGTGGCAACCCCAATGCCAAGAATTTGTTTGACATCTTACACATGTTGCAGAAACAGGCGGGAGTTAAGTTAGAGGTTAAGGTTCAACCGCAGTTTTAACAGATCATCTTACACAAATTTTGCTTGTCTGAATCAGAATTTGCAGGATTTTAGAATTTTCAGAATGAATTTCACGAACCATTCTGTTAATTCGTGTGCTGAAATAAGTAACCAAGAACCAAGTGGTTACGAAAGAAGGTCAAAAATGAGGTGCGATTCCTCCGCCACTGATGAGAGGTGGTGTGCTTACTTCCAGACCTTCAAACTTCTATAAAGGTATTGAGGTGTATAGCGGAAAGACCAAAGGGATAGATGGAATCAGGGGACTCTGTTTAAAACCATCACCTAAGCAGAATTAAACAAGGTTAGCGAAAGCAAATAGATAGTTGAAGCCTCTTAACAGAAACAGGGTCAAAAGCACTTATCATAAGTTGTGAATTAACCTTATGAATCATCTAAAAGTGCTAGGGGTAAAGTCTAAACCTAAATTTAATATTATATTTTGACC